>DATFBY010000052.1:0-20496 GCA_035253585.1 Gemmatimonadaceae bacterium | reverse complement strand
GGACGCATCGGCGCTCTTCCAGGCGGTGGTCGAGGCGACGGAGGAGGCGATCTACAACTCGCTCTTCATGGCAACGCGCGTCGAGAGCAAGCTGGGCGTGGGCGAGCCGATCCCGCTCGACCGTGTGCGAGAGATATTGCGACGCTTCGGTATACGACCGCGCTGACACGCTCGACCGCGCTGAGACGCTCCTCAGGTCGCCGTTGTGATGCTCACTGAGGCGGTGTTTCCCTGGACGCCATCGTACTGCCCTTCGACCCGGCGGTTACAGGGGCACCGGGATTGAGCCCCTAATCCGTATTAGTGGTCGGGCCCGAGGAGGCTGGGGGAACCGTGCTCCGCGTTTGCAGGAGCGGGTTTGGGAGGCAATTCGGCAGGGCAAGGGTCGCCGTCAGCTTGACCTGCCGCGCCGTTGGCGCCGCAAAGACGTCGTATCCCGTCGGTCCGTCGACGCACTGCCGCTCGAGAATCTGGAAGAATGCGATCACGTGAGTGGCATTCAATGTGTCATTCGGGTTCAGTAGCGCCTCCGCGCGCGTGACAGACTGGCGTGAACGAACACCGAACACGATGTTAGACGTATGACCGTCGCGCCAACTGTTCATTTGGTCTCGCTCAGCGAGATTCGCGAGGCCGCCCGCACCCTGCGCGGCGCGGCGGTTCGCACTCCGCTCCTTCCGGACGCGGAGCTGGCGCGCCGCGCCGGACTGGCGGGCGTCTGGCTCAAACCCGAGATGCTTCAGCGCACCGGGTCCTTCAAGTTCCGCGGTGCCTACACCTTCATCAGCCGGCTCTCTCCGGGCGAGCGTGCGGCTGGCGTGGTCGCTCCATCCTCCGGTAATCACGCTCAGGCGGTCGCCGCTGCCGCTCGCCTCTTCGACACCAAGGCGACGCTCGTCATGCCGACGACGGTGACTCCGGCGAAGCGGGCCGGCGTCGAGCGATATGGCGGTCGCGTCGTCCTGCGCGGCACCACGACGGAGCACCGACTCGAAGGCGCGTTGGAGCTGGTGCGTGACGAAGGACTGACGCTGGTTCCGCCATACGATGATCCCACGATCATCTCGGGACAGGGAACCGCGGGACTCGAGATCGTAGAGGATCTCCCGGACGCCGACACCGTCATCGTTCCGGTGGGCGGCGGCGGTCTCAGCGCCGGCGTGGCGACCGCAATCAAGTCGCTACTCCCCAGAGCTCGCACGATCGGCGTCGAGCCGGCGGGCGCGCCCAAGCTGACGCGCGCGCGCGAGGCCGGCGAGCCGGTGCCCATCGAGGGGCCGCGCAGCATCGCCGACGGTCTGCTCGCCGTTCAGATCGGGACGGTCAACTTCGCGCACCACCAGGCATTTCTCGATGACGTGATCACGGTGCCTGACGACGCCATCGTGCGCGCAATGCGGCACCTGGTCGACCGAATGAAGTTGATCCCGGAGCCGAGTGGCGCGATCACGGCCGCCGCGGTGCTGGAGGGAATCGCCAAGCCGCGCGGCAAAACCGTCATCGTGCTGAGCGGCGGCAACATCGAGTGGGCCGGCCTGCGCCAATTGTTGGGCGATGAGTAGACCACGCATCCTCCTCGCGGACGAGGACGAAGCATTTCGGAGCGCCGTATCCTGGCTCCTCAAGGAGCAGGGATACGAGGTAGCACTCGTGCCGCAGGGCGAATCCCCATACGACCACTTCCGCGCGCATGTCCCGGACATGATCGTGCTCGACGTCGGCGCGGCGTCCGGCCGCGGCTACGAAGCTCTGGAGCGGATGCAGGCGGACGGACAGTCGCGCATGGTGCCGATCCTGGCGATGTCGGCGCTCCCACCCGCCGATGGCATCACGCGCCTGCTGAGCCTGGGCGCGACCGACTTCATCAGCAAGCCGTTCCACGCTCGAGAGCTGTTGGCCCGCATCCAGGTGCAGCTGAGAATGCGGCGTGAGCTGCTCCAGGCGCGCGAGGTGCTCAAGAGCACGGAAGACGAGCTGCAGCGCGCGCGAGACGAGTCACAGCGGCGCGGAAACCTGGTCGACATCCTCCACGAGGTCACCGGCGACCTCTCGCCAGAGGAGATCTCGCACCTGCTCGTTAGGCGAGTGGCCCGCGCGCTCGAGATCTCGCATTGCTCGCTCATTCTCGCGTCGCCTGGCGACAAGGAAGCGCGCGTCGCTACCGCGTTCGAGAATCCCGGGCTGCGAGACTTCCGCGTCGACCTCGCCAAGTATCCGGAGATCCGTGCCGCGCTCGACTCGGGCAACGCGGTATTGGTGGAAGACGTGCACACCAGCCCGCTCTTCGAGCGGATGCGGGCCGAGTGGGACGCGGCGGGGACCGACGTGGTCATTCGGTCGGTGATCGCGCTGCCGTTCGAGCTCGATGAGCGGCACCGCGGCGTGTTCTTCCTCCGAACGCGGATCGACGAGCCGCCGCTCGGTCAGGATGATGTCGAATTCGCGGAGACCGTCGTGCGCGCCGCGGTGGGTGCCATGCGCCGCGCGCACGTGATCGAGGCGACACGCGCCGACAAGGCGCGGCTGGAGGTATTGGCGACCACCGACCATCTGACGCTGGCGCTCAACCGCCGTGCCTTCATGGAGCGCCTCACCACGGAGATGGACCGGGCCCGTCGCTACGCGCTCAACCTCTCGCTGCTCATGATCGACCTCGATCATTTCAAGCGAATCAACGACACGTACGGCCATCTGGTGGGCGACGAGGTGCTCCGCGAAGTGGCCAAGACACTTCAGCGCGAGGCGCGGACGGTGGACGTGGTCGCGCGATACGGCGGAGAGGAGTTCTGCGTCATCCTACCGGAGACCACCGCCGAAGGCGCCGCGGCATTCGGGGATCGCGTCCGGACGCGGATCGAGGCGCAGCCCGCGGTGAGCGACAAGGACTTTCGCGGCCTCCATATTACAGTGAGTGTGGGAGTGGCGACGATTCCGAACCCGCGCGTGAATACGCCGGAGGACATCATCGCCCTCGCCGACGAAGCGCTGTACCGAGCAAAGGCCCAGGGTCGGAACCAGGTATCCGCCTGACGAGCGCGTCGGGCGCGTGAGCACTCGACATGAGCGTGCGTTGTCCGCGGTGTGACAGCATCTATCCGAATGGTGCCAACTTCTGCACCAAGGATGGAACCCGTCTGGTACCAATGCCGTCCAGCGCCCCGGTCGCACCGCCGCACTCGGAAGCCGCTAGCGAGCTGCGCCGCCCGCGGAGCACGACCTCACGTGATGCCGGCCCGATGCGCACCGGCGGCGGCACCGTCGACCTCTCCAAGATCGTCGGTCACGTGCTCGACGACCGGTATCGCGTGGCCAAGAAGCTCGGCGAAGGCGGGATGTCGCACGTGTTCCTGGCGATGGACGTGACCACCAGCGAGCGCGTCGCCATCAAGATCCTCTCTCCGGCACTGCTCAAGGACAAGAGCGCGCTGGCGCGCCTCCGGCGAGAGGCCGCGTTAGGCAGCAGGCTCGCGCATCCCAACGTCTGCCACATCATTCGCATGGGCGAGACGCGGTACGGTCTCATCTACATCGTGATGCCGTACATCGAGGGCGATCTCTTGTGCGATGTGGTATACCGCGCGGGACACCTTTCCGTCGAGCATACCGTGCGATTTGTGCGCGACATCGCTGCCGGGCTTCACGTTGCGCACACGCTAGGCATCATCCACCGCGACTTGAAGCCCGAGAACGTGATCGTCAGCCAGAGCACGGGTCAGGAACGAGCGGTGGTGATGGATTTCGGATTGGCCAAGGAGCGCCGCGTCGGCCCGGAGATCGAGAAGCTCACGGCGACCGGCGTCGTGTTAGGCACCCCCGAGTTCATGTCGCCGGAGCAGCTGCGCGGAAAGCCTCTCGATCCACGCTCGGACATCTACTCGCTCGGGCTCATGGCGTGCGAGATGTTGACCGGTAAGCTGCCATTCTCGGGACGCTCGCAGCAGGACGTGATGATCGCGCGCCTCAAAGGTGATCCGCTCCCGCTCAAGGACATTCGCGTCGACCTCACCTTCCCGCCGCGTCTGAACGACGTACTCTCGAAGGCGCTCTCCCGCGATCCGGCGAACCGTTTCGCCACCGCGCCCGAGATGGCCGACGCCTTCGAGGCAGCGGCCGCCGGCAAGGGAAGCGGAGGCGGTGGCGTCCTCGGCCGCTTGCTCGGTCGGTGAAGGTCCGCATCTTCCGCGTTCCGTACGACTCCGGGCTCCGAGCCCGGAGGATGGGAGTCGGGCCCGATGCACTCGCTCCGGTGATCGCCGAGTCGCTGCGGGACGCGGATCACGAGACATGCGTCGAGCTCGTCGAGAGTCGACTGCCTTTTCAGACCGAGAATGGTCTGGGCTTCGAGCTGATGCGGCTGGTGGCGCTGCGCGTGACCGAAGCGGTGCGCGCGGGGGAGTTTCCGGTCGTGCTCTCGGGTAATTGCGGCGTGGCGGTGGGCACAATCGCCGCCCTTGGCGCCGAGCAAACGGGGGTGCTCTGGCTCGATGCGCACGGTGAGTTCAATACGCCCGACACCACGCGCACCGCGTTCCTCGACGGCATGGGGCTGACGATCGCCACCGGGCGGAGCTGGGTGAACATGGCGCGTGAGATCTCAGGCTTCGCGCCCCTGCCTGACGAGAACGTGACGCTACTCGGCACGCGCGACCTCGACGCCGCGGAGCGTGACGCGCTTGGCCGCTCCCACATCGCGCTGCTCGGCCCGGAGGTGCTAGCGTCGGCGGGTACGCGCGCGGCGGTCGAGAAAGCGCTCGAGCGCAGCCGCGGGCGCGCGTCGCGCCTTTACGTGCACATCGACGTCGACGTCTTCGATCAGCGTGTCGCGCCATCGAATGAGTTCGGCGATGAGGCGGGTCTCTCGGTCGAGCAGGTGTACGAAGCGCTGGCCGTGGCGCGCGAGCAGATCCCGATCGGCGCGATCGGCATCGCGTCCTACGATCCTTCTGTCGACGTCGATGGAAAAACGCCGCCAATCGTCGCCGCGCTCATTCGCGACATCCTTCACTGAGCGTCAGTTGCCGAGCGTTCGGCACCCGGCAAGATTTCACGCATGAAGCGCTACGCCGCATTCGAGCCGCCCGAGTACGTTTCCTGGACTCGCGACGACGACGCCTGCCGTGCATTCCGCGCGACACTGAGCAGCGATCCCGACCGCGAGCGGGTCATTGCGGCGCTCACGGAAGCGCAGCTGCTTGGCATGTATCGCGGCCTCCTGAGAAATCGGCTGACGGACATCGCGCTCAAGCGCATGGTCCGGCAGGGTGTGATCTCGAAGGCGTGGTTGGGCACCGGCGAAGAAGCCGCGACCATCGGACCGGTGCACGCGCTGCGTCGGCAGCCGGCGGGAACGCCGGCGGGGAAGTCGGACGTTGTCGGCCCGATGATCCGGAATTCCGGCGCCTGCCACGAGATGGGAATGCCGATCGCCGACATCCTGCGGGCCTACATGGCGACGGGCGACAGCCCCAATGCGGGGCGCGACGGACACTACGGCGCCCTGGACACGGGCGTGCTTCCACCGATCAGTCACGTCGGCGACATCGTTCCGGTGATCACCGGGATCGCTCTCTCGTTCAAGATGATGAAGAGCGATCGCGTGGCGCTCACCTGGATAGGCGACGGCTCGACCAAAGCGGGGGTCTCACACGAAGGGCTCAATTTCGCGGCGGTACAACGGGCGCCGGCAATCTTCATCATTCAGAACAATCAGGTCGCGTTAGGCACGCGCCTCTCGCAGCATCACCTCGAGAACGACGGCGCGTTCGCCAACTGGCCGCGTGCATACGGCATGTGGGGCGGCGTGTTCGACGGCAACAACGTACTCGATGGGTACGCGCTGACTTCGTTGGCGGCCGACCGGTGCCGGCGGGGCGAAGGTCCCGCGCTGCTGGTGGCCGAGACGTTCCGAATGGGCGGGCACGCGACGCACGACGAGGCGGAGGCGCGGCGCACGTTCGACGCATCGCTGTTCACGTCGTGGGGAAAGCGCGATCCGATCGCCCTGTTCGAAGAGTATCTGGCCGATGAGGGGATCTCGCGCGACGTGTTGTCAGGCATCGAGAGCGAGGTCGAGGCTGAAGTCGAGCGGGCTCAGGAAGAAGCGATCGCGTCTCGTCAGGCAAACATGCCCAAGCCCCAGAACGCGCTCGACGGCGTGTACGCGGCTCCGCCCCGAAAGTGACGCGAGCGGCACGTATCCTCACGTTCGGCGCAGCGATCGCGTTGGGGTGCGGGAGTGACGAGGCACGCCAGCGCGTTCGTGAAGCAGAGAAGGCCGCGGGAGCGGACTCGGCCGCCGTGGTCGCCGACACGGTCAGGAAAACGTTCGGCACCGTGATCCAGCTTGCGTCGTTCGCCGAGGAGGAGAGAGCGAAGGCGCTGCGCGACGAGCTGGAGGAAGAAGGGTGGCGCCCGTGGATCACGCGTGCGACGGTGCAGGGGGATGCTCGCTGGCGCGTGAACGTGGCGCCGCTCTACGACGGCTTCAAGCTCGGGCTGGCCCGCGCGACGGCCAACGTTCTCAACGCGCATGGACGCGACGCGCTGCTGGCGGAAGACTCGATTCCCGCGCTCGCCCGCACCGACAGCGTCGATGTCTTCGAGGGGTGGATCTCGACCACGCCGGTGAGTCAGCGGCAGCCCTTCATGATCGGGCAGGCGCGCTGGCTCCTCTCGCCCGACTCGACCGCGATGATCGCCATGCAGCACAATACCGCGATCGAGAACGAGCCGTTGCCTAACGAGTTCATCTATGCCTCGAACCGCGACGGACAGTGGGGTCCATTTCGGTCGTGGGATGTGACGCCGTCGCCAGACTGGCGGTGGCTGGCTTGGGGGAAGCCGTTTCTGATGAACCCGCCGCGCGAGCAGGACTCGGTGAGTCTCGCGCAGTGGGAGCCGGTGGCGCACGTGGCCGGGTTGGCGCCAGAAGAAGTCGCGGCCGCTTCTTTCGCCGCCAGCGCGATGGGATACCAACGTGGATTTTCGCAGCCCATCGTCGTACCGCTCCGCCCACCAGCGTTTCGCGATGAAGGGGAGCGCGATCCCAACGGGATCTCAGCGAGCGGAGGGTGGCGCGTCCGTTGGACGCTGGACGGACGGTTGGCCGCGTTCGGGAGCAATCCCGAGCGCGCGCAATCGGATGCGCCGTCCAAGCGCTGGCTGTTGATCGACCCAACGGCGCGCGAAGCGCGCGACAGTATCGACGACATCACGCGGCTTGCGCGGGTGCCGTGGAACGTTGGTCCGACGTTCGACTCCGGCACGCCGATCGACTTCAATGCGACCCGGCGATTCCGCGTCGGCGCACTGACGGTGGAAAGCCGCGACGGATTCGTCCGGGTGTATGGATCGGCTGACGGGCGGCGGTTGACGCGCATCGTCGGGCCAGGGATGGCGTTGGGCGCGACCAGGGGGGCCCGATACATCGCCGCCGTAATCCCTCGGCCCGACGCGGCGGCGGGTGAGACGTCAGCTCGGTATGTCGTTTACCAGGTCAACCGGTAAGAGCCACTACGAGCCCTCATCCGCTCGTTCGGCCGCCATATGACGGGGCGGCTGGCCACGTCGTCCTTAAGTGAGCCCAGCGCTAGCTTTGCGGCCGGGCAGCTCCTCGAACACCCTTCATGATTCCACGGACACTCCGAGTACGATTGACCGGCGTCGCCCTGCTCGGCGCGCTGGCCGCGCTTTCAATTCCCGTCACACCTGCGTCAGCGCAGGACATCGTTGCGCGCGCGAATTCGCTCCTATCCGCGGGACGCGTGTTTGCTGCCGAGACGTTGTATTACGCCGCGGTACGTCGTACGCCGCGCAATCCGGAAGCGAGACTGGCGCTCGGGAAGTATCTGGCCTCGCGCGGAGCATTGCGCGTCGGCGCGGTACTCATGGAGGAGGCTCGGTTCTTTGGCGGCGATGCGAAGATGGTGGCCGAGCACCTCGTTCCGGTATACGAGCGGCTTGGCGAGTACGGCGCGCTCGCTTCGCTCCCCGGCTCGCCTCTGGCGTACCCGCAGCGGGCGCGCGCCGAATGGCTCAGGGAGCATCCGCAAGCGGTCACCGGTCCCGATAGCTCGTCGCTGCAGCTGCTGGCAGGTGACAGCCGGACGTTTGGGCGCGTTCGGCTGGCGATCGGGAAGGACACCGTCGTCGCCATCCTGGATCCGCGCGCGTCCGGTCTGACGCTCGACACCGCGTGGGCTCGCCGCAAATCGGTGCGGACCTTCACGGTGCGTGGCGAGCGCGACCCGCATCGCATGGCGGGTGTCGTACCTTCCGTGCAATTTGGCGAGATCACACTCAGCAATGTGGCGGTGTCGTTCGCGCCGCATCGCGGCTCGAGCTCGGCGACGCTCGGGTTCGATCTGCTGGCACGATTGGCGCCGACGATCGACCCGCAGACAGGAGTGCTGATGGTTCGGAAAGAGGGTCGTGTCGCGCGCGGCATGGAGGGGACGCGAGTGCCGACGGTGGTGCAGGCCGGCGGCTACTGGCTCCTCCGCGGCGACCGGCTCTTGGCGCTCAACAGCGCGGACGGTTGGAATCTTCTCCAAGGCAAGCGCTGGACGCTCGACGCCAAACGCGGAGCGATCGTAGTCCAGGCGCTCTGACATGTTGATCGAGGAGACGACGGTCCTGTATCGGCCCGTCGGCGCGGCGGAGTTCGCGCTCCTCGTCAGGAACGGCTTCAGCGGATTTCCGGCGCGGCTCCCTCAGCAGCCGATCTTCTACCCCGTCACAACCGAAGCATACGCCGCGCAGATCGCGCGCGAGTGGAACACCAGGGACGCGGCCTCAGGCTACGTCGGGTACGTCACGCGCTTCGTGGTGCGGTCGGAGTTTCTCTCGAAGTATCCGCTGCGGACGGTGGGGAGCTCGACGCACCAGGAGTACTGGATTCCGGCCGAGCACCTCGAGGCCCTGAACCGAAACCTGGTCGGGCAGATCGAGGTTATTTCGGAGTTCCGTCCGGAATGATTGCAAATGTGCGAAAGCCATCGCGGATATGTGATCGTATCTGAAACCGGCAATCGAAATGTGCGATGTGCGATCGCGGCCCCGGTGGACGGACCCTGTCGCGCAACACACATTTCGATTGAGGGGTAGACTTTACACCGCACATCCGCGATGGCGTTCGCACTCTTGCGAATATTTGGTCTGGGGACAGCGCTGCTGCTGTCGCTCGGAGCGTCGCTTCTACGGGCGCAGGTGCCGGGCAGCACGACTGGGGTGGTGAGAGGCACTGTGTATGACAGTGTCACACACACGCTCTTGTCCGGTGCCATGGTGCAGGTGCTCAGCGATTCGGGCGCACGGCGTGTGTACACCGCCACGTCGGGCGTGCACGGGCAGTTCGAGATCCGAGATGTTCCAGTCGGGCGCTACATCGCCGGCTTCTTTCACGAGGCGTTCGACGTTCTTGGCGTGACGCCAAGTGCCAAGCGGCTGGTGGTTGCGCCTAACGACACGCTGTACGTCGAGCTGGCGACACCGGGCACCCGGGCGGTGACCGCTGCGCTCTGTCGGAACGCGCCGCTGCAAGATTCTACCGGCGTCGTGCTGGGTTTCGTTCGCGATGCCGAGAGCGGCGCTCCGTTGCCCGGCAGCACGGTGGCCGTGACGTGGCCGGAGATCGTCGTCCGCAAGAATCTCGTGCGCAACGAGCGTCGCACGATCGCCGCCAAGGTCGACGCCGACGGCTGGTTCGCCATGTGCGGCATTCCATCCGATGCCGACGTGGCGCTGCGGGCGGAGCTGGAATCGGACTCGAGCGGCTTCGTCCCGGTCGACGTCCGTCCGTATCGAATCGTTAGGCAGGACTTGCGGGTGAGCCGGACCAACACGCGCGAGGTGATCGTCGAAGGCGCCCGCGCGCAAGGGACTGCTCCGGCTCCGTTGCTGACGGTCCGACGTGGCACCGCTCGCCTCATCGGCAAGGTCGTTCGCCCCGATGGCGGCCCGCTCGGCGACGCGCAGCTCATGGTCTGGGGCAGTGATGCCACCGCGGTCTCGGACAAAGACGGCACCTTTTCCATGGGCGGACTTCCCGCCGGAACGTACACGCTGGAAGTACGCTATGTCGGCTTCGTGCCGCGACGAATTCCGGTGGAGCTCTCCGCGAATCAGACCACGAACGTCTTGGCGGTGGTATCGGAGCGACTTCCGGTCCTCGATGCGGTCGTCGTCTATGGGAAACGGACGCGGCCCAGCCGGCTGTCGGAGATAATGGAGCGCCGGCGCAGCGGGGCGGGGCGCATCCTCACCCGCGAGGACATCGAGCGTACGCCGGTGTTCGAGACGACCGACTTACTACGTCGGATGCCCGGCATCCGCGTGCTGCCTAACGGGCCCGGCCATCTGGTACTCATGCGCGATGGCTGCATTCCGATTCTGTGGGTCGACGGGGTCAAGTTCGAGAACATGGAGGAGGTAGAGCTCGCGCTCCCCAAGCCGAACGAGATCGCCATCATGGAGGTCTACAACGGCGCGGCATCGGTGCCGTCGCAGTTTGCCGCCCTCGATGCCTGCGGCGCGGTCGTCATTTGGACGGGGCAGTAGCCGCGAAGCGCTACGACCGCGCGTACTTCGACCGCTGGTATCGCGACCCTCGCCATCGCGTGAGCTCGCCAGGGGCGGTCGCCCGCCGCCTAACAATGGTCGTTTCGCTGGCCGAATATTTCCTGGAGCGGCCGATGCGATCGATGCTGGACGTCGGCGCGGGCGAGGGCGAATGGGGACGGCAGCTGCGGACCCTCCGTCCGCGCGCGCGCTACGTCGGCGTCGACCCGAGCGAGTACGTCGTGTCGCGTTACGGCCGGCGTCGCAACATCCGACTGGGAACGTTCGGCGAGCTCCACGCGCTGAGACTGCGTGGGCGCTTCGACGTGATCGTCTGTTCGGGCATGCTGAACTACGTCGATGATGTGGAGCTCGCGCGCGGATTGCGCCATGTGCACGCACTCCTGCGGGGCGTCGCATATCTCGAGATCTTCACCGGCCGCGACGACGTGGAGGGCGACACGCGTGGATGGCGACGTCGTCCGCGCTCGTATTATCAGCGACTTCTCACGCGGACGGGCTTCGTGCAGTGCGGTCCGCACTCGTGGTTGCCGCGCGACTTCGACGGCGTCACGACGGAGCTCGAGGTAAGTGGCTACTGACATGACTCGTCCTTCTTCGGTCTCGCCATACACTGTATCACTCCTAGACGCGCTGGGCGACGCCGAGCCGTTCGCGGTGCAGCGTGAGCTGGTACGTGCACTCGAGCAGGCCGTTGCCGGAATCTCCGCCGAGGATTTGCGTCGGCCGGAGCGGGAAGGAAAGTGGTCGATCCTTCAAGTGATTCAGCATCTCACCGACAACGAGCTCGTCTACGGATACCGGATCCGAATGATGCTCACCCACGACAAACCGGAGATGCAGCGCTACGATCGTGACGCGTGGGCCACGAAGCTGCGATATCACGATGCGCCAGTGACCGAGGTGCTCTTCGAGCTCGGCGCGCTGCGCCGGCGCAACATCAGACTGCTCGAAGCGCTCACGCCTGACGAGCTCGACCGCGTCGGCGTGCATGCCGAACGTGGCGAAGAGAGTATCCGAACGTTCATCTCGTTGATCGCGGGGCACGACCTCCTCCATCGCCGGCAGATCGAGCGCATCAAGGGCGCGCTCGCACTGTAAGGGAATGTGACAAGCGCTCGAGTCGGCTGCTCCGGCGCGGTCGTGCGCGAGCTATCTTCTCGCAATGCACATCACTGAGCTCGCGCGGCCCGACGGGCACGAGCGCCTGCTGCTCGGAGTCGACACGGCTGCTGGCTACCGTGGAATCATCGCCATTCACAGCACCGCACTCGGACCAGCGGTCGGCGGAGCGCGCTTCTGGAGCTACCGGTCCGACGACGAAGCGATCACCGACGCCCTACGGCTCGCTCGGGGGATGACGTACAAGAACGCGATGGCCGGTCTCCCACTCGGCGGCGGCAAATCCGTCATCATCGGGGACAACCGGCGAGCCGACAGAGAAACACTGTTCAGCGTGCACGGGCGCTTCGTGCAATCGTTAGGCGGCGAGTACGTGACGGCCGAAGACGTCGGCACGAGTCCGGCCGACATGGAAATCGTGCGACGCGAGACGCCGTACGTCGCGGGATTGGTCGATCGCTCGGGCGATCCGTCGCCGGTGACGGCCCATGGAGTGTTTCGCGCGATCCAGGCCAGCGCGTACTGGCGCTGGGGATCGAGCGATCTGAGGGGGAAGACCGTAGCGGTCCAGGGCGTGGGACACGTCGGCTACTATCTGTGCCGCGAGCTGGCTGCGGTCGGCGCGAAGCTGATCGTGTCGGATATCGACGCCGAGCGCGTCAGTCGGGTGTCGAGGGAGCTCGGGGCGACGGCTGTCGAGCCGGAGGCGATCTACGCTGTGCCCGCTGACATCTTCGCGCCATGCGCGCTCGGCGGAGTACTCAACGATGCGACGATTCCGCGGCTCAAGGTCGAAATCGTTGCGGGCGCGGCGAACAATCAGCTGCTGGACGAACGTCACGGCGATCAGCTTGCCGCGCGCGGCATTCTCTTCGCGCCCGACTATGTCGCCAACGCCGGCGGCGTGATCAATGGGTCGCGGGAGCTCCTGCATTACGATGAGCCATCGGTGCGAGAGCGGGTGGAGCGGATCTACGACACGATGCTCGACGTGTATGAGAGAGCGAAGGTGAAAGGCGTGTCGACGAATAGGGCGGCGGATGAGATGGCGGAAGAGCGCATGCGGGACGCTGTCGAGATTCGAGATTCGAGATTCGAGATTCGGGACAGCACACCTAATGAGGTCCGAATTCGCACACCCGCATCTCGAATCTCGAATCTCGAATCTCGGTTCGTGGATCTCTCCCACACCCTCGTCCACGGGATGACGACATATCCCGGGCTGCCCGGTCCGGTCATCTGCGATTTCATGAGTCGAGCGCAGTCGCGGGCCAAATACGCGCCCGGCACCGAATTTCACATCGGGAAGATCGAGATGGTGGCGAACACAGGGACGTACGTGGACGCTCCATTTCACCGATTCGAGCAGGGGAAGGATCTTGCGGAGCTTCCGCTCGAGTCGCTGGCGGACCTCGAGGCGATCGTCGTGCGAGCGCGTAACGCAGGAAGGGCGATCGGCGCCGAGCGGTTCGCGAAGCTGGACGTTCGCGGGAAGGCGGTGTTGGTCGACACCGGCTGGTCCGAGCGATGGGGAACGGACGGCTATCTCTCTGGTCATCCTTTTCTGACTCGTCAGGCAGCGGAGCTGCTGGTCGAGGGCGGCGCCGCGCTGGTGGGTATCGACTCCCTCAACATCGACGACACCGACGACTCTCACCGGCCCGTCCACACCGCGTTGTTAGGCGCCGACATTCCGGTGGCCGAGCATCTGACCGGTCTCGAGCGGCTCCCAGATCGTGGAGCGCGTTTCTTCGCGGTGCCGGTCAAGGTAAAGGCGTTCGGCACGTTTCCCGTGCGCGCGTTCGCCATTGTGGCGTCGGCTTCGCGCTGACGTGCCGACTGTATTCACGCACGCGATCGCGGTCGGGCTTGTAGGAGCGGGAGCGGGACGCGCGTTGCCGCCGCGCGTGGTCGCGTTAGGCGCGCTGTTCGCGGCGCTCCCCGATCTCGATGTCATCGGGTTCAAGTTCGGGGTCTCGTACGGCGACATGCTCGGCCACCGTGGTTTGTCGCATTCGCTGCTCCTGTCGGCGGCGCTCGCAGCAGCATTGGTAGCGCACCCAGCGGTCGGCGGCGAAGAGCGGCGACGTCGGTTGGCGTCCTGGGGTTTTCTTTTCTTTGCCATCTCATCGCACGGCTTGCTCGATGCCATGACGGATGGTGGACTGGGTGTGGGTTTTTTCGCGCCGTTGAGCAGCGAGCGCTACTTCCTTCCGTGGCGTCCCATCGAAGTGTCGCCGATCGGAGCGCGTTTCTTCAGTGCACGCGGCCTCGGCGTGTTGGCGAGCGAGCTCAGGTGGGTATTGTTGCCCTCGCTCGTGATTGCGGCTGCAATGGCGGCGTGGCGGCGCGCGCGCGAGACCAACGACGGTCCGCCGCGCACCGCCGACCTATCGCTATAACGGCCGCCTATATCCGCCCCTCAGCAGGCGGACGACGAACAGCAGCAGCACCGCGCCAATGAAGGCCACGAATATCGTTCCGGCGATCCCGCCGAACGGCGACGCCCATCCCATCTTCGTGAACACCCAGCCGCCGACGAAGGCGCCGAGAATGCCGATGATGATGTCGCCGATCAGTCCAAGCCCGACTCCGCCCATCACGAGGGACGCGAGCAGACCGGCAATCAGGCCGACGATGATCCAGGTGAGAATGTCCATGTCCGTCTCCGAAATCGTGTGAGCGTGCACGGCGGGAAAAGGCAACTCGCGTGCCCGTCCCGGCAGCGTTTTTCGCTCAGCGGCCGATCTTGCGGAGCTCGACGAGGAGACAACGATCCTGCACGACGTCGATTCCTTCGCGCGCCAAGCGCTCGGCCGCTTGATCGTTGCGGATGCCGAGCTGGAACCACACCGACTTCGGTCGCTTGGCGAGGATGTCGTCGACGTGCGGTGGAATGTCGTGGGGACGTCGAAACACGTTGACCATGTCGACGTCGCCCGGGACGTCGGCGACTTTGCGATGAATCGGCTCCCCCAAGACCTCGGTCAGCTCCGGATAGTAGACGGGAACCGGAACGATCTCGTAGCCTGCCTGCTGCGCGTACTCGGGGACGTAGAACGCCGGTTGGCCCGTGTACTCGGGCTTTATGCCGAGCACAGCGATGCGGCGCGTGGACTCGAGGACCTGGCGGATGCCGGCAGGTGAATCGATGAGGTGATCGCGCCAGTCGGACATGCCGACGTGTATCGGAAGAAGTGGGCCGGGGAGGCATCGAGATTCGAGATTCGAGATTCGAGATTCGGAACGCCACACCTGAAGAGCTTCAATTGCGCCGTTTCCGAATCTCGAATCTCGAATCTCGAATCTCGATGCCTCCCCCTCCCTCAACTAACCACGCGAGCTAACTTTACGTCTCTCGATCCACCCTCCAGGAGACGTACTTGTAATGCGGATGCTCGTTCTCGGAGCGGGGCTGCAAGGCTCCGCTTGTGCTTTCGACCTCCTACAAAATCCCGAAGTTCGGGAGGTCCGGCTGGCCGATCTTCGCCACGATCACCTGCCCGACTTTCTGGCTCCTTACTCCGGCAAGCGGTTGCTGCCTACGGTGCTCGACGTTCGCGACCACGAAGCGACGGCGGCGGTGATGCGCGAAAGTGACGCGGTGATGAGCGCGATCCCGTACTACTTCAATCTCGATCTGGCGAGGGTGGCGGTCGAGTCCGGAACGCACTTCGCCGACTTGGGCGGCAACACCGAGATCGTCTTCCAACAGAAACGGCTGGAGGAGAAGGCGCGAGAGAAGGGGATCACCGTCATCCCCGACTGCGGACTCGCTCCGGGGATGGTGAACATCCTGGCCCAATCCGGAATCGAGAAGCTGGACAAGGTCAGGAGTGTGCGCATCTACGTGGGCGGCCTGCCGCAGCATCCGGAGCCGCCGCTCAACTATCAGATCGTATACTCGCTGGAGGGCGCGCTCGACTACTACACGACGTTGTCATGGGTGGTGCGAGACGGGAAGCGCACGCAGGTGAAGGCGCTTTCGGAGCGCGAGCGGGCGGAATTTCCGAAGCCAGTCGGCGAGCTCGAGGCTTTTCATACCGCCGGCGGTCTTTCGACGATGGCGTTCCGGTACGAAGGAAAGATCCCGACGATGGAGTACAAGACGCTGCGCTATCCCGGTCATGCGCAGATCATGGAGTCGATCAGAGACCTGGGGCTGCTCGATCTCGCGCCGGTCGACGTGAAGGGATCAAAGGTGGTTCCGCGCGACGTCTTCATAGCGACTGTCTCCCCTCGCCTGACGAAGCCGAAGGGTCGCGACCTGGTCGCACTCCGCGTGATCTGCGACGGAACGAAGGAGGGGAAGACGAGGCGAGCGGGTTACGAGCTTCTCGACTACTACGACGAAGCCCGCGGAATCAGCGCCATGATGCGCACCACGGGCTACTCGCTTTCGATCACCGGTCAGATGCAGGCGCGCGGCGAGATCAAGCCTCCTGGCGTATGGACGCCTGACGAGTGCGTACCCGGCGACCGGTACATCGAGGAGCTCCGCAAGCGCGGAGTGCACATCAAGGAGATCGAGTAGAGCATCGAGATTCGAGATTCGAGATTCGAGATTCGGGACGGCACACCTAATGAAGGCCGGATCCGCACACTCGAATCTCGAATCACGAATCTCGAATCTCGATCCTCACTCTCGCCGAAACGACGCCAGCGTGGCGCCCATGGCGTCGATGGTGACGCGGGCGTTCCACCGGTCGGTGCCGTTGTACAGCATCGCGAACGCCAGCAGCTCGCCATCTTCGGCGGTGACGTAGCCGCCGAGCGAGATCGCGCGATTGGTCGTCCCGGTTTTCGCGTGCAGGTTTCCCTGGGCGGGTGTGAGCCGCATGCGCCCCCGCAGCGTTTCCGATTCGCCCGCAACCGGCAGCGACGCATGGAACGCATCTGCCCACGGGGCCCGATGCGCGAACGAAAGGAGCTGCACGAGCGAGCGCGCGGTCACGCGGTCGAGGACGGAGAGTCCGCTCCCATCGGCGGCATGCACCGAGCCGGGCGCGGCGCCGACCTTGTCCACCATGAACTGTTGAAGCAGCTGATTTGCCATGGCCGCCGTCACGGTGCGCTGCTGCAACTGCACGCGAGCCGCGTTTCTGAAGATCAGCTCAGCGAAATGATTGTTGCTCTCGCGATTCATCACCGAGAGGAGGCGCGAGAGCGGCGGCGATGGTAGAGCGGTGAGGGGCGCTGCGCGCTCGCTGGCGAGGCCGGCGCGCGTTCCGCCTTCGATGACCACTCCCCTCGTCGCGAGTGCGCGGCGAACCGCTCCCGCGGTGAAGATGGCTGGGTCCTCAACCACGACCTGATAGCGCCGCTCACCGGCGCGCGCTCCGATCCATCCCCGCACTTCGATCGTACCGGCTGGCGTAGTGTGGGCCATGATGCGTGCGTCGCGCCCGCCGTTCGTGCGCACGTTGCTGTTCACCAGAATTTCCGTCGCGGGATCGAGCGTCACCGTTGCCGGGCGTCCGTTGACGGAAGGCTGGACGACGATCCAAACGAGATTCTCGTTGAGCGAGAGCGCCGACACGCGCGCTGCATAGCCGGCGCCGAGATAGCGGCTGAGCCAGCCTTCCGGGATTCGCTCCGCGTCGTACGCGCTCGCATCGGCGACGAGATCACCTCGCACGCGGCGGACGCCGGCATCGACGACGCGTTGCGCCAATGACTCCGCGGGCGCGGCCGGCGTACCTCCGAGGAAGCGGCTCGAGAATCCGGGATCTCCGCCACCGCGCAGCACCAGGTTGCCTGACAAGGTGCCATCGGTTGCGAGCTCGCCGTCTCGCAGCACTTCGGTGGTGAAACGGTGCTCCGGACCCAACAGGTCGAGCGACAGCGCGGTGCAGTACAGCTTCATGTTCGACGCCGGAAGCAGCGGCCCATCCGGATTGAACGAGTACAGCGTGTCGCCACGAGTCAGCGAAACCACCAGCACCCCCCACTCGCCGCTACGCGTGCGGGCGCCGAGCATCGTCCCAAGGTCGGAGACGAGGGCGGCGGCACTGCTCGGAGTGGTGTGCCGGAGCGGCGGCGCAACTGCGGCGCGCGACCTGGCGCGCGAGCGGGCGCGTCGCGGCGACCGCTTGGCACGACGCTGCGGCTCAGCGGGCGCGGCGGCGGAGCCGGCCCCTTCTTCCAAGGTCGAGCCCTCGGGCTGCTGAGCGGCAAGAGCCTGGGAGGGCAGGGTGCCAAGAAAGAGCGCGATGCCGACGCCAACGAGGGCGGCCCGCGCAACCAGAAGGGATTGGTGCAAAGCTCGACGTACCATGACCATAGGCTGCAGAAGCAACTCGTGTTCCAAAGGGGGCCGCCGAGTTGTGCGGGGTGTGACCGAATTAGGCACGACCGAGGCTTCCGAGCGTCACGAAAAACGCGCGTGTCGTATCAGAAGCCTGCGAGGCGGACGTCACCCTGCGTCGAATGCGCGACGATGCGCCCGTCACCGTTACCCAGTCGGCCCCGCAGAAGGTTGCACCTCGCCGGCGCGGTGGCGGCATCGTTGGCGGACGTGGTACACGCGGTGTCGTTCGCGCGCTGGAGGTCGGCCAGCGTCATCTCGAGTGTAGGCGAGCGAAGCTCACCTTCGAAGAGAATGGTGGCGGATACCGACGGAGTGACGCGAATCGTCAGGTCGCCGGAATGAGACCGCAGAGAGGCCAGCGAACGCAGGCCGCCGACGAGCGAAAGCGCCGCGTCGCCGGTCCGAGTGAGGATCGAAACGGTGTCCGCGGATCCCGCCATACTGACGCCCACTCGGCCGCTGTCTGTGTTCACACGAGTGACTGGCGAGACGATCCCCGTGAGGAGAACGGCTCCCGATCGCGTGCGCACATCGAGCTGCGCGGACTGGATCCCGCTTCCGTTGACGCTGGCGGTATCGCTTCGAATCTGCACGAGCGCGCCGGTCGCCTGCGAAACAGTGGTCGGCGCGCTGGAGGTGTTGATCACCAGCGAGCCATCGACCGCCGACACCCGAACCGTGCCGGACCTGACATCGAGCGTGACGTTGCCGCGCACTGTGTCCGTCTGCACTTCGGCATTGCTCGCTGCGACGCGCACGTTGGCGTTGGCACCGGCGAGATTCACCTTTCCGACACCGACATCGATCAACACGGTGCGCCCAGCCGGTACCTTGGCGACGATGTTGGGTTGCGCGCGGACGCCGCCCCCTCCACGAGAGATCTCGACGGTTCTGCCGGAAACGCCGGAGCCGAACCGTCCGTCGTCGGCGACACTGATGCGCGTCGACCCGCTCGGCTGCAGCCCGGTCGTGACCTTCACGCCCGGGAATCGCACCTGAAGCGTCGACTGAGTGCCCACACGTCCGGTGTCGACGGTGATCTGCGCGGCATCGGTCCCAACGCGAGTCACCTCGACGACCGTGGCGTTGCCATCGCCCCGCTCGAGTCGCACCTCGCCTACGAGCGCATACAGATGGACGGTGTCGCCGGTGAGCTCGAAGCGCTGGGCGGGAAGCTTCAGCTCGGCTTCCGGTTTCTTGCCGCGGGATGCACACGCCGCGAGTACAACGAGAAAACCCGCCGTCATGAGCCCACCGAATCGTTCACGCATCGTTCGCCGATCTCCAGGAAGTGTGTCTCGAAACGCCTTCGTTGAACCCCTCACACCTTCAGGATGATCCGCTTGCGATACAGAACGGCCATCACCCCGAGCCAGAACAGAACGTAGCAGAGCGCGAACAGAAGCGACGCGTTCTCGGGCGCGAGCCAGGAGGCGAAGCCGCTCTGGTAAATGGCTGTCTGAAGAGACACGACCTTTCCGCCTTGCTCGACCTTGATCAGCGAGTAAATCGTGCGAGCCATCAACGTGGCGCCGACGTACGCGGCGATGGGATTCAACCCGAAGATGACGAAGGGTTTCGTCCACCAGCGAATGCGGTGCACGTCGATGACCCACATGCAGGTGGCCAGCGTCACACACGCGACTCCAGCGGTGAAGATCACGTAGGAGCTGGTCCACAGATTCTTGTTGATGGGGAACACCCAATTCCATACGAGGCCGGCCACGATGCCGAGCGCGCCGACGGCGAAGAGCGCGCCGATCCGGTCGGCGAGTGGCCGGGAAGACGCAATCCACCGGCCGGCAAGAATGCCTAACATGCCCGTAGCGATCGCCGGAATCGTCGAGAGCGGACCCTCGGGGTCCCACACCTTCGTGTTACGCCAGAGATGGCCGTCGAGCAAAAGCCGATCGATGTAGGCGGCCAGCGTCTCGGCGGGGCGATCGATCGTCGGAGAGCCGGGCTGCCCGGGCACTGGGATAAGGGTGATCGCCATCCAGTACCCCAGCAGGAGAACGGCGATGACCGCCACCTGCTGTCGCCACGTCGTACGCAGCGCGATGAGCGCGGCGATCACGTAGACGACGGCGATGCGCTGAAGAACGCCCGGAATACGGAGCGACGAGAGGGAAACGCGAATCCCCTCGATGAGACCGTGCTCGCGGGTGGCGGCGATGTCGAAGAACGGGAATCCCGACAGCAAAATGCCTAACAAGAAGATTATCGCCCCGCGCTTGAGCACCTGTCGGACCAGCGCTCCATCAGAGACGCCCCGCTCGCGGCGCGCGCCTAACGAGATGGAGGTGGTGATGCCGACGATGAAGAGAAAGAACGGAAAGATCAGGTCGGTCGGAGTCCAGCCGTGCCAGGCTGCGTGCTGAAGTGGCGGATAGATCGCGCTCCAGGTGCCGGGATCGTTCACCAGCAGCATGCCGGCGATTGTGAGACCCCGGAACACGTCGAGCGAGATCAACCGCTCGGTTGCC
>DATFBY010000051.1:0-47471 GCA_035253585.1 Gemmatimonadaceae bacterium | reverse complement strand
TTGGCGTCGATGTCAATGCCGCCAAGGTCGGGATGATCAACTCCGGCCGCGCCACGATCGTGGAAGCCGGCATCGCCGAGCTCGTGGCGGAGATGGTGCGCGCCAAGCGGCTGCGCGCCACCTGCGACGTGCGCGAAGCGGTGCTCGAGTCGACGATCTCGCTCATTTGCGTGGGCACGCCGAGCAGACCGAATGGCAGTCTGGAGTTGGCATACGTCGAGCGCGTGTGCGAGCAGATCGGCGCGGCGCTCGCCGACAAGGAGGAGCGTCACACGGTTGTCGTTCGCAGCACGGTGCTCCCCGGGACGACGGACGACGTGGTGATCCCGATGTTGGAGCGCATGTCGAGGAAGCGCGCCGAGCGCGACTTCGGCGTTTGCATGAATCCGGAGTTTTTGCGCGAGGGGAGCTCGATCAAGGACTTCTACGCGCCGCCGTACACGCTCATCGGCTCCGACGATCCGGCGGCGCAGGACGCGACTGCCGAGCTGTACGCGGGGATCGACGCTCCCGTACATCGCACGGCCACCCGCGTGGCCGAGATGATCAAGTACTCCTGCAACTGCTTTCACGGGCTCAAGGTCGCGTTCGCCAACGAGATTGGAAACGTATGCAAAGCGCTCGATGTCGACAGCCACGAGGTGATGCGGCTCTTCTGTGAGGACACCAAGCTCAACATCTCGCCGGCGTACTTACGGCCGGGGTTTGCATTCGGCGGCTCGTGTTTGCCGAAAGATTTGCGGGCGGTCACGCATCGCGCCCGCCAGCTCGACGTCGACACGCCCGTGCTCCGCGCAATTCTCGAGAGCAACGAGCAGCAGATCCAGCGTGCGTTCGATATGGTGCGGTCCGCGGGCCGGAAGCGCGTTGGCGTGCTCGGTCTCAGCTTCAAGGCAGGGACGGACGATCTGCGCGAGTCGCCGCTGGTGGCGCTCGTCGAGCGGCTGATCGGGAAGGGGATGGAGGTGTCGATCTACGACAAGCACGTCTCGAGCGCGGCGGTGATGGGCGCGAACCGTGAGTACGTCGAGCGCGAGATTCCGCACGTGTGGTCGCTCATGAAGCCCAGCGTGCGCGAGGTGATCGAGACGTCGGATACGGTCGTGATCGGAAATGGCGCGGCCGAGTTCAGAGAGATTCGTCCGCTCCTCCGTCCGGATCAGGCGGTGATCGATCTCGTGCGCGTGTTCGGTTCCCGGACGTCGGACGGCACCACCTATCAGGGCATTGCGTGGTGAACGTGGGGCTCGAGCGTCTAGTCGTTCAATGAAGTGGATGATGAAGGCAGCCGCCGGGCACGTACTTTCCCGCGCTCCCGGCGGCCGAAGGCTGCACTACCTGATGCAGCGCTACGTGACGCGCTCGCTTCCGATGCCGATGGAGGACTTCGACATCCGGATGCGGATCGCCTGTCAGCACCTGGGGCACGTTCGGCGCGTGATGTCGGATCTGGCGCTCTCCGACGCGACTTTTCTGGAATTCGGCGCGGGGTGGGACCTGACCGTACCGTTGGTGTATCGCGCGGCCGGTGTCGGCCGACAGCTGCTGTACGATCTCGAGCCGTTGGCCCAGCCCGATCTGATCTCGGTATCGCGTGTGCGACTGTGCGAGGCGATCGCATCGTCGGGGATCCCAGCGGAGTGCGCGCCGATGCTCGACCCCGGAAGAGTTCCGGGGAGCGGCCCGATCTCGCACGCCGAGCTCGGTGAGTGGCTCGAGCGGATCGGCATCAGCTACCGCGCGCCGTCCGATGCGCGCGCAACCGGTCTTCCGGCCGATTCGGTCGACGTGGTCACCAATACCGCGACGCTCGAGCACATCCCGGAGCCGGACATCGCGCTGATCTTCCGCGAAATGTTCCGAGTTCTGAAGCCCGGCGGCATGATGAGCTGTCAGGTGGACATGTCAGACCACTTCAGCCACGGAGACACCAGCATCACACCGTGGCATTTCCTCCGGTTCGACGAGCGGACGTGGCGGCTCATCGACCCGCCGATGCTGTACATGAATCGGCTCCGCGCATCCGCGTACGCGACACTCGCCCGCGCGGCCGGTTTCGATGTCGTCGACGCGATCGCCGAGTATCCGAACGACATGGATCCGGCGCGGATCGATGCGCCAACGGTGCATCCCTCCTTCGTACGCTATGAGGGGCATGGCGATCTGGTGGCGACGCGGCTCCAGCTGATATGCGTGAAGCCCCGCTCGTCAGCCGGGGCTCGTCAGGCGTGAGCGCGATGCCTGACGAGCGTTCTTCGGGGACGAGCACGGCGGCGTGGAGGCCCCGTCCACTCCGGATCGGATTGCTCACCAACACCATGGAGCAGCCGCAGTGGGCCATCGACGCGCTCCGGCAGATCGAAGCGGCAGGGTGTGGGCGCATCGAGCTGGTGATCATGCCCGAGACGCCTCCGCAGCCGAGCACCAGTCGCGTCAAGAGCATCATCAAGAATCGTGAGTATCTGCTCTATCATTTGTACAATCGCCTCGACGCGAAGCGATTCCGGAAGGAGCCCGATCCATTCACGCCGGGGTCGATCGCGTCGCTGGTGAAGGACGTCGACGTCGTCCGCCTGCGCCCACGCATGACGCAGCACTGCGATTACTTCGAGGACCCGGACGTCGAGCGCATTCTCGCGTACGATCTCGACGTTGCCATCCGCTTCGGATTTCGGATTCTGAAGGGCCGCGCACTCGAGATCGCGCGATTCGGTGTTTGGTCGTACCACCACGGCGACAATCTGGTGAATCGCGGCGGACCGCCCGGATTCTGGGAGGTCATGGAGGGCACGCCGGTCACCGGCTCGATACTCCAGATACTCACCGAAAAGCTCGATGGCGGGCAAGTGCTCTACCGGTCGTGGGCGAGCACCGATCAGCTCTCCGTCGTTCGCAATCAAGCGAACTTCTATCGGAAGACGTCGACCTTTCTGGCGCGCAAGCTGTGCGAGCTGCATCGCGAGGGGCCAGCGGCGCTGGAGGACCGCAGCGGAGTCGCACGTGGATTCGTGCCCTACACGCAGAGGTTGTACACGCAGCCCAAGAACGCCGAGATGCTGCGGCTGCTCTCGAGGCTGGCTGGCCGGTTCGTGCGACTCAAGCTCGATCGCTTGAAGTCGGTGGAGCAGTGGTCGCTCGCCTATCTGATCGATCGCTCGCATGAGGACGGCGCGTCACCGGTCCCGCCGGCGCTCTATCGGTCGACGCTTCTGGCGCCGCCGAAGGGCGCGTTCTGGGCCGATCCGTTCGTGGTCAGGCGCGGCGATCGCTATTACGTGTTCTTCGAAGAGTGGCTCGACGAGGCCGGCAAGGCACACATCTCGTGCATCGAGATCGACGCGAAAGGAAAGGCATCGCCGCCGCGGAAAGTTCTCGAATGCGACTACCATCTGTCGTATCCCTTCACCTTCGAGTGGCAGGGAACGCAGTACATGATTCCGGAGACGGGGGACAATCGCACCGTGGAGCTCTGGCGCGCGGTCGAGTTCCCCGACAAGTGGGAGCTCGACCGCGTGTTGATGCGCGACATCTACGCGGTGGATGCCACGCTCGAGGAGATCGATGGCCGCTGGTGGATGTTCGCCAACGTCGCGCCGGTCGAAGGGGCGTCGACGTGGGATGAGCTGCACCTGTTCTACGCCGACAGTCCGCTCGGCCCCTGGCGCCCACACCGTCGCAACCCGGTGAAGTCCGACGTGCGGAGCGCGCGCCCCGCCGGGCGCCTCATCCGCGTCGGCAACGAGCTCTACCGGCCGTCGCAGGACTGTTCGGCGTCATACGGGCATGGGACGGTGATCAACCGCATTACGCGGCTCGACCTCGATGCGTTCGAGGAGGTAGAGGTGGCCCGCCTTCGCGCCAACTGGCGGCGCGACCTTACGGGGATGCACACGATCAACTCGGCCGGCGGAATGACGGTAGTCGACGTCAGACTCAAGCGGTCGCGATTCGCGGTTCGATAAGGATCGCACATTGAAACGGGGGGCGCGCTCGTCTCGAGCGCGCCCCCCGTTTCAGCTTCTATGTACCATACCGGCTACGGCACGATTACCCCGGCCGTTTGCTGGTCGACCAGCGGGACGTTCGCGCCTGGGTCCGTTCCGTCCGTTGCCTGACGAGTGTACGGACTGCTGGCCGAGAGCTGATAGTTGCGGCCCGCGAAGTTGAGGAACTGCACTTCGTTGGTCGTGGCGGCATAGAAGTTATTCACCGGGTAGCCCGAGGCCGAGCCGCCGATGATCACGTTCTTCTCGAAGATGCCGTCGGGCGCATAGGCAGCGATGGCGCTGTTCCCCTCACCGGCGCCGCTGCCGAAGATCCCGTACAATCCCTTCGTGCCGATGTTGTTCCGGAAGCGGAATCGGATCGTCGCTGGCAGCGACGCAAACAAAATCAGCTGCTGACCATTGGTGATCAGGGTGTTGTGCTCGATCACTGCGTCGGTCACATCCGCCAGCGTCTGGATGAGTCGTCCCGTGCCATTGTAAATCGGGCCGACATTAATGTTGTCGATGATGTTGTGCTGGATCACGATCCGCCGCAGCGGCCCCGCCACCGTTCCCTGGGGCCGCGCCGCCAGATTGATCCCGTTGGCCGAGTTCCGGAGCTTGTTGTAGCGGAAGGTCACGTCTTGCACGATGCACCAGGTGCAGCCGCCGTTCTGATTGACCGACTTCCAGACGACGGCGAAGCCATCCTGCGCGTCGGCCCAGTTGTTCTCGAGGATGTTCCCCTCGGCCAGGATCCGCTGGCCGTTCTTGAGCTCGAAGATGTTCTTGACCGTCCATACGCCCTTCCATGACGGCGGCTTGAAGAAATGGTTGCGCCGAATCGTGATGTCGCTCGGCACGAGGCCGACGATGCGTGGGTCGAGGCCGCCGAACATGACGTTCTCGCCTGAGCCCGCGAGATAATTGTCCTCGATGAGATAAGGACCGGGGCCCCAACCTCCGAGAATCGCTTGCGTGTCCTGCCCGACACCGTGACCGCCACCCAGGTGCGAGCGCACGACGGCCACATTCGCACCGCCTAGCGCGATGTCGCGCTTGCAATGGCAGACCGACACGTCGCGGAAGAGCACGCGGTCGACCACTACCTTGAATGGGATCTGCGATAGCGAGCCGACGTCGAGACGACCGATCTCCAGCACGCCGTAGTTCAGCGTCACACCGCTAGAAACACCGAGCTGAACGGCGAGCAGCCGCAGGTGGTGCGCGCCATCGGCCATGACCAGCGCCGGCAAGGTGTTCGGTGAAATGATCGACGCCATGCCGCCGCCGTTGCCTGGCGTGACGCGTCCCGTCGTCGGAATCGTCGCCGAGCGGATGGTGATCCAGTGCGCGTCATCACACGCCTTCACCGGGAAGCGGAAGTTGCCGGTGAAGGTCGCGCCATTGGGCAGCACGAGCTCATCACCACATTGCGCCGCGTCGATCGCCGTCTGGAGGTTTGAGCCGGACGCCACTTGCACGGTGCGAACCGGCGCCGGCACCGACGCGCTAGGCGTGGCGCGAGGCAGCTCGGCGATCGAGCCGGACGGTGGCGGTGGCGGAGGTGGCGGCGGCGGAGGCGGTGGAGGCGGAGCGAGAACGACCGCGGTCGCCGTTCCGATCTTGCCCTGCGTCGTCGCGCTGATCGTCGATGTACCAGTGGCCAGCGTCGTGAGCACTCCCGTCGCGGAGACCGTCGCCACTGCCGTATTGCTGCTCTGCCACACGAAGGTCTGACCAGTCACCGGCGTGCCCGCGGCGTTGAAGGCGGTCGCGGTGAACGTCGCCGACTGGCCGAGCGTGACGGAGACCGAGGCCGGCGTGACGGCCACGCTCGCCACGGTAGTGGGCGGAGGCGGTGCGGCGACGATCGTCACCGTAGCCGTTCCGGTTTTTCCTTGCGCGGTCGCGGTCATCGACGTCGAGCCGACCGCTACCGGTGTCACCACGCCTGTCTGCGCAATGGTGGCAACACCGTTATTTCCACTTGCCCAAGTGAAGGCGACGCCGGGAATCGGGTTGCCCGCCGCGTCGAAGGCGGCCGCGGTGAGCGTCGACGTCTGGCCCATCGTGATCGACACCGTGGATGGCGTGACCGAGATGCTAGCCACGGGCGGAGGCGGTGCGGCCGTCACGGTGACCGCCGTAGTTCCCGTCTTCCCGTGTGCGCTCGCCGTGATGTTGGCGTTGCCGACGGCGACCGCCGTCACGACGCCCGTGGGTGACACGGTCGCGATCGACGTGTTCGAGCTGGCCCAGATGAAAGTGACGTTGGGAACGGTGTTGCCATTCGCGTCGTGCGCGGCGGCGGTGAGGGCGGTCGTCTGTCCCACGACGACGCTCACGCTGGGTGGCGCGATGGAGATCGTCGCCACTGCTGGTGGCGGCGCCGGCGCGACAGTAACTGTCGCGCTTCCGCTTTTCCCTTGCGCGGACGCGGTGACAGTCGTCGTGCCAGGTCCCACGGTGGTGATCCGTCCGTTCGATCCGACCGTGATCACGTTCGCATCACCCGTCGTCCACGTGAACGTGACGCCGGATACCGGGTTGCCTGACGAGCTCTGAGCGGTGGCCGTGAACGTCGCCGTCTGACCCATGGTGAGATTCACCGGCGTGGGCGAGACGCTGATGCTCGCCACCTGCGGCGCCGCCGAGGTCACGGTGATCGTGGCTGTCGCCGAGATCGGGATGACGGTGCCCACGGTTGCCGTGATAGTTGCCGTGCCAGCGGCGACACCGGACACGACGCCACTCGGTGAGACGGTTGCGACATTGGCGTTGTTGGTCGACCACGCCGCCGTCTGCACGCCCAGATCCTGTCCTGCGATGTCCTTGGCCGTCGCGGTCAGCTGAAGCGATGCACCAGCAACCACCGACGCGGCGGCAGGCGTCACGGCGAGCGTGCGCGGCTGTCCAACGGTGACGTTGATGCTGCTCGTGCCGCTCTTGCCTTCGGATGTCGCGGTGATCGTCGTAGTACCGAAGTCGACCGCCAGCACGAATCCGTTCGCCGAAACGGTTGCCACGGCGGGATTGGCGCTCGACCATGCGATCACTCGATTCGCCAGCGGATTGCCACCGGCATCGAGCGGCGTTGCGGCGAGCTGCAGCGTTTGTCCGGCTCGAAGCTGAATCGACGCTGGGGAAACCACGAGGCTTGCCACCGGCGGCGCATTCACGGTCACCGTCGAAGTCGCCGTCTTTCCATCGCTGGTCGCCGTAATCGTCGCCGAGCCGACGTCGGTAGCAGTCACCAACCCACTCGAGGATACCGTCGCAACGCCGGCATCCGACGTCTGCCAGGTGATGGGTCGACCGAGGATCGGCTGCCCGTTCGCGTCGGTGAGTGTGGAGGTCAGCTGCGCGGTTTGACCCGGGATCAGCGTAACGGACGAGGGCGAGAGGAAGAGCGAACTGGCGACCGGCGCGGATACTACCACGGCTGCCGTGCCGTTGAGCCCGTTCACCGTCGCGGTTATGGTAGCGCTTCCCGCGGCCACCGCCTGCACCATGCCGCTGGAGGAGACAGTTGCAATGCTATTGTTCGAAGACGCCCAGGTGGTCGGTTGACCGTTGACCACGACACCTTCGGTGTTTCGCGCGATCGCGTTGAGCTGCGCCGACTGGCCGATCGTCATGCCCACCGAGTTCGGCGAGATCGTCACCGAACCGACGGCAGAGGGCACTACGGTGATCGAAGCGGTATCGCGCTTCGAGTTCGCCTCGGCGATGATCAGCGTGGAGCCGAGCGTCTGACCGGTGACTACGCCACCGGTGACCGTAGCGACGCTCGAGTCGGCCGAAATCCAGGTGATGGTGCCTTGCTGGAGTGGCGAGCCCCGCTCGTCGGTCAGCGTCACCGCCAACGTTGTCGATTTCCCTACCTCGACGTCGGTCGCCGTCGGTGAGAGAAAGACTCTGGCGATGAGCTTGTCGACGACACTGCCGTTCGTGGGGTTATTCTGCTCGGTGTAGCACGCGCCAATGATCAGCGTGCAGAAAGCGGCTGCTATCCGAGCGACCCGGGGGGGACGAGCGCGCATCGAAACCTCTTACAAGAGTGTCCGTTCGGTAGCTCGACCGGCATTGCACACCTGACGTGCGGCAGCCTCGGAGCTTTGCGTCCCCGTTTTTCAACGGGTTTGCCTTTGTCGCGACCTCAGAGAGGCACGGCGATGACGCGGAACGGGCTGACGGCCCGCTCCACCTCGTTCGAAGGGCAGACGAAGGAGTGATGACATCGGTCACCGACGTGATGGTCGGCGAACAACGTACGGTTATTCGCGAGAATCACTGCAACATTTCGTTGCAGTTCGGGGCCGATTATGACGCGAGGAGAGTCAGCCGAACCGCTAGTCGGCGGCGCACCAGGAGCGTGAGAAGCACGCTGCGCGTCAAGGTACCGATGAGAGTGGCCGTCGCCGTTCCGATGAGACCGAAGATCGGCGTGAGGATCACCGTGAGCACGATGTTCAGGGCGGCACTGCCGCCGATCACGACCGCGGCCGCGTTCTGATTCCCGGTCATGCTCATGAGGAACCCCGAGAGAGAGCCCACCAGAGCGACGGCGAGCTGGCTCACTCCAAGTATCACGAGCACAGGGTACGCGTCGCGGAACGTCGGCCCATAGAGTCCCAGCGCCAAACCGCCGGCGAGTAGCAGCGCGAAAAACACTGGGACCGAGGCGAGCAGATTGGCGCGCGTGGCCATCGTCACCAGGCGCTGCAGCTCCTGATGTCCACCGCGCGCGTGGAGCTCGGAGATCATAGGGGCAGTGATGAACAGCACTGCCGTCACACCGAAGTTCACCAGCGTTGCGAGCTGACTGGCGGCGTTGTAGTGACCGGCGGCGACTTTGTCGACGATCGATCCCACAACTACCACGTCCGCTTGCTGGGACAACACGACCTGCGAGGCAGAGATGAGCAGCAGTCCAAGCGCGACGTGCCACCATTCGCGCGCCGCGTACACCGGCTCTGCATGCTTTGCATCGGTCGGCAGACCGCGCCGCAGAAACACGGTGCTCAATACCAGCACGAGGATGGAGGCGACCAGATTGGCGGCAACCGCCAGCGCCGCAGTCATTCGCATGCCGGCGCCTAACGCGAGCGCCGCGACGCCGAGGCCAAAGAGGAGCGGACGAATCAACATCCCGGGCGCCTGCGCCTCGACCACGCGCGTCAGGCCCTGCAACGCCGAAGACTTGAAGGTGAGGATGGCGGTGACCGGCAGCAGCGCGCAGGCGATCAGGTACGTATTCGACTCGCCAGGTGTCAGGCGGTCGGTACTCAGGACGATGAGCGCCGCGATGGCGGCCACGACCAGCGAGCTGAGCACAACCACTTCATGGCCATAGCGGAGAAAGCCCCGCAAGAGGCCCCACTCTCGTCGGCCGCGATACGCGCCGACAAACCGGAGCGCCGCGTTCTCGAAATCGAACTTCGCCACGAGCAAGACGATGTTCATGAGGCCGAGCGCGTAGGCGTAGAGTCCGTAGTCGGCGGGACCAAGCGTGCGGGCGAGAAGGATCTGCACCACAAACGCGACCAGCGTTCCGCCAGCGTTGACCGCGAAGATCTGGAGCGCGCCCCGCGCCAGCCGGCCGGTGGTGCCTTCATGCGCCAACAGCTCGCGCGCGCGCCTGACGAGCTCGCCTACGCCGAACGAGCCTGGTGACGGCGACCGGGCTGGTGCGGCGCCGCGCGTATTCGCGTCAGCGCCCGGTGGAGAGTCGGTGTCTGGAACGGTCATCGGAGCGCGGCGCGCATCGCCGCCGTCATGCGCTCGGCGACTCCGGTCCACGTAAAGCGCTGTTCGGCGCGGGCTCGGCCGGCGGCGCCAAGACGACGTGCCAGCGCGTCGTCGCGCAGCACGAGAAGCAGCCGATCGGCGAGCACTCGTGCATTACCGAGTGGGACGGTGTAGCCCGTCTCGCCATCCACGACCATTTCCGGAATCGCCCAGGCGTCGACCGCGACACACGGAAGCCCGAAGAACATAGCTTCGAGGACGACGATGCCAAACGCATCGAAGCGAGTCGGAAACGCGAAGACGTCCGCCTCGCGATACGCGTCGACCAACCGCTGCCAATCGGCGGGGTTGTCCTTGCGGAGAAATCCGAGTGGCTCGACACCAGGGGCGTCGATGCGCGCATCCTTGGCACCGACGACCACTAGCCGTGCATTGGGAATCTCCTCGCGCACCAAACGGAACGCCTCGAGGAGAACGTCGCCGCCCTTGCGCTCGAACTCGCCTCCGACGAACAGCACCGTCGGTGGGCGCGAGCCGCGTGTCCCGTTACGTGACGGAATCCGGCTCACATCGAAGTTGGGTCCGGCGCCGACGGCGGTCACACGTTCCGGCGGTACGCCGAAATCCTCGATGAACGATCGGCGCGCCCACTCGCTGAACGTGAAGATGCCGCGCGCGCCGGCGTAGACGCGCCGCTCGCGCTCGGTGACTCTCTCGCTCTCGCCGGCCGGCAAATGGGACGACACCGCGAATGGCGATCGAAGCGCCATCCGATGATTGGAATCGCAGTAAAGAAAGTAGGGCGTTCGACCATTGGCGGCAGGCGCGAACGTCGCACCGAACTGGAGCACGGCGTCGAGACCAGCCGCGTGGCGTCGCAGCTCACGGGTGGCGTTGGCCGAGCGCCGCTGGAACGCCAGACCTCCGACCCGAAAGCGCGCCAGCCAGCGCGTCCGCTGCGGCGACCAGGTGAGACCGCCTAACAAGTAGCGCTCGAGGCCGTGAACGTCGACATCCACCGGTATGACGTCGTTACCGACCTGTCGTAGATGATCGTAGATGCTCTTCCCGATCCCGGAAAAGGCGATCGGCTTGGCGGGATCGCCTTCGCTCAGCAGCAGGATCTTCATGGAAGGCGATCCGCGGTCGACCCGATCGATCTGCTGCTTCTGACGTTCCTCGTCGCACTGTCGACTGCCGCGGCGTTGGCGCCGAGCAAAACACGATCACGACCATGGGAGCGAAGCGGCGATCGCGGCACCAAGCGGTAGTCACCGTCGAGCGGGTTGGTGAAGCCGACCTCGCCCAGTTCCCGCACGAAGAGATTGTTCGCCGGATAGTCGCCACCCGACCCGCCGATGAGGACGTTGTCGCGGAAGACGACATCAGGCGCGTACGTCCGGAGCGCCGAGCTGCCCTCGCCTTTGGCATTGCCGAAGACACCGTATTGCCCGCGACTGGCAATGTTCCGCCTAACGATGAGACGAGACGTGGGCGGCTCGCTGGCGAAGAGGATGAACTGGTTGCCGCCGTTGAGGAGCATGGTGTTGTTCTCTATGCGACAGTCGGTGACGTCGCTGAGGAACTGCACCAGCCGTCCTGTTCCTCGATAGATCGGGCCGACGTTGATGTTGTCGATGATGTTGTGCTGGATCACGATCCGGCGCAGCGGCCCGGCCACTGCCCCTTGGGGCCGCGCCGCCAGATTGATCCCGTTGGCGGAGTTCCGAAGCTTGTTGTAGCGGAAGGTCACGTCTTGCACGACGCACCAGGTGCAGCGCCCATCCTGATTCACCGACTTCCAGACGACGGCGAAGCCGTCCTGCGCATCACCCCAATTGTTCTCGAGGATGTTGCCCTCAGCCAATACTCGCTGAGCGTTCTTGAGCTCGAAGAGGTTCTTGACGGTCCATACGCCCTTCCACGACGGCGGCTTGAAGAAATGGTTGCGCCGGATGGTGATGTCGCTCGGCACGAGACCACGAATCGCCGGATCGGCACCGCCGAACATGACGTTCTCGCCAGCACCTTCCAGATGATTGTTCTCGATGCGAAACGGACCCGGACCGTTCCAGCCGAGGATCGCCTGCGTGTCTTGTCCTTTGCCGTGGCACTCGGAGAGGTACGAGTCGATGATCGCCGACCACGCGCTGTTGAGGGCGAGGCAGCGCTTGAGGTGAAGCGTCGAGTGGCCGTGTAGGTACACGCGGTCGAGTACGAGATGATGCGGAAGCTCTTCCACCCGCCGCTCGTTGCCGCGGCCGAGCTCCACCAGGCCGTAGTTGAACTTTTGCGATGAGGCGACAGTCGCCTCGATGCCGATGAGCCTGTAGTGATGCGCCCCCGGCTCGGTGGAGAGTGCGGGGCGATCGTTAGGCGACACCAGCCTCGGCATGAGGCGGGCCTGGGCGGGCGTGACCCGCGTTCCCGCTGGAAGGCTCGAGGCGGCGCTCGAGCGGATGGTGATCCACCCGGCACCCTCCTTTCTTTTCAGAACGAAGTTGCCGCGGTGGGTGGTGCGCGCCTCGATCTCGATGACGTCACCCGGCCGTGCCCGATCGATGGCGCGCTGGAGGTTGTCGCCATTCCCGACGGCGATCACGCGGCCGGTCGGCGCGACGAGTCGCGTGTCGACGGCACCGCGCGGCAGCTCCGCCTGACGAGGCGTCCCTTGAACGGGAGCGAATGCGGGAAGATCAGTCAGCGCGAGAGCGCTCGATGCGGCGCTGGTCTCCTGTGCGACGGCCGAAGCACTGCTCTCTCCACCACACGACGCGACCTGCAGCAGCAACAGGAGCGTTGGCGCTCGACGCCGCGCGCTCACGCTGCGCCGGCGGCCGCGCGCAACGGCGCCGCGGCGTGCTCCGATGGACGCGCGATCTCGCCCCGCGCCAGACTTTGAAGCCACAAGTCCAGAACCAGTAGGCGCCAGAGCATGAAGTTGTGATCGCGGCGGCCGACGAGGTGCTCACTGACCACTCGCTCCAGCGCCGCGCCGTCCACGAACTCGCGGATCGGCGAGTCCGCGCGGCGAAGGTACTCGACTCGATGCCGAAGCTCGCGGCGGAACCAGCGTTGTAGGGGAAGCGCGAAGCCTTGCTTCGGTTTGGCCAGTACACTGGCGGGCACCAGCGGCTCGATCGCCCGCCGGAAAAGCCACTTGCCACTGCCATCTCTGAACTTCAGCTCGCTGGGCAGCGAGGCGGCGAACTCGACGAGCGGATGATCGAGGATCGGCACGCGGGCTTCGAGCGAAACCGCCATGGACATCCGGTCGACCTTGGTAAGAATGTCGCCCGGCAAATACGTCATCATGTCGACCAGCGTCATCTGCGTGGCGAAGTCTCGCTCCATCGCGCGATCGAACCACGGATCGAGGATCCGGTCGAATGGGCCCATGCTCCGCGCCAGGTCGGCACGCGCCACCCCGCCTTCGGCGGGCGCGAGTGGAGAGGCGACGGTCCCGGCGTACTGACCGCGAAGTCCGCGCGCCAGATCGAGCAACCGATTCCGACCCGGGGCGAGATGCGGGAGATGCCGCGCTATTGCAGCCAGTGCCTGACGAGCGATCGGCGAGCCGAGCTCGCGTCGTCGAAGGATCTCGAAATAGCGGGTGTATCCACCAAAGAGCTCGTCACCGCCGTCGCCGGACAGCGAGACGGTGACCTGCTGCCGCGCAAGCTGCGACACGAGAAACGTCGGTAGCGCGGACGGATCGGCGAACGGCTCATCGAGCGCGCGCACGATGTCTTCGACCAGCGCGTCGGCGTCCGGTCGCACGACGAGCTCGGTGTGCTCGGTGCCTAACGCCTGCGCGACACGTGCCGCGTCCGGCGCTTCGTTGAATCCAGCTTCGTCGAATCCAATGGAGAAGGTCTGAACTGGCCGCGCGAGCTGCCGGGTCATCTGGGCGACCACGCTCGATGAGTCGACGCCGCCGGACAGGAAAGCGCCGAGCGGCACCTCCGACTCCAAGTGCGATCCAACCGCGTCGGCGAATAGCCGGCGCAGCTCGCTCACCGCGTCTTCTTCGCTGATGTTGCCCAGCTCGGCACGCGTCGGCTCCCAATAGCGCGTCACCCGCGCGCCTGACGAGCGCGTCCACGTGAGCGTATGGCCGGGCGGGAGCTTTCGCACACCGGCGAAGACACTTGCCGGATCGGGGATGTAGCCGAACGACAGATACAACGCGACGGCGCGAGGATCGAGACGTGGACGGAAGTCGTCGAGCACGAGCATCGAGCGCAGCTCGGATGCGAAGACGATCCCGTCTGGCGATTCCCAATAGTAGAGCGGCTTTATGCCGAGTCGATCGCGGGCCAGCAGGAGCGACTCGCGGCGGTCATCCCAAATGGCAAACGCGAACATGCCGCGCAGCCGGTGCACGAGCGCTTCACCGGCGTCCTCGTAGAGATGCACCAGGGTTTCGGTGTCCGAGTGCGTGCGGAGGTCGTGGCCGGCGATCTCGAGCGCGCGCCGAAGCTCGCGATAGTTGTAGATCTCGCCGTTGAAGACGACGGAGATGCTGCCGTCCTCGTTGGAGATCGGCTGCATGCCTCCGCTCACGTCGATGATGCTGAGGCGCCTCATGCCCAGTGCGACGCGCGGGGTGACGAGATGCCCCTCGTCATCCGGGCCGCGATGCCGGATCGCTCCGCACATGCGCGTCAGCGCACGCGCGCGATCCTCGCTACGCCCGCCACGGCCGGCGTACCCGGCGATGCCGCACATCAGGCGCGCGCGTTACGGGAATCGATGCGGCGGAACACGAACTCGTTGCAGCCTACGCTGCCGCCGCAGGTCGTGAGGCGCTGCAGCTGAAAGCCGCGCGCGCGGAGTGCATCGAAGATCACTTCAGGCTTGGCTACCTCGAACGGATAGCCGCCGAGCCAGTCGATCCAGTCGTGCACCACCGACATGCCGCGAGATTTCCTGTACTCCGTATAACGACGCAAAGGATTCCGCATCCACACCAGATCGGCGGCCAGCCCGCGTGCCACGAAGAATGGGATGCAGCTGCCAACCACGAGAGCGCGGCCGGCGGGTCCGGAGCAATAGAGACGCTTGATCGCCCGCCAGCGATTCGACCACGATCCCTGATCGTTGTAGATCGCGATGAAAAGCGTGCCGCCGGGAGCGACGGCTGCCGTCGCATTGGCGATCGCGTCCCACATCGCGCCGGTGTGGTGCAGCACTCCCCACGAGTAGACGATGTCGAACGTGCCTAACGACGCGAGGTAGGCTGCGTCGAGCACCGAGCCCTGCTCGACGCGCCACTCGGAGTCGTCGGGAAAGTATCGGCGCCGAAGCTCGGTCGTGCAGGCAACCGATGCCGTATCGTAGTCGAATGAGTGAACGCGTGCCCCGAGCCGGCGCGCGGCCAGGCTGAAGAGGCCGCTCCCCGAGCCGATGTCGAGCAGCGTCTTCCCTTCGAGATCATCGACCTCGAGCATGTCGCGAAGCGAGCGTTCCGCTTCGGCGATTCGCGAGTCGTCGAGGTGCTCCAGGAAGCGGCTCCAGTTCTTGCCGAACTCGAAGCGCTCTCCGGCAGCGACCTCGCGCGCGTGCGCTTGGCCCACTGGCTGACCGGTGGGCCCGAGCTCGGCGACGTCGCGGTGTAGAACGCTCACGCCTTCGTCGTGGGGCACCCTATCACTCCGCGACAACGGCGGCAGCCGGCATCGGCGCCCGGTGCACCCGCTGATCCTGTTTCATCCGCTCGCGTAACATCGTTGCGAGGACGACCATGAGCAGCAAATGGATGTAGATGAACGGCAGATAGGCGAAGGACCCGAATACACCAGCCAGGAAGTACCCAAGAAGTCCTATTTCCAGCATGAGGATCTGAAGCGACTCACGTGGATAGTCCCGCTTCGCCCGCTTCCGGATCCGGTTAGAGGGAATGACCGCCGATAGAACGATTCCCACGAAGAGGACCAGGCCGGGAATACCGGTCTCGGCCATCACGCGAATGTAGGTGCTGTGCGGATCGCGCCGTCCCCACGAGGTTCGCTCGAACATTCCCTCCGTCTCGGAAAAGCGCTCGTGCTCGTACGGATAGGCCCCGACGCCGACGCCGATGAGAGGGTTCCTCGCGGACAGGTACATAGCGACTCGCCAGATCTCGAAGCGCTGCTTAGCCGAGCCTTCGGGGTCGACCTGCTCCAGGCGCTGCGTATCCGTAACGTTCGAGAGACGTGACAAGCGCGACCACACGGCGTCGGGCGCGTTCGCGAGCACCACCATGGCGAGCACCGCGCCGACCGCCAGGACCTGCCCTCGACGCCGCTTCGGAATCATCGCCTTGAGCTCGCGCCCGTGCTTGGCCACCAGCAAAAGGAGCATCGCGGCCAATGCGATGATCGCTCCGCGCGACTGCGTCATGAGCACCAGCAGCGGCAGCAAGGCCATGCCTAACACCACCGCCCGCCGCGTCCATTTCGCGTGCTCGGTGACCAGCAGCGACAGAGCCAACGAGATCATCAGCAGGCACAGTGCGGCCAGGTCGTTTGGATTGTCGTACGAATGCAGCCAGATCGCGCGGCCGCGCAGCGTCTCGGAATAGAAATAGTAGTTGAACATCGCGCCGCGCATCGGATACAACGCGAAGCAGGCGAGGTAGAAGATCATGAAGAAGTGAACTTGAGCGCGGCTGCGCAGCGCGTTGGCCGCGACGAAGGTCACCACCGCCACCTTGATCAGCAGCTCGAGCGACTTCCACGACGCTTCCGGAAAGTAGGTCTGCGAGTAACCGAGCACCGACCACATGACGAACGCGACGAGCCACACGAGCATGGGCGGAAAGCGCATGCGCCCGCGCTGGAATAAAAGTCCGCCGAGCGCGAGCAGGATCGCGGGCGTCGCCAACGGCAGCCGGAACGTGGTGATGACGAACATGTACAGGAGGAAGCCGATGTACGTCGGCGTCCACTCGACTCCGCGTAGCAGCTGACGGATCTCACCGCGTAATGTCTTGGCGGCAGGCCTACCCTCATCGACACGAGTCGCCGCAACTGATGGTGTTGCGATGCCGGCGCCACCGGACGTCGGGGCCAGCAGTGGCGGCGCATTCTCGGCGTACACGCTGCTCCTCAGGCTTCGCCATCCCATGGCTGAGCGGCGCGTCATGGGACCCTCGCCAGCGGTGCAACGTTCGTGGCCGCCGGTGTGCGAGCCGCATCCGTCGCCTGCGATGGCGCGCCGCCGGCCCACTCTTGGGTGAGGAGCGCACCGTACAGTGCTTCGAGCGCGCTCAGCACCTGCTGTCCGTGATGCCTCGATCGCGCGCGCTCGCGTCCGGCGGCGCCCATGCGCGCGCGCAGGTCCGGGTCATCGAGCAGCTTCGCTAGGCGCTCGGCGAACGCATCCGGGCGAGAGGGGGGGACCACGAATCCAGTGACGCCGTCCAGCACCGCTTCGCGGCACGAGCCGACATCGGTGCACACAACGGGCTTCCCGGCCGCCATCGCTTCCACCAGCGTATTCGGAAATCCTTCACTGACCGAGCACAGGACGGAGACGTCGAAGGCGGCGTGCAGCTTTCCGGCATCGACCCGATACCCCGTGAAGTGCACCATGTCGGCGATGCCCAGCTCACTCGTTAGGTGCTCGAGCGCCGGCTGCACGTACCCCTCGCCAACCAGCACCAGATGCAGGTTCGGATGCGAAGGGCGGAGCAGCGCGGCCGCACGGAGCAGCGTCGCGTGATCTTTGACTGGAAAGAGACTGGCGATGATGCCGACTAGCAGCGCGTCGTCAGGCACGCCGAGCTCGGCGCGCATGCGGCGGACGTCGGCCACCGGTCGCGGCTCGAACGCGCTCTCATCGACGAAGTTCCGGACCACGGCGATCTTTTCGCGCTTCACACCTTCGCGCTCGAGCTGGGCCGCGACTGTCTCGCCATTGGCGAGCACGCAGTCCGCGAGTCGATAGGCGATGGCATTTGCCACGGCGTGATCGCGGCGATCGAAGCCCCACCAGCGCCGGCTGACGATCGTCACCGGCCGACGCGCGAGCCGCGCGGCCACGGTGGCGACGATACTACTGTACATGTCGTGGCTGTGGAGGACGTCGATCCGCTCACGTCGAAGGTAGCCGACGAGCCGCGCCAGCTGACGAAGCGTCGAAAATCCATAAAAGCTGCGAAGTGGAAAGGGGACGATCGGCACTCCGGCGCGCTCGTACCGCGTGCGAAGCGGACCGTCCGATCGGAACGTGACCAGCCTCAGGTCGATGCGCGACTTGTCCAAGCGCTCGGCGAGCCGCACCGCGTTCAGCTCGGTGCCGCCGTTGACCAGGCTGTCCAGGCAAAATACAACGCGCAGGCGGTCGGGGGTGCCACCGCTTGCCTTTACTTTCGACTCGGACACTCCGTCTCTCTTTAGGGTGCGGCGCCAACCGCGGTTGCATGATCGACGCCAACGGGGACACGCACCGCCGCGAAGCGTTTCGCCGTCGATCTCGGTGGCCGCCAACACGAGCTAGATCAAAGTGAACACCGTACCTACGCGAAGCAAACGGCCGGCCGCGAGTACGAGAAATTGGCCCTCGCGCGCGGGGCTCGCGCAGCATTTACCGACCCCGGTCTCGCAACCGTGCGACATCCACTCGGCCCTTTTCGTGGCGCGCTCGCAACAGATTACAACAGCGTTTCCGAGGCATCGTAAGTCCATAAACGAGCCCATCTTAGCCGGCCATTGTGCGTCGCGTCAGTGCCGGCCATTCTTGGCTTGCGCGTGACGAGCGATTCGTCCCACCGCCGCTTGTTCAGGGTAGGCGCAACGGCCTCCGCTACTCAATGTCGAGTGTTGACCGCCAGTGACCGCTTTGCCATCGACGTACACAATGCCTGACTCGCGAGGCGCGCGCCGGCTGTCCCGTCGGAGCTCACATCCAACGCTCTCCGTGATACTCCTCTCACGTGGTGAGGGGAGCACGCTTGGCGCCGTTGCGACTGCGCTCCAGAAGCAATGCGCCGCCTTCGAGGCCGAGCTGCTCATAGTGCGAGCCGCATCGCAGTCCGAAGTTGCCGCGACGACACGCGCCTTTCCGGCTGCGCGCGTCATCGCGGCGCCGATCGAGGCGACGGACCCCGAGCTTCGAGTGCTCGGCATGGGCGAAGCGACCGGCGACATCGTCACGTTCACCACCGACCGCGCTGCCGTCCCCGATCGATGGATCGAGCGATTCCAGCGTGCACTCGGCCGCGACGGCGAGCCATCGCCCAGCGCTTCGGGCGACAAGGACGCCATCATCGGCGAATAGCGCCGCGAATCGCAAGCAACGCCTCGCGCGTCTTGCAGTCGCGGTCTGTGGCAATGGAGCGGCAGGTGGCCCGCATGACCGTAGCGAGGGCACACCACGACCAGCCAGCACAATGAGTGATCTGCCCCTGCCCGCGTATTTTTGCACGGGCTTGGCGCGCTGTAACTGCAATCCCAACAAAACTTTAACTGATGACTACCATCACTTCGGCGGCGGACGTCTGGACCCGTCGTCCGTACCAGCCGCTGGCCGAAGAGTTGAGTAGGAGATGCCGGCTACCGCATGCGACAGAGGGGACCATCTAGTGTCCTCCTCGGCCGGCGTACACCGCTGTACCCTTATGATGCCGGCCAGCGCTCTCCGATTGTTCTGGACTCTTTAATAGGCTAATGACCAGCCCCACCTTGCCCACGTCGACTTCAGCCGCGCGGAAAGTCGACCAGCTCCGTCCAAGTGATCGTGTAGTGATCCTCGGCGCCGGACCGGCCGGACTCACCGCCGCCTATCTGCTGGCCAAGCGTGGCATCAAGGTGACCGTCCTCGAGGCGGACGACATCGTCGGCGGCATCTCGCGCACCGCGCAGTATAATGGCTACCGATTCGACATTGGGGGTCATCGCTTCTTCACCAAGATCACCCCGGTCGAAGAGCTCTGGCACGAGATCCTTGGGCCCGAATTCATCTCGGTGCCGCGCCTCTCTCGCATTCATTACGGCGGGAAGTACTTCGATTATCCGCTCAAAGCGAAGAACGCGCTTCAGGGACTGGGACTCACCAATGCGGTGCTCATCGTCCTCAGCTATCTGCGCTCGAATCTCTGGCCCAATCCGGTCGAGGAGAACTTCGAACAGTGGGTGACCAACCGATTCGGTAAGCGGCTCTACGAGATCTTCTTCAAGACTTACACGGAGAAAGTGTGGGGCATTCCGTGTACCGAGATCCGGGCCGAGTGGGCGGCGCAGAGAATTCAGGGCCTCTCACTCGCCAAGGCGATCCTCTCCGCGGCAGCGCTCAACAAGCGCTCGCCGACGATCAAGACGCTGATCAACGAATTCCAATACCCGCGTCTCGGACCCGGACAGATGTGGGAGATGGCGAAGGAAAAGGTGGAAGAGTGGGGAGGCGAAGTTCTTCTCCGCCATCAGGCGACAACGCTCGAGATGGAGAACGGACGCGTGGTGGCGGTGCGCGCACAGACGCCGGTGGGTGAGCGTCGCTTTACCGGTGATCACTTCATCAGCACCATGCCGCTGCGCAACCTGGTGCGTTCCTTCGCACCGGTGGTACCCGAGCCCGTGTTGCGTGCGGGCGATGGACTCAACTACCGCGACTTCCTCGTCGTCGCGCTCATGCTCGATCAGAGCGACCTGTTCCCCGACAACTGGATCTACATTCACACGCCGGGTGTGAAGGTCGGACGGATTCAGAACTTCAATAACTGGAGCCGCGCGATGGTCCCGGCGCCGGGTGTGACCTGCCTTGGCATGGAGTACTTCTGCTTCGAGGGCGATGGGTTATGGACCAGCCCCGACTCGGAGCTCGTGGCGCTCGCCACGCGCGAGCTCGGCCAGCTCGGTCTCGCCGATCCCAAGCTGGTGAAAGACGGCACCGTCGTGCGCATGCCGAAGGCGTACCCCGTGTACGACTCCACCTATCGCGGGCACCTGGACACGGTTCGCTCGTTCATCGATCCGATCCCGAACCTACATACGGTCGGGCGGAACGGGATGCACAAGTACAATAATCAAGATCATTCGATGCTCACCGCGATGTTCGCGCTCGAGAACATGCAGGGCGCGTCGCACGATCTCTGGGCGGTGAACACCGATTTCGAGTATCACGAAGAGCAGAAGGTCGAGCCTCAGGTCGACGCGCCTCTTCCGCAGCGAGTCGAGGCGGCGGCGGGACGCTGAGATGCGCATCGGCGTTGACGCCGCTTGCTGGGCCAACGGTCGAGGCTACGGACGCTTCGCGCGTGAGCTGGTTCGCGCCATGGCGGTACTTTCGCCTGACGATGAGTTCATCTGCTTCGCCGATGCAGCCGCCGCCGACCGGTTCGATCTGAAGACGTCGAACGTGAAGCTGTCGCTAGTTCCGCAGCGCATGTCTCCGGCGCAAGCGGCGTCCGCCAACGGCGCCCGCTCGGTGTCCGACATGCTGCGGTTCACTCGCGCCGTATGGCGGGAGCGTCCTGCGGTGTTCTTCTCGCCGTCGATCTACACCTACTTTCCTCTCCCTCCGAGCCAGCCCGCGGTGGTAACGGTGCACGACACCATCGCCGAGCGGCATCCGGAGCTCACACTCCCGTCCGCACGGGCGCGGTTGTTCTGGACGATGAAAGTGCGGCTGGCGTTGGCGCAGGCGAAGCTGGTGCTGACGGTCTCCGACTACTCGAAGCGCGAGATCAACACCGTGCTCGGCGTTCCAGCCGATCGCATTCGCGTGGCGAGCGAAGCGCCGGCCAAAGCCTATCATCCGGCCGACGCGGCGGAGATCGAGGCGGCGCGGGTGAGCGCGTCGCTTCCGTCGGGCGCTCGTTGGTTCATTTACGTAGGCGGATTCAATCCGCACAAGCACGTCGATGACGTCGTGCGCGCGCATGCCGCGGTGGTACGGGCGATGCCTGACGCGGCGCCGCATCTGTTACTCGTCGGCTCGCTCGATGGCGATGTCTTTCACGGCTCGCAGCCGAAGATTCGAGCCGCGATCGCCGAGTGTGGAACCGAGTCGCTCGTGCACTGGCTTGGCTTTGTGCCTGACGAGGCGCTTCGTCCGCTGCTGGCCGGCGCCATCGCGCTCGTGATGCCGTCGGAGCGCGAGGGATTCGGGCTTCCCGCGGTGGAGGCAGCGGCATGCGGGACGCCCGTGATCGCCACTACGGAAAGCCCTCTTCCGGATCTGCTCGAGGGTGGCGGCTTGTTCGTGCGACCGCGTGATGTGCACGGCCTGGTCGTGGCGATGAAGTCGCTGGCTACCGACGAGTCGCGCCGTCGTACGCTGGCGTCGCGCGCACGCGAGCGCGCTTCTTCGCTCGACTGGATGCACGGTGCGCGGAGCGCGATCAGCGCGCTGCGCGAAGCACGAAACGGTAGCGGCCGATGAGACCACTCCGTTTCTGCTTCGTCACCACGTTCTACCCGCCGTACAATTTTGGCGGCGATGGCATCGGCGTGCAGCGCTGGGCGCGTGCGCTGGTGAGTCGCGGCCATCAGGTTACCGTCCTGTGCGACGCCGACACGTTCAACGCGCTCAGCGACCGTCCCGCCGACAAGGTGGTCGAGGACGACGGCGTCGTCGTCGAGCGTGTATCGACTGGGCTCGCGCCGCTGTCCTTGCTGCTCACGCATCAGCTCGGCCGGCCGGTGCTGAACGCCACGCCGATTCGACGCGTGCTCGCCCAGCGCGAGTTCGACGTCATCAACTATCACAACGTGTCGATGATCGGCGGGCCGGCGGTGCTCGCGGAGGGCCGGGGGATCAAGTTGTACACCGCGTGGGAACACTGGCTGGTCTGTCCCACACACGTGCTCTGGCGTCATCGCCGCGAGCGCTGCGATGGACGGGAGTGCGTTCGGTGCAGCCTGCACTACAACCGGTTGCCCCAACTGTGGCGCTATGGCGGATACTTCGAGAAGCAGCTGGCGAACGTCGATGCGTTCATCGCGCTGAGCGAGTTCAGCCGGAAGATGCACAAGCAGTTCGGCTTCGCACGCGAGATGGAAGTGATCCCGGGCTTCCTTCAGGATGATCGCCGCAATGAGACGCGCGAGACAGGCTCGTCGCCGCACCACCGGCCATTCTTTTTCTTCGCGGGACGGTTGGAGCGCATCAAGGGACTCGACGACGTCATACCAGTCTTCCGCGACTATCCGCACGCGGATCTGCTCATCGCGGGCGACGGCGACCATCGTCAGGCACTCCAGCAGATTGCATCGGGGATACCCAACGTTCGCTTTCTGGGCCGTCTGCCGATGGTCGAGCTCAACCGCTACTACTCGCACGCCGTGGCGACGCTCGTTCCTTCCGTGGGATACGAGACGTTCGGCTTCGTTGTCATCGAGGCGTTCAGGCGGGGAAGCCCCGTGATCGCGCGGCGTGTCGGGCCGCTCCCCGAGCTGATCGAGCAGTGCGGTGGCGGCGAAACGTTCGACACGCCCGCGGAGCTGGCGGTCGCGCTGCGGAGAATTCAGATGGAGCCGGGTCGCCGCGAAGCGCTGAGCTTCGCGGCCAGCGAGGGATTCGGCGCGCATTGGTCGGAGAGTGCCGTCGTGCCTCGCTACTTCGAGCTGCTCGAGCGGCTTGCGGGCCAGGGCAAGAAGCGCGAGCTCGCATCGGCGATCGGAGCGGGGCTATGAGAGCGGCGCTCATGTATCACTCGATCGATCGCTCGAGCTCGCCGATCTCGGTCGATCCCGAGACGTTCCGCCGGCATGTGCGGTGGCTCGCCTCGGGCGCGGTTCGAGTCGTTCCGCTGGCCCAGCTGATGTCCGATGGCAGCGGCGACGCCGTCGCGCTGACCTTCGATGATGGGTTCGCCAATTTCGAGAGCGAAGCGGCTCCACTGCTGGCGGAGCACGGATTGCCGGCAACGCTTTTTGTGGTGACCGGTCACGTGGGCAGAGCGAACGACTGGGGCGGGCGTGGCCAGCGCCACGTCCCGACGCTTCCCCTTCTGGGCTGGGACTCGTTAGGCAAGCTGGCCGGGTCGGGGATCGAGATCGGCGCGCATACGCGCACGCACCGGCCGCTCGACGAGCTCTCCGACGATGAAATCGAGGACGAGCTTGGGTCGTCCTCCCGAGAGATTGAGGCGCGAACGGGTCGTCGTCCGAGCACGTTCGCGTACCCGTACGGTCGAACGTCGCCCGTCGCGGTGGCCGCGGCGCGCGGACACTTCGCGATCTCGTGCACGACCGAGCTCCGCGCCTGCGGCGCCAGCGAGGATCCGGCACGATTGCCGCGGCTCGACGCATATTATCTTCGTGCGCCAGGACGCCTCGAGCGATGGGGCTCGGGGGAGTTGGCGCGCTATCTCTGGGTCCGAGCGCACGCACGCCGCGTGCGGCGTACCTTTGCCCGGTAACCGATTCTCTATGTCGGCATCTCCACGTCTGACCGTGATCGTTCCCATGTACAACGGGGAGCGCGTCCTCGAGCGCAGCCTCAGCGCGATCGAAGGAAGCGATCTGCCTCGTGAGCAATGGGAGCTGGTAGTAGCGGATGATGGCAGCACCGATTCATCGGCTCTCATCGCCGCCCGCTACGCCGACACGATCATCAGGCTGCCCGGCAAGCCGCACGGCCCTGCCTATGCGCGAAACCGCGCTTTCGAGGTGTCACGCGGCGAGATCGTGCTCTTCGTCGATGCCGACGTCGTCGTGCGATCCGATACGCTCCGGCGTGTGCTCGAAGTGTTCGACGCCAATCCCGAAGTGAGCGCGGTGTTCGGCTCGTACGACGCGACGCCGGCCGCGCCGGGGATCGTCTCACAGTACCGGAACCTGTTGCACCACTACGTGCACCAGCAGAGCGCCGGTCTGGCCGACACCTTCTGGGGCGGCTGCGGCGCGGTTCGCGCCTCGGTCTTCGCGGAAGCAGGGATGTTCAATGAATGGCATTTCTCGCGGCCGCAGATCGAAGACATCGAGTTCGGACAGCGGCTGTACGCCATGGGTTTGCAGATCATGTTGGTGCCCGACATTCAGGTGACGCACCTCAAGCGGTGGACGCTGAGCAACGTCATCGCCACCGATTTCCGTGATCGCGGCGTTCCATGGATGCGGCTGCTCGTGCACCAGCGACAAGCGTTGCGGGCGGGATCGCTCAATCTCCGCAGCTTGGAAAAGCTCAACACGGTGTTGGTGTGGGCGTCGTTGCTTTCGGTGATCATCGGCTTCTCCCCCAACACGACGCAGCGTTGGGTTCTGGCCGGCGAGATGTTGATCATCCCGGTGCTGGTGCTCAACTGGCACCTCTACGCCTTCTTCGCGCGGACGAAGGGCGTGCTCTTCACGATGGCGGTGATTCCGCTGCATCTTCTGTATTACCTTGTTAATGGCGTGTCCGCGGGCGTCGGCTGGCTGGTGCACCTCATGGTCGGCGAGCCCTGGCGTGACGCGACGACCGAGGCATATCACGAGGTTGGCGTGCGGACGTGGCCGCCGGTTCCGGCCAAGCGTGAGTTCGGCGCCGAGGTCCGCACGTGATGCGATCGAGTGAAGCCACACAACGTGTCATCCCTATCAGCATCCGTGCGCGCGACATGGGAGGAGCGATGGTGGAGATGACGTCCAGCGAACCGGCGTCGGTCGAGCCCGCGTCGCTCGACCTGGCCTTCGCCCCGCTGCACAAGCGCGCGTTCGGCACCGCCGTCGGCGTGGCGCTCGGGCTCGTGATGTTCGGCGCCACGGTGATGGCCGTCCTACGCGCGACCGAGGCACCATTCCCGCTCGACCGGCTGAACCAATACTTCTACGGTTACACGATGTCGTGGCAGGGCGCGTTCATCGCGTTCGCCTGGGCCTTTCTGGTCGGCTTCGTCGGCGGCTGGTTCTTCGCGTTCGTTCGCAATCTGGTGTTGGCGATCTCATTGTTCGCCATTCGGACACGCGCGCAGCTCTCGGCCACGCGCGATTTCCTCGATCACATCTGAGCCGCATCTCGAGCCATGGAGCAGCGCATGAATGAACAACAGCAGAATCTCCGCGCCGCCATCCTGCGCCTGAATGCACGTGCGTGGGGGATCGCGATGGGTCTTCTCTTCGGGCTCGGACTCTTCATCGCCACGAACTTCCTGGTGCTGAAGGGTGGGCCGGAAGTCGGTCCGCATTTGAGCTTGCTGGCGGTCTACTTTCCGGGGTATCGCGTCACCTTCCTCGGGAGCATCATCGGCTTCATCTACGCCTTCGTCCTGGGCTACGCCCTGGGGCGGCTCATCGGCATCGTTTACAATCGCCTGTCGGGCGTTCCCGCCTAGCACGCTGCCGCTCCGCAGGGCCGACGCGGGATGACGCCACGCCCGCCTGACCACTCGGATGACTATCGCGGCGCTCGCGTGCTGGTGCTGGGCGCCTCCGGCTTCATCGGCCACTGGGCGACGCGCGCCCTCGTCGAACGGGGCGCCGTCGTGCATGTGACGGTGCGGGATCCGGCCGCGCGACCGCTCTTCGCCGACCGGGCGCCTAACGACGCGGTGGCCGGGATTCACACGTTGGACGTCACCGACGTCGAGGCTGTCGGCGAATTGTTAGGCGCGGTCCAGCCCGCGGTGACGTTCAACCTCTGCGGATACGGAGTCGACCCATCCGAGCGCGATGAGACGCTGGCGAGCGCGGTGAACGAAGGCGCGGTGCGAACGATCGCCGAGGCGTTGGCCGGATTGGGCGACAGCGATTGGGACGGGCAGCGTATGGTGCACGTGGGCAGCGCGCTCGAGTATGGCGAGGCGGCCGGCGATCTGGATGAGCGCACCGTGCCGATCGCCACCACGCTCTACGGCCGTACGAAGCTCGCCGGAACGAACGCTTTGACCGAGGTCGCCAGTCGCCGCGGACTGCGCGGGCTCACCGCTCGACTGTTCACCGTCTATGGCGCAGGCGAGCATTCGCGCCGGCTTCTTCCTTCGCTGATTGCGGCGCGTACCGACTCGAAGCCGCTCGCGCTCACGAGTGGAGAGCAACGCCGCGACTTCACTTACGTGGAAGACGTGGTCGAGGGGCTGCTGCGGTTGGGTATGTCGCGCGCCGAGCCGGGAGCCGTGGTGAATCTTGCCACTGGCCGCCTAACGACTGTGCGCGAGTTCGCGGAGCGCGCGGCCGCGGTGCTTGGTCTAGCGCCTGGCAGGTTGCACTTCGGCGCGCTGCCGACGCGCACGGAGGAGATGCATCACGAGCCGCCGACGATGTCGCTGCTCCGATCGCTGACCGGCTGGGTTCCTGACCGCTCGATCGAGGAGGGCGTGCGCGCGACCGTGTCGGCACTGGAACGATATGGCCTATAGGCAGTGACCGAAGCGGGTTTGGGCTGAAGCGTAGTTCGCCTTCCGGTCGAATCCACAGGCCAGATTTCGTTCCCGGCAGCGCTCACGACGAGCACCCAGGGCGTACGATCCGGGAAGTGCCGCATCAGCTCGACGTTTTCCTGCGGCGACATGAAACGCGCCCACACCACCGTTTGTGAGTGCATGTCCGCGCCGTTGTACACCCATTCGGTGTGAGGCGAGGCACTCTCGTCGTAGTCGACGAACAGGAGATGACGGCCGGGCCGATCCTCGAACGTTCCGAGAATCCAGTCGCGCTCAGTGCCGCCAGGATCGGTCCAGTACCAGGTGAGTGGATACTCAGGAACGGAGGCCATTGCCGCCCTGGGAAGCGCGAAACGCGCGGCTACCGTGAGGACAACGACGGCGGGAATTCCTCGAGCGAGCGCCATTCCCACGGGCGCTCCGCGCCAGCGGAAATGCTGGAGATGTCGGAGGCCGTGGACGAGCGCCGCCACCATGAGAGCGAGCAGGGGCGCCGCATAGTGGGGGATGAAGAACGCGTTGGCAATCAGGCCGACACCGACGACGCCACCGACGATCAGCAGCGGACGCATCTTCCGGCTGCGCGCGAGCCGCGGCAGGGCCAAGAGCGCCAGAGTGAGCGCGGGCGCGATGAAGAAGAGCCAGATCTTGATGCCGAGTGCCGAGACGTGGCGCGGCATCGCGCCTAACGAGCGCTTGCTCAACTGCGTCGCGCGCTCGCGCTCGTAGAACCGCCTCAGGTGGGCGTGGCGGTACTCACGTTCCGGTCGTGGCGCGCTGAAGATGAACTGCCCCGCCATACGATACTGCGAGGAATTGAGCGCGTACGGAAAGCGCGTCGGCTCGCCGGTGAGCGCAGTGTGGTAGCGGGCCATGAGCGCCGCCCCCGGCAGCAGCACCAGAAGGGCGGGGAGCGCCACTTTCAGTGCGATGGTTCGCGGCTCGATCTGCGCTTGGAAGACGCCAATGGCTGACAGTACCACCACCGCGGCGCAGAGCAGAAACCCCTCGAAGGGACGACTGTTCGCCAGGATGATCGCGCCAAGCGACATCACCACCACGTCGCGCGCCCGCGGCGGCCGTGATCGCGTCGCTCGCCACACTCCGCGCGCGGCGCCGAGCACGAGCGCGCCTCCCGCCGCCGCCACGGCCCCGCCCCAATAGCTGTTCATCCAGTAACTGAAGATGCCGAGCTTCACCGCCACCAGTAGACCGCCTAACAACGCCCACCGCGGTGGGAGCCACTGCTGCAGCATCCAGCAGATGGCAGCGCACATGAGACCAATGCTCAGCCAAGCCCCCCACCACGGGTGGCCCAAGTAACGCTGCCCGACCGCGAGCATCGTCGCTTTTGCCGGCGGATATTTCGAGAAGTACGAAGGCTCGACGCTCACGTGCACCGACTCGAAGTGGCGCGGCAGCACCGGGGGAGGCGTCGACAGCCGGCCGCGTGCGAACGTTTCCGCTTGGAGGAGCTGCGCGAACTCGTCTTGTGTCTTCGGCGCGCGAACGCCAAGCGATGGCATGACCACCAGCCGAATCGCCAACGGCAGCGCGGCGCACAACACGATCGATGCGACGCGGTAGCGCGCCATCCAGTCCACCGCCCACATGAGCGGCTCCGTGGCGCGGATCACGGCCCCCGGGCGAAGGAGTGCGGCCGCTGCCAGCAACACGACGAGCAGCGCCTCGATGGCGATCAGGATGAATTGCACTAGCTAGACGCGCTCCCTCAGTCGCGCCTCGGAGCGCGTTCGCGGTGGGAGCTGCACTGCCGCCCCGCCGTCCGCGTTGACGACGGGATCGGGCTCGGTAGACGACAACCGCACGCCGCGCCAAATGAGCCACAGCGTCACGCCAACGAGCGTGAAGATCGGAAGTGGTGACACGCCGGTCTGACTCACGAAGTCCGCATAGCCGCTTGCAGTCTTCCGAATGACGATCAGGATCGGAAGCGTGAAACCACCGACGAGCACCTGCGGCAGCGCCACGTTCACGTTCTCACGCGTCATCGCGACGCTCCACGACACCGTGAGTGTGACCACGACCAACGTCCACATCAGCCAGCGGGGAGCGCGAAGAAGCACTGGTACCATCGCCAAGAAGAGCAGCGCGCCGGCGGGGACCATGTAGCGTACGCCGGTATTCCACTGGAGAAACGCGAACTGGTTGGCGCTGCTGAACAGGAGTAGCAGCGCCGAGGCGCCGAAGATCAGCCACAACTCGCTCGTGCTTGGCCCGCCGCGCCCACGCGCGATGAAGGGCGACGCCAGCGCCGCGATCAGCATCGGCGAGAAGGCGAACAAGCCGTAACCCGGATCGAGGAGATTTCGCCAGAAGAGCTCCAGCGACGGCACCGAGAATCCGTTCCAACCGCGAACGCTGAGGAAGGTCGCCGGCATGTAGCGCTGAGCGGGGAACCAGGGGCTCCCGAACGCCGCCCACTGATACGCGAGTAAAAGCGCGATCGGCACTACGGCGCCTAACGACATGTCGAGCGCCGCGCGCGCCGACCGGGAGGCGCCGCCGGTACGCCACGACATCACCAGCATCCACACGCCGAACGCGATGATGAATGGCAGCGCACTGTAGTCGGTGAGCAGTGCCAAGCCCAGCAGAGCGCCCGCGCCCATGACCTGTCTGGATGACGGCGTCTCACCTATCGCACGCGGCCGGATTCCCGCCAACAGCACGTACGCGAACAGCACGCAGTGCGCGACGATCGCATTCTGATTGAGGAACGCCGAGCGGAAGAAGATCGGTGTGCCGAACGCGTAAAGCAGCGCCAACCAGAGCGCCAGGCGCGAGTCGCCGAGACGCACGCCGAGAAACATGAACATGACGACGGCCGCCAGTGCGGCGAGCGGCGCCATGAGTCCTAAGTGCATGCTCAGGGCGGCGAGCACGAGCTTCACGTCGAGCCCACGTTCTCTCGCCAGGTTCATGAAGCGCTGGCGATTCGGCCGTGCGTCATCGTATGTCGCGGGTGGCTTCGGGCGCACCAGCTCGGGCTTCACACGGAAAAGCGCGGCCATGAAAGGCCGCGCCGCCGCATAGGGAATCGCGCCGAGCATCGACGCGCCGGGATTGTTGTTGATGTAGCCCCCGCGTCCGGGAATCTCGAACAGATCGGGGTGGAGGCCGAGATATTCGTCGACGCGCACGGAGAGCTTCTCGCCGAGCGCGACGGCGAGATAGCTCTCACGAACGACGTTCGATGAAAAGTGGATCGCGTAGACGAGCCAGACCGTCACGAACAGCCGGACGGCGACGCCCACGCGCTGGCTCGCACGCTCGCTCGAGGGCTCCCTCGAGCGTGCGCCGCTGGCGCTCATGAGGACGAAGCCGCGGCCTCGACTGGTTGGGCGTGCTGCTCGCGCGGTGCCAACGGCTTTGCCTTCTCGGCGTAGTCGGCGCGCTCGTCATCGGCTAACGGCAGCGGCGCTTTCCACAACTTGGAGCCGGCGATTGCACGCACCAGTTGCACCGGCTGGTACACAATGCTCGACCACATCGAGATCTCGAGGCTGCAATAGCACTCGCGCGCCTCGATCGAGCGGCGAATCTTCACGGCTTCAGGCGAGTTCCAGATCTCGGGGAAGGTCTTCTGCCGGAGATTGCCGATCGGCGCGTGCGTCTCGCAGACGCTCACGTCGCCATTCGCATACACGACCGCGCTGAGCTTTCCGGCACGGCACGGCACCACCTGTCGCTCCTCGCGCAGGGTGCGAACCTTTACATGCTGAAGGAGTGGCTCCACCAGCGCGCCGTAACGCGACCGCTCGCGCGGCGCCCACAGCCGGCGGATGTACTCGTACAGCTCTTCGTATTGCTGCAGCGTCGGTCCGTTGAGCGACGGGTTCTTTCGGTCGCCGCGGATGATGGCGAGGTTGTGGTGCTCCATCGCCGGGCAGCGATCGAAGAGGAACGTCGTGAGCTGCTTGATCTCGGCCAGGTTGATGCCCGTGGCGCACGAGTTCGCGTGGATGCGCAGCCGCGGATCTTCCTGCTGGAGCGCGGCCAACGCGTCGTACGTCTGCATCGCCTTCTCGAAAGAGTGGCGCGCCACCCGGAAGGTATCGTGGAACTCGGGCATCCCGTCGAGCGAGAGCTCGACGACGAAGAGATCGAGCGACGGCTCCTCGAGAACGGAGCGCAACGCGGCGATCGTGCGATCGGTGAAGTACCCGTTGGTCGGGACGTAGATCTGCCTGACGCCGTTGTTGCGGATGAACTGCCGGCAGACGTCCGCGAACTCCTTGCGAAGGAACGGCTCGCCGCCTGACAGATTCAGGTTTTCGATGTGCCCCATCGACTTCGAGAGCGCGACCAGCTCGTCGTACGTCAGGTCGTCTTTCTTGTTGAGGCTGGTCCAGTAGAAGCAGTGCTCGCACTTCATGTTGCAGATGGAATTGATGAACAGGACGAGGAACGGAGGGGTTCCGACGTCGTGATCGTAATTCCGCTGCACCAACTGCACGTGCCGCTTCACGCGGTCGACGGTCTGCATGAATTCAATCCGTTGGAGAAACCGACCAGGCGGCCGGGGCTGAGAGCGCACCTTTCAGGGGCAACGCGTGTGCCCGGCCCCGCGGTTCAGCTCGATGCCTGACGTACTACGCTAACGTATTATGCTTCAACGACATATGGAATGATGTAGCGCCCTTTGCATCCTCGCACTATCGCATTGCTGCTGCGCGAAAGCAACAGCTTTCAGTCTTCCACGACGTGGGTGGCGAACACGTTACGATGCTCCCGCCAACGCGCCTCGTCGAACTGGCCACCTTCCAGGCACTCAACCGCGCCATACGCCATGGCCAATGCATGGTGCGTGTTGTCGTGGGCGAAGAGTCCCTGACGGCCGTAGGTCAGGAGTCGCGGGATCGACTCCGACCAGGCATCGAGCACACCGAACGGGTGCTCGTAGCCGGTGAGGTAGATCGGATAGGCGTGACGCAGACGCTTGACGGTCACCGAAACGGGAGGCCGGGGCAGAGGAAGTCCGGCTCGCGCCAAGTCGTCGGACACCAGCTTGCCTAACTCGGCGTCACTCATCGACCACCAGGGATCGTCGGGCGAGCACGGGAGCTCGGCGCACAACGTGGTACGGCCGCGCGGCTCGGCGAGTGCGGCATACGTCTTCGGCTCGCTCAGTCGCGTGATGCGAACGTCGGCCCCCGGGAAATAGTGCGCGTCGTAGAAATCCGTGAAGCGATCGATGTCGAGATGCAAATAGATCAGCATCATCGAGCGATAGTCGATCTGACCGGCGGCATCGAGCACTTCCCTCGGCGCGGCGGGGCGCATCAACCGGGCGAGCAGCGAGATGGGCAATGTCGACCAAACGAAGTCGGCCTCGATCCCTTTCGTCTCGGTGCCGTTCGTCGCTTCGACGACCCAACGCTCGGCGTTCGTCGCCGACCGCTCGACACCGGTGACTTTCCAACCGAGCAGCAGTTCGGCGCCGTGTGCGCGCGCCGCCTCGGCGTATGCCTCGCTGATCTGGCCGAATCCACGACGCGGGTAATAAAACTGCCCTGCGCCCGGCGGTTTGAGTCCTGGAATCTGCGAGATCACCTTGCGCGCGAGTTTACCGAAGGAGCTGGCCGACACCCGGCGGCGCGCCTGAATCGCCGATAGATCTTGAGGAGCGCGGCCCCAGATCTTTCGCGCGTAGGGGAAGTAGAAGTCGTCGCAGATGGTCGGGCCCAGACTCGCGCGTAAAACGGTGGCGAAGCTTTCGGCCGTCGGCGCACTACCATTGGTGTGCTTCAGTTTCCGCGCCACCATGTCACGGAGCACGCTCGCCGCGAATCCACGATCGAGTCGCAGGAACAAGTCGACCGGCTTCAGCGGAAAGTGAATCCACTTCCCACGAAGCCGGATGCGTCCACGTCGCGGTCTGAGCAGGAGATCGTCGCCTAACAACTGCTGGATGTCGCGCAGGATGCGCGGCTCGCATGCGGGATGGAGGCGGTGACTGCCGAAGTCGAGGCGTTGCCCGGCCGCTTCGAAGCTTCCGGAATTTCCGCCGACTGCCGACTGCTGCTCGAGGACGGTGACCGTCGCCTTCCCGGTACGGCGCAGCTCGTACGCGGCGCCGACGCCCGCGGGACCGGCGCCTAACACGACGACGTGGGGGAGACTCATACTACCTTATTGTACGAGCCGCGAGTGCCGCCGAGGGGAGCTCCGATGTCACGTGGCGCTTCTGGGCCAGTGCCCACCAGACGACGCCTGCCACGAGACCTCCAGCAATCATCACCGTTTGCCAAACGAGTGCGGCCACCACACCGCGCGCCAAAGGCACGCCGAACGGAAGGAGCAGGGCGCCGAGTGTGGCATCGCGCACCGCCAGACCGCCCAGGCTGATCGGGAGCAGTCCCGCAACCTTGGCCAAGGGCCACACGAGGAACCAAACGGCCAGCGTCGTCTCGACGCCGACAGCACGGCCGATCCAGTAGTTCAGCACGACGAAGCTGCTCTGGATGATCAGCGAGAGCAGAAGTGCGATCGCAGCCGCTCGGCGGTCACGGAGCAATCGGCGGAGCGCGACGAGGCTACGGCCGAGCGGACGCCGCACGCGTCGCGGCCACCAGGTGAGCGGACGACGGAGGACGAATGGCATCGCCGCCAAGAGTCCCATCACACCGAGAAACAGTATGGCAGGCGCGATCATGCGCCACTCGCCGGACAGCTGACCTCCGATCATGAGCGTCCCACCGGCGATGAGCACGCACATCGTCACGATGTCGATGGCGCGATCGGCGACGCCGCCCATCAGGGCCGCTTCCGCGCGGCCCGTCGCTTTGCCGGCAAGCGCGGCGCGCAGGACGTCACCACCCACGATGCTCGGCAAGCACAGATTTGCGAACAGGCCCGCCGCATAACAACGCGTGGCATCGATGAGTCGGAGACTGGCGTTGCCGGCGTTCACGAGCAGGCGCCATTTCACGACACCGACTTGATGCCCCAGGAGGAAGCCGGCCAGCACCAGTGCCCACACCGAGAGCGGCAGCCGGGAGAACGCATCGCGCACGTCGTGCCAGGGCAGAAGCACGAAGAGCAGCGCGAGCAAGCTCGCGCTTACGGCAACTTTCACCCAGAGCTTCATTGCTTCGACATCGCGATGCGCGCGTTCTGGTCGGCGAGGAGTCCTACCGCCCACACGATGAGCGCACCGAGCACGCCGAGCACGGCGCTTTCGGAGAGATTGTCGCGCGTGATGTCGTACGCGAACTTCGCGATCCCCGCCAGGAAGAGCAGCGCACCGAGCGGGATGAAGACCTTCAGCGGGTTGAAAAAGACGATCGTCCGCAGGATGAGCAATGTGAAATCGTACGCGTGGCGCGGACGGATCTTGGACTCACCGAGACGTGCGTGGTAGTCGATCGGGATGTATTCCACCTGGTAGTCATTGCACACCGCGCTCAGCGTGATCGTCGTGGTGAACGAGAACCCCGAAGGCAGTAGGTGCACAAAGCGCTCGACGAGCGACTTCCGCATCAGCCGCAGTCCCGAGTTGATGTCGGGGAGATGTTGGCCGGCGAGATAGCTGGCGAGACGATTCAGGAACGACTTCGCGGGACGCCGCGCCATAGGAATCGCCACCGACTCGCCGATGCGCGCGCCGACCACCATGTCGTTCTCGTCGGCGGCGGCAAGGAGCCGCGGGATCGCGGCTGTCGGGTACGTTCCGTCGGCATCGGTTATGAGAATCCAATCGTACGCCGCGGCGGCGATCCCGCGCTTGAGCGATGCGCCGTATCCGCGATTGCGCTTGTGTCGGAGAACGCGTGCGCCGGTGCCGGCGGCTTCTTCAGCGGTACTGTCGCGCGATCCATCGTCGACCACAATGATCTCGAAGCGCCAACCGGTGCTCTCCATCATCTCCTGCACCGCGTGCACCTGCTGCGCGACGTGTCCGGCTTCGTTGAACGCCGGAATCACGACCGTCACCGCATGCTCGAGCGCGATCTGACTCGACTCGATGATGTCTTCGATCCGCGTCAGTTGCTGGGGCTTGGCCGCTTGCAGCGACGTCATTCACTCACCTTGACGAAGATCGAACCGCCACCAAGCGTGCCGGGGAACTCGCCGACAGTCTCATAGCGCTCCTGCAGGCGTGCCCAGGTCGTTGGCTGAACGGCTTCTAGCCGCACGGGGAACTGATAGAGAACCCAGGTGCGCGTGTGCTTCTTCTCGACTGACTCGAGGTCGGCGCCATTGGACACGGAGTCCCATGGAATCTTGTAGTACGTGTTGTAAGGGATGATCGTCATGTCCAGCGTCACCACCGCATCGTCGGGTGACACCTTACTTTCGACGAAGCGGCGAGCACCTTCGTAATCTTGCTTGGGTCCCCACGCGTGCCGCACCGTGCTGGCGCTCACGGCAATGACGAAGAGAATCGCCGCCGTCGCCAATGCCGACGCGTGTCTGGTGGGCAGGATCGGTGAAAGCGCGAATACGCCTCGAATCGCTATCAGAACCGCGAAGCCGGCGCTGAAGAAGAAGAACCGCGGCCACAGATTGTGCGAGTTGGCGACGAGCGCGGCCGCCGTCAGCAACGCGGGCAGGAGCATGAGCGCCGCGAGCGACCAGTGACGCCGCCAGAAGCTCGCAACCCCGGCCAGCCCGACGAGTGCGCCGGCCGCCATGACCCCGACCATCAGCCAGCTGCCTTGCGTCAAACCATCGTACATGGTCATGAGCGCCCAGCCGAGTGATTTCCAGGCGGTTTCCTGACCCTCCATCACCGGCACCTGCATCACCCTCACGAGCTGTGGCAGCGCGAGCGAGTAGAGCAGCAGCGAGAGCGTCCCGGCGAGCACGAGCGCCACCAGGGGCACCAGGGCAACCGGCCAGATGTCGGTCCGACGATTCTTGTACGCGAGCACCGCCCACACCAAAGCATGAGCGACGACGATGAAGACGGCGGTCAGGTGCGTGTAGATCGCCAGTGCCATGCACAGCGCGTACGCGGCTGCCACGCCCCACGTGCGCGTCTCGCGGCTCGATAGCATCCGCGCGAAGAGGCCGGTGGCGAGAAGCGTCCAGAGCATCAATCCGGTGTAGCCGCGTGCGTTCTGCGAGAACCACACGTGGTGATACGAGACGGTAAGCAGCGCTACGGCCAACAACGCTTCCAAACGGCTCGTCACCATCGACGCGAACCAGAACAATGCCGCCAGACTGGCCACGCCTAACAACACGGCCGGCAGACGAAGCGCCCACGCGCTTTCCTCGGTGAGCGCGATGCTCGCCTTCGCCAGGAGCGAGAAGAGCGCGTGCTGGTTGCTGTTCTGGAACGTGGCAATCACGTTGCCCATCGGCGCCCGAACCGATTGCACCAACGTTTGGATCTCGTCGAACCAGAGCCCGTCGCCTAACGCGACCAGGCGAAGGAGGAGCGCCAGCAGCAGTAGGCTGGTCAGCATCACGATTTCCCGGCGAGTGGCGGCGGGCGGCTCACTCAATACGCCTTCCGCGAGCGGCGCCGTTGCCGTCCAGGGAAAACGCGAGCGAGCCGCCGCCGCGAGCGCTCCAGCGTGCAGCGCGAGCAGCCCCTTGAGGAGCCACACGCCGAGCTCGACGTCCGCGATGGTTTGGCGCGGCGCGCCGCCCACCAGCCACTCGGCAACACGAGTCGGAGGGAGGGCGAGCGCTGCCGCCCCGAGAGCCAGGGCGACGAGCATGACGCCGGAAACGCGGGTGTCACCCGTCCGCGGCTCGGCGTGAACCGCGGGAGTCTGAACGGAAGTCGTACTCAGGTGGCCGCGACCGGTATGGGGTCAATGCCCACTGGCGTATTCCGCGAGTCGCCACCGAGCCATACACGATACCAGTCGATCGTCTCGCGCAGCCCCTCTTCGAAGCTGCGACGGGAACGCCAACCTAGTCGTGTCTTCGCCTTGGTGCAGTCGAGAAACTGCCGCGGAATTTCGTGGGACGCTTCATTGAGAATCGTGGGCTCGAGATCGGTGCGGTCCATGAGCGACAAGACCGCGTCGACGCACTCGAGCACGGAAAGCGGTGTCTCGGTGCCGAAGTTGAACGCCTCGCCCGAGAACGCGCCATCGACCATTTGCTCGGCGAGCTCGAGATAGGCATCGACTGCATCGCGCACGTAGAAGTAGTCGCGCACGAAGGTGCCGTCGCTCCGGATGATCGGCGACTCGCCGCGAAGGGCCGAGCGAATGGTGCCCGGGATCAGGCGATTGAAGTTGAGATCACCGCCGCCGAAGAGATTTCCGCAGCGCGTCACCGCCACCGGCAGGCGATATGTATGGAAGTACGATTGCGAGATGAGATCGGCGCACGACTTCGAGACATCGTACGGAAAGCGGCCCACGAGCGGCGTCTCTTCCGTGTACGGTAGACGCTCGTGCGCGCCATACGCCTTGTCGCTCGATGCGACGATCACTCGCTGAATGCGCGATGCACACATGCGGCACGCTTCGAGCAGCGTCCACGTCCCCTTGATGTTCGATTCGAACGTCGAGAGTGCCGAGCGCGACGCCGTACCGACGATCGTCTGCGCGCCCAGGTGGAAGACCGAATCGACCTCGTACTCGTTGATCGCGCGAAGGACCGTGGTCAGATCCTCCAGCTCACCCCGGACCATGCGCGCGCGCATGATCGCGCTGCCTGACAAGAGCCGGCTCTCCGGCACCCAGTCGCGCACGAGGCACACCACCGATGCTCCGCGATCGATCAACGACTCGGTCAGCCACGAGCCGAGCAGGCCGGTGGCGCCGGTCACCAGTACGTTGCGGTCACGCCAGAACGGGGCGCCGTTCATTTGCTCTTCTTCCACGGTGCGCGCCCCGACGACCAGAGCGATTCGAGCAGCTCCTTCTCACGCAGCGTGTCCATCGGCTGCCAGAAGCCCTCGTGGCGATAGGCCATGAGCTGTCTGTCGGCCGCCAAACGCTCGAGTGGCTCCCGCTCGAGAATGCTCTGGTCACCATCGAGATAGTCGAACACGCGCGGCTCGAGCACGAAGAAACCACCGTTGATCCAGCCTTCACCGACCTGTGGCTTTTCGGAGAACTCACTCACCGTGTCGTTCTCGAGCAGGAGCGAACCGAATCGCGCCGGCGGCCGAACCGCGGTCACCGTAGCCAACCGGCCGTGCGTGCAGTGGAACTGCACCAGCTTCCTGATGTCGATGTCTCCGACGCCGTCACCGTAGGTCACCATGAACGTCGAATCGCCCACCCACTGACGAAGACGCTTGATGCGTCCACCGGTCTGCGTCTCGAGGCCAGTGTCGATGACGCCGACCTTCCAATCGATGCTGCCACCGTTCAGCACGCTGAGCGCGCCGTCACGCAGATCGATGACGTAATCGTTGTTGTGCAGAAAGACGTTGCGGAAGTACTCCTTGATCAGCTCCCCCTTGTATCCGCACGCCACGAGAAAATCCTTGAAGCCGTGGTCGGCATAGATGTGCATGATGTGCCAGAGGAGCGGCTTTCCGCCGATCTCCACCATTGGTTTCGGCCGCAACACCGTCTCCTCGGACAGACGCGTGCCTCGCCCGCCCGCGAGAATCACAGTCTTCATCACGAGACGACGGAGGGCGTGGGCACGGGGACGATGAACCGGCCGCCACGCTCGCGATACTGCGTCAACTGATTCATGATCTCGTCCGCAAAATTCCAGGCGAGAATGAGCACGTAGTCAGGCTGCCGCTCGAGAATCGCTTCCACCGGAAGGACTGGCAGGTGCATGCCCGGAGTGAACAGGCCGACCTTGAGTGGATTGCGATCGACGGTGAAGGGAAGGATCTCGTTTCCTATCCCGCAGTAGTTGAGCAGCGTATTTCCCTTCGCCGGTGCGCCGTATCCGGCGACGACGCTTCCATTGCGCGTGAGAGACCGCAGCAGGTCGAGAAGCGCACGGCGGTTGGCCGCCACATCGGCGGCGAAGCGACGCCAGCGATCGAGCGATGTGATGCCGTGCTCGCGCTCCTCTTCGGCCAGTGCCAGCACTCCGCGCGCATGTTCGCCCAAACGCACGTCAGGCACGGCGTAAACGCGAATGGAGCCGCCGTGTACTGGCACGCGCTCTACTTTGATCACCCGTAGTCCGGCGTTCTCGAACAGTCTGAGCAGCGCGCCGATCGAGAAATAGCAAAGGTGCTCGTGATACACCGTGTCGTACTCGAGACGCTCGAGCATCTCGCGCACATACGGCACCTCGACCGCGACGATGCCGTCGTCGGCCACCAGCGTGCGGCCCGCGCGCAAAAAGCCGAGCGTGTCGTCGACGTGCGCGAGCACGTTGTTCGCAATGACCGCGCGCGCCGCACCGTGGGTCGCGCGCGCGTCTTCGGCGGTCTCGATGTCGAAGAAGCGCTCGACGGTCTCGATCCCGCGCTCGCGCGCCAGCGCCGCGATGTTGCGCGCGGGCTCGATGCCGAGCGTCCGTACGCCCTGCTGCGCGAAGCGCGACAGCAGACTTCCATCGTTGCTGGCGATCTCCACGATGAGATCGTTAGGCTCGGCGTCGAGCATGGCGAGAATCGTACGCGCGTATCGCTCGTTGTGCGCGGCGATGGTCGACGAGGTCCCGGTGACGTAGATGTAGTCCCGGAACAGCACCTCGGGGTCGATCACGTCGAGGAGCTGGACGAGCCCGCACCCTTCGCAGAAATAGAGATCGAGCGGGTAGTGCGCCTCGGTAGCGAACTCGGCCGGATCGCGAACGAACGCGTTGGCGAGCGGTTGCGCGCCGAGCTCGAGGAAGCGGTCGAGTCGCATCGAGCCGCACGCCCGGCAGCGATCACGACGACGATGCACAGGACGGCGAGCGGGCATCTGGGACAACAGGCCGGCGGCGGCGCTCATCGCGCACCCCGGTCGACCAGTGCGGCCCGGGGCTCCACTGCAGCAGCGCTCTCGTTGACTCCGGCACGCGAGCGCTTCGACGCCGACAGCTGCGCGGCCCAACGCTCCAGCTCACCAGAGAATCGCATACGAAGCAAGTTGGTCAGAAACTCCCAGCACGTCTGCGCGCGCACGTGCGACAAGCCGCCGCCACGCATGCGCGCGAACACGTTGAACTCCAGCACTCGCAGCTTCAGGTGGCTTGCCTTCACCATGATTTCCGGATCGAGCAGCCAGTTCTTGGAGCGAAGCTGCATGTCGAGCAGCACATCACGCGGGAGGATCTTCGGGACGCCGTTCACGTCGAGCGATCCGAGCCGCGGCCACAGCATGAGCATGAACAGGTTGTAGCCGGTGGAGACGATCTTTCTGGTGAGGCCGTCCATTCGGAAGCGACGACGAACTTTCGCCAACACCGGTCCCGTGCTTCCCGCGACGGCCTCGTAGAGCGCGACCACATCCTCGGCGTCCACTTGACCGTCGGCTGGAATGAAGCCGATCCAGGGCGCGGTGCAGAGCGGGATGCCGCTCAGCACTCCGAAGCCGTAACCCTGGTTTTTGACGACGGTATGGTGGACGACGGCGCGGTTCTTAGCCGCGAAGTCGGCGAGAATTTCGGCGGTGCGATCGGTCGATCCGTTGTCCACCGCCACGAGTTGGAGGTCGTATCCGGCCCGCTCGAACGCCGCCAGCAAGCGGTTGATCGTGTATGCGACGATCTCCTCCTCGTTGTAGCACGGCATTACGAGGGAGAGTTGTGCGGGCATCTCGGGTCGGGTGTCTGGTGAACGATCGGCGGTGGCGTGGGGGGCTAGCGCAAAGCGAGTGCCCGGACGGCCGACCCGGCGACGGACCTTATGTGGTTAGCAAACAAGGAGTTACGTCACGTGGCTCGGGGCCGGGAGCATGCGTTGTAGCGTCCCATCGTGGCGCGAAACCGACACTCCGTATCGCGTTTCCAAGAGTGCGACCAGGCAAGCCGCGGGATGGTCGGCGCCGTTGACGCCATGGCGCTTCGACCCTAGATACGCCGATCCCCCGTTCCACAGGCCTTCATTCGCCGAGCTCTGGTGAAGCTGTCCGTCGTCGTCACCATCGTCGAAGGCGGGGCCGCGCTCGACCGCTGCCTCGCGGCGCTCGGTGCGCAGATCGAGCCCCCGGAGCTCGAGGTCATCCTGCCGTACGACGCGAGTGTTCCCCTCGATGTCGTGCGCCGCGCATCGCGCTTCACGTGGGTCCGCGCGCTTCCACTCGGACCGGTGACGACGGACCACCCCATAGGATCGCACGCGGCGCAGCACGAGCTATTCGATCGCCGACGTGCGGCGGGGCTGAAAGCGGCGACGGGTGAGGTCATCGCGATTCTCGAAGATCGCGGCGCGCCGCGCGGCGACTGGGCGCGGAACGCCGTGCGATTGCACGAAGCGCTGCCGCACGCAGTGATCGGCGGTGCCATCGAGCACGTGCCGACGACGCCGGCCGCGTGGGCAGTTTATCTGTGCGACTTCGGTCGCTACCAGCTGCCTTTCGAGAGTCGCGTGGCCGAGTGGGTGTCGGACGTCAACGTCACATACAAGCGTCGCGCGCTCGAGCGCACGGCCGCACTGTGGAGCTCGCGCTACCATGAGAATCGTGTTCACAGCGCGCTGCTCGCGTTAGGCGAAACTCTATATCTCTCGAGCGAGCTGATCGTGGACCATCGCCGCGACGTGCCTAACGAGCGCGCGCTGCTGGACGAACGCTTTCATTGGGGAAGACTCTTCGGCTCGACTCGCGTCCGAGACAGCTCGACGCTCCAGCGCATCGGTTACATCGCGTTATCCGGCGCGCTTCCCATAGTGCTATTGTCTCGGTTGGCGAAGCACGCACGACGCTCTGGTGTGCCGGTCACGCGCTTCTTGCGAGCGTCACCACGCATCACCGGGTTTCTCACGGCGTGGGTCGCCGGCGAAGTCGTCGGCTACGTGACTCGAAAGGCGTGATGGTACGTGGCCGCACCTGGTCACTGCACGTGGCGCGGCACCGTGTCGAGGACGCGACTTCTAAACGGTGAGCTCGGGCAGCTCCCGTCGGCGCAGCTTGACTCCGCCTAACAACGTGAGCGCGCCCAAGTAGACAAGCGCGCCGATTGGAATTCCGAGGATCAGCGACCGCCCTGGGATCGCCAGGATAGACGCGGCCATTAGCGCGCCGGCTATCGCGCTTCGCCAATACCGCGAGAACGGCGTTCGGCCGAAGCCGAACTCCGTACTGAAGTGGATCGCCAGCACCAGTCGCGCTGCCTCGGTGATCACCGTTGCCGCCGCGGCGCCGGCGATACCGTAGCGCGGAATGAGCAGCGCGTTGAGCGCAAGATTGCTCAACGCCGCCGCCCCCGTCGTCCGCAGTACGCGATCCTCGCGCCCACTCGCCATCAACGCGATGATCGGGACGTCGCGTACGAGCGAAAGTGGAATCGACCAAACCAGAACTTGGAGCGCGATCACGGCGGGCGCATACTCCGAGCCAAAGAAGAGCGCGATGATTCCCGGCGCCAACAGATAACCGCCGACAGCCACTGGCAACGACGCCGCGAAGACGTGCGCCGATGCCGTGTGATACAGCGCTCGCTGATGCTGAGGCTCGGCACCGAGTCGCGTGAGCGTCGGAAGCAAGCTCAGCCCGTACGCAATGCCGAGGTTGATGAGAAAGCTGATCAGCGTGTACGCCGCGGCGTAGTAACCCACGTCGGTCGAGCCGCGCATTACACGCAAGAAAATGAAATCGGCATTGTAGATCATCAGCCCGAGCAGTGCGCTCGTCACCAGCGGTACCGCGCGCCGTAGAACTGGCCGGATCAGCTCCCAATCGAACACCGCACCGATGCGATGGCCTAGGCGGCGGAGCCAGATCAACAACACGACGCTGGCCAGCATGTCGCCAACGAGCTGCGCCAGCGGGACACGGGCCACATCGGCTGGCGAGCGTACCAGCCAGAAGATCAGGCCAAGCATCGCGGCCTCGCCCGCCACGCGAGCGATCGCCACGCGCGCCGAGCGCTCGAGGCCGAGGTGCACCCACCGCGTGCTGAATCCGACCGCGAGCAGTGTGAGCGCGTACGCGGCCAGCACGTACTCGTCAGGCGAAGGCAGGAAGACGAACGCGATCGCTGCGGTGAGCGCTGCCAGTGCCGCGCTCATGACCAGGCGGAAGCCGATCATCGCCGACGCGAGGCGATCCGCCACCTCGGGCCGTGCGGCAATCTCGCGCACGCCGAGACCGAGCTCCGCGCCGGCGTCGGCGATTCGCGTCAGATACAGCATGACCGCGGTGGCGAAGCCAATGACGCCATACCCTTCGGCGCCAAGCACGCGTGCGATGTAGACCGTGGCGGCGAACGCGATGACGCGCGCCGCCGCTTCACCAGCACCCAGGCTCAGGAAATTTCGGCCGACGACGTGCTCAGATCGGGCGATAGATCACCCAGGCGCAGTAGAGGAGCCAGAGCACGACGGCAATGATGATCGGACGGTCGGTGAGAAGGGTCTCCGTGGGACTGCCGCCATTTCGCTTGTGCACGAGGTACAGATACCGGAACACGCCGTATAGCACGAAGACGGTGCTATAACTCAACGTCTCGGAGCCCACGGCGGCCGCGGTCTGCGACGTGAGCGTGTACATCACGTACGAGATGATGGTGGCCGAGAGCAGCACCACCGACATCTGATCGAGAAAGATCGGGCTGTAGTGCGACAGTACGCTGCGATGATCGGGCGAGCTCGTACCGAGCAGCACGAGCTCGTGACGGCGCTTGGCGAAACCGAGATAGAGCGCCAGCAGGCCGCCGCAGAGGAGGAGCCACACCGAGGGCCGCACGTCTATCGCCGCCGAGCCGCCGACGAGTCGGAGGATGAAGAACGACGCGATGAGGAAGACATCGACGATCACCACGTGCTTGAGCCAGCGCGAGTACAGGACGTTGAGCACCACGTAGGCGAGGGCGATCAGACCAAAGCGCGGCTCGATCACGAACGCGGCGGCGATGCCGCCTAACAAGAGCACGCTGCCGATGAGCGATGCCTCGAGCGGCGAGATCACGCCGGCGGCGACGGGCCGCGTTCGCTTCGTCGGATGGGCGCGGTCGGCCGATGCATCGACGACGTCGTTCCACATGTAGATCCCGCTGGCCAGCGCGCAGAACGCGAGAAACGCATCGACAGCGGTGACGACGGCGCCAAGGTCGACGATCTTTCCGGAGAAGAGCAGAGGAGACAGGACGAAAAAGTTCTTCACCCACTGCTCGGGCCGAGCCAGACGCAACCAGTAGCGCACGGCCCTGGCACCTCGTACACGCGTCGTTGGTGCGGTGGCCGGGGGCGCGATGTCGTCGGCCGGCGGAGGTGTTGGAGGCACGTACGCCGGCGCGTCTGAAGAACGAGTCACAGCGATCTCGGGATGAGCTCTGGATGCATCGCCGGCCGCGGTCGGCGCGAAGGACAACAGGTATGGCGGCACCCCCGGGAGAGCAAGACGGCAGCCATTGCCTGAGCGTCGCTCCATGCGTATCTACAGCCTCGGTGCGAGCTTCCGAGCATCGCGCGCGATCTAATGTAGCGGCACTGCCACGCCGTTGTGGCGCTGCCTAGCGGGTGAACGGGCGCAAGTGGGCGTTCCGGCGCGCTCCGAGGGCTCCCTTTGTCTACGCTTCGGGGACCACGGCTTGCCCTCACCCGAGCATCCCGAACACAAAGCTGTCGTCCTGTCCGTGCCGCGGCTCGTCGACTCTCCGACTCCGCTGGCTCTCGGTAATCACGTGTCTCCTGCCAATCGACTGCGATCCCGCGCTCCCATCCACGCGCTCGCGCTGCTCATCGTCGCGGGCGGCGCTTGCTCGAACGCGGGCGGTGCTCCGGCCAACGGTGCCACGGCCAGCGATAGCGCGCGCCACGCGGTCGTCGCCGTAGATACCACTCGGCGCTTTCAGCGAATTGTCGGGTGGGAAGCGGTGGCCCAGGCCGCCCAAGAGCTTCCCGAGTATCCTCGCTTTCGGGACACCTTGATGGCGCTGGCTGCGGATGAGCTCGGGCTCAACCGAATTCGCCTCGAGGTGCGGAGCGGAATGGAGAGCCGGCGCGACTACGAGGCGGAGCGCGCCACGAACCCCGACGTCGCCAAGGTGTGGGCGTGCGTCCGCTACGCGACGGAGAACGACAACACCGATCCGCTGGTGATCGATACGGGCGGTTTCAAGTTCTCCGGGATGTCGCGCGCGGTCGAGCACGTAGTGCTTCCGCTCAAGCGCCGCCTGGAAGCGCGAGGCGAACGGCTGTACGTCAACGTCACGTACGTTGCGTTCGTCTCGAAATTGTGCCCGGGCTACTCCTACCATCATGACGACAATTCCGAGGAGTACGCCGAATTTGCTCTGGCGACATTCCAGTTTCTACGGGATCGGTACGGGCTCGTCCCCGACGCGTGGGAGCTCGTGCTCGAGCCCGATCCGAAGATCTGGAGCGGAGAGAGATTAGGGCACGCGCTGGTTGCGACCAAGCGGCGGTTGAACGCCAACGGTTTCTTCCCCGATTTCATCGGGCCTTCCACCGTGCACGCCGACATGGCGCTCCCCATGCTCGAGCAGATGCTCAGGGTGCCTGGCGCTCGTCAGGCACTCAGCGAGCTTTCCTATCATCGCTATGGAGCGTTGGGGACTCGGCCTGGAGAGCTTCGCGCGATCGGACAGCGCGCCGCACAGCTCGGACTCCGCACCTCAATGCTCGAGCACATCGGCAGCGATTACCAGAATCTGCACGCCGATCTCGAGCTGGCGAACGTATCCGCCTGGTCGCAGTACACGCTGGCCTACACGGGTGGCGACAACGGCGGTCATTACTATCGGGTGGAGCTCGATGACGGTGATCCGCGCGTAGAGATCGGCCGGCGATCTATCTTTCTCGCGCAGTACTTCCGCCACATCCGGCGCGACGCGGTGCGAGTCGGTGTAACGAGCGAGAATGCGAGCGTGCACCCCTTGGCATTCGTGAACGCCGACGGCTCACGCGTCGTGGTGTTGAAGGCTGATGGCCCGGCCTCGGTCTCCATTGGTGGACTGCCGGCTGGACGTTACGCGGTGAGCGCTACACTCGAGCGCGGGCCGCGGCCGCCGAGCGACGAGGTTCGTGTCACGCTGGGTCAGTTCGTGAACCTACGAATCGCCGGGCGCGGGGTTCTCACCATTGCTGGGCGCTGACGTGTCAGCCGAATCGGGCGTGACGAGAAGCGTCGGGAACGCGGCTGGCTTTCAGCGCGGTATGCGAATCGTGCCCGCGCTCCTCATGATCCTCGCGGTGGCGATTGCCGCGTGGGCCGTGTTCGAGCCGCGATTCCGTGATGGATCCGGCACGCCCGAGGGCGCAATCGTTTTCCCGTTCGCCGCGGCGGCCGCGATGACCGCACTGGCGGTTGGCATCGTTACGGGCGCGGCGCGTGTCGGACTCTGGTTGAGCATCCTGCTCCTCGCCCAAATCTCGGCACTGTTGCTGGTCGACGCCGGAAATCGCGTCGGCTATCAGCACATTCGTTCGCCGGAACGGATTCTCCGTGAGACGTCGCCAGTGGTGCTGGCGGTGCTCTTGGCGCAGCTCGCCCTCGTCGTTGTCATTGGGCGCGACGTGCTTCGCCGCGTCGCCGGCTGGGTCGTAAGGGAGTTCGGCTGGGGTCGGTTGCTGGCCATCACCATCCTCGCAGCAATCGGTAGCGCCGCCCTCGCTCGGTCGATCTCTGGATACGCGGTTGAAGTCGTGTCCGCGTCGCTCCTGCATCTGCTGGCATTGGCGCTGGTCATCATCGCCGTGGCCAGTCTGTCTAACGAACCGCGGCGCCTTCGCGCGTTGACGCACGATGTGGTTGGAACTGGTCTCGATCGAGCTGCGTTGTTAGGCGCCACCTGGGTGCTGGTGCTCGGTGTGCTCCTCAACGTCTTGTCGTATCAGCGGCATCCGCACGTGCCTGACGAGGTGGGCTACCTCTGGCAGGCACGCTACTTCGCGCAAGGCCTCCTCACGATGCCGGCGCCGCCCGTTCCAGAAGCCTTCAGGGTGTATCTCATGGAGTTCATCGGCGCGCGTTGGTACTCCGTTGTTCCTCCGGGATGGCCGCTCGCGCTCACCGCCGGCGAGCTGATCGGCGCGCCCTGGCTCGTGAATCCCGTGCTCGCCGCGCTTTCGGTGCTTCTGACGTGGAGCATCGTCGGGCGCCTGTACTCGCGCCGCACCGCGCGCCTGGTCGTTCTCCTCCTGGCCACATCGCCCTGGTTCATCTTCATGGCGATGAACTTCATGACGCACACCCACTCGCTCTTCTGCGCGCTGCTCGCCACGTGGGCGGTGCTACGTCTGCGCGAGGAGCGAAAGCTTCGGTGGGCCATTGTCGGGGGGATCGGGATCGGTCTGGTCGGTCTCACACGTCCGCTCGAGGGCGTCGCCGTCGCACTGCTGCTCGGAGTGTGGGCGCTCGGCTCCAACTGGCGCCGGCCGCGAATCGTGGATGCGGGTGCCCTGGCGCTGAGCACGG
>DATFBY010000050.1:0-60982 GCA_035253585.1 Gemmatimonadaceae bacterium | reverse complement strand
GATCACGACGTCATTCAGCGCCTCGAGCCATCGCAGCATCGGTTGCGCGCGCTCGGCGGCGATGAGCGTGAGTGCGGCGCCGAAGATCAGGCCGAAGAAAATGATCCCGAGCATGTCGAGATCGACCGCCGCCTTCACCGGGTTCCGCGGGACGATGTTGACCAGCGTCTCGACGCCGAAATTGGACGTGGCCGCGGCCTCGACCTTGGAGCTCGCATCGGTCGCGTACGTCTGCATGAGCTGCGTACGCGTCTCGACCGAGATGCGCTCGCCGGGACGAACGTAGTTTACGAGGATCAGTCCGAGCGTGGCGGCCAACGCCGTCGAGGCGAGAAAGTACACGATCGCCTTGGTGCCGACGCGCCCGACGCGCCGAATGTCTCCGAGTCCGGCGACGCCTAACGAGATCGACGCGAAGACGAGCGGCACGACGATCATGAACAACATGCGGAGGAAGATCTGGCCGATCGGCCCCGCAACGTACTTGTTCGTGCCTTCGACGAACGGGTGCGACCCGCCAAGCACCTGATTCGCCGTAATGCCGAGGATCGCGCCCACCACCAGTCCGATGAGGATCTTGGTGTGGAGCTTCATTCCCTTCCCGGTATTTCCGATCGATTCACTCATGTTCGCTCAGCAGGCGGAGACCCGCTGCCGGTTCGCAGCTTGGAGTGACGAAAGCCGTAGGCGAAATAGAAGACAATGCCCACCGCCAGCCAGATGGCGAAGCGCTCCCACGCCGTCGGAGGCAGACCGCGCATCGTGAAAATGCACAAGATCGCGCCCAAAGGCGCGATCAACCATACGGCCGGCACTCGGAATGGCCTAGGCCGCTCTGGCTCCTTGTACCGGAGCACCAACACCCCGACGCACACGATTGCGAACGCGGACAGCGTACCGATGTTCGTGAGATCGTAGATCTCGTTCTCGTCCATGACCAGGGCGCCGAGTGCGACTACCAAACCGGTGAGCACCGTCGTGATGTGCGGCGTGCGGTACTTCGGATGGATCTTCGCCGCCCATGGCGGAAGTAGCCCGTCACGCGCCATCGCGTAGAAGATTCGCGGCTGCCCGTATTGGAACACGAGGAGCACCGCGGTGAGCGAGATCACGGCTCCGAACGCGACAATCCAGCTCGCCGTTTGCAGGCCCGCGACTTCGAGCGCACGCGCCAGCGGATCGGCGGCCTTGAGCTCCGTGTACGGAACGAGTCCCGTCGCCACGATTCCGACGATCACGTAGATGAGGGTACAGATGGCCAGCCCACCCAGGATCCCTCGCGGCATGTTTCGCTGAGGGTCCTTCGTCTCCTCTGCCGCGGTTGAGATTGCGTCGAACCCGATGTAGGCGAAGAACACGATCGCCGCGCCCTGATGGATGCCGCGCCACCCGTTAGGCGCGAACGGCTCGTAGTTATCGGGATTGATGTGAATGGCGCCCAAGACCACGAACAACCCGAGCACCAGCAACTTGACGACCACCATGACGTTGTTCGCGCGCGCGCTCTCCCGTACTCCGAGGTACAAGAGCCAGGTGATGAGCAGCACGATGATCGCCGCCGGGATGTTCAACAGCACCGGAATGCCGGCGACGCGCGGCGCTGTCTGCAGCAAACTGTGAACCGCCGGATCGGAGCTGAGCAATGCCGTTCGGTACCCGTGCGTGAGCCAATCGGGCATCGAGAGCCACGGCGAGATCAGCGAGTTGAAGTATCCGCTCCACGCGATGGCGACGGCAATGTTGCCGACGGCATACTCCAGAATCAGATCCCACCCGATGATCCAGGCGAGCAGCTCGCCGAGCGTGGCGTACGAGTACGCGTAAGCGCTCCCTGCCTGCGGAATCATCGACGCCAGCTCGGCGTAGCACAGCGCCGCCAATCCGCAGACGACGCCTAACAACACGAAAGAAAAAATGAGGGCGGGGCCCGCGCCGTAGCGCACGACCTCGCCCGTTGGAAGCGTCTCTCCCGCGGCGGCTGTTCCGATCGACGAGAAAATTCCCGCGCCGATCACCGCCCCGATCGCCAGCATGACCAGGTCGCCGGCGCCCAGCTCGCGTTTGAGCGAGTGGGCACCGTCGCTTTCGGCCAGCAGCTCGCTGATCGGCTTGCGAGAGAAAAGCTGATTCATCTATGAACTTTTGCCGGCGCCGCTGCTTCGATCCGCATGCCGTAGAACGACCGCCAAACGAACAAGACCGAAAGCGCCATGAAGACGGCGGCGAGAATGTAGCTCAACGTCGAGCCGCGTTGTGCGGTGAGCGAGACGGCCAGCTCGACGGCCAGCAGCCCGAAGAGCGTCGTGAACTTGATGATCGGGTTCATGGCGACCGACGACGTATCCTTGAATGGATCGCCGACGGTGTCACCGACGACTGTCGCCGCATGCAGCGGCGTGCCTTTCTGCTTGAGCTCGACCTCGACGATCTTCTTCGCATTATCCCAGGCGCCGCCGGCGTTGGCCATGAACACCGCCTGGAAAAGACCGAAGAGCGCGATCGAGACGAGATAGCCGATGAAGAAGTACGGCTCGACGAACGCGAAGGCGAGCGTGGCGAAGAAGACGGTGAGGAAGATGTTGAACATCCCCTTCTGCGCGTACTGCGTGCAGATCTCCACCACCTTCTTGCTATCGGCTACCGAGGCCTTCGTTGCACCTTCGAGCCGAATGTTCGCCTTGATGAACTCCACCGCGCGATAGGCGCCGGTCGTCACCGCCTGCGTCGACGCGCCGGTGAACCAGTAGATCACCGCGCCACCCGTGATCAGGCCGAGCAGGAAGGGCGGGTGCATGAGCGACAGATTCGACAACAATTCCGGGCGAAGTCCCTCGGTGAGCAGCACGATGATCGAGAAGATCATCGTCGTGGCACCGACGACGGCGGTGCCGATGAGCACTGGCTTGGCCGTCGCTTTGAACGTATTCCCCGCTCCGTCATTCTCCTCGAGGAAGTGCTTCGCGCGCTCGAAGTCGGGGCGGAAGTTGTACTGCTTCTGTAGCTCGCCGTCGACGTTAGGCACCTGCTCGATGAGCGACAGCTCGTATACCGACTGCGCATTGTCGGTCACCGGGCCATACGAATCGACAGCGATGGTGACCGGACCCATTCCCAGGAAACCGAACGCCACCAGACCGAACGCGAATACCGCCGGCGCGATCATGAGCGCGTCGAATCCGAGCGTGCTCACGCCATACGCGATCGCCATGAGAGCCATGATCGCGATGCCCAACCAGTACGCGCTGAAGTTTCCGGCCACGAATCCGGACAGGATGTTCAGCGACGCACCGCCTTCGCGCGACGACGTCACCACCTCGCGCACGTGAGACGATTCGGTCGACGTGAAGATCTTCACCAGCTCTGGAATGATCGCGCCGGCCAGCGTGCCGCAGGTGATGACGGTCGAGAGCTTCCACCAGAGCGTCGGATCGCCGCCGATGTTCGGAATCAGCAGGTACGACGTGACGTACGTGAGCGCGACCGACACCAGCGAGGTGAGCCACACGAGGAAGGTGAGCGGTGCCTCGAAGTTCATCCGGTCCGCGGTGCCGTACCGCGCGCGCGCGATCGCCGCGTTGATCATGTACGACGCACCGCTGGCGATCACCATCACGATGCGCATGACGAAGATCCAGACCAGGAGCTGCACCTGGATGGCCGGATCCTGCACCGCGAGGAGAATGAAGGAGATGAGCGCGACGCCGGTCACACCATACGTCTCGAAGCCGTCGGCACTCGGTCCAACCGAGTCACCGGCGTTGTCGCCCGTGCAGTCGGCGATCACGCCAGGGTTTCGCGCATCGTCTTCCTTGATGTTGAAGACGATCTTCATGAGGTCCGACCCGATGTCGGCGATCTTGGTGAAGATGCCGCCGGCGATACGCAGCGCCGCCGCGCCTAACGATTCACCGATGGCGAAGCCGATGAAGCACGGGCCAGCGTAATCGCGCGGCACGAAGAGCAGGATGAACAGCATGATCACCAGCTCGACGCTGATGAGCAGCATGCCGATGCTCATGCCCGCCGACAGCGGAATCTCGTAGCACGGGAACGGCTTCCCGCGAAGCGCGGCGAACGCGGTGCGGGAGTTGGCGAACGTGTTGACGCGAATGCCGAACCAGGCGACGCCGTAGCTGCCGGCGATACCGACCAGGCTGAAGAGCAGAATGACCGCCACCTTCACCGGCGGAAAGCCACGCGTGACGTTGCCGGTCACCGGATCTACGGCCGCGGTGAGCCAGCCGAAGTACACGGTCACGATCAAGCCAATGAACACCCAGAGCACGAGGATGAACTTCCCCTGCGTGATCAGATACGTCTTGCACGTTTCGTAAATGAGCTCGGAGATCTCGCGCATCGACTGATGCACGGGCAGCCGCTTGAGCCGCGAATAGATCATGAGACCGAAGAGCAAACCGAGCGCGCAGATCAATAGCCCATACATGAGCAGACTGCGTCCCGAGATGCCGAGGAACGACACCGACGCCAGATCGGGGAGCACCAGGCTCGCTTCACCACCGCCGTGGTGAACGGGAGCTTGCCCGGCGCCCTCCTGCGCGCCGAGCGCCGGCACGACGGCCAGCGCGAGCATCAGTGCGCCGGACCGCGAGGCGATACGGCAAAGCTGGAAGTACAAACGACTCATTGCGGAAGATCTCCTGAGAGAACGCACGTTCTTCATCGATTGCGAATGCCGCCCGCTACGAAAGTGCTCGCGTGTGGGCGGCGGCGGCCCACGCGAGCGCGAACTGTCGTCGTCGTTAGGCGCGCGAGGCGCGGCGCCAGAGGTAGTAGACCGGAATTCCGAGCAGCACCAGCACGAGCCCGGAGAACGCCTGCGCCCGCGTCTTGTCGGCGATGAGCAGAATGAGCGCGACCGCGGTTGCCAGCACGATGTAGAGCGCCGGCAGCAGCGGATATCCCACCGCCCGGTAGGGACGATCGATGTCCGGTCGCTTGGAGCGGAGAATGAACAGGCCGATTGTCGTCAACGCGTAGAAGATGAGCGCGGCGAAGATCACATAGTCGAGAAGCTGGCCGTAGGTGCCAGTTAGGCACAGCGCCGACGTCCAGATCGCCTGCACGATCAGCGCGGCCGCCGGTACGCGATGCTGATTGAGCGCGCCGGCCCTCTGGAAGAAAAGACCGTCGCGCGCCATGGCGTAATAGACGCGCGCACCGGCGAGAATCAGCCCGTTGTTGCACCCGAACGTCGAGATCAGAATCGCGATCGCCATGAGGATCGCGCCGCTCGGCCCGAAGATCACCTCGGCCGCCGCGGTGCCGACGCGGTCTTGCGTCGCATACTGGATCCCGCGCTCGAGGACGGTCGCGCCATTCTGATCGCCGTAGAACGGGAGCACGCTGAGATACGCGACGTTCGCCAGGATGTAGAGCAGCGTGACCAGTCCCGTTCCCATCGCCAGCGCGCGCGGCAAGTTCCGTCGTGGCTCCTTCACCTCGGCTGCCGCGAACGTGACGTTGTTCCAGGCATCGCTCGAGAAGAGCGAGCCGACCAGCGCCGCGCCGAACGCGATCACGAACAAACCGGTGACGTCGACGTTTCCCATGAATCGGCCGGCGCCGAAGTTCGACTCGAGCGCGGTCACGTTCCGACCGATCGTGATGCCAAGAAGGATGAGCAGCGCCAGCGCGCCCGTCTTCACGATCGTGAACGACGTCTGCACTAGCTTCCCTTCGCGCACTCCGCGCAGGTTGATCCAGGTGAGAATCCAGATCGAAACGAGCGCGATCAAACGCTGCGGTGACAATCCGAGCTCGATCGTCCCACCGGGCGTCGCTACGTCGAACGACGGGAACCACCCAAAGCGCTCGGGCGAGATGTCGGGCCACAGCACTCCCAGAAACCGCCCGAAGGCGACCGCGACCGCGGCGATCGTCCCGGTTTGGATCACGACGAAAAGGGTCCACCCGTACAGGAAGCCGACGAGTGGACCCATGGATTCGCGCAGGAAAACGTACTGTCCACCAGCTCGTGGATACATCGCGGCCAGCTCGCCGTACGCGAGCGCGCCGAGAAGGGTGATCACGCCGGTGATGACCCACGCCATCAGCAGCCAGAACGGAGACCCGACCGTTCGGCCGATGTCGGCCGAGACGATGAATATTCCCGAGCCGATCATCGAGCCGGCCACCAGCATGGTGGCGTCGGTCAAGGTCAGCGCTTTGACGAACTCCGTCTGTGACTCGCCTGCTTGTGGCTCGGTCGCGCCGCGCGAGACGGCTAGATCGGTCATGCGAATCCTGTGAGGAAGTCCCGGGCGCTCGTGGCGGGACGCGGAGGTGCTGGGGGCTCGTGCCCGGACGGCGGCAGGAAGCTAACGTCGCTCCGCTATTATGGCTAGGGAGCCGAGCCGAAGGCAGGACTAGAGCGTGATCGTCATCGGCGCACGTGCTCGGACGGGGGTACCGTCGGGCCGCGTCGCGGGGCGAAAACGAGTCTCTTGAAGGCGCTCGCGCAGCTTCGAATTGAAGGAGCGATTTCGCGTCGGCGCGAACTCGATGGACAGGACCTTTCCAGTCGAGTCGACATCGAAAAAGATCTCGACCGACGTGCCCGCCAGCTCTTTGGGTACAGGCTGCGGAGGAAGAAGAAGCTGCGTCGGACTCGGCGGATAGATATCACCGACGCCTCCGCCGGTGCCCGGCCCGACGCCTGACCCAATGCCGGTCCCTACTCCCGATCCGATGCCACCGCCAGTGCCTGGGCCGGTCCCACTCGTGCCATCGTTTCCCGTGCCCGCGCCCTCTCCGCTAGTGGAAACCTCGACCGGAGCGCTTTCGGCTGCCGATGTCTTTACTGGCTCCGGTGGCGGCGTAGGCTCGGGCTCTTTTTCGACAGGCGGCGGAACCGGTGGTTTGACGGCCGGCTGAGCGGGTGGAGCAGGCGCCGCCTGAGGCATCACGTGAAGGAATCGCAACCGCTCAGGTACGATACTCTTCACGCCCGCGCCCGCGGATCCACCGCCACCACCACCTGTCGGACCGGGGCCACCCGCGCCGATGGCCAGCGGCGAGGGAATCACACCGGTCGCTACGGCCGGTACGATGAGCAAGAAGATTATGAGAACGTGAAGTAGGATCGAAACGGGCAGACCCCAGCGTCCTGGATGTTCGACCGGGACACCCGCGGGCGGCCGATAGGGCGCCTTCGTTTGCTCGTTCGTCTGCTCTGGCTCTGGCTGGAAAGAGCTCATGGAGTGAGTCCTGCTCTCCAAAACGACATTACGACTTCCACAAAAGTAATACGGCGGACGAGCCCGAAGGGTTCGCCCGCCGTATTACGTTGTCGTACGGCTCAGGGAGCGGCGGTCGGTGTGCCGGGCGTCGGAGTGCCTGGTGCTACGCCGATGACTTTCACACCGGCGCCGCGCGCGACGTCCATCGCCTCGATCACTTCCTGATACTTCGCTTTCCCGTCTCCCTTCACGAACATGATCTTGTCCGGACGCGGATCGTAGATCTCCTTGAGGCGCGCGCCCAGACGATCCTTCGGCACGGCTTCTTTGTTGATCAGGTACTTCCCGCCCGGAGCGACCTGCAGAATGATCTGATTCGAGCTCGGAGTCGCCGGCGCCGTGGAGGGCGTCGGATCGGGCAGCTGCAGATCGATCGCCTTCCGCATCATCGGCTGCAGCAGCATGAAGATGATCAGCAGCACGAGCAGAATGTCGATCATGGGAACGACATTGGGCTCGTTGGTCAGGCCGGTTTCGGCGCTCGGGGTGTGGAATGCCATTCGTCGTCTCCCGGCTTACTGTTTGCCGCCGCCGAGGGGGCCGACGCCCTCGAGTTTGTCGCCCTCCACCGAGGATTCGGTGCCTGGACGCTGATCGCTGATCGCACCCACTACACGAACGCCTGCTTTCGACGCGATATCCATCGCGTCAATGACCTTCTGGTACTCGAGCTCCTTGTGCGCCTTGACGTACAGGATCTTGTCGACCGTACGTACGTCGTAGATCGCCTTGAGCTGGTCGTGCAGCGTCTCGTTGCGGATCGGGCGCTTGTTGAGATAGTACTGCCCCGCCGCATCGATGCCGAGCACCTGATCGTCGTTCTCTTCCGGATGCGACTTCAGGTTGATCCCCTCGGGAGGAGTGGCCTGAAATCCGGCCGCGAGCGCGGGCGTGATGATCATGAAGATGATCAGCAGCACGAGCATGATGTCGATCATCGGCACCACGTTCGGCTCCGCCTTCACGCTGCCCTGGGGACCGCCTACTGACATGCCCATTGGGCTACCTCCTCAGGAGACGAGCGTCAGCCGGTGATGGGGCCGGTGCTGCCGGCGGCGGTGTTGAACTCGCGGGTGAAGCGCGAACGACCGAACTCGCCTGCCACGCCCTTGATCAGGTAATCGATCATCTCCTTCGAGGTATACGTCATCTCGACGGTGAGATTGTCGATCTTGGTCGTGAAGTAGTTGTACGCCCACACCGCCGGAATGGCGACGGCGAGACCGAAGGCGGTCGTGATGAGCGCTTCGGAGATACCGGCCGAAATCGCACCGAGTCCGCCGGCGCCCGAGACGGCCATGCCTTGGAATGCGTTCACGATCCCCATCGTCGTGCCGAGCAGTCCGACGAACGGCGCCGTCGCGCCGACGGTCGCCAGAATGGCGAGACCGCGCTTCAGCTCGGATATGATGATGAGCATGTTGCGCTCGACCGCGCGCTCCGCCGAGTTGATGTCGGCGACGGTGACCGATCCATCCTGAATCAGCGGCTTCACCTCACCCAACGCGCCACCGAGCACGCGTGCCACGTGCGACCGCTTGTAGCTCTCCGAAAGCCGAATGGCTTCGGTGAGGTTGTCCTCCTCGAGGAACTGCGAGAACTCGGGCGCGAACTTGCGCGTCTCGGCCTGCGCCTTCCGCAGTCTCCACCACTTCTGGACCATCACCGACAGCGACAGGATGGACATGAAGGCGAGAATGAAGACGATGCCCCGGGCGAACCAACCCATGTGGCCCCAGAGCTCGATCAGCGACATTTGCATACGGAGTGTCTCCGGTGAAGACGCGAGTTATCGGTTGAGCTTGAACGCGAACGGCATCTGCACGTACATGCGAACCTTTCGTCCGCCGGTCTCCGCCGGATAGAAGCGATACTCCGGCAGCACGGCGCGCACCGACTGCGTGAAGAGATCGTTCGAGCTCTTCAGCACCTTGAAGCTGTTCATCATGGCGCGGCCGGTGGTGTCGATGACGAACTGCACCAGCACCTCGCCTTCGACGCCTGACGACTGGAGCATGTTCGGATAGCGCGGCGGAGGATTCCCTTCGCGCGCCAGCGCCGGCTTCTCGACCTGGAAGTCGAAGAAGGGTTGATCGGGGTTCACCGGACCGGTGCCACCCTCGACGCCTTTCGAAGTACCGCCCGCGACGCCTTTTCCGCTGAAGTCGGCCTCGTCGGTGACGGCCTTGGACAGATCGACCTCAGGGATCTTGTCGGGAATCTCGATTGGTGCGGTCAGCACCTGAAATCCCTTTGGCGGAGGCGGGGCGGCGACCACCTCGGGCGGCGGCGGTGCCTTTTCCGGCTCCGGCGGCGGCGGCTCCTTCTTCACCTCGACGAAGTTCACCTGCTCCTCACGCCTCTCTTCGCGCAGCTGCTGTCCGGCGTTCGCCGTGACGGCAACGACCGCCGCAATGAGGATGGCGTGGAGGACCACGCTGAACGCCGTCCCGCCGAAGGATTTCTGTTTCTGCGGCTTGGACTCGATCAAGGTGTTGAACATTCCCGTTCACCTTCCGCGAAAGAGAATTGACGTGCACTGCCGCACGTCTTGTGCTCGCAAAAAACTACCGCGGCTAAATGGCGACGGAATACGGGAAAGATTAAGAAATCATGAAGGGGTAGTTACGTGTTTCTTATTGCGTGATGGGAATAGGACTTAGCGGGCGACAAAGAGGGCGCCATCAGCCATCCGCCATCTGCCATCCGGGTCCCGCGCGTGGAGCTCTCGCCGAGATCCGGATGGCAGATGGCGGATGGCTGATGGCGCCCTTACGCTACCGCAGGTGGAGTCACTTCCTCGGACGGTTCCTCCAGCACGGGAATCGTCACTGTAAACGTGCTACCCCGCCCCAGTCTCGACCTCACCGCAATCGTTCCACCATGCGCTTCGGCGATCCACTGGCTGATCGCCAAACCCAACCCTGAGCCGCTGCGCTCGAGATCGAGTGCTTCGTCGCGCGCCGCCACCACCCGCGTGCGAGCGCGATCGGCGCGGAAGAAGCGATCGAAGATGTGCGGGAGGTCGGCAGCGGAGATTCCAATCCCCGTGTCGCGCACGGTGAACGCGGCGGTACGATCGGAGCGGACCAATGTGATCTCCACGCTGCCGCCGCTCGGCGTGTACTTGATCGCGTTCGTCACCAAGTTCAAGAAGAGCTGGCGCATGCGCGTGTAGTCGGCGGACACCACGACCGGCTCGATCGCGGGAAGCGTCACGGTGATCCCCGCAACTTCGCCCAGGATGGACGCCGTCTCGAACACCTCGCGCACCAGCGGCTCGAGCTCGACGCGCTCGCGATGCAGGTCGAAGCGTCCCTCGTCGGCGCGCGCCAGCGTCAGCAGACTGTCGACCAGATCGGCCATCCGCGTCGTCTCGTGCAGCGCCTCCTCGAGCGCAACCAGGCGATCGGTCCGCGCCGTGTTCGGGTTCATCGCTCGCTCCACGTCCGCGCGCAGCACGGCGAGCGGGGTCTTGAGCTCATGACTGGCGTCAGCTGTAAATCGGCGCAGCGCGGCGAATGATGTTTCCAGCCGTGCCAACATCTCGTTCAGCGTGACGCCGAGTCGCGCGATCTCGTCGCCGGCCTGGTCCACCGGCAATCGTCGATGGAGACTTCGGCCGTCGGTGATCGCTCGCACCTCATCGATGATCCGGTCGACGGGCCGAAGCGCGCGGCCGGCGATGACGTACGCCAGCGCGACGGCGCCGACGATGAGCAGCGGCGCGATGGCGAGCATCGTCCCGATGAGCTCCCGTAACGCGAAATCGGTGGCGCGCATCGAGGCAGCCACGGCCACGCGCGCCACAGCCGATCCGGTCGCGTTAGGCGCGCGCGCCACGAGCAGCAGCCGACGTGAGCCGACGGTGACGACGTGGCCGACACCGGTTGTCGGCGCCGACAGCGCGGCGGTCTGAAACGACGCCAGGGTGTCGCCACCCAGCTGGCGCGCGGCGAAGGAGATGTACAGGCTGCGGCCGCTGGTATCGAGCACCAGCACGTAGTCGGGGATTCCCTCGAGCAGCGTACGCAGATTGGGCGTGATCGTCGGACCCACCAGCGAATCCCGTGTAACGGTCACGGGCTCACCGGCCTTCTCCGCCTGACGAATGATCGTCAGCGCGAGATTGGCCTCGCTCTGCACGTAACGCTGAAGCTCCTCGTACGAGCCGGCGCGGCGCGCGCCCCACAAGCCGAGCGCGAACGCGGCCATCGTGCCGACGAGCGCCGCCGCGAAGGAGGCTGTGATCCGGCTTCGAATGCTGCTCATGCTAGATCATTCGCGCACGACGTAGCCCACGCCGCGAACCGTGTGAATGAGCTTCGGCTCGCGGCTGGCGTCGATCTTCTTGCGCAGATGGTTGATCACCACGTCCACGATGTTGGTGCCAGGATCGAAGTGATATCCCCACGCGTACTCCGTGATCAGCGTGCGGCTCATCACCCGGCCGGCATGTCGCATCAGGTACTCGAGAACGCTGTACTCCTTCGGCGTCAGCTCGATCAGCTCGCCGTTGCGGCGCACTTCACGCGTGTTCTTGTCCAACGCCAAGTCTGACACGCGGAGCACGGGCGCCGCCATTGCGCGAGGACGCCGGCTCAGCGCCTCTACGCGCGCCAAAAGCTCCTCGAAGGCGAACGGCTTCGTCACGTAATCGTCGGCGCCCGCACGCAGTGCGCTCACCTTCGCGTCGACCGCGTCCTGCGCGGTGAGCACGAGCACCGGGCGCTCGAAGCCCCGCGCGCGGAGGCTGCGCAACACTTCCATTCCCGAGCGACCCGGCAACCGCATGTCGAGAACGATGAGATCGTACGCCTCCGAGCCGGCCAGCCGCTCCCCTTCCTCGCCGTCATCGACGAGATCCACGCCCCAACGCTGCTCCTCGAGCCCGCGCTTGACGTACTGACCAACGGTCGGATCATCTTCGATGACGAGAATCTTCATGAAGTGAGCTGCTCTCCGCCGTTGTCACGAATCGTCACCGGAATCCGCCCGTGCGACGACGTCTCCGAGGGACGACGGAAGCCATACTCGCGAATCTTGCGGTAGAGCGTCTTGGGCGAGATGCCGAGAATGTCAGCCGCGCGGCCCTGATGCCAATTCACGGCTCGGAGCACGGCGTCGATGTGGCGACGCTCGAGCTCCTCGAGCGAGATGTCGAGATCGGCACCCCGGACGGTCGATCGCTGCGGCGCCCGCAGCGCCGGCAAGTCGCTCGCTCGAATTACGCCATTCGACGATAGCAGCACGGCACGCTCGATCACGTTGCGAAGCTCACGCACGTTCCCTGGCCAGTGATACCCCTGCAACGCATCGAGTGCTTCCTCGCTCAACGCCGGCGCCTGAGCCCCGCCGAAGACGCGGAGGAAATGCCGGGCGAGAAGCGGGACGTCCACTGCGCGATCGCGGAGCGGTGGAAGCGTGATGCTGATCGTATTGATCCGGTAATACAGCTCGGCGCGGAACGAGCCCTCGGCCACTCGCGACGCGAGGTCCTGCGCGCTGGCAGCGACGATGCGGACATCGGCGAACACCTTCTGCGTCCCACCGACTCGATAGAAGGCCCCGAGTTCCAGCGCGCGAAGCAGCTTTCCCTGCACCTTCACGTCGAGCTCGCCGATCTCGTCCATGAACATCGTACCGCCGTTTGCCAGCTCGAACAGTCCGAGCTTGCGCGAGGTGGCTCCAGGAAACGCACCGCGCTCGTGACCGAACACCTCACTCTCGAGCAGCGACTCGGGAATCGCGGCGCAGTTGATGTCGACCAGCGGCCCGCTCGCGCGGTGCGACAGGCGATGCAGCGTGTGCGCCACCAGATCCTTCCCCGTGCCCGGCTCGCCGGAGATCAACACCGACGAGTCGCTCTTGGCCACTCGCTCGATCAATGACAGCACCGCCTGCATCGGCGCGTGCTGCGTGATGATCTCGGGGGCATCATCCATGCGTGAGAGCCGCGTCTGGAGGAGCGTATTCTCTCGCGACAGCTGCCGCTTCTCCCACGCCCGCCTGACGAGTACATCGATCTCCGCCATGCGGTACGGCTTGGTGAGATAGTCGTACGCGCCGAGCTTCATCGCGCTGATGGCGGTCTCGACCGTTCCATTGCCGGTGATGATGATGACCTCGGGTGGCGACGTCTCCTCGCGCACCTGCCGCAGCACCTCGAGACCGTCCATCTCCGGCATCACGATGTCGAGCAACGCGACGTCGAACGATTCGGCGCGCAGCGCATCGAGCGCCGCGCGGCCGTCGCTGCGTGTCGTCACCTGATATCCGCGTCCGGAGAGGAACTTTTCCAACAGCGAGCCGAGATGTGGCTCATCCTCGGCAACCAGCACCTTGATCATGGCATCCTCTCTCAAGATTCTCCGTCGGCGGGTAGCACCACTCGAAAGGTGCTCCCGTGTCCCAGCTCACTTTCCACTTCGATCCGTCCGCCGTGCTCGTTCACGATCCCATAGCAGATCGACAACCCCAGCCCGGTGCCGCGACCGGGCGGCTTCGTCGTGTAGAAAGGCTCGAAAATCCTCGATCGTTCGCTCGCGGCGATTCCTTTTCCTTGATCGGCAACCTCGAGCGAGGCCGCGCCCTGCGCGTCACGCGCCACGCGAATGCGCAGCGTACCTCCCGGCTCCATCGCATCGGCGGCATTGATCACCAGCGCGATCAGCACTTGAACGAGCTGCTCGCGCGCGCCCTGCACCGTCACCGGCGACTCGGCGAGCATCGTCTCCGTGCGCATCTGCTTCACACGTGCGTGATGCTGAAGCAGGAAGAGCGTCTCCTCCACCACATCGCGCAGGTCGAATGGCGCGCGAGTCTCCGCGGTGGGGCGGGTGAACTCCAGCAAACCGCTCACGATGCGCTTGCACCGCTGGACCTCGTGATCGATGATCACGAGATATTCCTGCAGCGCAGCGCGCAGCTCCGGTGTCACGTCCTTCTGCGAGAGCCTGACGCCGATGCTCTCGCCGCACGCGCCGATCACGGCCAGCGGGTTGTTGACTTCGTGCATGACGCCGGCGGCCAGCTGCCCAACCGCCGCGAGCTTCTCCGACTGTGCCGCCCGCTCTTGTGCCCGGCGCCATTCGGTCATGTCCTCGCCGATAGCGATCACGTGACTCACGTCGCCGCCGTCCAGCCGCATCGGGATCTTGGTGACTCGGTAAAAGCGCCGATCGGCGCCGCTGCCGGTCTCCAGCTCGTTCTGCTGCATGACACCGTTTGCGAAAACGGTGTCGAACTCTCTGCGCAGCATGGCGGCCGGACGTCGATGCAGCACGTCGAACACGTTTCGGCCGAGCGCCGCGTCGCGCGACACGCCCTGAAGTCCGGTCTCGCGCTTCCGGTTCCAGGCTTGGACGCGATACTCGCGGTCGACGACATAGAGACCCACCGGCAAGGAGTCGACGACGCGGGCGATGAAGCGGCGTTGAGCGTCGAGCTTGGCGGCAACCGCGGCGCCACGCTGCTCGTGCACGATTGCCGAGACGATGATGCGGGCCGCGAGGCCGGCGATCGATCTCACGTCAGGGCGTCCTCCGTCGTCAGGCGCGAGCGCGACGACGAGGAGCCCGAGCTCGTGCCCCTCCGCGGCCAGTGGCAGCGCCATCAGCTCGTGGCCGTGGCGTGGCGCACTCCACTCGTCAGGCATCGTCCCGCTCACGTGCTCGCGCGGCGCGCCATCCATCGCCAGGCGCACGGCGCAGCCGGGCACGCCGAGCGTCTCACGCAGGATCTCGAGACCGGCATGGATACGAGTATCCATCGCGTCCGTGAACGCGAGTCGGTCGACGAGTTGCGCGAGGCTGCTCAGAACGCGGTCTGGCGCGGCAGCGAGCGGAACCTGGCCGTCTGCCGTCCGACGATTCACTCGTCCTCGGGAGGTTATGGTCGGGACAAGGTAATCCGAGACGTCCAATCGGGCAAGATGACCGATTCAGTTTCTGGGCTCTGCAGGTCTGACCGACCTCGTGTGCCGACCTGACGTGCTAATCCGCATGAACGGCAAAGATGTCGGGAACGCGCGTTGCCTGAGGGCCAATGGCGCGCAACCAGCGCGTCATTCGACTACTTCGACCAACCAATCACGGAGGGATACGATGGCTTTTCGAGGAACTGGACTCGGCCCGCTGTTCGGGACGACCCCGCTCTTCAGCCTCCGTCGCGAGATCGATCGAATCTTCGACGACGCGGTGGGCGGATCGACGAACCGCGAGCGCATGGAGTGGGCGCCGGCGGTCGACGTGCGCGAGGATGAAAAGGAGATTCTCCTCGAGGTGGAGCTCCCGGGTATTCGTCCGGAGCATGTCGACATCAGCGTCGACAATGGCGTGCTGAACATCCGCGGCGAGAAGCGCGAGGAGCGAAAGGAGGGCGAGAACGGGCGGTACCACGTCATCGAGCGGCGCTTCGGCAGCTTTTCCCGCTCCGTGATGCTCCCGGCCGGCATCGACGAAGATCAGATCGCCGCGTCGTTCGATCAGGGTGTGCTGACGGTTCGCATTCCGAAGGCGGCGCTGCCGCAGCCGAAGCGCATTCAGATCAAGAACGGCGTAAACGCCGGCGAGAAGAGCGTCGGCTCCGGGGAGAAGAAGGAGACGTCCAAGCGCGGCTGATCTCAGTCAGCCGCCTCTGGCGAGCTCTTCGATTCGAGCCAGAAGCTCCGCGTTCACGCGCTTCTGGCTCGAATTTTCTTAGGATGTGCGTCCCAGCGGATGCGCTTCTCGTGGTCGATCAGGAAGTAGGCGCGCGTCGAGCCTATGTCCGACTCCGCGGCGGCTCACGCGTCGCATCGCGCGTGGTCGCTGGACGCATCAGATCCTCGGCCGCCAGGAGACTGCGCGAAAGCTCCGCCATCGACATGTTGCGACTCTGGCTCGTGCGCTGGAGCACTTTGTAGGCTGCGGCTTCAGTCAGCCCTTCGCGCTCCATCAGAATTCCCTTGGCCCGCTCAATGAGCTTCCGCTCGTCGAGCTTTCGCCGCAGGTCTTCGGTGGAGCGACGTTCGCGCATCCATTCGTCGTGGCGTACGCGTGCGACGGCGATGGCGGCGCTGAGCTGGCCGGCGCTTACCGGCTTGACGAGATAATGAAAAACGGGGATCTCACGCGTGCGAGCAATCGTGTCCGCATCGCTGTACGCGGTGACGAGCACGATCGGCACCGGCCGCTCCGAGTGGATTTGTGCGGCGGCCTCGAGCCCATCGAGATGCGGCATCCGCACGTCCATCAGAATCAGGTCCGGGCTCAACGTGCGAGCCATGCTCACGGCCGTCACGCCGTCTCCGGCGATGCCGATGACGGTATGACCAAGGGCACGCAGGTCCTGCTCGAGACCGAGGGCGGTGACGCTTTCGTCTTCCGCGACGAGAATGCGCAGCGCGGCGGATGTCACTAGTGTCTCCTCAGCGACAGGCTCATTCGCGGGTTGCAAGAGGCGGACCTTCATCTACGACGGAACAATTCGTGCCGCGACAATCGGGCGTCATGTCCACATCCCCCACCCCGACACCTTCCGCGACGTCGGCTTCCGTATCTACTGCATCGCAGAGCGACGCGCTCACCGCATCGTCTGTATCGCAGCCGGCGCCTGGTGTCAATGTGGTCATCATTGGAAGCGAGCGCGCTGAAGCATTGCGTCGAACGCTCGAGCGAAATGGTCACCATGCGATCGTCGTCGATCAAGATGCTCCGTACGACGACGCGATCGCGCGAGCGGAGGTCGTGATTCTCGAAACCACCCGCGAGGCAGCGCTGACGATCTCTCGCCGCCTGAAGACGCGATATCAGGTGCCGCTTCTTCCGGTGATTGTCATGCTCGCACGACCGCCGCAGCTGGCGGCCGAGCCGAACATGCCGGATTCGTGGCTTCGTCCGGGGACGCGGAAGCGCGACGTCGTCGCGCGCGTGGAGGAGCTGGCGCGCATTCGCCGAGCGGAGCGCGAGCTGGTGCGGCTCACCGAAGCGCTCACCGATCTGGCCGCCGAGAATGGTCGGCTCTACGAGCGTGCGCGCAGAGAAGCAGAGGCCACGACCGTGCTGCTGCGCGAGCTCCAGCATCGCGTGCGAAACAATTTGGCGGGCATTCAGGCGCTCCTGGTTCTCGAGCGGCATCGCGTCCCGCCGCGGCCCTTGGCTGATGCGCTCGATGTGGCGATCGGTCGCCTTCGGAGCATGGCTGCACTTCAGGACGCATTGGCGCAGGGATCGCACGCCGTCGGGCTTGCGGCGCTGACCACGGCGGTCATGCGCGGCGTCTTCGATGTCTTTGGCGCGTCAGGCGCCGTTCGATACGGAGTCGAAGGCGACGCAACGGTCTCCGCGCGCGCCGCGAGCGCCATTGCCATCGTGCTCAACGAGCTGGTGACAAACGCGCTCAAACACGCGGACGCCCACGAGGTTTGTGTCAGCATCCGCGACAACGACGAGCGGCTAGTGCTGACGATCGAAGATGATGGCCGTGGCCTGCCCGCCCACCCGCCGCCCGGGAGTGGCCTAACGATCGCGCGCGCTGTCGCTCGCAACGAGCTGAGCGGCGAGCTGTCCTTTGAGCCAATTGCCGTGGGCACGCGCGCGCGGCTCGACATGCCACGCGAACCAGTGCCTGCCGATGGCCATGACGGGTCGAGGTCAGGCACCTCGTCCCGCTGAGACGCAAACGGTCGCCGCGCGTCGCGGCGACCGTAGAAACTCGTGGAGCGTCGGTGCGATGGAGCGTGCGAGGCTCGAACTCGCGACCTTTCGGTTGCAAACCGAATGCTCTCCCAGCTGAGCTAACGCCCCGGTACATGAAAAATAGATAGGCGAAAGCGACCGGTCCAGTGTTTTGAGGCCCTCGGGAACGCTCGTTGCCACATGTCATTTTGTCTTCGGAAATCGCGACCATGACGACACCTGCCGATACGACCCCAGCTGCCTCACAGGCAACGAAGCGCGTGACCCTTCGCTGCCCGTTCTGCTTGACGTGGAACCGAGTCGACCCCGGACGCGTCGCGCAGCATCCGAAGTGCGGGAAGTGCAGCCGGCCTCTCCTTCTCGACCGGCCGGTACTCGTTGGCGACGAGGAATTTCAGCGAACTGTCAGCGAGAGCGACATTCCGGTGATGGTCGACTTCTATGCTGACTGGTGCGGCCCGTGCAAGATGATGGCGCCGGCGTTCGACGAGCTCGCGGCACGTTGGCAGGGACGCGCGTTACTGCTCAAGCTCAACACCGATCTCGCGCAACGCACCGCGCAGTCGTTCAACATCCGCGGCATCCCCACCACGATCGTGTTCGTCGGCGGAAAGGAAGTGGGGCGGCAGACAGGTGCAGTGCCGGCCAGGATGCTGGAAGCGATGTTGGAGAAAGCGGCGAATTGAAGCGGGAAGCGGGAAGCGGGAAGCGGGAAGCGCGGACACACCTAACGAGTACCGTCTCCGCCTGCGCTTCCCGCTTCCCGCTTCCCGCCTCAGACCTCCTCGTGCGCCGGCAGCGGTTCCATCGTCTCCGGATTCACCGGCACCTGCACCTCATCGCGATAGGGTGACGTCAGTAGCGTCACACGCATCCGCGGGAACGCGTTCATGAACGCGAAGTAGCACAGACCCCACAAGCCGACGTATCCGAGTGTGATCCCCAGCTCCCAGAGACCGAACGGAACGACGTTCGACTCGTAGTGCAGCGACGGATACACCTCGATGAAGCGCAGCAGCCAGAGCCCTATCACACTGGAGATGGCAAACGCGATGAACGTCGGCAGATAGACCTTCGCCGCGCGCGACATGAGGCCGAAGAACGGGATCACGAACACGAGGAAGACCAACACAACGGTCACGGTCACCCACGGCTCGATGAGGCGAAGGCGCATCCAGTGCGTCTCTTCGGCCATGTTGCCATACCAAATCACCAGATACTGGCCGAACGTCAGATAGCCCCAGAAGGTCGTGAAGGCGAAGCACAGCTTGCCCAGATCGTGGAAGTGATGCTGTGTGATCAACGCCTGCGCGCCGAGATGGCGACGCCACCACATCACCAGCAACGACCAGATCATGAGCGCGGCCAGCCAGCCGCCCATGAAGAACCACCAGGAATACAGCGTGCTCTGGAAGTGGACGTCGAGCGTCATCGACAGATCCCACGCCAGCACCGAGAAGAAGAAGCCGTAGCCGAGGCAGAGGAGCACTGCCAGCGTCCCCTGAATCGAGTGCGTGGAGTGAATCTCACGGCGCTCGTCGCGAAAGGTGCGACGCATGCGGTCGCGTATCCCGCGAGCCCACTTCGCCCCACCCTCAGGTAGAACGCCGACGTCGAGGCGGACGCACAGGTAGATGTACCAGAGGCTGAGCACCAGCATGATCCCGAACAGCAGCAGGTCGCGGCCGATCAGGAACGCGCCGTCGAGATACGCGGCCTTTTCGGGTATGGTCACTTCCTCGTGCGCCCACGGGAAAATGTGCGCGCGCCCGAGGAAAATCAGGAGCAGGAGGAGGAACGCGACCGGCAGGAACGCGACATAACCTTCGAGCATCCGCACGACTGGACGCGACCAGCGGGCAGTGGTGATTCGCTGCACCGCAACGAACACCACGCCCGCCTGCGAGAGCGTCGCAAAGAAGAGCCAGTTGTAGTGAAGCGCTTGCCAGGCGCGGCTCTGCCCGGTGACCGCGCCGATGATGAATACGAGCGCACCGATGATGGCCAGCACGGCGAACGCGACGAACATCGACCTCGGCACCGGCCTGCTGGTGGCCGCGACGATCTCCTCGCGCGACGGATGATGAACGAGATGCGCGCTCATTCGTGTGCTCCGGGCGGCTGCGCTGCGCGCGCGGCGCTGTCAGGCGGCGTCGTGTCGTGCGGCGCCGGTGTGCCCATTGGTCCAATCCACGGCACGGGACGCGTGGGCGCTGAGCGGGATGGCCCCGGAACCTGATTGCCGTTCTGCCCTGGGTATCCCGCTGGGGACGTATCCGCCGCCGCACCCGCCGTTCCCTGTAGCGCGCGAACGTAATTCACGACGTCCCAACGATCGGACTCTTCGATGCGATTGTACGTCGGCATGAGTCCGCGGCCATTGCGGATCACACCCCAGATGTATCCGTCGGAGCGGCCGCGAGTGACGCCGCCGAGCAGCGTCGGTGCGGCCACGCCGAATCGCGTCGCTGGTCCGTTGCCGGCGCCGGCTGACCCGTGGCACACGGTGCAATTGATCTGATAGTACTTGCGCCCGTTCTCCAGCGACGCTGGTGTGATCGGATTGGGATTGGCGAGACCGGCCATCGAGTCGATCGTCGCTGGATTTCGGGCGTACGACACCATGTATCCAGGCGCCGCCATCCCGCCCATTGGCACCGAGCCCTGCGGATTGCCGCGGAACGCCAGCGCATCGCTGCGCATCAGGCGTCCGGCCGAATCTACACTGGCGAACTCGGCTTCCCACGGCTCGACCTTGGGCTGGTCCTTGAAGTCCGAGAACCACTCGCAGCCGCTGAGCGTCACGAGAAACGCCAATGACGCTACAAGCGAGATTCGAGATGCGAGATTCGAGATTCGCCGGCGCACGGGATGATCGCCCAATTCACGTCTCCGAATCCCGATTCTGAAATCTCGAATCTCGAATCTCGCATCTCGAACCTCGCGTCCCTTACCTCTCAACGCGCACCTCCGTCGCTCCGTGCTTCTCGAGGACATCTCGCGCCTGCGCGACCTTGTCGGGCGGACATTCGAGCCAGAGCCCGAAGTCGCCGTTGCTGAAGCGCGGGTCATAGCCGACAGTCATCGTGATGCGAGGAATCCGCGAGTTGATGAACAGACCAGCGACCGTCGAGAGCGAGCCAATGAGGACCATCACCTCGAAGCCGAAGATCGTGTACGGCACCCACGACGCGATCGGCTTGCCGCCGACCACGAGCGGCCAATAGTCCGATGCCCAGATCGCAATCCAGAAGCCGAACGTCGCGCCTAACAATCCACCGATCAGCGTGAACCGCCTGACGACGCTCGGACCGGCCGCGATCGCGTGCTCGATCTCGTGGCGCGGTGTCGGCGAGTACACCGTCACGTCGCCAAATCGCAGCGGACGCAGCTCCTCGACCGCTTCGACCAGTGCGTCGAGCTCTCGAAAGACTCCGAGGACACCGCGCATCAGTCGTGCTCTCCCGGCGTCTCGCGCTCGTAGTCGACGTGCTCACCGGTGACGGTGATCCCGTGATCGTGCGCGGTGCGCAGGCGCGGCGCGACGATCTCCTTCACCTCGGCAATGGCGATCACCGGCAGCTGCTTCACGAAGAGCAGGAACCACATCGAGAACCAGCCGAAGCTGCCCAGCAGAATCGACCAGTCGACCCACGTCGGCGCATAACCGGTCCACTGCCACGGCTCGAACTCGTGCGACAGCGAAGGCACCACGATGACGAACCGCTCGAACCACATCCCCAGGTTGATGAACAGCGAGAGGATGAAGAGCCAGGTCGTGTTCCGGCGCCACGACTGCTTGAACAACGTGAGGGGCAGGATGGTGTTGCAGGTCAGCATGATCCACGCGGCCCACCACCACTGGCCGAACACGCGATTCATGAAGTACTCCTGCTCCACCTTGTTTCCGCTGTACCACGCCGCCCAGAACTCGGTCACGTAGGCGAGCCCCACCACCAGCGACGTAAATAGGCAGAGCTTCGCCGCCGCATCGAGGTGGTTGATCGTCACGTAGTGCTTGAGGCCGAACCACCGGCGGATCGGGATGATGATCGTGAACACCATCCCGATACCCGAGAAGATCGCGCCCGCGACGAAGTACGGAGGGAAGATCGTGGCGTGCCAGCCCGGCGTGAGCGCCATGGCGAAGTCGAACGACACCACGGAGTGCACCGAGAGCACCAGCGGCGTCGAGAACGCAGCCAGGAACAGATACGCGCGCGCGAAGTGACGCCACTCGCGATCTGAGTTGCGCCACCCCATCGACAGCACCGAGTAGATGCGCTTACGGATCGGGTTGATCTCACGATCGCGCAGCGCCGCGATGTCCGGGATGAGGCCGATGTAGAGGAACGTCGTCGACACCGTGAGGTACGTCAGGATTGCGAAGACGTCCCACACCAGCGGACTCTTGAATTGAGGCCACAGGAGCCTCCAGTTCGGATACGGAATCAGCCAGAAGAATTTCCACGGCCGTCCGAGATGCAGGATCGGGAAGAGCGCGGCCGTCATGACCGCGAACACGGTCATGGCCTCGGCACAGCGGTAAATGGTGGTGCGGAAACCAGCGCGGAATAGGTAGAGAATGGCCGAGATCAGCGTGCCCGCGTGTCCGATACCAACCCAGAACACGAACGTGATGATGTACACGCCCCACATCACCGGCGGGTTGTAGCCGGCGACGCCGAGCCCCATGTAGATCTGGTACATCCATGTCGTGATGCCGATCAGCAGAAACGTGATCGCGATGCCGAGGCCGATGAACCAGGCTACCGTCGGCCGAAGCGTCGCGCCGATCTCATCGTTGACCTGTTCGTACGAGCGAACCGCCGGCAGCTGGACGTCGGCCGACGCGATGTTCGAGCGCGCCTGTACGGGAGTGGGGGTCGGGGTCGGATGCACTACTGACGCCATGCGCTATGCTCCGGCCGGCGCCGAGGGATGATTGACCTTCTTCAAGTAGACCACCGCGGTGAACGTGTTGAGCTCCTCGAACACGTGGTATGCGCGCTCGTCGTGGACCGCACGCGATACCGCCCACGCATCGTCGGCCGCATCGCCGAACACGATCGCACGTGACGGACATGCTTGGGCGCAGGCGACCGTGAACTCGTCAGGCCGCAGCCCACGATTCTCGAGCTTGGCCAGATTCTCCGCTTCGCGAATGCGCTGCACGCAGAACGTGCACTTCTCCATGACGCCTTTGCCGCGAACGGTGACATCCGGGTTCAGCTGCCAGTTGAGCGGCTCCGGCCAGGCGTATTGGGGACGGCGAGGCTCACCGTAGCCGAACCAGTTGAAGTAGCGGACTTTGTACGGGCAGTTGTTGGAGCAATAGCGCGTGCCGACGCAACGATTGTAGACCTGCACGTTGAGTCCGTCGGGCGCGTGGTATGTGGCGTAGACCGGGCAGACGGGCTCGCACGGCGCATTGCCGCAGTGCTGACAGAGCATGGGCACGAACCGCGTCTCGAAATCCGTCGAGCCGTCTTCGCCGCCCTCGTAGTAGCGCTCGAGCCGGATCCACGCCATTTCGCGGCTGCGGATGATGTTCGCGCCCGCTCGCCGCTCGATGTTCTGGGTATGTCGCTGCTGGTATGCGGCGCCGACAGTGGGGATGTTGTTCTCGGCGTAGCACGCGGTGACGCAGGCGGAGCAACCCGTGCAGCGCGCGAGGTCGATCGTCATCGCCCAGCGCCGCTTGGCCATGTTGCTCCAGTGGTCCTCGCGGTACATCCCCTTCCGGTTGGCGTCGCTCTCCAAGTTTCCCTGGGCGTCCTGCGCGACGGGCGATCGCAATCCGGGGAGGAACTCGTGCGACGCGTCGCCCGGGAACGCGTGCCCACCACCGTGGCCCGCTTCCGCGCCTTGCTTCGTCTCCGCGTGCAGCTCGGGTCCCGCCGGTTCCTGCGCGGACGCAGGATCGCCTTGCGGTGCGACCGAAGTTGCGTGCTCGGCGCCCGGTGCCGCATGCCTGCCCAAATCACCGACGACGATGGCGCGCGCGATGCCGCGACCGTGCTGACGCGCGGACCCTTCCGTTGTGACGAGGACGTCGTGCCGGCCCGTCTTCGTGACGCGCGCCTTGCTCGAGGTCCACGCCAATGCACCCGAGCGATCGAACACTGCCGGGAGCGCGTTCATCGGGTTGACGCCCGTGTCTTTCGCGTAGCGGCCGTAGGCCGTATGCCCCTGGCCGAACGCCATTGCAACGGTATCCTGCCGAATGCCGGGATAGACGTACGCCGATGCCTCTACGGCGCCCGCCGGCGTTTCGACGCGAAGTACGTCGCCGCTCACGACACCGAGGCGCTCGGCGGTGGCCGGATGGATCTCGATCCACGATTGCCAGCACACCTTGCTGACCGGATCAGGGAGCTCCTGAAGCCACGGTTTGTTGGCGCCGCTTCCATCTCCGAGCACCGAGTGCGGGAAGACATGGAAGAAGAATTCGCCCTGCTGCTGTTCGAGGGCTGGAGCGGGCGCGGAGGCCGGTGCCTGACGAGCGGGCGCCGTACGGGGCGGTACGCTGCCGGTCGAGAGACCCGTTTGGAGTGCCGTTGTCATCGCCGCCGCGCCGCCCGGGAACTGCCGCATGAGCAGCTCCCGATAGCCGCCGTCGGCCACGCGCGCGTTCGCCGGTGGGTTCGCGCGCATCGCGTCGAGCAGAACATCGGCGGTCGCGCGTGTCCGGAAGACCGGATCCATCGTTGGCTGCTGCAGCGAGATCACGTTAGGCACCGGCTGCGCATCGCCCCACGATTCGAGCGGGTGATGATCGGGCAGCACCAGATCGCACAGCTCCGACGTCTCGTCGGGATAGCTGGAGAAGCTGACCTTGAACGGAACCTTGCTCAGTGCCTCGGCGACGTTCAGCGCGCGCGGTAGCGTGAACACCGGGTTCACTCCGCGGATGAAGAGCAGCGACACCTGGCCAGCGCGCATGCGCTCGACCGCGGCGACGAGCTCGGCGGTAGGCGCGGCGCCATCGTGCCCGGAGATCGGTGTCGCCGGCTTGATCGTGACGCCGACGTTCCCTGCTGCCTGATTGATCGCAGCGACGGCGAGCGCGACCTCACTGGCGTTGGCGGTGTTCGTGCCTGATAACACCAGGCTTGGACGCGCGGCGCGAAGCTCGGCGGCAAGGCGTTGGAGCGTCGCCGCTGGCACATCCGCCGCGCGCGCGGCCTCGTCCACCGAGCCGCCTCCACCCGCCGCGCCTAACAACGCGTTGGCGATGGCCAGCTCGGACCCTGGCCGGCAGGCGATCCACTCATCGGCATTGAGGCCAGTCAGCGATCGCCGGGCTCCGATGTAGACGAGGCGTGGCGCACCCTGAAGCTTCGCGCGCGCGTCGGCGAAGGCGAGCTGCTGCGGTACCGGGGCTCCCCAGCCATCCAGGAAATCGGCGCCGATCGAGACGATGAGGCGCGCCGCCGAGAAATCGAGCGACGGCCAGGCGACGCCGTAGCTCTGACGATTCGCGTCGATCACTGCGCTGTCGGCGAGCGCGTCGTAGCTCAAGTGCGCGGGCATGCCGAACGCACCGAGCCAACTGTCGAGGAACGACGGGAAGGTTCCGGTCTCGTGCCGATTGATGAAGAGCGCGTTGGAGGCACGTGGCCCGAGCTGGCCGAGCTGCTGCGAGAGCAGCTGCATCGCTTGCTCCCACGTCGCGTGCTGGAGCGCGCCGTTCCGGCGGATCATCGGCGTGCGGTAGCGATCCGGATTGTAGAGTCCCTGGAGCGCCGCCTGTCCGCGCGCGCAAAGCGCACCGCGATTGAGCGGATGTGCCGGATTCCCTTCGAGCTTGATCGTGCGGCCGTCACGCACTTCGGCGATGAGTCCGCACGCACTGGCGCATTCGCGGCACGTCGTGGCGTAGTAGGTCGACACGCCGGGGACTGTCTCGTCCGGATGCACGAGATACGGAATGAGCCGCTCGACCGTGTCCGTATTGCAGCCGACAGTCGCACCGGCGGCCCCGGTGACGCCGAGGATTTTCAGGAAGTCGCGACGGCGAACGCCGGTGGTGGGCGCGTGCTCAGTCATGCGCGACCCTAATAGTGGCAGACACTGCAGTCATAGCGCGCTTTCCGGGGATAACCCGTCATGCCGATGGGAATGCCGCCGCGCGCGAGTGTGTCGGCGGTTGGAGGTGCCGCCGGTCGGGCGGCCACTGTTTTGGCGATCGTCTCGAGCCCGGGCGGCGCTTCAGCGGGTGGCGTATAGCCATTGACATGGCAGTTGACGCACCAGCCCATGTTGAGCGACGCGTACTGGAAGACCTGCTGCATGTTCTGCACGTCGCCATGACAGCTCTGACAGGTGACACCCGCATTGACGTGCCGCATGTGCGGGAAATTCACGTAGTCCGGGACCTTGTGGATGCGCACCCAGGGGATCGGTCTTCCGTCTTTCCAGTATTGCTGGAGCCTGGCGATCTCCTGGCTGGTGCGCTGCGGTCCGGTGGGTGAGGCCGGACGTTGCGGGCCGACGAAGATTTCGTGGCAGCCCATGCACGTGCTGACCGCCGGAAGTCCCGGGTCAGGGGATTTGTCGGCGGAGAAGTGGCAGTAGAGGCAATTCATCCCGAGCGTTTTGACGTGCACGGGATGCGGGAATCTGATGGGTTGGACGGGCGAATTTCCCTGGGAGCTGGAGGCGGCACTGTACTCCCAGGGGCCGGGGCGCGCGACGTCAGAAGTGGTTCCGTTGGAGGCGCCGTTTGAGGCAGAGAGCATCACGGCGGCGACGGCCAGAGCCAGGAGACCTGGGATGACCGCCCACTTCCTCCGCATCATCATCGCGGTACGCGTTGTCGGGGAAAGCCGGAGCGCTTGTGAATTTGTTCACAAGCAGCGAGCAACGGGCGGAAAGTTGGCCCGACCCGAAGGCCCGCGCAAGAGGTAGTACGCTGATTTTCAACATCTTCTCGCGCCGTCACGAAAACTGATCGCGTCACCATCGAGCTCGGTTTGGCCGCCGGCTCCGACTACCGATCTCGCCCCCGCACGGTGCCAGCCGCGCCCTGCGCCCGAGCCGTCAAATCATCCGCACTCGTTAGGCGATGGGCCGCCAAGTCGTCCGGCAGGAGCTCGAGCGACGCCCGCGGCGTCTGCGCCAACCGCAGCGGCCACCCGCTACCGTATACGAATCGGTCGGCGCCGATCGTCCGGAACAGATGCGCCAGCTCGTCCTCCGGCGGCCCCCATATCCACGAGATGTCCCACCACACGCGCGACCGCTCCTCGGGTGTCAGCCCCCAATGCACCTCCTCGATGAGCGCACGGCCCGCCGCCAACACGAGTAGTTGCACCTGCCCGCTGATGCGCGCCAACGATCGAATGGCGGCCCCGGAGAGATCACCCGCGGAATCCATCCAATGACGTTGTCGCAGATCCTCGAATCGCGTCGTTAGGCACAGTATCACGCCGGCGCGTCCGCACTCCGCCGCGAGCGCGCGCATGGAGCCGTCGTGCGGTCCCATCCCCCACTGCGGCGGATAGGCGCGAATCGCCGGCGCGCCACGCTCCACCGCGCGCTCGAGCTCGCGATCCCATTTCGGCCAATCCGGGCGAACGGCGGGAATCGGAATCAATGCAGCGTGAGGCTCGAGCGCGGCGTACAGCGCCTCGTTGCCGGGAGTCGGATCGCGATAGTGCGCTGACGGCAAGTGCCCGACCCACGCCTTTGCTATCCCTTCTCGCTCCAACACACGCGCCAGAATCGCCGGCTCTGGATGGGGCACGTGCCGGAACGCGTACTCCCCCACATAGCAGTGCACATCTGTCGGAGTCGGCGGGCGGCTCACGCGTGCGCTCCTGCCTGACGAGTCTCGGTCCGCGGAACGCCGGGCAGCGAGCCGTCCCGGAAAATGCGCTCTGCATTGCGCCAACGCACCTGTTCCACCTCCTCATCCGAGAGCCCGACGGCCGGAAGCGCTCGCAGTTTGGACAAGCCCGTCTCCATCGTGAGGTCGCATCCCCAGAGCATCCGCGACGCGCCGACCGCGCGCCACGCCGCGTCGAGCATCCCGCGGTCGACGCCACTGCCTGACAAGTCGAGGTAAACGTTGGGCAGATCTTCCACAGCCGGCATGGTGTGCGCCCAATCCCCTCCCCCACCAATGTGCGCCAGAATGAACGATGCGCGGGGATGGCGAGCCGCCAGACGGCCAAGATCCACCGCGTCGGAGATCTCCTGGCCCGGCCATTCACGGCGTCGATGCTGCCAGATGTGGTGCAGCACCGGGAGCCCGCGCTCCGACGCCTGTTCGGCGATGGGGTCGAGCAACACGTCGTCGGCGCGGCGGCTGGCCGCCAACTTGATCCCGATTGCACCGACCTCGACGCACCGCGCGATCTCCTCGAGCGCGTGCGTGCGCTCGTTCGGATTGACGGTCACGTAGCTCCGCACCCGCGTCGACTCGCGTCGTTGGAGCGCCAGCATCTCGTCGTTCCCGCGCGTGACATCGGTGGGCGATGGGAAATACGTAGGCGACGTATGCCCGAAGCTTCCCAGAATGGACGCGATGTGCACGGTGATTCCGATTCGATCACCGGCCGCGAGGCGTGAGGCGTTTCGCTCGCGCCAGTCGCGCCGGCCGCAACCGGCGTGCAGAAAATGCGCGTGGACGTCGACGAGCGGCTGGCGGCCTCGGCCAGCCTGTCGCGCCTCATCGCGCACGAGCGTCGCTCGCTTCTTCGGCCACGGCCCGCAGCGCGTCGCGCGCTGCTCGCGCGATCTCCTCCAGCGCCGACTCATCGTGCGACAGCGATGGAAAGTCGTAGGCGCCACGCTTGAACAGCACACCGGCGTCGGCGGCCAGCTGCACGAAGCGGTTTTCATTCGACGCGTCGTCGAAGCGCAGCAGCCACATCGTCGGGATGCCGCCAACCTCGACACCGCGCAGCTCACTCTCTTCGATTGCCGAGCGCAGCTCGGTCATCATTGCTTCACCCGTCAGAGCGAGGGTCGCGGGAACGTCTTGGCGCTCGTGCCAGTCGAGTACGGCGTTGGCGGCGGCAAGGGCGGTGCTCTCGCCGGCCAGCGTCGACGAGATCCAGGTCTTTTCCGCCGCCGACATCACCTTCGCCTTTCCGACCACGGCGCACAGCGGATATCCATTGGCCATCGCTTTCCCAAAGACCGCGATGTCGGGCACGATGCCTGACAATTCCTGATAGCCGGCGCGGCTCACCCGAAAGCCGGTTTTGATCTCGTCGAAGATGAGCGCCGCACCGCGCGCGTCGGCGAGAACCCTCGCCTGCTTCAGCCATTCTCGCGATGGCGGACGCTCGATGACAGGCTCGACGATGATGGCGGCCAACGTGTCACCAGCGGCGCGCACGGCCGTGACCAATGCGTCGATGTCATCGAACGGGACGCTCTGGAAGTCGCCGCGCGCGCCGGCGGGGACGCCGAGCTCGTTGCTCCACCAGTCGAGCCATCCGAAATACCCGCATCCGATGACACGCGAGCGTCCGGTGTGCGTGCGGGCGATGCGCACCGCCGCGGCGACGCCTTCGGCACCGCTCTTCAGGAATCGCACACGCTCGGCGCACGGAATCACGTCGACTAGCCGCTCGGCGACGTGGACCTCGAGCACGTGCGAGAATCCGGCGACCGATCCACGACTCGCGGCCTCGGCTACGGCGTCGGTGACGTACTCGTCGGCGTAGCCAATGGCCACGGAGCCGAGGCCCATCGTGCAATCGATGAGCTCACGGCCGCCGGCGGTGATGATGCGACATCCTATGGCGCTCACGAAATGCGTCGGGACGTCGGCGATGTCCTCCCCATACAGCGCGGACAATCGCTTGCTACCGGTAGATGCGCCACCTGGAATCACCGCGCGGGCGCGCGCGGTCCACTGTGCGTCGGCGTCGTCGGGAAGTGAAAATCGCTGCGGCATGCGGTACGAAAGAACGGAACGCCGCGAGCGTCAAGTGCGCGAGCGCGAGCGGTCGAGGGCGCGAACGACTTCGATCGCCATCGCCCGCACGAGCTCTATCTCGCGCGCATCGGGCTCGGCACGGTACGCAAGCGAACGACCCGTGCGGAGAATCAACTCCGGGTTCCGCGTGCGAAAGAAGTCGAGCGCATCGAGCGCGCGACGAACGTCACCGAACAACCGCTCGTACTGCTCGGCGGTGGCGGGAGGTGCCGCTTTGCGCGCGGGATGAAGCTCGCGACCGAGGCCGTGGCCGGCGCGGTGCAGCTCGTACAGGGCGATGAGTACGGCTTGCGCCAGGTTCAGGGAGGCGTGTTCGGTCGTCGGAATCGTCACCACGAGATGCGTGCGGTCGAGTGCGCTGTTCGGAAGTCCCTTGTCCTCACGTCCGAAGACGACGGCGACTGGGCCGTCCGCGGAGTATCGCACGAGATCGGCGGCCGCTTGCGTGGGATCGACCACTGTACGCTTTGCGGTTCGGTGGCGGGCCGTGAAACCCGCCACGCGCACGCAATCGGCGAGCGCATCATCCAACGTCTCATGATGGCGGATCCGCGAGACGATGTCGGCCGTGCCATGAGCGACAGCTTCGATCCGGCTCGGATCGTACGGCTTCGGCGCGACGAGCCGAAGGTCATTGACGCCCATGTTCTTCATGGCCCGTACGGTGGCCGCGATGTTCACCGGGTCTTGCGGCTCGAACAGCACGACACGCGCGGCCGCCGCCGACTCGTTAGGCACGGCTGACGACGAACGGGAGCAGACGATGGGGCGACTGGCGGTCCCCCTGGAGGTAGACGTAGCCGCCGTACGCGCCGCTGAGCACGAGCTGCCCCCGACGCCTCTCGCGGTCCGAAGACATGTCGTTCACGATCACATCGAGCCAGAACGGTGTCGTCGACGGCGCGCCGACCGCGGACAAGGGGACGAGAAATCGTATGACGTAGCCGCGCGGAGTCGGGCTCCAGCGCGCCGTGATCGGAATGTCCGCGCGGGAGCCGTCGATGCTGCGTATGCGAACCGTGTCCCCATCTCGGTCCGGCACGGCCAGCCAGCCGGCCATGCTGCTTTGCCCGGTCGGTCGCAGGTAGAGCTGCACGCCATCGCTGTGGATGTCCGGATGCTCGTTATCGAGGGCGGGCTCCGGCGCGTTTGCAGGACGAAAGTAAACGTCGCGCTTCCGAACATCGATTTCGACGGAGAGCTGCCCGTCTCTGACACCGAGCGTGAGCACCGCTTCGGGCGAGCCGGCCTCGTGCCATGATGCTTCGGAACGGCGATAGTGATCGGCCGCCAGGTGAAATGAAAGCGGCCGCGATGACGTCGGAATCTCGATGGCGCGAGGCGAGAAGTGTGCCTCGTTAGGCGCGCTCGCCTCGAGATGGATCTCTTGTGGAAGCGCGCCACCAAGCACGATGGAGCTGCGCGCCGATCCGGCCAGCAGCTCCACGTGCCACTCGTCGCCGCGCCGGCGGTGCTCGTGAATCTCGCCGGTGGATCGCCAGACGCGGATCACGTCGCCTTCGCGCTCCACTTCCGCCACCGACTTCCCCCAGCTCCATACGGAGGCGATGCTGCCGCTTCGTTCCATCGAGCGCGCGATGAAGAACGCGCGATCGCCAGTCCTCGGCGCGCCCGGCGCGACCGCACGCCACCACCGCACGTCAGGCGCGCTGATCAGCCAGGCGTCGCCCCCATCACCACCCGAAAGTGACAGTCGCACGACGCCCGAGTTGGGCGCGCAGGCGAAGGCACTCTCACGCACGAAAGAGAATCCATCTTCTGCTCCACCGCCGCCATCGAGCGTCGCGGCTTTCCACTCACCAACGCCGCTGAGCTCGGCTTCTACATGTACAGGCAACTCGACGCGCACGTCGCGTTCGCTCTCCCACTGGAGCTCTTCGACTGCGTAATCGGTCATCACTATCAGAGCGCGCCTGCACCGCACTCCCGCCGCGAGTCCGTCCGTCGGCACCTCTGCATCCACCCATCCCGCGCCGCCACGCTCCTCGTAAGCGCGCAGCACGCCGTGCGCCCGCCTTTGCGATCGCCCGTCGAAGAGCGGCGCATTGTGCGCCAGCGTGCTGCGATACCAATGCAGCGTCGGATCGACATAGGAGCCGGTGCCCATGTCGTCGAGCCATCGCTCGCGCCCGACGCTCAACAGCACGTTCAGGCGATCGGGGTGTCCGTGACCGCCACCCGAATGTCCGTAGTCGAGTGCCGCGTAGACTCGTCCTCCGTCACGACGGAAGACAGCAAACCCCTGATCCTCGAGATGCGCCGATCGCGCCGGCACCGCCTCGAGCGGAGGAAGAGACGGCATCGCGAAGAGCAGCGATCGCCAGCCCAGGTCCGCGCGCGTGAGACTCGTGGCGGCCTCGTTGCGCTCGGATTCAGCCGTCGAGCGCCATCGCCCGGTGTCGCCGCGTGGATACGGGCGATCGTAGAGCTCGTGGAGCGCGCCGATGAGCTGCCGTTCACCCGTGCGTGCGTAACCAAGCTCGCACGACTCGGCGAACCGCCATTGGCGAAGCGAGATCGCGTATTGCGAGTCTCGGCGCGACGGAAAGGTGAAATCGGGGAGTGCGGTCGCAAGCGGCGTCGAGAATCCTTGGTCGAAGCGCCTAACGAGCTCGGACGGGATCTCGACACCTGCGCGTTCGGCAAACACGACGCCGTACCAGAGTCCCCGGTGGGCGAAAAAGTGGTAGTTCTCACCCTCATACCACGAACCGTCGGCCAGCAGGCCGTTTGCCAAGTGCACGAACAGACCGGACTCGCCAATGATCGCATCTTCCGCGTCCGAGGGGCGATCGAGAAGGAGCCGGGCGGCCGCCAACGCCGCGTTGTTCCATACCTGCCGATTCGATCCGCCCTCGTCGTACGACGCGATCAGCGACACGCTCGGCTCGAGGACACGCTCGCGGACGCCTGACGAGAGCGTGCCCGCGGCATCCGTCAGCTCCAGCACGTCGAGCGCGATGGCGACGTACAGCAACCAGATCGATTCCAGATAGGTGCTGAAAAAAGGGCGCGACGGTCCCAGCACGTTGTCGCGGTTCGGATAGTCGAGATATTGGTCCGCGTACTGGCGGAGGATCGTGCGGGCGAGCGCAGCCAGCGTCTCGTGCCCGGTCACCGCGTGTAGCACCGCCGCGTGCACGGCGCGCTCCGCCAGCCAGAGCTGATACCACGTGATCCACGCGCGGTCGTGGCGCTCGCCCGAGTACACCGCCCCGCATACTCCGCAGCGGTGAGCGGACGGGGAGAATGGATCGAACACGAGCTGGCTAGCATCGCGCGGGCATCGGCCACCGTCGCGCGAGAGAAGCGCCTTACGCGTCGGAATCTCGAGCGGCTCGGCGAGCACGCGGTCGAGATCGTGACGGAGCGATGTCACCAGTGGCTCGAGCGATTTGGCCGCCGCCGCGCGGCGCGCCTGCAGCTGCGCGGAACTGAGGAGTAGCGTCACTGCCGCGCTGCCACCGTGGTCGGGTCCCGCGTTCGCCAACTCGCAACGGTGACCATCTCTCCTCGCAGATCCATCGTCACGCCGTCGAGCCGTCGCGCAACGCCCAGTACTCCGCGCGAGTGGTAGATCCACGCCGCTGGCATCTCGCGCGAAAGGTACCGCTGTACCTCGACCCATCGCGCGCGAGCCTCGGATGGTCCGGCCATGCGTGCGGTCTCCAGCAACGAATCGAAGTGCGGCCGGTGAAAGCCACCGTAGTCGAGCGCACTCCCAGCGAGCTCGGTCGCGTACATGGCCGACAGATAGGCGAGCGAAAGATCACCGGGAATTCCGGTCAAAAGCGCGTCGAAGGTCTTCACTGCCGAGCGCGCGCCAGCGAGGAACGACGACATCTCTTGCTGGCGTATCTCCATTCGAATGCCGCGCGCGGCGAGATCGGCCTGAATGAGCTGTTCCACCGCGTTCTCGGCGCTTCCGACCGTGCGCAGCTCGAAGCGAAGCGGCGCACCGTTTCGCGCGCGCCATCCGTCCACGCCTCGACGCCAACCGGCGGCGTCGAGCAGCGAGTCGGCGAATGCCGGGTTCGGTGCCGCCGCATCACCGTCAGCATACGGATGATCAGATGGAACTGGCCCCGATGCCGGTCGGCCGAACCCAGCTAGTGCGACATCGATGATCCGTTGGCGATCGATCGACGCCGAGATCGCGCGTCGCACCCGAACGTCGTCGAACGGCGCGCGGAATGTGTTGAAGATGATCCCATTAGGCAGCAGCACCGGATAGTCGACGACGCGAAGGAGTGGATCACGCGAGACGAGCGGTGCACTGGTCGGCGCCACGCCGGCAACGTCGAGCTCACCGCCGACAAGACCCGCAAACTTCGTCGTCGCTTCGTCCACGACCGCGACGATCACGCGGCGCAGTGCCGGCGGCCCGCCGAGCTCCGATGGAAAGTTCTGGTTTCGCTCGAACAGCCAACGCTGCCCTGCGTCGCGCCTGACGAATCGATATGGACCGTTACCCACCGGGGAAAAATTGAATTGCGCCTGCCGCATCTCGGCTCGATTCACATTCTGCAGCAAATGCTTCGGAACGATCGGCAGCTCGCAGAGTACGAGCGGGAAGCTCGGTGGAGCGCGCGAAAAGCGAAGAACCAGGGTCGAATCGTCAGGCGCTTCGATGCGTTCGATGTCGCTCAGATCGGGAGCCCGCGGATACCCCGTGCGCGCATCGCGGGCGGCTTCGAGCGTGAAGACGACGTCAGCGGCGGTCACCGGCCTGCCGTCATGCCAGCTAATCCGTGGGCTCAGATCCAACGTGAGCGACGTCCGGTCCGAGGACCACCGCCAGGCGCGCGCGGCGTATGGAGTCGGTGCGAGCGATTCGTCATAGCGCGCGAGAGTGACGAATAGCATGTACCGCTGCACCTGGCGCGCGAGCGGATGGATCGTCACCAGCGGATTCGCCGACTCGAGGTCGGCGCCGGAGGCGAAGACTACGGTATCCGGTGCGCGTGTTGGCGGACCACAGGCAGCGAGCGCAGCGGCGAGAAGCACTGTGGGTGTTGACGCGATGCGTCGCCGGCGCATCATCACCCGATGCGCCTCCTGCTCCGACGATTTGCCGACGCCGTGGTTCTGTATTGGCTCGTCGTCACTCTCACCTTCCTTCTCCTGCGGGCGGCGCCCGGCGATCCGGCAACGCTTCTCGTGCCGCCGACCGCCAGCGCGGCCGATGCGGAGCGGCTCCGAGCCGAGCTCGGGCTCGATGCTCCGCTGGTCGTTCAATATGCGCGGTGGACGTCAGGCGCGCTCACGGGCGACCTCGGCCAGAGCTTCGCAAGCCGTCGCCCGGTGGCCTCCGTCCTCGCTGATGCGCTGCCGGTGTCACTCGCGCTTGGTCTGATCTCGCTGACTCTCACCTTTCTCATAGGTGTAACACTCGGCTTCGTGCAAGCGGCGAGACGAGGCGGCGCGCTCGATACGACGCTCACCGTCGCTACGACCGCCGTCTTCGCGGCGCCGAGCTTTTGGTTGGCGCTGACGCTGATCGCAATCTGTACGTATGGCGCGGCCGCGTGGGGACTCCCGGCCGCGTTCCGCCTACCAGCGTTTGGGATGCGCGATCCGGCGAGCGAGGCCACTGGCATCGCCGCGTTAGGCGACATCGCGCGCCACGCGGTGCTGCCGGTCATCACGCTGACGGCGATCGGTGCCGCCGGTATCGCCCGCTACGCGCGAACGATTCTGGCCGATCTCATGGACCTCCCGTTCGTGCGAACAGCGCGCGCCAAGGGGCTCCCGTCGCGGCGGGTGCACTCGCGGCACGTGCTGCGCGCGGCGCTCCCGCCGCTCATCGTTCTCTTTGCACTCTCGCTACCCGGGGTCCTGGCGGGATCGGTGTTCGTGGAAACCGTGTTCGCGTGGCCTGGAATGGGCCGCCTCATGGTCACGGCCATCGGAGCGCGAGACTACCCGGTCGTGATGGGATCGACGGTGCTCTACGGAGGGTTGGTGATCCTGGCCAACTTGTTAGGCGACCTGGCGCTCCCGCTCGCCGACCCGCGTCGGCGCCAGTGAGACTCCAGCAGTGAGCAGCCGCTGGCAGGCGCGCGCGGGGCTTTTCGTGCTGCTCATGATGGCCATCGCCGCGCTCGTCGGTCCCGAGCTCGCCCCGGCCGATCCGCGCGCGATCGGCGACGTCGTCGCCTCGCGGCTGCTCCCGCCCCTGTCGACCGATGCTGGCGGCCACTTCCACTTGTTAGGCACCGATGGGTTCGGGCGTGACATCCTCGCTCGGATGCTGCTGGCTGCTCGCGTATCCCTGCTGGTCGGCATCGTGGGGTCGGTCTTGGCCGGCATCATAGGCATCGTCATCGGCGCGGTCGCCGGCTGGCGCGGTGGTGTGGTCGACCGTGTCGCCATCGCCTTGAACGATGCGCTGCTCGCCATCCCGCGCATCGTCCTCCTCCTCGTGTGCGCAGCGCTCTGGCGGCCGGGAGCGGCGACCGTCGTTGCGGTACTTGTGGCGACGGGATGGATGAGTATCGCCCGTCTGGTGCGCGCCGAGGTGCTCGGCGTGCGTGTGCGGCCATTTGTCGAGGCGGCCACGGCGCTCGGGGCGGGCCAGTCGCGCATTCTGTGGCGGCATGTACTGCCGAATGCGATGGGACCGGCGATCGTCGGTATCACGCTCGGCGTCGGCACTGCGATCCTGCTGGAGAGTGGCCTCTCGTTCCTGGGATTAGGCGTGCAGCCGCCGCAGCCGAGTTGGGGGAACATGATCGCCGACGGCCGAGCGTTGATCATTACCGCGCCCTGGGTTCCCCTCGCACCGGGGTTGGCGCTGATTGCCACGGTGCTGGCTGCCACATTCCTCGGCGACGGCCTGCGCGATCGCCTGGCGGGCGAGGCGACGACACTTCTGCGCGAGCGTGCCTAACGAGTCAGCACTGTCGACACGGCGCGTGCGGGCACGTCGATCCGTATCGTCCCGTCGTCGACCTCGAGGGCGCTGAGCGGTGTCTCATCCAATCGCGCGGCTCGGGCTTCGCGCACCGGAGCTCCGAGGCGCCATGCTCCTCGAGTCGGCCGGTCCAGGAGATTCACGCAACGCAGCACAATCCACTCGCCGTCCTCGCTATCCTTGCACGTCGAGAAGCCAAGTCCTTCACCGACGAGGGAAATGCCGAGCTGCGGTGCGGGAACCGAAAGGGCGGACCGGAATGGCGTGCCCCTGAGCGGGAGCAGTGCGTCGTCCGCAGCGCGTTCGATCGCGTCGATCGTCGCCGCGGTTCGGGGCCCGTGCGGAAAGATTGCGAAGTGTGCCAGGAACGGGCCGAGCGATTGCGCCTGGGGTGTCGGCACGGGCCAGCCGGCGTGACCTGGTCGCTCCGGCAGGTCGTTGCGCGAGAGCTCGCCCACTGCTCGCACCAGCGTCACTGCGATCTCTCCCCTAGGGGTGACCTCGTATTCGGCGAGGCCATCGCTGAACAGCGTGGCTCCGGCTTTGTCGTTGGAGACCGTGACATAGCGGTGAAGCGGCGCCGTGTTAGGCGGCGTCTCCATGCGCTGAGCCTCCGCTGAGACGACGATGCGCTCGCGACGCACCACAGCGAACGCCGCATCGGCGTTCACGACTCCGCTCGTGATGCCTGTTGCGAACACAAGCCGCAGTCGGTGATCGCGAGCAGTGTTCTCACCTTCGACGTGCACGCGCACGAACGACGCGCCGGCGTCGACCTCGAAGGTGATGCGCAGCTCGATTGGAACCTTTCTCGACGAGCGGCCACTGCGTGCCGTCTCGACCGGAACGTCGATACGCCACGCCGTGCGCATCGCGGCTCGTAGGGGGCCGCGATGGACGAGCTCACTGGCGACGATGCGATCGACCGACAGCGTTGGCTCGATCGGCGAGTGTGTATAGAGATCGCCGGCATCGCCAACATCCTCGAGGCGAACGAGAGTTGGCACGAAGCGACCGTCGGCGACGGTGGTAAGATCGACCGCGCCGGCACTATCGATCTCTATGCCCAGGTCATCGTTCGCGATGCGCCGTTGCATCGCCTGGACCTCAGGATGTTCGAACGAGATCTCACCACTCGCCGCTGACGTCACGGGGATGACCTTCACTCCGTATCCGGGCACGTCGTCGACCCATACCGCGGCACGATGAACATCGACGAGATCGTCGTACGGGAAGTGCTCCGGGCTCTCGATGCGATCGTGGCGCGTGAATCGATCCAATCGCTGTAAGGGAAGCCCATCACCGAGCGAGAACACTTCGCTGGGTTGCTCGGTGCTCTGGATTCCTCCCGACCCCGGTCCCACTCGCACGTGCTGACGCAGCACCCCGATCTCCACCTCGGCCACTCCCCCGCGCGTTCGTGCCGCCGCATTTCGAATGAGAACGGCATTCTGCCAGCGTGCAGGGGCGTCACGCGCCGCCACCCTATCGTGCTCCGCGATCTCCAACAGAACATCCTCGACGATGCCCCTCCCCTGTGACTCGGCTTCGTCGAGACGCGCATCCATGGCGCGCGCCACTTCGTCGATGGAGCAGCCGCAGTACGTGTCGTGCGGATGACAGAGAAGAAGCGATCGCCAGGCCGCACGGACGAGCGGCGCGCGCGAGCGCGATCCCCGACGCGTCGCCAGCACACTCCACGGCTCGGCCTCGCGCGTCAGCAGCCGCTCGACGCCGGCCGCGCGGCGCTTTTGCGCGGCGCGAGAGGCGAACGTTCCCTGGAGCGTCCAGGTGTAGCCGTAAGAGTCGCGTAGCTCTCCCTCGATGAGTGGCAGCTCCATGTTCGACGCACGCGACGCGAGTGCGCCGGCAAATGTGCGGAGCCCGACGCGTTGCACCCTGTCCGGCTCGGCGATTTGCGCCAGCCCGCGCACCGCCTCGTCGACGTCAGGCCGCGGAGCGTGGTGATCGGCTCCGTTCAGAACGAGAAGGAGTCCGGTGCAGGACCGGTCGGCGAGCTCGCGTCGCACTGCCTCCCACCATTGGCGCGCTGGCTCTTCCGCCGTGGGAAGCGCCGAGCCGTGGCCGTATCCGGCCGGCGACAGGTGCAATGCCAGTGCGTCCGACCCGTCAGGCGCGCGCCATCGCAACGTGTCGACGTTGGGCCAATGCTCGCCACCCAGGCCTCTCCATAGAATGACTAGGGGAAGGCCAAATCCGGCGGCGATGGTCGGCAACGCCGCCGGATGCCCGAATGCGTCCGGTGAATACAGCACCGGCGGTGACTCGGCGCCTAACGAGTGCAGGATGCGGAGCCCAGCAAACAAGTTCCGCACGAGTCCTTCGCCGGAGGGCAGCAGCTCGTCCGCCAACACGTACCAGGGACCAGCTTCCAGCGAACCGTCAGCCAAGCGTCGCGCGAGCGCGTCGCGGCGCTCGGGCCGCACCGCCAGGTAATCTTCGAGCACGACGGTCTGACCGTCGAGCAGCACCGGCCCCCGCCCTTCGTTGTCGAGCAGGTCGTCGATGAGCTCGACCAACCGCTGACGAAAGCGCGAGGCCGGGTGATACCACTCGCGGTCCCAATGGGTGTGCGTGACGACGTGCACGTCGACGCCTGCGGACATGCGCTACCTCGTAGGGGTCATCGCCAAGATCAGCGCCGCAGAGAATGAGCGCGGCGCCGACGAGCGTAAAGGGTTTAGTCGGCGATGCCTTCGGTGCGAGGCACCGAGCCGGTGCGCGTGTCGTGCAGCGGCGGAACGGGCTCCTGCCATTCGTGGGCGGCGCGGCGGCCGGTCAGTATCCGCGTGGCTCGAACGTCATGGCCGATGTCGATGAGGAGCGTCGCCAAGTCGCCGCTACCCCACAGCACTCCGGCGAGCACCAGGAGCCGCGCCGATTCCGACAGGATCGTCACGATGGCCCCAGCGCCGTGCATGCTCAATCCAGCGAGTGCTTCCGTCACCATCAGCACGACCAGCACCAGCGCCATCAGGCGGAAGAGCTTGGCCAGATATCTGAGTCCGGAATACGGCTGAAGGTCGGCGGCACGCACTTGCATCGCGCCATGCGGCGAATCACGACGGGCCGCGACCGCTGCGCGCTCCGAACTATCGGCGTCGTGCGTGATCTCCGTGTCTGTTTGTCGCTCCATTCGAGGTGTTCTCGCGTAATCTCTGGACAGAATAGCGACCGCTGCGCGCGAAGCTTGCGCGAAGCATGCCACGAATCGACGTGTCAAGCGGCTCTCCAGCGCCCTAACACGCGGAAACATTCCCCGAGGTTCGAATGCTTGACGAGTAGCGACACATGCGCGCTTGGCGCGCGCTCTCGGACGGCTCTGGACTCACCTTCCGGGGCATGTATGATTGCGACGAGAACGAGCACGACCACTTTGGAGGATCGACATGGCGCACACCCTTCCCCCGCTTCCTTACGACTTCGCCGCGCTCGAGCCACACATCGATGCCAAGACGATGGAAATCCATCACGGCAAGCATCACGCGGCCTACGTCAACAACCTGAACACCGCGTTGGAGAAGGCCCCTGAGCTCCAGAGCAAGAGTCTCGACGACCTCCTCAAGAACATGAACGCCGTGCCAGAGGCGATCCGCGCGGCCGTGCGCAACAACGGCGGCGGCCACTGGAATCACACGATGTTCTGGCAGATCATGGGACCCAAGGCCGGCGGCGAACCATCAGGCGCACTCGGCGACGCCATCAAATCGAGCTTCGGCGACTTCGCCAAGTTCCGCGAGCAGTTCAAGGCAGCCGGCGTCGGTCGCTTCGGCTCTGGTTGGGCGTGGCTCATCGCCGACGGCGGATCGCTCAAGATCGAGAGCACGCCCAATCAGGACACGCCGCTCATGGACGGAAAGCGCGCCGTGATGGGACTCGACGTCTGGGAGCACGCCTACTACTTGAAGTATCAGAACAAGCGGCCGGATTACATCGACGCGTGGTGGAACGTCGTCAACTGGCAGGAAGTGGCCAAGCGCTACGACGCCGTGCGCCGCTAACTGGCTTCCTGGTCGGCCCGCTGCTCGCCGTGTACCGATGCCCCGGCGACGAGATCGTCGATTCCACCGTCGCCGGGTTGGCTTTCGAGGTCGGGCGGGCCAACGCGCTGCCGCGCGACCCAGCTCAGTACCGGCGGCGTCATGAAGGTCGTCGCCATCACCATGAGTGTGAGGGCGCTGAAGATTCGTACGTCGATCGCACCGGTGCTGAGTCCCATCTGGGCGAAAATCAATCCGACCTCTCCGCGGGGTACCATCGCCACACCGATGAGTGCCTTCGAGCCCCGGAACCACACGGGCGCATAGCCGGCAGCGAACTTCCCAATCACCGCCACGACGAAGAGCGCGCCGCCGATCAATAGCGTGTCGGCGCTGCCTAACGTTCGCAGGTCGACCGAGGCACCGACGACGGCGAAGAAGATGGGTACGAAGAAGTGGCCGAGCGACGTCACTTTTTCCGAGACTTCCTCACGCTGGGGGGTGTCGTGCAACACGAGTCCGGCCGCGAAGGCCCCGACGATCATCGCCGACCCGCTCGCATCGGCGAGCCACGCCAGCGCGAATGCGAAGGCCAGCGCGATCAGGCCAATAGTCCCGCTCGTTTGTAATCTGGCGACGACGCGGAAGAGCGGTGGGGCGAGCCGATTGCCGATCACCAGCGCAACCACGACGAAGCCGATGGCAATCGTCGCCGTGAGGAGTACTCCGTTGAGCGTGATCGTCTGACCTGCCGTCAGCCCAGCGACGACCGAGAGGATGATGAGTCCTACGATGTCATCGAGCACCGCCGCGCCGAGCACGATCTGCCCTTCGCTCGTGTGAAGCTGGCCCAGGTCGGAGAGTACGCGGGCCGAGATACTGATCGAAGTCGCGGTCAGCGCCGCGCCGGCGACGATCGCCGGCACGGTCGGCAATCCGAGTGCGGTGGCGACGCCATAGCCGGCGGCAAACGGAAGGGCCACGCCAACCAACGCCACGGTAATAGCCGAAGCGCCTACGCCGACCAACGTCCGCAAATCGGTGTGCAGCCCGATCTCGAACAGCAGGACGAGAATCCCGATCTCGGCCAGCGCGCGAATCACAGGATCGGCGGGATCCAGAATTCCGAACAACGAAGCGCCGAGCAACACCCCGGCCAAGAGCTCGCCCAACACCGACGGCTGCCCCATTCGCTGCGCGATCTCACCGAGCAGCTTGGTCGCGATGATGACCGCGACTAAGACGAGGAGGAGGTGAGTGAAGGAGTGGGCGTCAGGCATGTGTCGAGATTCGAGATTCGAGATTCGAGATTCGAATTCGAGATTCGAGAATAGCCCGCGCACCACACCAGTGCCGACCTAGCGCTTCCGAATCTCGGATCTCGAATCTCGAATCTCGATGACTACTCTCCCTCGAGATAGGTATACCCCTCCAGACCCGCCACATAATCCGCGATGAACGCATTGGCTTCCTGGCGAGTGAGGGACTTCGTGTTGGCGACTTTCCGACGGAAGACGGTCAGCAGATCGGCGGCGCGGAATTGCACGTAGTTGAGCACCTCGGTCACGGTGTCGCCATGCACCAGGTCGGTGACCTCGTAGCCGCGGCCATTGGGCGAAAGCCGGAGATGAACGGCGTTCGTGTCGCCAAAGAGATTGTGCAAATCGCCCAGGATTTCCTGGTACGCGCCGGTGAGGAACACGCCAAGGATGTAATTCTCACCGTGCCTGAAGGGGTGCAGCTCCATGCTCGGCCTTCCGGTACGGCCGCCGGCGAAATGATCGATCTTCCCGTCGGAATCGCAGGTGACGTCCTGGAGTGTACCGCGACGAGACGGTTCCTCCTCGAGCCGGTGGATCGGCATGATCGGGAAGATCTGGTCGATGGCCCAGCTGTCGGGCAGCGACTGAAACACACTCATGTTGCAGAAGTACCGGTCGACCAGACTCGCCTCGAGATCCTCGATGATGTCCGAGTACTCGTCACGATCGCGCAGCGCGATCCGCGCCACCGCGTTGATCGTCGTCGAGTACAGCTGCTCGGCCAACGCGCGGCCCCGTAACGAGAGAACGCCGCTGTTGAACAGCGCCTGTGTTCGCTCCTTGGCGAAGGTCGCGTCGTGATAGACCTCGCGCACGCTCCGCGTCGAGATCGTCTCGTACCCTTCCTTGAGCTCGTGCAAAATCGCGTGATCGTCGTCGGTGAGCTCCGGAATGTGCACGTCGTTCGCCGATTCGACATCGATCACGTTCACCAGGAGCAGCGCGTGATGCGCCGTCAGCGCGCGACCCGATTCGCTGATCACGTGCGGCATTGGGAGGTCGAGATCCCGGCATGCCTCCGCCAGCGTGTAGATCACGTCGTTGGCGTACTCCTGCACGGAGTAGTTCACCGACGACGCGACCGTGGAGTTCGAGCCGTCGTAGTCGACGCCGAGGCCGCCGCCGACATCGACGTGCGTGATGTCGACACCCAGTGCGCGGAGCTCGGCGTAGAAGCGCGTGATCTCCTGGAGCCCCGACTTGATGTAGCGGATGTCGGTGATCTGCGAGCCGAGGTGGAAGTGGATCAGCTTGAGGACGTCGAGCTTACCGACCTCCTTCAGTTGATCCAGGAGCCTAACGAGCTCGCTGGCGTTGAGGCCGAACTTCGACTTCTCACCACCGCTCTCGGCCCAGCGCCCGGAGCCTTCCGACGAGAGCTTGATGCGGACACCGGCCGTCGGCGTCACATCCATGTCCTGCGCGACGCGAAGCAGAACGTCGAGCTCGCTCAGCTGCTCGATCACGACGAACACTGTGTGTCCGAGCTTCTGCCCCATCAGCGCGAGCCGAATGTACTCCTCGTCCTTGTAACCGTTGCACACGATGAGGTGGTCGCTCGACTCGCTGAGGGCGAGCACTGCCTGAAGCTCGGGTTTGCTGCCGCACTCGAGGCCCACACCGTACGGCTTACCGAAACCGACGATCTCCTCCACCACGTGACGCTGCTGATTGACCTTGATCGGGTACACCAGCGTGTATTTCCCGTCGTACTGGAACTCGTCTATGGCCAGGAGGAAGCGTTGGCTGAGCGACTCGATACGTGAGCGGAGGATGTCCGAGAAGCGGAGTAGCACCGGCATGCCGACGCCCTGCTCCGCGAGATCCATGGCGACGTCGTAGAGATCGAGCTCACGCTCCGGATGCGCTTTGTCCGGGCGCACCACGACGTGCCCCTTCTCGTTGATGTCGAAGAAGCCGATTCCCCAGCCTTCGATGTTGTAGAGCGAGCGCGAGTCTTCGATCGACCACGACGGCTGCGTGGACGATGAAGCCGGCGCCTCTTCAGCGACGTGAGTAGCCATGGCCGAATTCTAACGCGCCACGTCGGGATGCGCGCCCCCGCTCGAGACGCGTGAGAAGCGCCTGTCCGACACCATTCAGCTCCGCGCGCCGTGTAGCGAGTATCTCCTTCGCGGCACGCTCGCCGGTTTCGCACGCGCCTTCCATGAAACCTTGCGCGTCGCGCGAGCAGTGCTCTCCCGCGAAATGGAGATTGCGTACCGCTTCGCCCTCGACGCCGGCGATGCCGGTCCATTGCCCCGGGAGATAACACGCGTAGCTGCCGCGCATGAATGGAAACGAAGGCCAGTGGAAGCGCGCCTCCTTCTGGCCTTCGCGCGCCGCGCTCATTCCCGGGAATACCACCTCGAGCTGTCGCGCGACGTCGGCCGCGCGCTCGGCGGCAGTCCCGTCGCGGAGACGAAGCCCGGCGTTTCCACCAGTGAAATTCGTGAGGATGCCGCTGCGTCCTGCCTGGGCGCGACTCGTCTCCCACGTGCTCTGGTGCGGCAGCTCGCTCAACGTGCTTCCATTGGACCGGTGACGCGTCCGCCACACTCGCTCCGAAACTCCGATCATCAGCTTGGCGTTGGTGCCGTAGCCGAGCTCGGCAATCGCGCGCCGTTTAGCGCCTGGCAGCTCCATGTCGAGCCTGACGTCTCGCAGCAGCGTGAATGGAAGCGCCAGCAATACGTGATCTGCTTCGATGTCCACGGTGCTGGCGTCGCGGCGCACCGCACAGCGAAAGCTACCGTCAGCAAGCTCGGTCACCGCCTCCAGCCGCATTCCCGTCTCCACCGCATCGCCCAGCCGCTCCGCGAGCGCGGTGGTCATTCTGTCGTTGCCGCCCCGAACGTGAAATCGTTCGTCGCTCTCTCCGAAGATGCGGAATGGATCGGGCTCGGGATCGATCATCGTGAGAAGATTGAGCGCCGACTGTCGCTCGGGCTCCAGACCAAACTCCGCGGTGTATGCGACAGCGAGCAGCGATCGAATCCAGCCGTCAGCACCCGAGCGGCCGAGCCACTCCTCGAGCGTCATCCGATCCAGCTGCTCCGCTCCATTCGGCGCGCGAAACGAGATGTCGCTGTTGCCGCCGATCGTCGCGAGATCGGTCGCGATGCGAGACGCAATCGGCCGAAATGCGGTGACGATCTCCGTCTCGCTACGCCGCACGCCGCCAAAAAAGTAAAGCTCCTGATCGACGGCCGGATCGTCGACGGACAGATCGTCGAGCTGAATTCCAAACTCCGCCGCCATACCGCGAATGTGTGAATGCCCGGTGTCGATGAGCTCGCCGCCCAACTCGCACACCTGCCCGTCAGGGAAATGATCGCGCAGGGAATACATGCGGCCGCCCGGGCGGCGCTGCGCCTCGAGTATTCGGACCGGCATTCCCGCCTGTCGGAGACGATATCCGGCGGTGAGACCAGCCATCCCGGCGCCAACGATGAGGACGGGCCGCGGTCCGCGTGCCGCACGCGTCACGGCTGGCGCGCAGCCCGCGATCGCCAAGCCCGCCGCGGCCGACGAAGACAGCGCCACAAACCGCCGGCGAGTCATCGTCTGTCGTTCCGATCGCTCCAGACGCGCGCGCTCGCGCCCTTCGTCGATCAACTCGGCGATCGGCGTATCGACAGTGAGCGACGCACGCGCCAGACGCAGCGAGCGTCGCACGACGCGAAAGAGCGGAGTGCGCGACACGGATGCTCCGATGAAAATTGGCGCGCCAAATGTGACACCGCCCTCGCGATGAGGCGAGGGCGGTGGGACGCTGTCGTGAGGCGTCGTTTATTTCTTTTTCTTTTCGGCCTTCTCGAGATCGCGCAGCGCCTTGGCCGCATCCTTGTGTCCGCGATCGGCCGCCTTCCGCAGCCACACGGCGGCCTGCGTCGGATTGCGCGCCACTCCGCGACCGTTCGCCAGCAGAATTCCCAGATTCGCCTGAGCCTCGAGCACCCCGGCGTTGGCCGCGGATCGAATCATCGAGACGCCGAGTACGGTGTCGCGCGGAATTCCTTTCCCCTCCACGTACAGCATGCCGAGATAGTTCTTCGCCAGCGAATTTCCATTGTCCATCGCCTGGCGGTACCATGTCGCGGCTTCCGCGCGGTCGCGGCTGATTCCGCTACCGCGCTCGTAGGCGCGCCCGATCTTCACCTGCGCGTTCACATCTCCTTTCTTCGCCGCGGAGAGGAAGAGCTCCGCCGCCTCGCGGTTGCTGCGTGGCACGCCGCGACCTTCCTCGGTGAGCACCCCGAGCTCGTACTGCGCCGTTCTGTTCCCCTTAGCCGCTGAGCGCTGGAACCAGTGCGCCGCCAGCTCTTCGTTTTGCGGCGCCGCGCGCCCGTGCAAGTACAGATACCCGACGTTGAGCTGTGCTTCCGGCTTCCCCTGCTCGGCTTCTCTTGCGCACTGCTGTGACGCTGCCTGCCAGCGACGCGCCGCATACAGCGTGCTGCACGACCCCCCACTCGCGCGAGACGAGGTGGTGGGTGCTGCCGCGGCGCGAGAAGTCGTCGCCACGACGCGCGAAGGCGTGCTGGCCAAACTCGTGGGGCCCGGAGCCGTTGTCCCCTCGAGCTTCTCCATGCGCGGCGTCCAGATCTGCTCGTCACCCGCCTTTACCGACAGACGGTAATCGATCGGCGCATAACCCGGAGCAGTGACGCCGAGGAAGTAGATGCCCGGCGCCAGCACGAGCCTGCGATTTCCAAGGACCATGCCGTTGAGCGTGACCACCGCGCCCTCCGGGAACGCGCCGCCGATGAGCACTTCGCCCGAATCCTTCGGCACGTTCGACGCGATCGAGCTCGGGTCATTCACCATGCGCATCAACGAATCGGCCGGCGACGAGCCGCCGCCGAGCGGCCGGTCACTCTTTGCCAGCAGCGCGAGCGCGATCACCACGATCGCCGCCGCTACGCCGCTGAAGAGTTGTGCGCGCGTCGGACGCCATCCGCCCTTACGCCCGATGCTGAAGATGCCGTCGACCGGAGTCGGCTCGACGCGCATTGTGGCCCGCGGCGTACCCGACCGGCCACCGATCGCCGCTACGCCCTCGCCGGCGGATTTCTCCTCGTCAGGCAGGTCGAGCAGCTTCAGCTCGCGAATCGGTGTCAGCGTGCGGGCGGGCGCGTCGTTCGCCCCGGACCGCCGATCGATCAAGCGAAATGCGCTCACGCGCCCGCTGTTGACGGCACGCCCGAAGTACACGGCGCCGCCGCCGTCAGCACGCGTCAGATGCCCGACGATTGTGAATGCCCCGCGCGCGACACGACGCGCCTCGGCCAGGAGCTCGGCGGGTGAGCACAGCGGGTCGGCGCTCGCCGGAAGACCGGAGACGTCACTCCAACAGTTGGCGCAAAGCCGCGCCCAACTCGCCAGATCGACGCCGCACACCGGACACTCGACTTCGCTGCACGGTACTGAGTCAGTGAGCTCCGGAAGGATCGTCGACGTGAATCCAGCTCTGCCGAGTAGCCCCCCTGCTTCGCGATTCAGCAACAGGATGACGAGTGCGTCGAGCTCGCGATCGCGCGCCAACAGAGCGACACCGCCATTCGCGGAACGGCCGAGCTCACCGAGGAGCTTGTACCGAGCTCCGGCTGCCTCGCGGGCGGCTGCGCCTAAGTCGTCATCGGCTTGTCGCGCGCCGAGCCGTGTTCCTCCGCCGGGAGTCAGCATGATCGGTTTCGTCTCCTGAGTGTCGGCGCCTACTCCCTTTCTCAGGGGCGCCCGAACGTCGGTGGCTTGACTTGAATCGTGCGCGAGGCGGAGTCCACACGCGCCTTCGCATTCTGCTCGACGTCCTTGAAGACCTTGTCGATGCCGAGATTCGGCAACTTGTTAGGCATGGCGACGCCGTCCTCTGACGCTTTCTGCGGTGTTTGCCCTGGGGCACTACCGAGCGCGGGACGACGGGCGGTTGCGCTACTTTCGTCTTCGTCGCGGATCGGAGCGACCTGCTCTCCGGCAATCGGCGCCGAGCCACCGGAAATCGTTTCGGTGTCGGCGACCACGGTCGCCGGAGCGCGCGTGCTCGGAGTCGTCGCTGGCTTCGTCATCGGCGCCGGCGTGCTGCTCGCCGATGCGTTCTCGACGACGGGGGCCGACGCGCCACCTTCCGCGTGATCGCGGCCTACCATCGCCCATGCCGTGACCGCAGCGAGCGCGATCGCGGCAGCGATGCCACCGATCACTCCCCAGCGGCGCGGCTGTGGGCGCCCGAAGCTGAGCTCCGACACTTCGGGCACTTCCGCCGGGGCCGCTTCCGGCGTCGGAAGCGTGCCGGAATCCGGATCGAAGTCATCCGCCGGTGCGGACGCGGCCGCCATGGCCAGACGCGCTGGCGTCGGGATGCGCCGAGGAAACCTCGGCTGCTGCGCCGGAGTGCGACTGCGCGCCGCACGAGCTACCGCTGACGGCGTGCGATTGCGCTCGCCCTCGTCGGCATCGTCTTGATCGAAGTCGGTGTTGTCGTACACCGGCGGGTTGAGCTTCGGACCGGAGCGCGGTTCCGAGCGAGGCTCGGTACGCGGCCCGGAAAACGGCTCGGCCCGCGGACCCGAGAAGGGCTCAGCGCGCGGACCGGAGAATGGCTCAGGGCGTGGACCCGACCGAGGCTCCGAGCGTGGTTCGGCGTAGGGTGGTGCGGACGCCGTCGGCTGCGACGTATGTGCGTGATGCGACGGCGCCGATTTCGCGGCTGGAGCCTGCGGCGCCGCGAACTGCGCCGCGATCGGCATCACCTCGATCTGTTCGATGGGCGACGGAGTTTCCCGCCCGATGACGTGCATCTCCTGCGACAAACCGAGGGAGCGCGCCGGTATCTCGATTGACGGACGAGCACGCTCCTGCGACGGACGGGCTACCGGTCCCGAGCCGTGTTCGGCTAGCGGTCTCGCCACCTGCTCTCCGAGACCACTCGTGCCGCGAATGAGTCGCGCGCGATGAAGTGCGTGGCGCTGCTCGTCGTGCTTTCCCTGCGCGCCACAGATCTCCGCCAGTACCTCGAGTGCGCTGGCGACTGCAGGATCTGCGTCAGACTGCGCATGACCCTCGCGGATGCCGAGCGCGCGACGACACAGCGCTTCGGCCTCCGCATGCTCTCGCGCGGCGATCCGAACCTTCACCAGACTGAGGAGGATTCCGGCGATCTCGGGGTGGTTCGGACCGAGAGAACGCTCCTTCAGCTCGAGCAAGCGTGTGAGAAGCGGCGCCGCGGCCGCGGTGTCGTTCCGCCGGAAGGAGAGACGTGCGAGGTTGTTCAGCGCGCCGGCGACATCAGCATGATCGGAGCCGAGCTGCGTCTCGGTGATCGAAAGCGCGCGGCGAAAGAGAGGCTCGGCTTGATCGAGCTCGCCGCGCGCGTAGTGCAGCGCGGCGAGATTGTTGACGCTCTGGACGATTCCCTGGTGCTCGGTGCCGAGCACGTGCTCGCGGATGGCGAGTGAGCGGCGGAAGAGGGCTTCGGCCTGCGTGAGATCTTTTTGCTTGTACTTGAGCTGGCCGAGATTGCTCAAGCTCGCGGCGAGGCGGAGGTTCTCAGCTCCGAGAAGCGTCGCCTCCCTGATGGCCGCCTTGAACGCCTCTTCCGCTTGGCCTAATTCGCCTTGCGCGAAGTAGCGTCGCCCCGCTTCGTTGTGCCGCTCCCAGCGCGTCTCGGTCGTGTCGGACATTCCGAATCCTCCTCCAGAAAGAGACGCGCTAGGAGAGGGGCTGTAACGCTAATTCGGAACGAGCTTTTTCACGTTTTGGAGCGACCGGACAAAATCACCGTCGGGGAGCATCAGCGCGTCACACACGACATGTCTGCGGCGCTTGAGACGTGACGTCATGTCTCAATGCGCTATTTGTTCGGGAGAAAGGGGTTATGGGCGAATGACGAGCATGCCATAACCACGCGTTCGATGGCGGAACGGCTCGTCGAGCGTGTATCCCACTCCGGTGATCAATCGCAGTTCGGGCACTCGGGCGAACGGAAGCGGCGGCGCAAACTCACGAGTCTCGATCCCCACCACTCGCTGCCACGCATCGAAGCCCCGGTCCGCGCTCCCTCCCCAGAAATAGAGCTCGAGAATTCCGGACGAGATCGAGCCCCGATAGGTGAGCGCTTCGGTTCCGCCGGCGATCCCGAGTGGCAACGCCGGCATCTGCATCCGCTGCGAGAGTAACGAGTGGTCGAACAACAGCGGGCCGTTGCCGCCAAGAACGATTCGCTCGAACGACGGCGCGTCGCGGTCGGTGCGAGCGTACTCGAGCTCGGCGCGGGCACTCCGATTGAGCACGCCGATGGCGATTGCCACCCCTGCACGGGCGCGGCGCCAATCCTCGGCGGCGGTCCGACCGAGCGCGGCGTGCGCGGCGATCGACTGCGACGCCCAGAGCGATCCTCGCGTTTGAAGGCGCGAATGCCGAAGCTCGGCGAACGAAAGCAGCCGATCTTCAGAATCGCCCCGCGTCGGGGCGATGCGTGCCGCGCTCGCGCCGAGGCGGAGCTCCGTGACGCGATCACCGAGGCGCCGTGGCCACTCGGCGATGAGCGCGCCACCCCAGTAGTCGGCGTCGAGGTTCTCCGGCGCGAGGTCGAAGTCCTGCCGCGAGGGGCGCTCCCCTGCTCCGAAGAGCTCGGCGCGCCATTCCAACGAGCGCCGCCGGTAGCTCAGCCGCAGTGATCCACCGCGCCACGCCGGCGCACTCCCAGCCGCACCCTGCGCCAGCACCGTGAAACGTCCGACCGGATCGAAATTGCCGAGGGAGAGAAGAACACTTTGTCCATCGACCGAGCTTTGCGTTCCCGGCAGCAAGCGGAATCCACGACGTCCGAACCCGTACGACCGTGAGCTCGGCAACGACCGGCGCGGAAACGTGTCGACCCGTGCGGGCGGACGGGCGAACGCAAGCGAGCCCGGTAGGCCCGGCCATTCCGTAGCGACCACCGTGCGCGTCGCCTCCACGCGACTGAGGTCGAGGCCGCGGGAGTGCAGCCGCAGGTAGTACACTGTGCCGTCCGTCGACGGCTCCGGCGCCAGCGCCGCGCCCGTGACGTTCGTTAGGCGCTCTTCGCTCTCGACCGACGCTCCAAGCGGGAGCCGCGCGATGTTCGGAATTCCATCACGCTCGGAGACGAACACCAGCATGTTGTTCCCGAGAAATGTCGCGTCGTAGCGGTTGGCGCGATCGCGCGGATCGTAGGGGATGGGCTCGCCGCCGTGCGCGGGAATCAGGACGATTCGCCATCGCGTGCCGCGATGCTCGGACGCGACGACCAGTCGACCATCGGGCGAGAATCGTGGGCGGTAGTACGAGATAGTCGTCGACGCCGCGGCCAGCGTTCGAAGTCTGCCCGACGCCAGATCGACCATCACCAGATCGCACCTTCCGGCCGCGCAGCGCTCGGCGACCGCGGTGCGGCCGTCGGGCGCGGGATCCGCGCGCATGATCCCCGCGCCGCGGGTCACTCGGCGAAGCGTCTTTCGTCTGAAGTTCCAAATGAAGAGATCCCGCCGGCGTCCCCCATCGGCCAGCGGCTCGTACCGAACCACGAGCAGTCGCTGGCCGTCGGCGAAGAATCGCGGCTCGGCGTGGGCTCGGCCGCCAACAGGATGGAGCGTCGCAATGACTTTTTTCGGAAGCGGTTGCCACGGCTTGTCAGGCACGTCTTCGGGGTCCTTGCGAAGTAACCGCTCGCGAGCCCGCTGAATTCGTCGAGCGAGCACGGTGTCCTCCGCGGTCTCGATCACGATCAAGCGCGACGGGCGCTGACGAATGTCGCGCACCAGGGCGATGTGCTCGCCATGCGGCGACATAGCGGGCGAGCCGGTTTCGCCGACATACCGCTGCACCAGCTCTCCACCCTCTCCGTGCGGCTGACCCGTCGCGGCTTCGATCGCCTTCGCGTGTGCCGTCAACTCCGCGGCGAAGCGCCCGTACAACTCGTCAGGCGGCGCGCCGAACACACCGGCAAACGCGTGCGCGAAGCCTCGTGCCTGCCGGGCCGACAGTCTCCGCCAGAGATGCACGAGACTCGAATCGCCTTCGCGTGCAACGAGCCATTCGAGATAGGCGGATCCGACGAGGTACGGAATCTCTCCGCCACGGAATTCGGACGATGCGGAAAGCTGGCCGTACGTGGGCAGTCGTCCCTCGATCGCCCATTGCCGGAGGACGGCTGGGCGCCAGACGCCATGCGGCCGGCCGCTTCCTGTCAGGCGGCCTTCGACGAGCGTCGCGTACCCTTCGATAGCCCACTGCGGCGCGCGTCGCGAGATCGGCCCGAGCCGAAATGGTAGAATCGACCAGAGCCGACGCTCCCACGGGTTGCGTGACGGACGCGTCAGATGAGCGATGTGCCCGTACTCGTGCACTGCGAGCAGCTCTCCCCAATCGCGGTACGACCCGATCGACCACGTCGGGTTTGGCGGCGTCGGGTAGAGGTAGATGACCGGCGCATCCAGGAAGGAGATTGCAAACCCGTTCGGCGCGTTCAGCGGGTCATCGATCATCACCGTCACCTTCTTCCGCGGCGCGTAACCGACCAGCGACGACACCGCATCACGCACCGACTCGATACGCGATGCAACGTGGAGCGCCCACGCTTCGACTTCCGTCGTGTAGTGGATGACGAAATGCTCCGTCTCCACCGTGCGCCAATCGCGAGATGGACGTGTGAAGCTCTGCCCGATGATGATGTCGGGAGCCGCGAGCAAGACGAAGAGCGTGAGAAGGACGGCGAGACAACGCATGCGCAAATGGCGGAGAGAAGGCGGAGGATGTTAACGTGAAGTGCGCGCCGCTGGCGAGCGTCCCCACACCATCGATCGCATGACCGACCCTTCGTCGCTCGAGGATCTCGCATTAGCTCTCCCCTTCGGTAGCGCGCCGACCCCCGGCGTGATCACCGCGGGCCAGCCCACCGCCGATCAGCTCGGAAAGCTCGGCGCCGCGGGGTGCGTGACTGTCGTCGATCTTCGCCCGGCGGCCGAGCCTCGCGGCTACGATGAGCGCTCGGCAGTGGCCGATGCTGGAATGGAATATTTCCCCATTCCGCTGACCGCCGATTCACTTGGCGACGCGGAGTTCGATCGCGTGCGCGAGGTGCTCAAGGACCGCACGGAGCGGCCGATGCTCGTGCACTGCGCCTCGGCGAATCGCGTCGGCGCGGTGCTCATTCCCTTCTTCATACTCGACGAGGGGCGCTCGCAGGAGGAGGCTCTCGGGCTCGCACAGCGCGTGGGGCTCCGGAGCGGCGAGATGGCGGCCAAGGCGCTCGACTACGTGCGCCGCCACGGTCACGGCAACTGAAATCGGGGTTGGCAGGCGGCCTTCGGCCTCGATACGTTTGTTTTGATTTGACAAAGCAAATTAATTCTACTATTCTCTCGGCATGACCGATGCCGACGTCCAAATCCTGCTCGATGCCTATCCGCGGATCTACTTCGCCTGCCACCGGCGGCACGTGCGCGATCCGAAGAGTGGCAAGGCGCTGAGCGCCCATCAGGCCAGCATCCTCGACCATCTCGACAGCGTCGAGCCGACCAGCCTCAACGCGCTCGCGGCGCACATGGGCGTCACCGCCAGCACCATGTCGATCGCGATCGAGCGACTCGTCAGGCAACGCTACGTGATTCGCACGCGCGATCCCCAGGATGGACGCCGCGTGCACCTCCGCCTGACGGAAGGCGGCGAGCGCATCAAACAAGCCTCCTCGGTGCTCGATCCGTCCCGCGTGCGAGCGTTGCTCCGTCACCTCTCCCCTGCCGAGCGTGCGGATGGCCTGCGCGGGCTCGAGATCCTCGCCCGCGCGGCAGGTCAGGCAATGCAGGCTTCCCGCACGGCCTCGCGGCGCTCGCGGTCGTCAACCTCAGCCGATGGGGCTCGGAGGTCCGCATGAAGTGGGCACTGATCGTCGTCGGCGCACTGGTGGCGCTAGTCATTATTGTGCTCGTCGTTGGGTATCTCCTGCCTGTCAGTCACGTCGCGTCACGCTCGGCGCGGTACGCACAGCCTCCTGACGCCATCTGGTCCGCGATCACGGACGTCTCGTCGTACCCGTCCTGGAGAACCGACGTGAAGAAAGTCGACACGCTCCCCGCCCAGGAGGGACGTACGCGCTGGGCCGAAGAAGGGAGCGGAGAGCGAATCACGTTCGAGATCGTCGAAAGCGATGCACCCCGCAAGCTGGTGACGCGCATCGCCGACCCTCGGCTGCCCTTCGGCGGACGCTGGACCTACGTGCTCGTGCCTAACGAGACGGGTACGACGCTCACCATCACCGAGAACGGCGAAGTGTACAATCCGATCTTCCGCTTCATGTCACGATTCGTGTTCGGGCATACCGCGACGATGGAGAAGTATCTCACCGACCTTGGCGCCAAGTTCGGCCTTACCGTCAATCCGGAGTAGACGACATGGGTGACCAGGCCCAGTGCACGGCCCGCCTCGGCCGCCGGCAGAGCGAAGGGAAAGCGCTCTTCGAGACTGACGACGTGGTCTTTCGAGGGGACTTCAAGGTGAAAGTGCCGCTGCGCTCGATCACCGCGGCCGAGGCGCGCGACGGGACGCTACGAATCACCTGGCCCGAAGGGACGCTCGCGCTCGACCTCGGCGCACGAGCCGAGAAGTGGGCGGAACGCATTCGCTCACCCCGCTCGCTCCTCGACAAGCTGGGCGTGAAGGCCGAGCACAACGTGTCGGTGCTCGGCGTGAGCGACGAAGAGTTCCTTCGACAGCTCCGCGATCGATCGTCGGCCGTAAGCGAAGGAAAGCTCGCTCGCCGATCGGACTTGGTGTTCTATCGCGCCGACACCAAAGCGGCCCTTGGGAAGCTCGAGAAGCTTTCGGAGTCGATAGCGCCTAACGGCGCCATATGGGTGGTGCGCCCCAAGGGAACGAAAGCGATTACGGATGCCGATGTGATCGCCGCGGGCAAAGCAGCAGGTCTGGTCGACACCAAGGTCGTGAAATTCTCCGAGACACACACCGCCGAGAAGCTCGTCATTCCGCTCTCGAAACGAGCCACTTGACGACCGATTTGGTGACCCCCGTCAGGCGCGAGCGATACCACAGATCAGCGGCCTGCTTGATCGCTTCGGGGTACGTCGGATAGGCGTGGATGGTGGATGACAGGTGCTTGGCGCCGAGTCCGTGCTTCATCGCCAGTGCTAGCTCTGCGATCAGATGTCCGGCGGCGTATCCAAGCACGTGCGCGCCGAGCAGCCGGCCACTCTTGTCGGTGATGAGCTTCACCATCCCCGCGGGCTGGCAGTCCGCTATGGCGCGATCGACGTCGTCGAATGGACGTCGCCAGATGCGAACGTCGTCGCCATGCCGCGCGCGGGCTTCGCGCTCGGTGAGGCCCACGTGCGCGAGCTCCGGATCGGTGAAGATGACCCAGGGGACGACACGGTAGTCGCGCCCGGCGCTGAACGGAAAAAGAGCGTTTCGCAGCACGAGGCGAGCCTCGTAGTCCGCGACGTGCGTGAAACGCAGGCCCCCAATGACATCGCCAGCACCCCAGATGTGCGCGAGATTGGTGCGGAGCCTGTCGTCGACAGCGAGATCGGCATTTCTCATCTCGATCCCAGGAACACGGAGCTCGAGCTGATCGACGTTGGCACGTCTGCCGACCGCTACCAGAAGCGCGTCGCCCCGGAATTCGCGCCGTCCGCCGGTGACATTCACATCGAGAACGACATCGCCGTCGACGCGCCGAGCACGCGTGACTCGCGCGTTCAATGCGATCTGAACGCCATCGGCTGACACGTACTGCGTGAGCATGTCGACGAGCTCGGCGTCCTCGTTAGGCAGCAGTGCCGATGCCGCCTCGACGACGCGGACGTCGCTGCCCAGCCTGGCGAACGCCTGTGCCAGCTCGAGTCCGACGACACCGGCGCCCAGGACCAGGAGTCGCCGCGGAATGCGATCGATGGTGAAGATCGTTTCGTTCGTGTAATGCGCTGTCTCGCGGAGGCCGGGGATGTCCGGAACGAGTGGGCGCGCGCCGGTAGCGATCACGAGATGGCGCGCGTCGAGGCGCCTGTTATCGACCGCGATTTCATGCTCACCGGTAAAACGCGCCGTCCCGATGACGACATCGACGCCGAGCGACCGGAAGCGCTCCGGGCTGTCATGCGGCTCGATGGCGCGCTGCGCCTGGCGGATGCGCTCGAAGATGCGCTTGGCGTCGGGGCGCACGCCGGCGACGTCGACACCGACCTTTGCCGCCGTGCGCGCGGCATGTGCGGTTCGTGCCGCCGCGATCAGCGCCTTGCTCGGCACGCACCCCGTCCACAGGCATTCCCCACCCAGGCGCTCTCGCTCGATCAGCGCCACACGCGCACCCAGCCCCGCCGCGCCGGCGGCGGTGACGAGGCCGGCGGTCCCGCCGCCGATGGCGATGATGTCGTACCGCGGCATTCCGGAAGGTATGATGGAGGTAAGCGCAGTGCAGCGGAACCCGCGGACGCAGGTTCTCGCTTCGAAGTATGGCCACTAGCCGGACCGAATCATGGAGACCACGACGCGACCGCATTACTACGATCACTCGGACCTGGCGCGCTTCCCGGAGATCGCCCGCGGCGCTCCGGCGCTGGCGGAGAAGTTCTTCGACTGGTACGGCGCTGTCTTCGCGGAAGGCGCGCTCACCACACGCGAGAAGTCGCTCATAGCGCTGGCGGTCGCGCACGCCGTGCAGTGTCCGTACTGCATCCAGGCGTACGCGAAGGACGCGCTGGAGAAGGGCTCCAACCTCGATCAGATGACCGAGGCGATACATGTCGCGGCCGCCATCCGAGGCGGCTCGTCGCTGGTGCACGCCGTCCAGACGCTGAATCACGTGGACGAGCTCGGGATGTAGCGTGACACGAATCCTCCGCACGTTGCAGCACCGCGAGGCATCGCTCTCCTTGGCGAGCACGCAGCGCGAGCTCCTCGCATCGCTCGAGCTGCCGCGCACGTTCGACGACGCACTGGGCAACGCCGGTTTGGATCCGCTTCGTGCGACAGAGCTCGAGATCCTCCAGCTGAACGTGGGGAAACGTTGTAATCAGACCTGCCGCCACTGCCACGTGGATGCTGGGCCGGATCGTCGCGAAGTCATGCCGCGCGAGGTCATGGAGGCGGTGTTGCGCTTCATCGAGGCCGCTGGCGTACGGACGCTCGACATTACCGGTGGAGCACCGGAGCTGCACCCGGATTTTCGCGAGCTTGTTCGGCGAGCGTCGGGTCTCGGCGTTCACGTCATGCACCGCTGCAACCTCACGGCAATCCTGCTGCCTAACTACGCCGATATTCCCGAGCTGCTGGCCGAGCACGGAGTCGAGATCGTGGCGTCGCTCCCCTACTTCCAGGCGCGGGAGACGGATGCGCAACGAGGCGAAGGTGTCTTCGAGGAATCGGTGATCGGACTGCTTCGGCTCAACGCACTCGGATATGGTCGCGGCGCCGGGCTGGTGTTGAACCTCGTGACGAATCCGGTAGGGATGTTCCTCCCCGGCAACCAGCGCGAGCTCCAGTCGCTTTGGAAGCGCGAGCTCAAACGCCGGCACGAGATCGAGTTCGATAATCTGTACACGATCACCAACATGCCGATCAGCCGCTTTCTGGAGTTCCTCGAGTCGCGCGGGCGCACGGCCGAGTATGTGACTCGCCTCGTCAATGCCTTCAATCCGACAGCGGCGACCGGCGTCATGTGCCGAAACATGATCTCCGTGGGCTGGGACGGCGCGCTCTACGATTGCGACTTCAACCAGATGCTCGAGCTGCCGGTGATCGACGGCGCACCGCGCACGATCTTCGATGCCGAGCGCGCTATGCTGGACGGACGCCGGATCGCAACGGGGGCGCACTGCTTCGGGTGCACTGCCGGTGCAGGCAGCTCGTGCGGAGGCGCGGTTGCCTGACAAGCGCGCCTGGCTGAAGCTGGGCGTGCTCGTCCTCGTCATCGGTGTGGCGATCACGATCGCGTTTGCAGCAGCCGGCGATCGCTTCGATGCTCCGGCCGTCGTCGCACGTATCCGCGCGCTGCGCGAGCTTCCGGCCGCGCCGGTGCTCTTCGTGTTGCTCTATGCCCTGCTGGTGATGCTGGCTCTCCCGGGAAGCTCGCTCACGCTTGCCGGCGGCGCCGTCTTCGGCTTCGGTCTGGGCTCGCTGCTCAACTGGATCGGAGCGACACTTGGCGCGACGGGAGCGTATCTGCTCGCCCGGTCCCTAGGGCGTGACGCCGTGGTATCGCTGTTGGGCCGACGCGCAACGCAACTCGACCGCTTCGTGAGCGACCACGGCTTTCTGGCAATGCTTCGTCTGCGTCTGATTCCGCTCGTCCCGTTCAACGCCCTGAATTTCGGAGCGGGCTTCGCCGGCGTTCGAGCGCGCGATTACATCATCGCAACCGCGCTGGGCATCATCCCGGGCACGCTGGTGTACACATATTTCGCCGATGCGTTGCTGTCGGGAGCGGAAGGCGCGAGTCGTCAGGCGTGGACGAGGCTTGCGATTGCTGCGGGACTGCTGCTTCTCTTGTCTTTCTTCCCGACGCTGCTGGCTCGAGGAAAACAGCGCCATCAGCGATCTGCCATCCGCCATCCGGGCGACCGGGGAAAATTCTCGCGCCGAGATCCGAATGGCTAATGGCGGATGGCTGATGGCGGATGGCGCGATCTTCTAGAAGGCCGCCCTAGGTTCCAATTCTCCCAAGTACCTCTTCAACCACGTCTGCACCTCGCTCCACCACAGCTGCTGATTCTGCGGCTTGAGGATCCAGTGCCCCTCATCGGGGAACACCACTAGACGGCTAGGTATGTTCTGCCGCCGGAGCGTGGTGAAGAGCGAGAGGCCCTCGGTGTACGGCACGCGATAGTCGAGCTCGCCGTGCAGCACGAGCGTTGGCGTCTTGAAGTTCTTGGCCGCCAGATGCGGAGAGTTCTTGCGGTACTGCTCGCGCATCGCTTCGTCATCCCAAAACGGGCCACCGTATTCCCACTCGGGGAACCAGAGCTCCTCGGTCGCGCCGTACATGTGCTCGAGGTTGAAAACGCCGGCGTGCGAGATCAGCGCGTCGAAACGATTCGAATGGCCGAGGAGCCAATTGACCATGTAGCCGCCATACGAGCCACCGGCGGCGCCTACGCGCGCGGAGTCGAGCCAGGAGTGTCGTGCCAAGGCGGTGTCGAGCCCGTTCATGAGATCGACGACCACCTTGCCGCTCCAATCTTTCGTGATCTCGTCCGTGAACCGCTGGCCGTAACCGAGCGAGCCGCGTGGATTCACGATCACGAGCCCGAAGCCCGGCGCGGCGAACATCTGATAGTTCCAGCGCGAGTGCCACTGATCGAGCCAGGCGCTCTGCGGCCCGCCGTGGATGAGCAGGAGCGTCGAATATTTTCGTCCGGACTGCCAGTTAGGCGGCTTGACGACGAAGGCCTGAATGCTGTCGCCACCCGCGCCGCGATACCACATCTCTTCCGGTGGGTTGAGCGAGAGCTGCGCGAGGAGCGCGTCGTTGTGGTGCGAGAGCTGTCGCGGCGTGCCACGTCCGCGTGCGTCGAGCGTCATGGTGAACACTTCCGCCGGACGCTCGATCGCATCACGAAGCCACGCGAACGTGCGTCCGTCTTTCGCCATCGTGAACGCGGACTCGTTCCGCTCGCCGACGATCAGCTGCGGCGCGCCGACGCGCCCGCCGCGGTCGATCGTCGCACGGTACAGCTTGTGGCGCGAGCGATCGATCGTGTTGACGTAGATCGACCGAGAATCGGGCGCGAAGAAATACGTGTCGGCGTTGCGATCCCAGTTGGGCAGCGCCTCGCGCGCCGTTCCGGTGGCGCGATCGAGCAGCATCAGCCGCCAACGATCCGCCTCGAAGCCGGCCCGTGCCTGCGAAGAGTACGCGAGATATTTTCCGTCGGGCGAATACACCGGATTCTGATCAGCGCCTTTGTTCTGCGCGGTGACGGCGCGAGACTCGCCGCCGGTCACCGGCACCGTATAGACGTTGATGTCAGTGCTCCACGCTTCTTCGCGCCCGGCATCCTTCGCGGTATACGCGACCTCTTTGCCGTCAGGTGAGAACGCGTAGCCTTCGCTCCCGCCGAACGGTCCGGGTGGAACATCGTAGCGAGCGCCGGGAACCAGGTCGCGCAGTCCCGACCCGTCGGCACCGATCACGAAGAGGTGCGAGCGCGTCTCGCCGCGCACGGCGTTCCAGTGGCGGAACATGAGCTCGTCGGCGATGTACGCCTTCACCTTGCTCTGCGCCTTGGCGGAATCGCGCCGTGCGTTGCAGACGTCGTCCGCGCACTGAGGATAGACGGCGGAGACGAATGCGATTCGGTCTCCCGTCGGCGACCACACCGGACCGCTCGCCCCGCCGTTGAGAGACGTCAGCTTTCGGCGATTGCCGCCGGCAGCATCGGCGATCCAGAGCTGTCCACCAGCGACGTACGCGACACGAGCGCCGTCGGGCGACCAACGCGCCTCAGTGGCGCTGGTACTGTCGTCAGGCCAGCGCCGAGGAGCGCCGCCCGTGAGCAGCGCCAGCATCGTTGCGGCCGCGCGGCGATTCGCGTCGAGTTGCACCTCGCGCAGTGTGTACAGCACCGACCGCCCACTCGGCGCGATCTGCGCGTCACTGACGGCGCGCACGGCGGCGAAGTCGTCGAAAGTCATCGCGCGCTTGTTCTGCGCCGCGAGCGGAAGAGCAACGAGCGCGACGAGTGTCGCGCCGCCAGCGAGCCGGAAAGCGGTCATGAGAAGTCCCCGAGTGGCGCCAGGCTGAAGTCCACGAATTCTAGCATCGGGACTCGGGACTTGGGACTCGGGACT
>DATFBY010000049.1:0-44109 GCA_035253585.1 Gemmatimonadaceae bacterium | reverse complement strand
AAGCGCCTCGACTCACTGATGGCGAAGCCGTACCACCTCAAGCGCGACGAGCGCGTAGTGTCGATCGATGTCTCGCCGAACGGAAAGGCGCTGATTCTGATAGTGGAGACACGGGCCACGCGTGCGCAGCAGACGGAGGTTCCGCAGTTCGTGACGAAGAGCGGCTACACCGAGCCGCTCCGCGTTCGGAACAAGGTTGGCGATGAGCAGCCCGTTCGGCGCGTGGCGCACATGTCTCTTCCGTCGGGCGAGCTCAAGTGGCTGCTGGTGGTACAAGGCGACACATCGCGCCCCGCCGGCTCGGTTCAGGTCATCGGATGGAACGAGCCAGGAACTGGCGCACTGCTCGACGTCGTGAGTCGGGACAACAAGACGCGCTGGCTGCACGTGGTTTCGGACGCCGGCGCGCTCAGAACCGTGGATACGCAGCGCGACAGCGCGTGGGTCGCACGCAAGTCGTTCGAGAACACCGCCTGCGGCGGTTGCGCGGGATGGTTCGACGCCGGGCGCCGCATCTGGCTGGTCTCGGAAGCGGATGGCTACGCGCATCTCTATACCATCGACGCGAACGGCAAGGATCGAAAGCGCCTAACGAGTGGCAGGTGGGAGGTGCAGGACGTCGATCTGTCGCGCGATCAGCGCTCGTTCATCATTCACACCAGCGAGGTGTCGCCGTTCGAGCGGCATGCGTATCGGGTGCCGGTGACGGGAGGAGCCCGGGAGAAGCTCACGACGGGCGTGGGTGGGCACACGGTCACGATCTCACCGGACGGCCGCCTGATCGCTGATGTCTACTCGACCGCCAATCGTCCGCCGGAGCTCTTCGTGGCGGACAGCCGTGCCGGCGCAGCGATGGCGCAGCTCACGACTTCTCCGACACCCGAGTGGCTGTCGTTCAACTGGATCAAGCCGGAGATCGTGATGATCCCTGGCTCTGATGGCGTGCAGGTGCCGGCGCGAATCTATCGCCCCGCGGATCTCGGAGCCCGCCCGAACGGAGCGGCGGCGATCTTCGTCCACGGTGCCGGATATCTGCACAACGTGCACAACTATTGGTCGACCTACTCGCGCGAGTACATGTTCAACCAACTCCTCGCGTCCAAGGGATACGTCGTCCTCGACATCGACTATCGCGGCTCGGCCGGATATGGGCGCGACTGGCGCACGGCGATCTACCGCCACATGGGCGGCCGGGATCTTCAAGATCACGTCGATGGATCGAAATACCTGCAGAAAGAGTTCGGGATCGATCCGGAGCGGATAGGGATCTACGGCGGGAGCTATGGTGGATTCATCACGCTGATGGCGCTCTTCACCCAGCCGAAGCAGTTCGGCGCCGGAGCGGGTCTTCGCTCAGTGACCGATTGGGCGCACTACAACCACCCGTACACGTCGAACATCCTGAACCTCCCGCAGGACGATTCGGTCGCCTATCGCCGCTCATCGCCCATCTATTTCGCGGAGGGGTTGGAGGATCCGCTGCTGATCGCGCACGGCATGGTCGACGTGAACGTGCAATTCCAGGACGTCGTCAGGCTAGCGCAGAAGCTGATCGAGCTCGGCAAGACGGATTGGGAGATGGCAGTCTATCCTGTCGAAGACCATGCGTTCGTACGGCCGTCATCGTGGACGGACGAGTATCGACGGATCTTCGAGCTCTTCGAGCGCCACTTGCCGAGGCAGGCGGTGGCGGGAGCGGACGGCGATGGAACGCGCTAGGCGGCTAGCGGTTCGACTCGGCGAGCTGGCGCGTGCGATCCTCGGCGTGCCTGACTACGAGCGGTACCTCGCGCACATGGCCGTGCATCATCCCGGGTGTGCGGTCATGACCCGAGCGGAATTCGCACGGGAGAGGCTGGAAGCGAGGTACTCGAGACCGGGAGCGAAATGTTGTTAGGCGCGCAGATCGCGGATCGCACATCAGCGATGTGATCGCACGTCAGCGACGTCGATCTCTGATCTGCCCGGCCGAACGAGCAGGATTCCAATTGCCGCGGCAATCGATAACGACGCGCCGAGTGAGAACGCCGTCGGCGCGCCGTAGCGGTCCCACACCACACCAAAAAGCAGTGACGCGGGCAGCGCGCCGATGCCAATCGTCAGGTTGAACCAGCCGAATGCGGCGCCGCGACGGGCCGCCGGCACGACGTCGGCCACCAGCGCCTTCTCGACGCCCTCCGTCAGTCCGAAGTAGACCCCGTAGAGCGCGAACAGCGCCCAGGCGTGCCACACCGACGTCGCCTGCGCGAATCCAAAGTAGACCAGCGCGTAAAGCGCCCACCCGGTTACCAGCAGCGGTGTTCGTCCGAACCGATCGGAGAGCGCGCCACCCGGCGTGCTCGAGCCGGATTTCACTACGTGCAGCAGCGCCCAGAGGATGGGCAGCATTGCGGCCGGCACGCCGAGCTGCGACGCGCGCAGGAGAAGAAACGCGTCGGTGGAGTTGCCGAGCGTGAAGAGGAGAACGACGACCAGGAAGCCCCAAAACCGGCTTCCCATGGCCGCACTTCCGAGGCTCATCGACTTCACGGGTGGTGCCTGACGAGGCGCCTCTCGCACCGCCAGCACCAACACCAACACCGATGCGACGGCAGGAATTGCCGCGAGCCAGAACACGGTGCGAATCGACAGCCCGGCCCAACCCATCAACGCGAACGCCACCAGTGGACCGAACACCGCTCCGGCGTGATCGGCCGCGCGGTGAAAGCCGTATGCCCGCCCTCTTACCGCTGAATCCACGGAATCGGCGATGAGCGCATCGCGCGGCGACGTTCGAATACCCTTTCCCACCCGATCGACGAGCCTTATCGCGAGCACATCGCCGGCCGATCGCGCCGCGGCAACCAACGGCCGCACGATTGACGCGATGACGTATCCGGCAACTACGAGCGGCTTCCGACGCGCCACGCGATCCGACCACCAGCCGCTCGCCAGCTTGAGCAGCGCCGCCACCGACTCGGCCGCGCCCTCGATCGCGCCCACGATGCTCGCCGACGCTCCGAGCGTCGTCGCGAGGAAGAGCGGCAACAGCGGGTAGATCATCTCGCTCGACACGTCGGTGAGAAAGCTCACCGCGCCGAGAGCAATGACGTTGCGGCCGAGGCCGGCGCGAGTCACCGCTCGACTGCCACGCCCCAGGGCACTTTGCCCACCGGAATGGTCTTGATCAGCGCGCCGCTTCGCGCGTCGATCACCGACACATCGTTCGACGGACCGTTGGCCGTGTACAGCTTGCTCCCGTCCCTGGAGATGTCGATCCCCCACGGCCGTTCGCCGGCCTTCCACATTGCAACCACCGAATCGCTACGCGTATCGATGACGGCCACGGTGCCGCCGCGACCGTTGGTGACGAAGACTCGGTTGCCATCGTTGGAAATCGCCGAGCCCATGGGCCGCATCCGCTCGCCCCTGATTGGAATTTCCTTCAGCGGCTTGTGCTGCCTGGCATCGATGACCGTGACCGACGCGCCCACCTCGTTAGGCACGTAGGCCTTCGCGCCATCGGGCGTGAAGATGATCGAGCGCGGACGGCGGCCGGTCGGCACGCGCGCGACGACGGTGTTCGTCTTCGTATCGATGACCGCGATCTCGTGCCCTTCTTCGGATGTCACGTATACGAAATCGCCGTTTGGACTGGTGGTGACGCCCTCCGGCTCCCCGCCGACGGCCATGCTCGTCGTCACGCGCCCCGACGCGATGTCGATCACCGACGTCTTGGCCGCGTCCTCGTTGGAGACATATATCGTCTTGCCGTCGCTGCTCAGATCGAACATCTCGGGGTCGTTTCCGCTCTCGAGCGTTCGCGTGACCCTCCCGCTGGCGACGTCCAAGAGCGCGATACCATCGGCCGCGCGGTCGGGCGGCGGGAGCGTGGACTCATCTGTACCGGGCGGCGCCTTGGGCGATCCGCTCACCGCCACGTACAGCGTGCGCCCGTCGCGGCTCAGCCGCAGACCGCGCGGCCTTTTGCCGACGAAGATCTCGCTTATCACGGTGTCTCTGGCAGCATCGATGACGGAGATGCTGTTCCCGTCCTCATTGCTCACGTACACGCGCTCGCCGGCAGAGGGCGCGGCGCCGGCGGCGGGTGTTGCGGCTGAAGTGTCTGACGACGGCCTCTCCTCGCCTCCGCAGGCGCCAATCAGCAACGGGAGCGCCAAGGTCGCAATGATCGATCGTTTCATGTCAAAGCCTCCTTCGAGTTCGTCAGGCGAGACCCATTCCCCAACGCGCGAGCGGAATCGGCAGCGCGCCGTACGCGAGCAGCTCGCTATGGAACGCGCGCATGGAAAACGATGCGCCCCGCTCGCGCTGAGCGTCTTCGCGCAGCTTGAGGATCTCGCGTCGTCCCACGGCGTAGCTCAGCTGATACGTGGGATACGCGCCATAGCGCCGTGCTTCGGACTCCGCGCTGGACTTGTCGAATCCTAGTTCATCTTGCAGACAGCGCGCTGCTTCGGTCACGGTCATACCGCGCGTGTGGAGCGATACATCCAGAATGATTCGAATCGCGCGCCACAACAGGTGGTGCGCCTGAAAGAATCGCTGCTCGGGTCGCGCCAGAAATCCGGTCTCCGCCATCAGCGATTCGCAGTACAAGGCCCAGCCTTCCTGCGCCACGGGCGTCGAGAGCACTCGCCTAACGAGTCGGGGCAGCCGGTTGGCGGTCACGATCTGAAGATGGTGCCCTGGATATCCCTCATGGAGGGCCGTGCTGGCGAGCTCGGCCCGGCAGTGCGTGCGCCATGGCTCTCCGGGAGCCGGAAGCGTCACGAAGAAGAAGCCCCGCTGATCGTCGTCGAAGGCGGCGGGCCCCTGATAAGCCGCGAATGGGACCAGGGCGCGAAGGAATGACGGCGTGGGGACGACGCTCACATCGCCTTCAGGCACCGGCATGAGATCGTGCTCGCGCGTGAACTCCCGCGCATCTCGGAGCACGGCCTCATATTCGGCCAGCGCCGTCTCGGGTTTCGGGAGATCGTGCCGTAGCACATCGGCAACCTCGCGCCAGCTCGCGCCCGGCCGAATGGTCTCGGCCCACCGTTGCAGCTCGGCCCGGGCCTCCTCCCGAAGTCGTTCGCCGTAGCGCAGCAGCTCGTCCGCATTCTCCTGAATCATGTGCGCCGTATGAAGCTTTCGGTCGAACAGATCGCGGCCGATTGCGACATCGTCTTTCGCGGTTTCCTCCATCTCCGCGAGCGCGTCGCCGAACTCGAGCAGTGCGGTGACGGCGCGCTCGCGAGCCAGCGCGAAGCGCTCTGGGTCGATGGTGTCGAGGCTCAACTCGGCCTCGTCCAATCCGTCGCGCACGAGCGATACGCTCCCGGGGATCATCGATCGCGCCGTCGCCACGAAGACCTTTCGCGGATCGGTGAGCGCTTCCTTCGCATTGTCGAAGAAATCCGGGATCGCCTCGAGGCGCCTGATTACGGCTTCGGCAAGGCGCACCGGATCGTCCGAAGCGCGCACGAGCAAGAGAAAGAGTCCGCTCAGTGCATGCGAGACATGGAACGACGGGTCGCGCGCGAACGGGCGCTCGCGCTCGAGGACGAGCAGATCGTGCCGTGCCGAGTGCAGCGCAGCCGTTTGATCGATCTCGTCATCCAGCGTGTCGGCGTCGGCTCCCTCCAGGCTGGCAGTGTACGAGCGGAGCGCGGCAATGAAGTCGTGCACTGCCTGACGACGGAAATCTCCGAAACGATCGTCGAGGTCGTGCCGACCGACGAACGTGCCCTCCACCGGGTTGAGTCGCCAGCGAAGGTCGAGATAGCCTTCGAGGACCGCGTCGAGCGGCTCGCTCACGCGTTGGCGGGCTGCCTTTGATACTCCCGCACCATCTGCTCGAGCTCGTCGTCGCGCAGCACGCGATTGATCTGTTTGGCGGCGTCGAACACGTAGCGCGCGAGCGCATCATCGCTCGCGTCGTGTCCGTGCTCCTCGAGCCAGCAGCGCACGTTCGACAGCCCGGACACCGGCGACACCTCGATGCGCTGCCTCAAGCCGAAATCACCAGCTGGAACGCCCGAGTAAATCCGGTCAGCCAACCAATCGTCGCCTTTGCGGCGCGCCTTGATGATCGCCGCCGCGTGTACGCCGGTGCCCGTGCGGAATGCATCAGCGCCGAGCACCGGATAGCTGGGATGAATCTGAACCGCGCAGGCGCGCGACACGAGGTGGACGTAGTCAGGCAGCTTGCTCAGATCGTGCGTGTGCGCGCCGAGCAGGCTCAGGTTGATCAGCAGAAGATCCATTTCGGCGTTGCCGACACGCTCACCGATGCCTAACGCGGTGGCGTGCACCCGGTCCACGCCCGCTTTGATGGCCGCGATGCAGTTGGCGAGACCGAAACCGCGATCGCGGTGCCCGTGCCAGTCGAGCTTTACCTCTTCCCCGCTCGGCGCGATGATCTCGTCGCGAACGAAGGTGACCAGCGAGCGCACACCCCACGGCGTGGCGTGACCGACGGTGTCGGCGAGGCAGATCCGCCGCGCGCCCCAGGAGATCGCGGCGCCGTACAACGCTTTGAGCGTTTCCGGCTTGGCGCGTGTCGTGTCCTCGGTGACGAACATGACCGGAAGTCCTTCGCGGACGGCGAAGGTCACTGCTTCTTCGCTGACTTTGAGCATCCGGTCGAGTGTCCAGTCTTCCGCATACTGCCGAATCGGTGAGGAGCCGATGAACGTCGCGGCTTCGATCGGGATACCGGCCTCTTGTGAGATCCGCGCGACCGGCTCGACGTCCGAGATCACCGTACGCGCGGCACAGTTTGCGTCGAGTGGAAGGCGATGGTTGGCGATCTCCTTGGCGAGCTCGAGCGTATCCGCTCTCGTCCGCGGCCCGGCACCCGGCAGTCCGATGTCGGCGGACGCGATGCCGAGGTCGACCATCAGATGCAGTAGAGCGCGCTTGTCGGCGATGCCCGGATCGACGACCGACGGACATTGCAACCCGTCCCGCAGCGTCTCGTCGTTGAGCTCGACACGGCACGTCGCCCAGTCGTAGCCGGGATCGTCGAGATTCCAGTCGTAGATCAGCTCATCAGTCATCACTAAAGTATAGCGTCCGCTCTCGGGCTTGCGGAACGGCGACACGTCCGTCTATTGAGGCATGCCTCCGAGTACCAAGGTGTCCTCACCACCCTCGCTCCGCTCCATCTGGCACCAAGACACGCTGTCACTGGCGCGTGAGCAGCTCTCCGAGCGTGATGAGTCCATCCTTGCGACGCAGATCGAGGTGTCGGAGATCGCGGCGCCGACCGGTGAAGAGAGTGAGCGCGGCGCATGGATAGCGCGTCGTCTGGCGCGACTCGGGCTGGAAGACGTGCGAACGGACGGCGTTGGGAACGTGATCGCCCGACGCACGGGGACTTCGGACACGGCGCCGGTCGTGGTATGCGCTCATCTCGACACCGTCTTTCCGCGCGACGTGTGCGTGAAGGTGCGGCGCGAAGGTTCGAGGCTGGTCGGTCCCGGGATCGGCGACAACGGCCGCGGACTCGCTGCGTTGCTGGCATTGGCAGCGGCGATCGATGCACGCCGCATCCGCACCGTTGCTCCGGTGGACTTCGTGGCGACGGTTGGTGAAGAGGGCGCCGGCGATCTTCGCGGAGCGAAGCATCTCTTCGGCGAGTCGCACTCCGCGGCGACGGCGGCGATTGCCCTCGATGGCGCGGGCGACGAGCGCATCGTGCACCGCGCGCTTGGCTCGCGGCGTTATCGCATCACGTATCGTGGCATCGGGGGGCACAGCTGGTCGGCATTCGGCGTCCCACATCCCGTGCACGCGACGGCGGTGGCGGCCGCGAAGCTCGCGCGGATCGCGCTGCCCACGGAGCCCCGCACGACGCTCTCCGTCGGACGCATCGGTGGCGGTTTATCCGTGAACGCAATTCCGGATGAGGGGTGGTTGGAGGTCGACGTTCGATCGACGGCGACGGCGAATCTCGACCGCGTGGAGCGCGAGCTGCGCGCCGTCGCGCGCGCGGCGGAGACGGAGGAGAACGATCGTCGTCAGCGGGGGACGCCGGCGTTGTCGGTCGCAATCGCGGTGATCGGCGACCGGCCGACCGGCGAGACACCCGAGGGGCATCCGCTGGTGGTCGCCGCGCTCGACGCGACGCGGCTCATTGGACGCGAGCCGGAGCTCACGACCGCGTCGACCGACGCGAACGTGCCGATCTCGCTCGGCATCCCAGCGATCGCGCTAGGCGGCGGCGGCCGCGGCGGCGATGCGCATACGAGCACGGAGTGGTTCGAGAATGCGGAGGGGAGGCTGGGGCTCGCGAGAGCATTGGGCGCCGTCGTCGCCACGGCGGGGCTCTCCGACTAGACAGGGAGCCGGGAAGCGGGACGGGAAGCGCCGGCGGCGACGGTACTCGTTAGGTGTGCCTGGCAGTCGCTTCCCGCTTCCCGCTTCCCGCCTACCTCTTGACGATCTGTGCGCCGATCCGGATCTTGGTGCACAATATGAAACGCGGTTTCACGAACGCCCGCGAGACGGCCTACCCCGGGACACAGGCCGTGCTGCGCGCCGTCGCCATCCTCAAGGCATTCTCCGATGCCCAGCCCGAATGGCGCGTGACCGATCTCGCGCGCACGCTCGGACTGAACAAGACCACCGCGTTTCGCCTTCTCACCGCGCTCGAAAGCGAAGGCATGGTCGCGCGCAATCCGGCGACCAACGTCTATCGCCTTGGTCCCGAGGCCGTCGCGCTCGGCGCGCAGGCACTCCGCTCGAGCGGGTTGCGCACGCTCGCGCGGCCGGAGCTGGAGCGGCTGGCTCGCGAAACCGGAGAGACCGCCACGCTCGAAGTGCTGGCCGGCGATGACGTGTTGATCCTCGACGAGGCCGGAGGTCGCTTCGTCGTCGGCACGAGTCCCGAAGTGGGAACGCGGTGGCCGGCGTACGCGACATCCACCGGCAAGTTGCTGCTCGCCGCGGCACAACACGGCCGGCTGGCCGCACCCAACGTCGCTACCGACATCCCCGCGCGCTTTCCGCAGCGAACGCCGCGCTCTATCACCACCCGCAAGCGACTGCTCGAGGAGCTCGATCGCATCTGGCGGCAAGGCTACGCCACGGCGATCGGCGAGCTGGAGGAGGGATTCACCGCCATCGCCGCACCGATCTCCGACCACGACGGCCGCGTCACCGCGGCGATGAGCCTGGGCGGCTTCAAAGCGAGGATGCCGAAGGAGCGCCTGCCAGAGCTCGCCGCGCTCGTCATTGCCGCGTGCGATCGCATATCGCGGCAACTCGGTGGTGGACGTGCGCATGGCCCGCGACTCGTTGCTCTGCCAGGAGGCGCGCGATGACTGCCGCCGCCCTGCTACGCACGACGCCTTTTCACTCTCGGACGGCCGCGCTCTCACAGGGGCAAGCGTGGCGCCGGTGGGCAGGCTACGTCGCCGCCAGCGCCTACGAGCTCACGCACGACCGAGAGTACTCCGCGATCCGTAACGCCGCCGCGCTCTTCGACGTCACGCCGCTCCAGAAGTATCACATCACCGGCCGGGACGCGGCGCGGCTGCTCGATCGCGTCGTCACTCGCAACGTCGCGAAGTGCGCGATGCACCAGGTGATGTACACGCCGTGGTGCGACGCGCGCGGCAAAGTCATCGATGATGGAACGATTGCCCGCCTCGACGAGCGAACGTTCCGCCTCACAGCGGCCGAACCGAATATTCGATGGCTGCACGAGAACGCCGTCGGCATGAACGTCAAGATCGAGGATGTCTCCGACTCAATCGCCGCGCTTTCGATCCAGGGTCCTACGTCGCGCGCGATCCTCGACGAGCTGTGCGAAGGCGATCTGGCGTCGCTCAAGTTCTTCAGGTTGACGCAGACGCGCATTCGCGGAATCCCGGTCACGATCTCACGCACCGGATATACCGGCGACCTCGGCTACGAGCTGTGGGTCGACAATCGATTCGCGGAGGCGCTCTGGGACTCGCTCATCCAGGGCGGAATCGCGCACGGGCTCACGCCGTCGGGATTACTCGCACTCGACGTCGCGCGCATCGAGGCTGGGCTCATCTTGCTCGACGTCGATTACGTGTCGGCGCATCACGCGGTGATCGACTCGCAGATGTCGTCGCCGTACGAGATCGGTCTTGGCTGGACGGTAGCCCTCGACAAAGAGGGCTTCGTCGGCGAGCACGCGCTCCGTGAAGAGAAGGCGCGCGGCAGCTCATGGCAGCTCGTTGGTCTCGAGGTCGATTGGCAGTCGCTCGAGACGCTGTTCGCAGCCGTCGGACTGCCGCCGAAGCTTCCGTCGCAGGCCTGGCGCGTGAGCGTTCCGGTCTACGATGGCGCACGCCAATGCGGTTACGCGACGAGCGGCTGCTGGTCGCCCCTGTTGAAGCGCTACATCGCGCTCGCGCACGTCGAGACACCGCAGTCGAAGCTCGGGACGGCGCTGGCGATGGAGGTGACGGTGGAGCACCGCCGGCGTCGGGCCCTCGCCCGCGTCGTGAAAACCCCGTTCTTCGATCCACCGCGGAAGCGGTCGTGAAACGCGACAGCATGACACGCTACGACGCGATCATCATTGGCGGCGGACACAACGGCCTCGTAACCGCCGCGTATCTCGGTAAGGCGGGCAAGAAGGTGCTCGTCCTCGAGCGGCGGCATCTCGTGGGCGGCGCGGCCGTGAGTGAGCAGATCGTCCCGGGATTTACCTTCTCGGTTTTCTCCTACGTCGTGAGCCTCCTGCGCCCGGAGATCATTCGCGATCTCGATCTGCCAGGGCATGGGCTGCAGATCCTTCCGCTCGAGAGCACGCTCACGCCACTGCCCGGTGGCGACTATCTCGCCCAGTGGGGCGACGCCGACCGCTCGAGGCGCGAGCTCTATCGCCATTCGCCGAAGGATGCCGAGGCGATGATCGAGTTCGGGCGTCTCATGCAGCACATGGCGATGGCGGTGAAGCCGATTCTCGGCATGATGCCGCCCGATCCGACATCGATGAGCCCGCGTGATCTGCTGAGTCTCGCCAAGTTAGGCAAGCACTTCAGCGCGCTCGGCGAGTCGCGGTTCCACTGGCTCTACAAGCTCATGACGATGAGCGCGGCCGATTTCCTCGACGAGTGGTTCGAGTTCGAGCCGCTCAAGGCGACGAAGTCGGCGAGCGGGATCATTGGCACTTTCCTGGGACCGCGCTCACCGGGCACCGCCTACGTGCTCCTGCACCATTACATGGGCGAGATCGATGGTGCATTCCGCGCCTGGGGCTTCGCCAAGGGTGGCACCGGCGCGGTGAGCGAAGCGATCGCGTCGGCGGCGCGAGCCGCGGGAGTGGAGATTCGCACCAACGCCGCGGTGCGTCGCGTGCTGGTCAGGGATGGACGTGCCACCGGAGTGGCGCTCGAGAACGGCGATGAGATTGCCGCCAAAGTCGTGGTATCGGGGCTGGATCCGCGGCGCACGTTCCTCGAGCTGATCGAGCCGAAGGAGCTACCGACGGATCTGGTAGACGCCGTCCGTCGCTTCAAGTTCCGGGGCTCGTCAGGCAAGGTGAATCTGGCGCTCGGCGAGCTGCCTAACTTCACGTGTCGGCCGGGAACGGGCGACCACCTGCGCGGCGCGGTGTCGATCAGCCCGAGCATCGGATATCTCGAGCGCGCGTACGACGACGCCAAGTACGGCGAGTTTTCGCGTCAGCCGTACATGGACATCATCCTCCCGTCGATGATCGATCCAGGGATGGCGCCGCCCGGCAAGCACGTCATGTCGATCTTCGTTCAATACGCGCCCTTCAATGTGAAGGGAGGGTGGACCGACGCGAAGCGCGAAGCGTTCGGCGACACCGTGATCGACACGCTGAGCGAGTACGCTCCCAATCTCCGGTCCGCGATCATCCACCGGCAGGTGATCACACCGTCGGACATCGAGCGCGTCACCGGGCTGAGCGAGGGCAACATCTTCCAGGGCGAGCTGGCGCTGCATCAGCTCTTCTTCCTGCGTCCCGCCCCCGAGTGGTCGTCGTACCGCACGCCCGTCAAGCAGTACTATCAGTGCGGCGCGGGAACGCACCCTGGCGGCGGCATCATGGGGGCATCCGGGCGGTTGGCGGCCATGCGCATCCTCGGCGACAAGGCGGCCTAGCATGCACGACGCGATCGTCGTCGGCGCCGGGCTCAACGGGCTTGCCACCGCAGCCTACCTCGCCAAGGCGGGGAGGAAGGTGCTCGTTCTCGAGCGTCGGGCGGTGATCGGCGGCAGTGCCGTCACCGAGGAGATTCATCCCGGCTACCGCGTCGATGTGTGCTCTCACGACGCGGGTTGGCTGCCGCCAGTGATCGTCGAGGAGCTGTCGCTCGAGTCGCACGGCCTGACGATGCTGCAGCCGGAAGCGACGGTGTTTTCCCCCGCCTGTGACGGGCCACCGCTCACGCTGTGGCGCGACCCGCGCCGCACTGCGGATGCATTGCGCTCGCGCTCGTCGAGCGACGCACAGCGCTTCGGTGCGTTTGGCGATCAGATGGGACGTCTCGCCGGCTTTCTGGCGTCGGTGTACGAGTCGCCGGCTCCGCGCCTAACGAGTACGAAGCCGGCCGAGCTCTTCGCGCTGGCGCGGCTGGCGCGGAGGCTCCGCGCCCTCGGCAAGCGCGACATGATCGAGTTCCTCCGCGTGCTCCCCATGTCGGCGGCCGAGCTGCTCGATGACTGGTTCGAGAGCGATACGCTGAAAGGAGCGATCGGCGGCGCGGCGATCTCCGGTGTTTGTCATGGACCGCGGTCGGCGGGAACCGCATTCGTCCTGCTCCATGGCCACGTCGGCAATGCCGGGCGCGCAATCCGCGCGCGGTCACAGCCGAAGGGAGGGATCGGCGCGCTCGCCGCGGCGCTCGCGGGTGTCGCGCGGCAGTATGGGGCCGAGATTCGGACTGACGCCAAGGTCGACCGTGTGGTTGTGAACAAGGGGCGCGCGACGGGGGTTGTCGTGCGAGGCGAGGAGATCGCGGCGCCCGTGGTCGCATGCAGCGCCGATCCGCGGCAGACGTTGCTAGAGCTCACCGGTCCATCGCATCTCGAGCCGGAGTTTGTGCGCGCCGCGCAGCAGATTCGCTATCGCGGCGTTGCCGCCAAGGTCAATCTCGCGTTAGGCGAGCTGCCACGATTCTCCGGCATTACCGATGACCAAGCGCTTCGCGGCCTGATCTCGGTTAGTCCGTCCCTCGATTACCTCGAAAAGGCCTACGACGATGCCAAGCACGGCGGCGTCTCACGCAATCCGTATCTCGAGGTGACCATTCCGTCACTCCTCGACGAGTCGCTGGCACCGGCAGGGCGCCACGTCATGTCGATCAAGATGCAATACGCACCATATGCATTGCGCGATGGTGCGTGGACGGACGATCGTCGTGCCGCCCTCGGCGAACTGATCATCGATACGCTGGCCGAGTATGCGCCGAATCTTCCGTCGACCATTTTGCAGCAGCAGGTGCTGACGCCGGAGGACATGGAGTGTGTGTACGGCGCGCCGGAGGGGAATGTCGACCACGGTGAGATGGCACTGGATCAGATTCTGTTCATGCGGCCGGTAGCGGGGTGGGCCCGACACGCGACTCCGATCGACGGACTGTATCTCTGCGGGTCGGGGACGCACCCCGGTGGTCGCATCGTGGGCGGCGCCGGCCGATTGGCGGCGCGCGAGATTCTACGCGCGGGATCGAAGAAGAGGGCGACCGCGTGACGACGTTCGTGAAGGCCGATCAGATTTTGCGCGCGGGAGCGAAAACGCTTCCCGGGCGCTACTTCACATCGCACGAGATTTTCGAGCGCGAGTCGCGCGTGTTGTTCGGCCAGAGCTGGCTCTGCGTGGGACGCGAAAGCGAGTTGGAGAAGCCCGGCGATTTCATTGTGGCCAACGTCGGCAGCGACAGCGTCATCGTCGTTCGCGATCGCGGGGGCGTGATTCGCGCGCATTTCAACGTCTGCCGTCATCGCGGAACGCGCATCTGCGGCGAGGCCCGCGGATCATTCTCCGGAACGATCCAGTGTCCCTACCACGCGTGGACGTACGGCCTCGATGGGAAGCTTGTGGGCGCGCCGCACATGAAGGAAGCCGATGGCTTCGACAAGAGCGCGCACGGGCTCATTCCCGCCGCGGTGAATAGCTGGGCCGGGTTCCTGTTCATCAACCTCGCGCTGAAACCGGAGTCGTTCGACAACACCTTCGCGCCGATCGCCGATCGCTTCGATCGCTTCAACCTGGCCGCATTGCGACCATCGCGGCGGATCGAGTACGCCGTGAAGGCAAACTGGAAGCTTCTCTTTCAGAACTATTCCGAGTGTCTCCACTGCCCCGTGATCCATCCCGCGCTGGCGAAGCTCTCTCCCTTCGACAGCGGTGAGAACGATTTGGTGGAAGGCTCCTTCCTCGGCGGCTTCATGACGATCACCCGCCAGGACGGGAGCATGACGCTGAGCGGCAAGGCGTGCGGCGTCCCCGTCGGTGATCTCCCGCCCGAGGACGCACACCGCGTCTACTACTACTCGATCTTCCCGAACATGCTGCTGAGCCTGCACCCCGATTACGTCATGTATCACATGCTCTGGCCCAAGGGGCCGGGCGAGACGCGAGTGGAGTGCGAGTGGCTCTTCCATCCCGACACGCTCACTGATCCGCGGTACGACCCCGAGGACGCAGTCGGCTTCTGGGACATGACGAACCGGCAGGACTGGCATGTGTGCGAGATCAGCCAGCAGGGCGTTTCTTCGTCGCGCTACACCCCGGGGCCCTATTCGCCGCGCGAGGGAATTCTGGCCGCGTGGGACGCGGAATATCTCCGGCGCTTGGGCGACGCTCCAACCGATGAGGGTGGGGCGACGTGATTCGGGCGGGCAGGGTCCACCGCCGACTGGTGCTCGCCGCGATCGGGCTCGGAGCGAGCGCCGCTGTGGCGTGTGCGCCGAGCATCGATACGGCTGGCCGTGGGAACGCCGTGGCCGGCACGGGCACGGGTGCGACGCAGGGATCCCTCTTCATAGTTGGAGGTGGGACACAGCCGCCGGCTTTGATCACGGAGTTCATCGCGTTGGCGGGCGGTCCAGGCCGCGCACGCATTGCCGTCCTCCCGATGGCGAGTAGCGAGCCCGCGGAGACGGGCCGGGAGAAGGTGGAGCAGCTGGTTGGCGAGGGTGCCAACGCCTTCGTCCTCAACGTCGATCGGGCGCAGGCCGAAAGCGACTCAACCGCGCGGCTGCTGGATTCGGTGACGGGCGTGTGGTTTTCCGGTGGAGATCAGGCGCGGCTTACCCCGATTCTCTCGGGCACGGTTTTGTTGCGTGCGATACAGGCTCGCTACCGGGCCGGCGCGGTGCTCGGCGGAACCTCCGCTGGTGCGGCTGTAATGACCGATTCCATGATTACCGGCGAGCAATACCGTGACGGCGTTGATACAAGCGCCTATTATGGAGACGACTTCCCCGTGATCGCGCGCCGCGCGATCGAGATCGTGCCGGGCCTCGGGTTCCTCTCCGGCGCGATCGTGGACCAGCACTTCATTCGACGTGAGCGGCACAATCGGCTTCTCAGCGTCGTGCTCGAACGCCCCACGATGCTCGGGGTGGGAATCGATGAAGGAACGGCGATCGTGGTCCGGCCGAGTGGCAGCTGGCAGGTGATCGGGCGGAGCGCGGCCATCGTGTACGACGCGCGCCAGTCGCGCGTGACCAATGGGTCGGCGCCGGTGCTTGGCGCCGCCGACATTCGCGTGCATCTGGTGCCCGCGGGTGGAAGCTTCGACCCTCGAAGCGGGCGCGTGACTTTGCCCGCGAAGTAGGGAGTAGTTCGCGGTCGTGACGTTCCGGGTGTGGCCTCACACCCTGAAGGATTCGGTCGCGCCTTACGAGGGGCGTGACCAAGCCGAGGGGCCGCGCGCGTCCGAGCCGGGTACGCGTGGTTCTCCTCACACACTCCATTCCAGGAGGAGCGTCATGAGGCATGCGAGGCTCGTTTGGATCACGGCCTTGGCCGTAGGAGTCGTGGCACCGGCAGTCGCCACGAGCTCCGCATCGGCGCAAGGCTCCGGGACCATTCGAGGCACCGTCACCGATTCGGAAACCCGCCTTCCCATTGCGAGGGCGCAGGTATTCGTGGTCGGGACGACGCGACGAACCTTGTCGCAGGAGAATGGTGAGTACGTTCTCCGCGGTGTCTCGAACGGCGATGTCGCCGTCCGGATCCAGCTGTTGGGATATGCGCCGCAAGAGCAGCGCATTCAGCTGGCGGACAACGCCACCGTCAACTTCGCGTTGGTCAAGACGGTGGTGCAGCTCACGGAAGTTACGTCGTGGGGCTATGGCACCGAACGCCAGGCTGATCGCAGCACGGCGGTGTCGACAGTAAGGGGCGTCGACATTCAGAACTCGCCGGTCGCCGGCGTCGACGCGGCCATGCAGGGGCGCACGCCTGGCGTTCAGGTAATTCAGAACGCTGGAAACCCCGGGAACGGAATCTCGGTTCGCGTTCGCGGCGCGTCATCGCTCTCGTCGAACAATCAGCCGCTCTGGGTAATCGACGGCGTACCGATGCTCAGCGAAGAGTTCTCACAGCTCGACATCGGCGGGCAGAATCTCACGTCGGTCACCGGCATCAATCCGGATGAGATCGAGACGATCGACGTGCTGAAGGATGCCGCAGCCGCCGCGATCTACGGATCGCGCGCGTCGAACGGCGTCATCATCATCACGACCAAACGCGGTCGCGCGGGCAGAACCCGCGTCAGTTTCAACGCCTACACGGGATGGCAACGTCGCGAGAAGAAGGTCGGCGTGTTGAACTCGACGGAGTACGTGGACTACTTCAACGCGAGCTGGCTGCTCGACGGCGAAGATCCATCCGAGGTGCCATTCTGTAAGGTGGGCGATCCGACTCCGTGCTTCTTCGGGTTGGACAACTCCCTCGACACGGACTGGCAGGACGAAATCTTCAAGACGGCACCGATTTACGATGTCAACCTGAACGCCGAAGGCGGGAACGAGCGTCTCCGCTTCTTCGTCTCCGGATCGGCATTCAATCAGGACGGCATCGTCATCGGCTCGGGATACGAGCGTCAGTCGGGACGCGTGAACGTTGACTTCAACGCGACGGAGCGTCTCTCGCTCCGCACGTCGGTGTACCTCACGCGCGAGCTGCACACGCGGAACGTGAACGACAACACCATCGTCGGCGTCGTCACCAACGCGATCGCCAACGAGCCGTACACGCCCGTTCGCAAGCCCGATGGGCGCTTCGGCGATACGGATGACGGCATGTCGTACGCCAACCCGGTTGCCGTCGGATTTCTGAACGACAACGAGTCACGTGTCTTCCGTGCACTCGGTAGTCTCGAAGCGACGTTGAACATCACTGACCGCCTGGCGCTCAACTCGCGCGTCGGTCTCGATGTGCTCAACAATCGCGACCTGGTATGGGAGTCTCCCGAGCTCGTCGATCAGTTCGCGGCGAGCGTCGGTGGTCTGGCTCAGATGGGCAACAACACGGCGCACCGCTATCTCGCGGAGGGCTACCTCACCTATGACCACGCCCTCTCATCGACCAACCGCCTTTCGTTGGCTGGTGGCGCGAGCGTGGAGTACAACGAGAACGAGCTCGACTTCCTGCAGGGTGAAGGCTTCGCCAACACCCAGTTCCGCTATCCCGGAAACGCGGGAAAGATCACGGTCTACGACGGCGATAAGTTCGGTCACAACATCGTGTCGGTCTTCAGCCGCGCGAACGCCACCATCATGGACCGGTATCTCCTGAGTGGAAGCCTGCGCACGGATGCATCGTCGCGATTCGGCGAAGGCAACCGCTGGGCGGTGTTCCCTGCAGCGTCATTCGGCTGGGTCGTCACCAAGGAAGACTTCGCGCAGGGGTTGGCGCGTCATGCCGACCTGAAGTGGCGCGTCAGCTATGGCCAAACGGGCAACCAGGGCATTGGCGACTTTGCCCCGATCGCGCGTTACGGCAAGGCGAACTATGCAGCAGCGCCTGGTCTCGGCCGCGTGTCCTTCGAAGTGCCCGACCTCAAGTGGGAGACGACGAAGGAGTTCGACACGGGCATCGATCTCTTCCTCCTCGGTGGACGCCTTGGCTTCATCGGCGACTTCTACATCAAGAGGACGGAAGATCTGTTGATCGCGCGCCCGATCACGACCACGACGGGTGTGTCGACGGTGTGGGACAACGTCGGCAACATTCGCAACACCGGATTCGAGCTCGCTGTCACCAGCACCAACTTCCAGCCGTCGACCCCGCAGGGTTTCCGGTGGACGAGTGAATTCAACGTTTCGCGCAACAAGAACGAGGTCACGGCGCTGCACAACGGCGAGCCCTTCAACACGGGCTTCGACGGTGTGAATCGTGTCGAAGAAGGAGAGCCCATCGGCGCGTTCCATACGCTCAAGTTCCTGGGCGTCGATCCGCAGACGGGTGACGCGATCTTCCAAGACACGAACAACGACGGATCGATCACGGCTGACGACCGCGTGATCGTCGGCAGTCCGCATCCGGATTACTGGGGCGGCCTGGCCAACACGTTCTCGTTCCGCGGGTTCGATTTGCGTGCGTTTTTCCAGTTCAGCTTCGGCGCGGAAGTCTTCAACTCGATGCGCGAGTTCTCGGATGACGGGGGCTGCAACTTCGACAACAAGTTCCGCAACGCGCTGAACCACTGGCGGCAGCCTGGCGACATTACCGATGAGCCGCGTCCGAGCTGGAATTGCATTTCGGGCGCGAACATCACCAGCAGCCGCTGGATGGAAGACGGCGATTACATCCGACTGCAGGAAGTGACGCTGGGCTATCAGCTGCCGGCTCGCATCGCCAAGGTGGCGAGTCTGTCGGAGGCCCGGATTTTCGTGACTGGCCGCAACCTGCAGACGTGGACCGACTACACGGGCTACAACCCTGACGTGAACAGCACGGGCTCGAGCGCCATCACGTCGCTGGGTTCGGATTTCTACGCGTATCCGCTCGCGCGGTCGTGGGCGATCGGCATCAGTGGCAGCTGGTAACCGGCACCGGAACTCATGAGGAATTCATTGATGAGAATTCGACGCATACTGCCGGTGCTGCTGACGCTCGCGGTTGCCGGCTGTGAAGAGACCCTGACCGTAGAACCGGCGGCCGAGGTACCGGAGACTCGCGCGATCGTCGATCGCACGAGCGCCGCTGCCGCGCTGGCCGGCATCTACGATGGGTTGCAGGACGCAAGCTACTACGGAGGAGACTTCTACTTCTTCGCCGATCTCTCCTCGGACAATGTCGAGCACGCCGGGACGTTCAACACGTACCGCGAAGTAGAGCAGAACGCTTTGCGGGCCGACAACGGCGATATCGAAACGGTCTGGGAGGCGATGTACCTGACGATCGGACGCGCCAACGATCTGATCACGAAGCTACCGAACGTGACCGATCCGGCGTTGACCGAGGATGAGAGGAACCAGTGGCTCGGCGAGGCGTATCTCGCCCGGGCACTGACCTATCACAATCTCGTGAAGCTGTTCGGCGGCGTTCCCATCGTCACCGAGCCGCCGACGGATCTGACCGAGGCAGCACAGGTCGCTCGCGCGACCGTCGCCGAGGTGTATGCGCAGATCAAGGCCGATCTCGATCAGGCCGAAGCGTTGATGGTCGAAGACTTCTCGCGCCGCGGTGGCTCGATTTCAGCCGTACATGCGATTCGCGCGCGCGTGTTGATGTTCGAGTCGACGATCTTCCCCGGTTCGGCGAACTGGCAAGCGGTCGAAGACGAGGCTCAGGCGGTGATCGACTTCGGCTTCGAGCTGGCGCCGAACTTCGCGGATCTGTTCACGCCAACCGGATCGGACACACCGGAGGACATCTACCGCCTCGAGTTCACGGCGGTGGATTTCGCGTTGACGGGGTTTTACTACCTGCGCCGCGCGAACGGTGGTCGGCAGGAGCTCCGTCCGACCGCGAACCTGGCGGCGCTGTTCACCGCCGGGGACGAGCGTCGGGCCAGAACGATCGGCCTGACGAGCGCTGGCGCGCGGTTCGGCAACAAGTGGATTGACGCGGTCGGCGACGAAGATCTGCACATCATTCGCCTGGCCGAGGTGCTGTTGATCAAGGCCGAAGCGCATGCGCGGCAGAACGAGCTCGCTCAAGCCGTGGCCGAGTACAACAAGGTTCGCGTACGTGCCGGTTTGGCGCCGCACGTGCTGGGCGTCAACGTCACCACCCAGCAGCAAGTGCTGGAGGAGATCTGGCGTCAGCGCCGGCTCGAGCTCGCGTACGAGGCCGATCGTTGGCCTGAGCTCGTCCGGCTCGGTCTCGCGGTGTCGGTGATGAACCTGGCGAATCGTCCGCACCAGGTGCTGTATCCGATTCCGCAAGCGGAGCTGGATGTCGCTCCGAACCTAGTCCAGAATCCCGGTTACTGAGCTTTTCGGGTGCGCCGTTCAGGCGCACCCGAAAAGCGGGACTCGGCCATCGGGGCTCGGGACTCGGCGTCTTGGCGTGACGTATTCGATCGCCACGAGCCGAGGGCCGAGTCCCGATGGCCGAGTCCCGCTTTCCGACTCATTGGAGATCAGGTCATGCACCGTCTCGCTCCCCTGCTCCTCGCACTGCTGAGCACACCGCTGGCCGCGCAGCACGCTTTGTCGTCAGGCGGCTCGTACGATCCGGCAGTGCCGACACCGCAAAGCGTGCTCGGGTACGAGGTAGGAGAGCACTTTACCAAGCATCACATGCTGATGCGCTACCTCGATCGCCTGGCAGCGAGCAGCCCGCGCGTCAGGCTCGATACCGTGGCGCATACCTTCGAAGGGCGCGAGCTGATGATGGTGATCGTCACCAGCGAGCCGAATCAGCGACGACTCGACCAGATCCGCGCCGATGCTGCGCGCATCGCCGATCCACGCGGTGCGTCGGCGGCCGACCTGGCCGCGGTGACCGGGCGAATGCCGACGATCGCCTGGCTCGGCTTTACGGTGCACGGGCCCGAGGCCTCGGGCGCGGAAGCGGCGATTGCGCTCTTGTACCAGCTGGCAGCCGGCCGCGACGCCGAGACGCAAATGATTCTCGATAGCGTCGTCGTGCTCATCGATCCGCTCCAGAATCCGGATGGCCATGAGCGGCATGCGCAGGATGTGACGCGGATGCGCACCGCGTTAGGCGTGCCCGATCACCCCGACGCCCGCATTCACAACGGCACTTGGCCCGGCCCGCGGACGAGTCACTACTACTTCGATTTGAACCGCGATTGGTACGCGATGTCGCATCCGGAGACGCGCGGACGCACCGCGGCGATCATGCGGTGGTGGCCGCATGTCGCGGTCGACCTCCACGAGATGAGCTTCAATTCCACGTACTTCTTTCCACCGACGATGGAGCCGATCAACAAGATCGTGCACGAGTCGATTCTTCGATGGTGGGATGTGTACGCGGAAGGGCTCATCGAGACGTTCGACAGCAACGGATGGTCGTTCTTCCGGCGCGAGGGATACGACGAGTTTTATCCTGGCTACGGCAGCTCGTGGCCGCTGTACCTTGGCGCGGTAGGAATGACGTTCGAGCAGGCGTCGAGCAGGGGCGGCGCGATACGCCGAACGGACGGTACGGTGCTCACACTCCAGGAGGCGGCGCGGCATCACTACGGCGCGGCTTATTCAGTCCTGCGCACGTCGGCTCGGAACGCGCGGCAGCGCGTGCGCGACTACCTGGCGTATCGACAGTCTGCAATCAGCGATGCAATGAGGTCGCCTCTTCGCGCGGTGGTCATCGAGCGGGACGATCAGGGGCGCGCCGATTCCCTGGCCGCACTGCTGCTCCGGAATGGAATCACGGTACACCGATTCCGCGCTGCAACGACGATCGCCGGTGGCGCAGAGTATGGCGGCGCACGCGGACAGAGCGCGCGAGTGTCGGCCGGCTCGTATATGGTCGATCTGGCGCAGCCTCAGGGTCGTCTAGCGCGTGCGCTGCTCGAGCCCGACGCGCCGCTCGATAGCGCCTTCATCGCCGAGGAGCTCGAGCGTCGCCGCACGGGAATGTCGGAGAGATTCTACGACGTCACCGCGTGGTCGCTGCCGCTGGCGTTCAGAGTGAGAGCTTGGGGCACGAGCGCATTGCCAGCTGGTGCCGAGCCGCTGGGCGAGATGCCGGCCCGTGAAACGGCGACCGCAGCGTCGGCGCGCCCGCGATACGGTTACGCGTTCGCACCGGGGAGCGAAGCGTCCATTCGCTTGTTAGGCGCCCTGCTTCGCGACAGCGTGCGCATCTGGTTTGCGCCGCGTGGCTTCACCGTCGGCGGTGCGCGGTTCCCTCACGGTGCGTTCGTGGTGCGCGCCGCCGCGAATGACACGTCGGTGCATGCGCGCATATCGCGTCACGCGGCGACGACATCGGCGGTCGTGGTGCCACTGGCTTCGGCAGCCGCGGCGGAGGGTACCGACCTCGGCAGCAACAGCGTCTTCCCCGTTCGCCCACCGCGCGTGGCGATTCTCTCCGGCGCTCCGGTAAACGGCCAGTCGTACGGTTACGCGTGGTACGCGTTCGACAACCGGCTCGGATATCCCTCCGCGGCGTTCGATGTCGATGCGATCATGGGTCGCGCGCTGGACGATTTCAACGTGCTGGTCGTGCCGTCGGTGGCGTCAGGCGCGCTGTCTCGCTTGTTAGGCGACGCGGGTCGTGACCGCATAGCGTCGTGGGTGCGGAACGGCGGCACGCTAATCACGCTCGACGCGGCCACCGATTGGCTGGCGTCGGAGCGTCTTGGACTTTCGCGGCTCCGCGTGCGCTCGGACACGACCAAGAAGGACACGACCGGGCTGGCGCCACTCCCCGTCGATGTGCCCGGCGCGATCGTGCGCGCCATCGGCGACACGTTGTCTCCTCTCTTGGTGGGCGTTCGCCCGCGCGAGATCCCGGTGCTGCTCTCGTCCGATCGCGTATATCAAGCGCCGCGCGACGTACGTCCGGGCGAGCTGGTGCTGCGCTTTGCGCCGGCGAACCGGCTGCGCATGGCGGGCTATCTCTGGCCGGAAGCTCCCGCGCGCGTGGCGGACACACCCTACCTGTGGACCGAGCGCGCCGGCCGCGGCCGCGTCATCGCGTTCGCCGGCGACCCGAATTTTCGGGATCTGTGGAGAGGGCTGATGCCGATCTTTGCGAACGCGGTGTTTCTTGGTCCGAACTACTGAAATCGAGATTAGAGATTCGAGATTCGAGATTCGGAAGGGCCTACCAAACGACCTCCGAATCCGCTGTCCCGAATCTCGAATCTCGAATCTCTAATCTCGATGCCTCCTTATCACCTTCCCCGGCCTCTCCCCGGTCATTCTCCCCGCGTCCAGCACCAAGAGTCCATTCACCATCACGTAGTCGACGCCGGTTGACGGCTGGCGCGGATTTTCCTTGGTCGCGTGATCCTGAATCGTCTCCGCATCGAAGATGACTAGATCGGCCTTCTTGCCGACAGCGATCGTTCCGCGATCACGAATGCCGAGAAACGCGGCGGTGCGGCCGGACATTTTCGCGATCGCCTCGGGGAGGGACAGCAGCTTCTCGTCTCGCACGTAGCGCGCGAGCACCCGCGGAAAAGCGCCGAATGCGCGAGGATGTCCGCTGCGCGGATCGCCGTCGGAGGAGATGACCACCAGCGGACTGGCCACGAACGTCCGCAGGTCCGGCTCATCCATCGATGTTCCGATGACTCGGAACGAGCCGGCGCTCTTGATCATGTCGATCACCGCGGTGATCGAGTCGGTGCCCTTGAGCCGCGCGATCTCGGAGAGCGTGCGCCGATTGAGCGTCGAATCAGGGTAGCCGACGACCAGCAGGTTTTCCGCGCCTCCGAGCCAGCCGAGCGCCGTGTGCCATTCGGCACGGTCCTCGATGTTTTTCCCTGGAATGACGGCGACCACGCCGGTCGACCAGTACGTGTACGGATACCAGTCCGCCATGACCCGCACGCCGCGGCGACGAGCACTGTCGAGTGCGGCCAAGGCCGCGCCAGCCTGCCCCCACCACGGTCGCGCCGCCATTTTCGCATGCGAGATGAGCACCGGCACTCCGGCGCGACGGCCGATCTCGACCGCTTCCTTCCACGCGGGGATCGTCCGATTCTCGTCGCGCACGTGCGACGCGTACGCGCCGCCGAATCGACTCACCTCACGCGCCAGCGCCACCAGCTCCGACGTCGGGCCGAAGAGGTCCGGCTCGTACTCGAGCCCGCTCGACAGACCAAGAGCGCCGTCGAGCATCCCGCGCCTGACGAGTGCCCGCATCGTTGCGATCTCGGCAGCAGTGGCCGCACGGCGATAGTCGGCACCAAGTACCACGCCGCGCACAGTGCCGTAGCCGATGAACGAAGCGAAGTTGATGGTCGGTTTTGCACGCTCGACCGTAGCAAAGAGATCGGCGACGGGAAGCTCGCTGCCGCCATCCTGACCGACGATCGCCGTGGTTATCCCCTGCCGGATCTGCGATTCGGCGTCCGGCGACGCCGCAATGCTTCGATCGACGTGGCTGTGCGGATCGATGAATCCGGGGGCGACGACGCGTCCGCTGGCGTCGATCACGCGCTCTCCCGCTCGTGGCTGGAGCGTGGCGGCGACCTCGACGACCGAGTCGCCCGCGACGCGAACATCGGCGCGACGCGCGGCAGAGCCGGTGCCATCGATCAGCGTCCCGCCGCGAACGAGGTATCCGCTCTCCTGAGCGTGCGCGACGCCCGCCGCGAGACAGAGCGCCAGCGCGGCCGGCAGCGCCCTCACGGCTTGGCCTTCTCGCGGATCTCGGAGTGGTCGCCGACGGTGACTTCGCCCGTCAGGCCCTCCATCACCACCTCGTCACCGATCATGGAGTTCTGCAGCGAGCACCGCATGATGCGCGACTTGCTCCCGACGATCGTATTGGCGAGCGTCGACCCCTCCACGATGGTGCCTGATGAGATCGACACGTTGGGCCCGATGCGCGACTGACGGAGTACCACACCATCCTCCACGTACACCGGCTCCACGATCGTGGTCTCATGCTCGGCCACCGGCGTGCGTGCGCGGCCTTTCCGCAGCATGATCTCGTTCGTTTCGAGCAGCGTGTCGAGCTTCCCGGCGTCATACCAACCCTCGACGTCGATCACCTTGATCCGCGCACCCTTGTCGATCATGTACTGGAAGGCATCGGTCAGGTAGTACTCGCCCTTGTTAGGCGGTGACCGCAGCACGTGGTCGATCCCTTCGTACAGCAATTTCCAGTTTCGTATGTAGTAGAGTCCGATGTTGGCGCGCTTGGAGATCGGCGTGGAAGGCTTCTCCACGATCTGCGTCATGTTTCCATCATCGTCCGACACCACTACGCCGAAGCGCTGGTAGTCCTCGACCTCCTTCACCCAGATGATTCCATCGGCGTCAGTTCGATTGATGACCGACAGATCGGCATCGAAGATCGTGTCGACGAAGATGATCAGGATCGGCTGATCCACGTAGGGGCGGGCGAGCTCCACCGCGGTCGCCGTCCCATTCTGCACTTTCTGCTCGACGAAAACCGACGGGAAGTCGTACTTGGTGCGCGCGTATTCCTCTACGCGATCGCGAAGGTGCCCTGTGATGTAGATGATCTCATGGACGTTGCCGAGCTTCTTCAGGTCGTCGAGGAGATACGCCATCACCGGTTTCCCGGCGACCTTGAGCAGCGGCTTCGGAGTGACGTGCGTATGCGGTCGGAGCCGTGTTCCCTTTCCGGCGAGCGGGATGATGACCTTCACTTGGGCACCCTCCCGTAGCGGTCGCTGAGCCTGACGACGTCGTCGAGGTCGGGCGTCGACGCCTCGAGAACATCGCAATCGGTGATCGCTTCCATTTGATGCACGGTGCCCGGCGTGATGCGATAGGCCTCGCCAGGCTCGAGCTTGATCTCCTCCTCCTCGGCGCCTTGTCCCACGCGGAAAATCATCTTCCCGGACAACAGCGAGATCGTCTCGTCCTTCCGCTCATGATACTGGCAGGAGAGCGCGTGTCCGGCGTTGATGTGGAGGATCTTGCCGACGTAGCGGTCGGTGTGAGCCCATATCACTTCATGTCCCCATGGCTTGTTCACGATGACGACTTTGGCTCGACCGCTCACGCCACCTCCTTTGCGACGCGTATGGTGATCGATGAGGGCGCGGTCACGCAGGCCACAGCACACGCACCGCAACCCGTACATGCATCTCCGACAACAGGCCTTCCATTGGCATCGAGTGACAGCGCCCGCTCGCCCACCGGACAGACTCGTGCGCAGACTCCGCACGTCACCCCGCGGTGCGCGATGCAGCGACTGTCATCGATGGCGGCGACGGCGATCTTCAAAGAGCTCCAGCCGTCACTCGGTACGCCAAGCGCCTCGGTCGGACATGCGATTGCACACGGGATGTCGGCGCACATGAGACACGCGGTCCGAGCCGGATCGAGCACGGGCGTCCCCCCTGCCAGCCCATGCTCGCCGCCAAGCGTGAAGATCGCGTCGGCCGGACACGCCCGAACGCACTCGCCGCATCTCGTGCATGCCGTCAGAAAGCCGGCCTCCGGAAGCGCTCCAGGCGGCCTGACGTAAACCGAGGGTGCGAAGCGCTCCGTAACGGCGTCGGCTGCCTGACCGAGGGCCCTCGACAGCCCACGAAGGAGAAAGTTGCGCCTAGCGTTCTCCGGCACGGAAGGGAGCTTCATCTCGCAAAATATAGCCAGACTCGGTTTCAGGGCACATCTAATGCACTTGCCCTGCGCATGTTGCTCGCACCGCGCTTTCTGCCGCGCCTGGCAGCCACGGTGGGGCTGTTCACGCGCTATGGCCTGCACGACTTCGCACGCCGCCAGGGTCTCGACGCCCTGGTGCCTGAAGAGTTCACCGCGACGCCATCGGAAAGTGAGGTCATGGCGGAGCGCGCAGTCGCATTCCGAAAGCGGCTCGTCGAGCTCGGGCCGGCGTACGTCAAGCTCGGACAGGTACTCTCGACGCGCCCCGACCTCCTCCCCGAGCCATACATCGAGGAGCTGAGGCGGCTCCAGGACGACGTCGGCGCGATTCCGGTCGACGATGTCAAGCAGGTCATCGAAGAGCAGCTCGGCGCCCGACTCAGCAAGCTCTTCGCAGCATTTCAGGACGAGCCGATCGGCACGGGCAGCCTCGGTCAGGTGCATGGCGCCGAGCTTCGCGAGGGCCGGCCCGTCGTGGTGAAAGTGCAGCGCCCGGGCATCAGAGAGACACTCAAGGACGACCTCGAGTTCTTCCGCGAGCTGGCGCGCTTCCTTACCGATCACACGAAGGTCGGCCACCGCGTCGATCTGATCGGGATCATCCACGAGCTGGAGCGCGCGCTCGCCGACGAGCTGGACTATCGAATCGAGGCGCAGAATGCGGCAGCGTTTCGTCGTATGCTCGCATCGTTCCCTCGGCTGCTCATCCCGAGAGTGATCGAGGCGTATACGTCCGAGCGCGTCCTCACCACCGAGCGAATTTTTGGCGTCAAGATCGACGAAGTGCCGCGGATCGCCCGTGTGGAGCACGATTTCACCGATCTCGCCGACGACTTCGCCAAGGCGTACCTCAAGCAGATCACGATCGACGGCCACTTTCACGCCGATCCGCATCCGGGGAACGTGTTCATCGTGTTCGACGAAGCGTCGAACCCGATCACCCCCGCGCAGGCGGCGGCATCGGAGCGGCGCAAGGAGGTGCGCCCGCCCACGACCGCCATTGCAAAGCTCGAGGTCGAAGCGCGCGCCGAAGCCGTCTCAGTCGCCGAGCAGGCGGAAGGAATCAAGCTGGCGCTGATCGATTTCGGGATGACCGCTCATCTCTCGAACTCCCTGCGCGAAAGCATCGTGCGGATGCTGCTTGACCTCTCCGAGAACCGTGGCGATGCGGTAGCGGAGTCGCTCATTGAGATGGGGCAAGCGATCGAGGGCTTCGACCGCGCGACCTTTGCCCGGGAAGTAGCGAGCCTGATCAGCAGGACGTACGACCGTTCGGTCGGCGAGATCCACGCCGGACTCGTCATTTACGAGATGATCAACATCTCGTACGAGCGGGGTCTTCGGCTGCCGGCCGAGCTCACGTTGTTAGGCAAGGCCATGTTCAATCTCGATGCGGTCACGCGCGCGCTCGATCCTGGATACAGCCCGGTCACCGCGATTCGCGAGTTCAGCGATCGGATCGCTTCCGAGCGCGCCAGGCGGGAGTTCTCGCTCGGCCGCTTCTATCAGGTGGCGACGCAGGCGTCGGACCTGATCAGTGCCCTGCCCCGTCGCATCGACGCGATCACCTCGCGTCTCGCCAACAACGAGCTCGGGCTAAAGCTCGACGCGCCGCAATTGCCGACGCTGCTCGAGGGAATGCAGAAGATTGCCAATCGTGTCTTTTCGGGACTGGTCTTAGCCGGGATTCTGGTTGCCAGCGCGATGCTCCTCCCACACCGGCGCCAGCTGGGGACCGTTGGATTCGTCATCGCCGGAGTCATCGGCGTATACATGGTCGTGAACATCATCCTCGGCGATCGGAAGAAGAAAAGCGGATAGCCGCTTGATACGGGCACCGGCGGTGGCGACGTAACCGTTGTCGCGTTTTACGAACATTGCAAGCAGAATAGCTTGACCTCCGTCCCTCCTCGCATTCTGTTATCCTCTCCATCGAAGGACTGACCCGCCACGACCGCGGGACTCCCGGATTCTAGAGGATGACGACATGCGAGCTCCCCCCCTCGTCGGCCGGCTAGCACTCCTCGCCACCTTCGCGTTCTTCCCGACGGCGCTCCTGGCACAAGGAGTCACCACGTCGGCGATCAACGGCATCGTCACCGGTGAAGAGGGCAATCCGCTGGAAGGCGCGACGGTAACTGCCACGCATGTGCCGAGCGCCACGGCGTACCGCGCGCTCACACGAGCGGGCGGTGTCTACAACATTCCGAACATGCGCGTCGGCGGACCGTATCGCGTGAACGTGGCGATGATCGGTTATCAGCCGAAGACGGAGGAGAACGTCTTCCTGAATCTCGGCGAGAGCGAGCGCATCGATTTCAGGCTTACGCCGCAGGCGACGCAGATCGCCGGCGTCGAGGTGCTCGGTGAGACCGAAGCGATTCGAACGGGCGCGGCGACGACGATCGACCCGACTCAGGTCGCGCTCACGCCATCGGTGAAGCGCAGCACACGCGACCTCACGCGGCTCGATCCACGAAGCGACGGAAACCTCAGCTTCGGCGGGCGAAACTGGCTGTACAACAGTCAGTCGCTCGACGGCTCGTACTTCAATAACTCTTTCGGTCTCGATGATCCGCTTCCCGGCGGGCAAGCGAACGCGGAGCCCGTCCCCTTCGACGCGGTCGATCAGGTCCAGGTCGCGATCGCACCTTTCGACGTTCGACTCGGCGGGTTCACGGGCGCCAGCATCAATACCGTAACCAAGAGCGGAACCAACGACTTCAAGGCGACGGCGTACACCTTCCGCCGCGACGACAACCTGCAGGGAAATGAGGTAAGGGGGAACGAGGTCGTCGCCAACCCTCAGCTCACATACAACCAGTCAGGCGCCGCCCTCAGCGGGCCGATCATCAAGAACAGGCTCTTCTTCTTCGTGAACGGTGAGATCGAGCGCACCGAGGATCCGGGAACGAACTTCCTTGCCAGCCGCGGCACGCCACGCTTCGGGGTGTCGCGAGTGGAAGCGAGTGTGATGGACGCGATCCGCGATCGCATGATCCAGGAGTACGGCTACGATCCGGGCCCCTATGAAGGCTTCGTCCACGAGACGAAAAACGACAAGTTCCTCGGAAAGCTCGATTGGAACATCAGCGATGCGCATACAGCGACGCTTCGTTACAACTATCTCGATGCGACGCGTGAGAACCCGCCGCACCCCTTCGTGCTGAGCGCGTTCAACAGCGGCCGTGGGCCTAACGAGAGCAGTCTGCCCTTTTTCAAGTCCGGCTATCAGATCACGAACAACCTGCACTCGGTCGCTGCCGAGGTGAACAGCCGCGGGAATCGCTTCGCCAACCGCTTTTTCGCGAGCTATAGCCGGTTCCGCGATTCACGCCAGCCATTCAGCGAGGATTTTCCGACGATCGAGATCGCCGAAGGTGGCGTGACCTACACGACGATCGGCCACGAGCCCTTCTCGATCCACAACATTCTCGATCAGGACGTGCTTCAGCTGACGAACAACTTCACCTGGTTCGCCGGCAAGCACGCCATCACCGTGGGCGGCAATTTCGAGCGCTTCGAGTTCTTCAACTCGTTCAATCTCTTCCGCCACGGATTCTTTCTCGCGCCGGCGGCCTTCGGTGGGACGACCTTCTCATCGCTCGAAGAATTCTTCGACCTCACCGATCCCAACAACCCCAATCAGATCGACTTCAACGCGATGATCGGCACTGGGCCGTTCAAGGGTGAGCTCATCGAGGTCGGTCAGATTTCGTTCTACGTACAAGACGAGTTCCCGGTGACGGAGCGCTTTGCGGTCACGGCAGGCATTCGTGGCGACGTGCCGATCTACATGACCGACGCGGTCGACAATCCGTTCTCGAGGAGCCTCAACGCGCTCGACGAGAACGACAATCCCGAAACAGTCGACCAGAGCGAGTGGCCCGACACCAAGATCCTTCTCTCGCCGCGCATCGGATTCAACTGGAACGCGGTGGGCGACCGCCAGACGCAGCTCCGAGGCGGGACCGGAATCTTCACGGGCCGTCTGCCCTTCGTCTGGGTCGGAAACGTTCTCTCGAATCCGGGCTTCAATCCGAACATCTTCCCAGGCGCGCCCCCGGTTCCTACCAGGAAGGGCTCCATCCTCCAGCAGTCGTTCGACCTGAATGCGATGGACCCTGACTTCAAGTGGCCGCAAACCTGGACCACCGATCTGGCGATCGACCAGCAGCTTCCTTGGAACATGTTCGGAACGCTGGAGGTGATTTACACCAAGGACCTGAACGCGGTGTACATGCGGAACGCCGATGTACGCACGCCCGTACGCAACGTCCCCGGTCCGGATGGCCGTCCATTCTTCGGCGCGCCGAACTTCGAGCTGAACCCAGACGGCGCCGGCATATTCGTGATCGACAACGTCGACGAAGGTTATTCGTTCAACGTATCGGGCCAGCTGCGGAAGTCCTGGGCATTCGGTGCGCGCGCCGGCATCGCGTACGCATTCCTGCACGCGAAGAACAATCTCCGCACGACCGAGATCGCCAGCGTGCTCTGGTCGAGCCAACCAGTGAAGGGCGATCCGAACAGACCCGAGCTCAGCTACTCGGAGTTCGGTCAGCGGCATCGCTTCGTCGGCGACTTCAGCTTCACCAAGGAGTGGAACCCGCGGCTCAAGACGCAGGTCGGTCTCGTGGTCGAGGTAGCACAAGGAAACCGCTACATCTCCGCCGGCGGCAACCGCTACTCGTTCATCTACGCCGGCGACGTGAACGGCGACGGGCAGGGCGGGAACGACCTGATCTACATTCCGCGCGATCAGTCCGAGATCCGGCTAGAGGCGTTCACGGACGCCAACGGGCTGCACACGGTCGCCGAGCAGTGGGCCGCGCTCAATGCCTTCATCGAGCAGGATGACTACCTGAGCGAGCATCGCGGCGAGATCGCCGAGCGCTTCGGATTGATCAATCCGTGGTACAACACCGCCGATCTTCGCATTCTTCAGGACTTCGCGCTCACCGCGGGCGGACGGAGACACGCGCTTCAGCTGAGCGTCGACGTGCTCAACGTCGGCAACCTGATCAACTCGGATTGGGGTGTGCGGAAGATTGCCAACGCGGCGGCGCTCACGCCGTTGCGTCTCGTGCGCACGGATCCGGACAACACGCCGGTGTTCAACTTCACGGGCCCGACCTCGACCTTCATCGATGATCCGAGTCTGGTGTCGAGGTGGAGGGCACAGGTTGGACTACGGTATCTGTTCAATCAGTAGCTGAACGACGGCCTGCGGTCTGCGGCCTGCGGCGATTTGGCGAGAAGGATCCGGTCGCCAGGGCCGCAGGCCGCTTTGCGCAGGCCGCAGGCCATCTTACCGTTCTATCGAGAACGACCAACGTAAGGTGAACTTCTCGTCGCTGGGTTTCACCACTGCGATGGCCGGCTCCGAGACGTACAACGGCAGATCGAGTCTGACGCGAAGCGGCGTGTCGTAGAGCATTCCGCGAAGCGAGAGGCCCAGACCCGCATCGCCGAACCACCCGACCGATTCGGCGTTGCCGAGGTCACCAAACACGCTGATCCACACCCCTGGGAAGTTCGGGCTTCCACGCTTAATGAGTCGGGACATTTCGGCGTTGACCGACGTGACGTAATCCGAGCGCGCGAAGAGGCTGTAGCCGCGCAGCTCAGCGTGTCCAAGCGGGAGGAAGCCGACATCCTGCCTGACGAGCGGAGCGCCATTGGCGCGAAGCAGCGGGTTGCCAAAGGACTCGATCGGGTCGAGCGACGAGAATCCGAGGGAGCGCTGCGACGGTGGCGATCCGCGCGCGAAGCCCAGGTACTGACGCAAGCGCAACTCGGTGTCGCGCATCTCACCAAATGCCAGGACATTTTCCAGCTCGAGCTGCGCACGGAAGAATGCCTTCGGAGCGACGCCGCCGAGCAGCTGCACACCGATCAATCGAGTGCCATCGGGATTGACGAACGATCCCTCGACACGCGCGTCCAAGGCGCTCCGCGAGGACCACCGGAGCGTGTCGACCCACTCCCTCCGATAGGGTTTGGTATACGTGAGCGCGGTGGCAACGCTGCGCCGGGGGCCGCGTGCGAGCAGAAAAGGACTCAAGTCCCAACGCTTCCGCACACCTAACAACGCGAGCCCGTCCACGTGCCACGCCTCGCCGCGCCACCCGATCCGTGCACGCCCGGAAATCCGGGGATTCTCGACGATCCCCCACACCTCGGCCTGATCGAGCCGGCTCTCGGGATCGGTATCTCGTGAGGAGGTGCCTAACGCGAGCTCCCAGCGATCGACGAAGCCCATGTAGTTGGAGCGCAGACGGTGCACGCCGGCGAAGAAATCCGGTTTGCCGATCCAGAGCACGGGGAAATGCGCCAGCACCGTCTTGTCGCGCAGCCACTGCTCGAGAAACGGCCATTCGAAGACATTCCGGGTCGAACGGCCGCTGAACGGTTTCAACGTCGGAGCTACGTCGTTGCGGCGATCCCAGTCGTCGGTGACTTCGTGCGGGTCGAGACGCACTTCGAGCGGCCGCTGCGACGTACGAATCAGCAGCTCCTGCCTCTCCGCTCCGGGCGCGCCCTTCACGATCGTCCACCCACTGTCAGTGCGCACTCCGACCGGCATCGGATGATCGTACTGCCCTCGCCTCAGCAGTCTCACGTTCGTGACCCACTCCCGACCGATCGGTCGCTCTTCCCTGCCTCCAAACGCGTAGTCGATCAAGCCGGTGCGGTGCACCCACTGGTCAAAGAACCAGTCGAGCTCGCAGCCGCAGGCATCCTCGGCCGCACGCCGCATGGCGAGCTCGTCGACGTGCTTGAACTTCCAGCGCGCGAAGTACAGCCGGTGAAAGCGCACGAACGATGAGTCGCCCATCGCATCACGCAGCTGGCTGAACATCGCCTCGGCCGCCGTGTAGACGGCGCCAGTGTAGATCGAATACTCGTTGAAGTCGCGCGCCGTCGTACCGATTGGCTGCGCGCGACCGAGCATGAAGCGCTGATACCGTCCGATGTCGTTCCGCTCACGCGCCGCGGGCGTGAGCGCTCGTCGTCGATAGCCCGTGGGCTGCGTGCCCGGAGCGAGGCCCTTCGCTCGCTCGTGCCACGTGAGATTTTGCGCCCACGCGGTCTGATAGTCGGTAAGCCCCTCGTCCATCCATCCGGCACGCCACTCGTTGTTGGCGAGCATCCCATATGCGTAGTTGTGCCCGAGCTCGTGCAGTATGAGTCCCTGCGACGCCGAGGAATTCATGAGAATCATCGGAAACTCGGTGGCGCCGGCGTCGAGCCGGTGGGTGGCCGTGATCTGCGGATAGCCATAGGGTCCGAAGAGCCACTCCAGCCACTCGAAGGCGCGAACGAAGCGGGCGATCGCCTGTCCGTTCCCCCACTGCGCCTCGTCCCCCGGCCGATACAGAATGTGAATGGCGACGCGACCGCCGTAGAGACCTCCCTCGTAGCGATACGACGGACTCACCGTCCAGCCGAAGTGATGGACGTCGCGCGCCAGGAATCGCACTGCCTTGTGCCCGTTCGGTATGCTCACCGAATCGTCAGGCGGCGGCGTGCCGTAGGTGTCGCGCAGATAGTGCACATCTCCGAAGCGCCGCACGCGCTCCCATCCCGGATCGCCCGACACCGGAACGCCGGTCGCGCCGATCACCTGATCGCGCCTGACGACGAGAGTGACATCGTACGTGCCGAACTCGCCGTACAACTCCGTGTTAGGCAGAATCGGCTGGATCGCCCAGCCGAGCCGATCGTAGACGGCGATCTTGGGATACCACTGCGCCATGTCCCATTGGCGGCCGCGTCTACCCTGCCGCCGCACCACGGTCGAAGGGCGCGCCTCCCAGTCGAACGACACGGTGGCTGAGTCGCCCGGCGCCAGCGCCTCGGGGAGCGGAACGTGCGCGACGGTGCTGTCGGGCGCGAAGGGATACTGCACCTGTACCAGTGTCTCGTCGCTGCCGTCTCCGCGCGCGATGAGTAGCCCCGGACCGCGCAGCCCTCCCGGCCAGTCGTAACTGGTCAGGCGCTCGAACCCGTAGTCGGGCTCCGCGAGCTTCTGAAAGCGAACCCGATGCTCGCGCGCGTCGGCGGCGCTCCACTGCGAATTCGGGCGATAGGCGTTGAGGTACTGATAGAAGTACAGCTCGCGCAGCGTATCGGGCGATGCGTTGACGTAGCGCATCGAGCCGCGACCACGGATGATTTGAGCATCCTCATCCAGCGTCGCCTGCATCTTGTAATGCACGCGCTGCTGCCAATAGCCGACGGTGTCACCTGACGGCGGGGAGGAGTACGCCGCCAACTGGAGCAGCAACACGCCCAGGCTCAGCGCCATGTGACACCAACGCGGGAAGGAATCGCCGGATGCACGACGGCGGCGCCACTGCCGACGCCGCCGAACCGATTAGCGGTGCAACTAGCGTGCGTGCTGCCGCGCGGGCGCGATCAGGCGGTCGCCCCCCGAAGCATCCGCGAGCGGAGCAGCGCCAGCCGCCGCCGCACCGACCCGTCCATTACCGTATCGCCGACGCGGACGACGACTCCGCCCAGGATCGCAGGGTTGAGCATGAAGTGCGGGACGACCTGCTTGCCGAGCTTCTTCGAGAGCGCCGTCGAGACAGTTTCCCGTGTGGTCGCGTCGGGCTCGCGCGCGACGGTCACCTGCGCATGTACGCGGCCGATGATGTCGTCGACGAGCGCCCGATACTCGATAGCGATCTGGGGAAGCAGCTCCTGGCGGCGGTGGCTGATCACCGCCTGGACGAACCGCACGAACACGCGAGGCAGCCGATCCTGGAAGGCGGCCGCGATGATCTCGTTCTTCTTCCGGGCGTCGATACGCGGCGACCGCAGGAAATTCAGCAGCGTCGGATCACGCTGAATTGCCTCGGCGAACTCGCCGATCATCGTCCCCCAGCCCTGGAGATCGTTCGCCTTTCGCGCGAGCGCGACCAGCGTCTCGGCGTAATTCCGGGCGATCGTAGGCTCGCGCATTACTTCTTCGCTCCCTCTACGTCGATCGAAGCCAGATAGCTCTCGACGATCTTGCGATTCGTGTCGTCGTCGAGGTTCTTCTCGATCACTTTGCTCGCACCCCTCAGCGCAAGGTCCACCGCTTCACGACGGAGCTGCGCGATGGCGCGGTCACGCTCCATCTCGATCTCGCGTCGCGCACGGTCGAGCATGTCGTGCTGTTCCTTGCGTGCCTGCTCGAGCAGGTGCGCCCGCACCTCGTCTGCCTGCTGACGACCCTCACCGATGAGCTTCTGCGCCTCATCACGCGCTGCCTCGAGCCGCTTCCGGTGATCCTCCAGCAGTCGCGCGGCTTCCTCGCGATCGCGCTTGGCCTGCTCGAGCGAGTCGCGCAGCGCCTGCTCGCGTGCGGCCACTGCGGCAGTCAGCGGCTTGAACGCGTAGCGGGAGAGGACGAAGAACAGGAGGATGAAGATGACCAGCGTCCAGATCATCAGCCCGCCCTGTGGGCTCAGCAGACCACCGCGCGCCTCTTCGGCGGCCATGGCAGCCGTGGGCGTCGCGGCGATCAGAAGAGCGGCGAAAATACTTCGAAGCGTCACGCGCATTTGCGATCTCGAGAGTATGGTGACGACCAGCCGAGCCCGGGCCCGGCTGCTCGTGCTCAAACGAACTTGTTCTGAATGACGAAGGCGACGACGATTGCGAACAGCGCGGCTCCTTCGATGAGCGCGGCCAGAATCAGACCGGCCGTCTGAATGCGACCAGCAACTTCGGGCTGACGGGCCATTCCCTCGACCGCCTGGCCGCCAATGCGACCAATGCCGAGTCCGGCACCGATGACGGCCAGACCGGCACCAATGCCGGCGCCGAGCATCGCCCACGCGCCCATGTACTCACGCGTCTGCGTCGCGGCCGCCTGCAACATCGGGAAGAAATCCATTTCGACTCCAAAAGAAATCGTTCTTGCCAGTGCTCCGCGCCTTCAAACGATCACTCGTCAGGCGCTGCTCGTCAGCGAGGCCCGGGCCTCAACGAGCTTCACCGGTCGCTCAACCGGGTACCAGTTCACGAGACGGAGCTCTTCTCGAGAACGACTCGGCATGCGGTCTGAGGCCTGCGGTCTGCGGCGCGTGGCGATCGAGTCCATCTCGCCAACACGCCGCTGGCCGCATGCCGCGGGCCGCGCGCCACATCAGTGCGCACCCTCTCTTATCTGTCCGATGAACACGCTCGCCAAGAGGGAGAAGATGAAAGCCTGCAGGAACGCAACGAACAGCTCGAGCAGCATGATCGCCACCGACATCAGCACCGGACCGCCGGCGATGAAGTAGCTGCCGAAGGTGAAGATCAGACCAATGAGCGCCAGCAGCACCACGTGGCCGGCGGTCATGTTGGCAAAGAGACGGATCGCCAGCGCGAAGGGCTTGGTGAACTTTCCGACGATTTCCACCGGCGTCATGATCAGCGTCATCGGCAGCTTCATGAGCAGCGGCATGTCGTGCGGCCAGTAGAAGATCGTCTTGAGGTACGCCGGCCCAAGCGCGCGCATGCCGGCGACTTCGACCACGACGAAGGTGATGATCGCCAATGTCGCGGTCACCGAGATGTTGCCGGTCGCCGTCGAGCCGAACGGAATGAGTCCGAGGAGATTGGCGAAGAGTATCAGGAAGAAGAGCGTCAGCACGAACGGAACGTACTTCTCGCCATGGTGACCCACGTTAGGCAGAATGACTTCGTTCCGCATGTAGAGAACGAGCGCCTCGATGCCCGCGGCGAAACCCTTCGGCACGCCGGTGGCGTGCGTATGCCGACGATGCGCGGCGGCCGCACTGAGCAGCACGATGGTGGCGAGCACCGCGGCCAGCACGAGGAAGACGACGTGCTTGGTCGGCGAGAGATCTATCGTCAGGCCGCCGATGTGTAGTGGCTCCCAGCGCGGGAGCTCGACGTGGCAGGCGAAGCCGTGCGCACGATCGAGACACGGAACCTCGAGTGCGCGCGAGTCGGTGATGTGAGGAGTGATGATGTCCGGCGCGGCGGCGGGCACTGTCTCTTCATGCGCGGCGGCGGAGTCGGGACCGTGAGCCTGAGCGAATGCCGGCGACACGCCGGCAACCGCGAGGAAGCAAGAAAGCGCGAGCGAGCGGAGTGTCATCTCTTGAGCAGCACAGGTTCCACGATCGTCGACACGAACAAGAATGCAGCCAGGCTCAGCAGCGCCGGCGCCTGCGGCACGCCGAACGCTCTTACCAGTACCAGCGCATAGAGCGCGAGCGTGACCAGACGCATCATCACGCCGATTCCCCATCCGGCAATGATGTTGTCCTTCGCCATCCCTTTCGCCACCGCGAACGCGAAGAGTTGGACCAGGTATGCTACGATCGCGCTGATCCGAATTGCGCGATGCGCTTCGGGCGACTCGAACACCAGCGTCAGCAACCAGGCGAGTCCGACGATCAGCGCCAGGGAGATCAACGCGAAAAGGACCATCGCCTTCAAGGCTTCCTCTCCTTTTTCGCCTGCTCTTCTCTGTGCAGGTCCGCCATGAGGCGCCGATAGATGCTGTAGAAGGCGCCCGCGGCACCGACGAAGACTCCGACGATCAGCAGCCAGGGCGACGTCCCCAACTTCTTGTCGGCCCACTGGCCGGCGAAGAGGAAGATGAGGATGGCGATGGCGAACTGGAGGCCGAGTCCGGCGTAGGTGCCTATCGAGGATGGTCCGCGCGGCTCCAGCGGGTTCCTCGGATTCTGGTCGGCCATTGGGCCCTGTTTGTGCTGCTCGGGTCCTCAGCTGTGTCCAGCTGCCAAGTTGTGCCTTCGGTTTCCGCGGGAAATGTACGAGCTTGTGAAATTTTTCGCAAGCAACGTTCACCTCGGAGCCGAACGTCGCCCGAATATTTGTGATCTCGAGCAAAGTGTAGGGCACATCACAACTTACAGGTTGCAACACTCTTGACGGATCGTCTGGATGTTGATAAGATCGCCCAAGCACCACCCCAGAGCGATTCACCGGTTATAGGCGCCGAGTTTCGCTACTACTCCGCCCAGTGGCCTCTAAGTTCTCGTCAAGACTCCTCGTCTGGATCCTCGGCGCCGGCGCGCTCGCACTCGCGTGCGGTCCGCACGTCGCGTCGAACGAGGGCGCGAACGCTACCGAAACGATTCGCGAAGGGCAGCCGGCTCCTGAAGGCGCGACTCCGCTCGCCACGTCGCTGAACGTCTCGGTCGACAAGAACGACGCGCAGAGCGTCACGCTCACGCTGAACATTACCAACGCCAGCGACAAGCGCGTCGAGCTCACATTCCCGAGTGGCCAGACGCACGATTTCGTCGTGCTCGATTCGGCCGGCACTCAGGTGTGGAAGTGGAGCGAGGGGCGGCTCTTCACGCAGGCCATCCAGAACAAGCTGCTGACGCCGAAGGAATCGGAGAAGTTCGAGGAGAGGTGGAACGCGGCCAAGGCACAGGGGAAGTTCACGGCGGTAGCGACGCTTCGCAGCAGCAATTATCCAGTCGAAGAGCGAATCGAGTTCACGCTCCCGTAGATCGGCGCGAGCGATTGAATGCGATACCACGACGGGCGGGCCATGCGGTCCGCCCGTGGTGCATCGCCTGACGAGCAGCTCGATCCGTTATACAGTCGCGCCGTTCGCGCTCGCGTAGAGATTGTGAGCGAGGCCCCCGGTCTCGTCCCTGTCTTCGGCCGCTCGTCCCCGCACCCTTAACGTGCCGGGCGCGACCGGCTAGCTTACGGCAAACTCTTGGGACGGATGACGTTGGCGACACAGACCCGCACCACCGCCGGCCCCGGCACGAGCGATAGCCGCGATCTCGAGCTCCTCGAGCAGCTCGCGCGCGGATACAAGCGTCTGGTCGAACAGATCGGCCGGCGCATCGTCGGCCAGCATGAGATCGTCGACAATCTGGTGGCCGCGCTCTTGAGCGGCGGTCACGCGCTGCTCGTCGGCGTCCCCGGTCTGGCCAAGACTCTTCTGGTGAAGACCGTGGCCGAGGCGCTCGACCTGACCTTTTCGCGCATCCAGTTCACCCCCGATCTGATGCCGAGCGACATCACCGGCACCGAGATCATGGAGGAGGATCAGAGCACCGGGCGGCGCGCATTTCGTTATGTCAGGGGACCGATCTTCGGGAACGTGGTACTGGCCGACGAGATCAACCGGGCTCCGCCGAAGACGCAGGCAGCGCTCCTTCAGGCGATGCAGGAGCATTCGGTGACGACCGCCGGCCAGTCGCACGCGCTCCCCGAGCCGTTCTTCGTGCTGGCGACGCAGAACCCGATCGAGCAGGAAGGGACGTATCCGCTCCCCGAGGCGCAGCTCGATCGCTTCATGTTCGAGCTTCGCGTGGGGTATCCGAGCGCGGAAGAGGAAGAGCGCATCGTCGTGTCGACCACGGGCGACGTGGAGGCGCGCATCGCTCCGGTGCTGAACGCCGAGCAGCTCGTGGCACTGCAGCATCTCGTTAGGCGTTTGCCGGCGCCGCCCACCATCGTCAGGTTCGCCGTGCAGCTGGCACGGTCAACGCGGCCCGATTCGCCGGAAGCGACCGCCGACGTCAAGAAGTACGTGAGCTGGGGTGCCGGGCCGCGCGCCTCGCAGTACCTCATACTCGGCGCCAAGGCCAAGGCGGCGATGGACGGAAGATCGGTGCCTGATCTCGACGATGTGCGCGCTGTCGCGCGTGCCGTGCTGCGTCACCGCATCGTGGTGAACTTCCAGGGTGAAGCGGAAGGGATCTCGACCGAGCGGCTGATCTCGCTCAACGAGCGCTAGCGTATGTTGGGCATCCGACGCTCTGCCTCGTTAGGCGCATTGATCGCGCTCGCCTCGGCGCTCGGCTGCCTGGAGCCGTTGCCGAAAGCCGGCGAGGCCGACCTCCGCAGCCAGCTCATCGTTCAGCTCAGGCGCCCCGGCGGTCCGGCGCGCGACATGGAAGTACGCATCCTCGATGAGAATGCCGTCGAGGTGCTGCACACCGGCGTCACTGGTGCGAGTGGGAGCGTCAGCTTTCTCGTTCGTCCGGGCTCGTACCACATCGATGTGACGGCGCCGGCCGAGTATCAGTTGACGCGGCCACGTCGCGTCGTGCTCGAGCGGAACCAGAGTCGTCAGGTGCGGATCTGGTTTCAGCCGCGCGGCGCCTAGATCCCTTCCGCGGCTTCGCTTTCTCCAGACTCTGGATGGAGCCACCGCCGCCACCAGTGGCGTCGTCCTTCTCGCTCCAGCGTCTCCTCCACCGCCTCGCGCCACGCCTTCTGCATCTCGCGCGCATCCTCGGTGCGGTTCTCCGGCATTGCATCGAGACCCTTGCGCAGCCATTCGGCGATGTCCGGGGGAAAGCTCTCGAGATCGATTCGTCCGGAGAGCTGTCGCGCGAGAATCGCTTGCGCATCGCCTGTTCCGAAAGGCGGCGTTCCGGTGAGCACGTAGGCGACGATCGCCGCCACGGCGAAGATGTCCACCGTGGGGCCCTGCGGCTCGCCCAGCAGTTGCTCCGGAGCTGAGAACTCGGGAGTGCCGGTGGTTCCTTGCTGCTCCTCGCCCGGGATGCGTGCGACGCCGAAGTCGGCGATTCGCCAGCGGCGATATCGATCGATGAGGATGTTCTCGGGCTTGAGGTCGCGGTGGATGATTCCGACCGAGTGTGCGGCACGGAGTCCGTCGAGAACGTGCTCGATCTGGGGCGCGATCTCCGACAGCGAGCGCGGACCATTTCGCTCGACGAGGTTGGCGAGCGAGCCGCCTTCGGCCAGCTCCATCGTGTACCAGGCGACGTCGCCACTCCAATCCCAATCGTAGATCGGCACGATCGCGGGGTGAGCGAGGCGCGCAGCGAGCTGCGCTTCGCGGCGGAAGCGGCGCATCGCAGCGAGATCGGCCGCGACGTGCGGGTGCAGCATCTTGAGCGCGACTTCGCGCTCGAGCGCCAGATCGCGTACGCGCCACACCGAGCCGTAGGTGCCCGAGCCAAGTCGGGCGAGCACTTCGTACTCGTCGCCGGTCGCCCATCGAAGACGGTCCTCTTCCGAATCGTTGACACCGCGCGTGATGTTGGTGCCACCCGTGGTGAAGATCGAGGTGCGTCCACCGGCCGCGCGATCCGCGTCGCGCAGAAGCGCGGACACCGAATGGAATCGTCGAGCCGGATCGCGGGCCAAGGCGCGGTCGAGCACTTCGGCGATGGCGTGCGGGAGATCCGGCCTGACGAGTGACATGGGTGGGCACTCGTTAGGCGGGTACTCTCCGGTGAGCGCGAAGAAGGCCAGCGCGCCGAGCTGCCACTGGTCCGTCTCCGGGGTCGGCGTCCACTCGCCGGCTTTCCACTCTGGCGCCCAAGGAATGTAGCGGTGGTCGGGCATGAGGCCCGCCGGAACGTCAGGGCGGTTAATCGCCCACTCCCATCCGAGCATCCAGAGGTGGGAGTTTGGTGTGACCCAGATGGTTTCGGAGGCGATTGCGCCGTGCGTCGTACCGCTGCTGTGGAGGTAAGCGATCGCCGAGCCCGTCATGCGGAGGATCTTGAGCATCGACGGGATGTCTTCGGCGCCGAGTCGGCGGACCCGGGAGGCGATGGTTTCGCCCGCGATCCAGCGGCGGAGATAACCGGGTCCGCGAGTGGAGTTTTGGACTGGTGCCCAGAAGTGGTAGGTGGTGGGAACCAGCGGATGTCCGCGATGGGCCAGCTGCTTCGCTTCGGCGACGAGCCAGGGGACGTGTTCGGGATTCGGCGTGCTGACCAGCGAGAGCGAGCGGTCGAGCGCGTCGATCACTTCCTGGTAGTGGCGGTACGGGCCGAATGCGCCTTCGGCGCCCCATCGCCAGTCGGGGGGGAGCTTCCAGCTCTGGAGGTGCGACGGGAGCTGGTGTGTGGCGACGTAGGGCGGCGTCAGGTCTGCGGCGGTCATGAACGGTGGAAAGTAACACGGCCGCCGAGGGTCGAACCACTGGCGCGGAGCCGTTCCGTCAGAGTTCTCGAGAGGGCACCTTTCCGTCGCCCTTGGATGTTCAGCGCATCTATTTCGCCCAGGATTTCATGCCTGCGACCATCGTGTTCGAGCCGATGTTCCCCGACGTGTCGCCGCCGGTGCGCGCGACCGCTGGCTCGGCGGGTTACGACGTTGCCGCGTACGTGCGTGGCCGGACCGTGCGTGTGTGGCGGGAGGGATCGATCGAGGATCGAGTCGTCGAGTCGGACTCGTTGTTGATTCGCACGGGTGAAATCGCGCTCGTGCCGTCAGGATTTCGCGCGCGGCTGCCTGAGGGGTATGAGGCGCAGGTGCGTTTGCGGAGCTCGATCGCATTCAAGCGCGGGCTGATCGTGCCGAACGCGCCGGGAACGATCGATGCCGATTATCCCGATGAGTGGTTAGTGATGATGAAGAACATTTCCCACGCTGATGTGCAGATTACCCACGGCGAGCGCATCGCTCAGGTCGTGTTGGCCAGATATGAGGTGCTTGGCTGGGAGCGTGGGGAGGTGCGGGTGACGACGCGGGCGGGCGGAGTTGGGAGCACGGGTTAGCGACGTTAGGCGTTTCTAATCTGTGAATTGTCAGGCGGACTTGTCAGGCGTGCGTTTTCGTCCTTGTCAGGCACAGCTCTCGGCTGTCGACTAGTGTGACGGTGCAATGACGCTTCTCTGCTCATTGTATCCTCCGAGTCACGCCTGCCACGGCGGAGCGCGATGCGTCTGTACAGTTTGGGTCGCAGTGAGATCGAGATCGTTGGATCGCGCCTGACGCCGGACGCGGAGCGGCTGTTTGCGCTTGCGATCTATTTGATTGCGGCTCGAGGTCGGCCAGTCCCGCGGGGGGAGCTGACGCAGCTGTTGTGGCCCGACGTTCGGGAGCGTCACGCGTCGCACAGCTTGCGTCAGGCGGTCTACCGGCTGCGGCATCTCGGCGCATCCTTCGTTTCTTCCCGAAGCGATATACTCCTACCTCGCGACGCAGTGTGGGCTGACTACTTCGCCCTACTAGAGCCGCGGACGCAAGACGAAGCCTTGGCTACAGGATCGTTCCTGCCTAATTACGAACCTCGTTTCTCAGAGTCGCTGCAGAGTTGGCTCGAGCAGCAACGGAGCATTGTTCACTCCGCTCTAAGACGGTACCTGATAGAGGCAATCGCCGTTGCCAGGCAGCGTGCCGATTGGCTTACGCTGGAGAAACGCGCGCACGAATGCCTGCAGATCGATTGCTTGAACGAGGAAGCTACGTTCGCATTGGCTGAAGCGGCGGTGATGCACGGAAGCAAGGCGCGCGGCGTCCATATCCTTGATCGCTACCTGAAGGAGATTGGACCGCAAGCGCGAGAGATTCGCATCCCGGCGGTGGCCCTCCGCAATCGAATCGCCCAAAGCGACACGCTGATAGATGCGAGTCGAGCACTTCCGTTCGTTGGGCGGGCAACTTATCTCGAAAATCTCCGCAGTGCGC
>DATFBY010000048.1:0-4992 GCA_035253585.1 Gemmatimonadaceae bacterium | reverse complement strand
CAGCGGCAGCTCGCCGATCTCATCGAGAAAGAGAGTCCCCTCGTGCGCTTCCTCGAACAGGCCGGGCTTGTCGCGCGTTGCCCCGGTGAACGCGCCCTTCTCGTGGCCGAACAGCTCGCTCTCGAGTAGCGCTTCCGGGATCGCGCCACAGTTCACGGCGACGAACGGTGCCTGAGCGCGCGGACTTTCGCGGTGGATGAGCCGCGCGATGAGCTCTTTCCCGGTTCCGCTTTCACCAGTGATGAGTACGGTCGCAGGGTGCCGCGCGACCTTCCGCGCCACGTCGAGCGCCGCACGCATGACCTCGCTGCGACCGATGATCGCGTCCGCCGATTGGCGCAGCGACGACAGCTCGCCCTCGAGCCGCTTCACCTCGGCACGAAGCCGCTCCCGTTCCACGGCCTTTCGCACCACGAGCACGATCTCTTCGGCGCGAAATGGCTTCTGGATCCAGTCGTAGGCGCCGCGCTGCATCGCGGCAATCGCCGTTTCCGCGTCACCGTAGGCGCTCATCATCACGACCAGGCCGGCGCCTCCCGCGGCTGCGTGCCGCTCGAGGAACGTCATTCCGTCCATCGTCGGCATTCGCACGTCGCAGAGTATGAGGTCGGCGGGCGCGGTGGCCAGCTTCGCGAGCGCATCCTGCCCGTCGGTCGCCGTCGCCACCTCGTGCCCTTCATCGTGGAGGATCGCCGAGATGGTATGCCGCAGAGAAGGCTCATCGTCGACGATGAGGATCTTCATGCCGCTCACCGGACGAGCGCTCCGTCGCGTACCGAGGGCATCAGGCTCACCGGTGAGGACACGACCACGCCGAGCGGAAACATCATCACGAACGCGGCGCCACCTTCACGGGCCGGGCGAACCCACACCACGCCGCCGAGATTGTCGACAATGCGCGCGACGATGGCGAGCCCGAGTCCGGTGCCCTTCCCCGGGGGCTTGGTCGTGAAGAACGGATCGAAGATGCGCTCCACATCCTCGGGATCGACGCCGGGCCCCGAATCCGCCACCGTGAGCGTGACGATTCGCGCGGGCTCGCCTACCCGGTGCAGCCATGCACGCACGCGCGGATTCTTCTCGCGCTCGGCGAGCACGCTCGGCGAGTCGCCCTTGCGTACGGCAGTGTCGTCGCGGAGCGCTGCGAGCGAATCGGCGCGCGCGCCGATCGTCACGGTGCCGTTGCCTTGCATCGCGTCCACGGCGTTGAGCAACAGATTCACGAGGGCCTGCTCGAGCTCGTGTCGATCTCCGGAGAGCGCGGGCACTCCGGCCGGAATCTCGGTGCGCACCTCGACCTGCTTCAGCACACCCTGATCGCGAAGCATCGTCGTGACGCGCTCGACGCACTCGTCGATCTCTATCGCCTCGGGAGTCATTCGGCGCGGGCGCGCATAGTCGAGCAGGCCACGGACGATGCGATCGATGCGCGCGGTCTCGCGCTCGATCGCCTCGAGCTCATCCTCGAGTCCTCGATCGCGGAGGCGTCGCCGCGCGAGGTGCGTGTAGCCGTTGATGGCGCCGAGTGGGTTGCCGATCTCGTGCGCAATGCCGGCCGCGAGCCGCCCGATACTGGCCATCTTCTCGGTGCGGACCACGAGTGTCTGCTCCTCGAGCAGCCGGGTGGTCATGCGGTTCAGGCTGGTCGCGAGTCGCGCGAGCTCCACCGAGTCCATCGCTGGAGCGCGGCGTCCGAGATCACCCTCGGCGATCGCTTCTGCAGCGGCAACGATCTCATCGACCGGCCGAATGACCAGTCGCCCAACGAGGTAGCCGCCGAAGACGACGAAGATCATGACGTCGGCGATAACGAGCAGCGTCAGCCAGAGTGCGGCATTGGTGCTTTCAGCGATTCCGGTGAAGACGAGGAGGCTCGCCACCGCGAGCATCAGCGCGGCCGTCGCGAGAACCGCGAGGTTCCCCAGCAGCTCCCAGCGGAGCGATGGAAGGGGCCGCGAGCTCACGATCAGGCCTCGACGCCGAACCGCGAGAGCTTCCGGTAGAGAGTCGACGGGTCGATCCCCAGGACCTCGGCCGCACGACTCTTGTTGCCGCCTTCACTCTGCAGCACCCACAGGATATAGGCGCGCTCAATGACGTCGAGCGTCGGGTTGGTGGGTCCGCGCTCGGTTACGAGCGGCTCCGACCTGCGCTCGGTGATACGCTCGGGCAGCGCCGACGGATCGATTACCTCGCCCGTCGTCAGAATCGCCGCGCGCTCCAGCGAGTTCTCGAGCTCACGCACGTTGCCCGGCCACGCGTACTCGCGCATGATCTCGAGGGCCTCCTCGCTGAGTCGCTTGAGTGGCTCGCCGCGGGTTTTCGCCGTGCGTTCGAGGAACGCCGATGCGAGGAGCGGAATGTCTTCCTTGCGATGGCGGAGGGGCGGCAGGTGTAGTGCGAAGACGTTCAAGCGGTAGAAGAGGTCGCTGCGGAATCCGCCGCGCTTCATCTCCTCCTCGAGCTCGCGGTTCGTCGCGGCGAGCACGCGAGCGTCGGTCTCGATCGCTTCCGTTGCACCGACGGGGATGATCTCACGCTCCTGGAGGGCGCGAAGCAGCTTCACCTGCGTCGACGGCGTTGTCTCTCCGATTTCGTCGAGGAAGAACGTTCCACCGGCGGCGGCGGTGAACAACCCCGCCTTGTCCTTCACCGCACCGGTGAAGGAGCCCTTCACGTGACCGAAGAGCTCGCTCTCCAGCAGCGACTCCGGCAGCGCACCGCAGTTGATCGACAGGAACGGCGCCTCGGAGCGGCCCGAGAGCTCGTGGATGTACCGCGCAACGACTTCTTTTCCCGTTCCCGATTCCCCCTGGATCAGGACGGTCGAATCGGAGGGCGCGACCGTCTCGGCAAGGCGCAGAACGTCGAGCCAGGCCTTGCTGCGTCCGATCGGTCGCGAGGAAGTGTCGAGCCCACGACGCTTGATCTCCTGCTTCAGCGTCTTGTTCTCCACCCGTAACTGTCGGTGCTCGGCCGCCCGTCGGAGAATGGCGATGATGTCGTCGTTGGCGAAGGGCTTCTGCACGTAGTAGTACGCCCCCGCATTCACCGCCTGAATCGCCGAGCGCAGGTCGGCTTGCGCGGTCATCAGAATCACCGGGAGGTCGGGATCGCGCTGGCGGGCGGCGCTCAGCACCTCGAGCCCACCGACGTTAGGCATCCGCACATCGGTGATGATGATGTCGGGCTTCACGTCCTGCAGTCGCTCGATACCCTGCTTGCCACCGAGCGCGACGTGCGTGTCGAAGCCTTCGTTCTTCAGCAGAATCCGCAGGGTGTCGAGAATCGCGGACTCGTCGTCCACGATCAGCACGCTCGGGCGTGGATCGGAGGCGGGGGCTATCACTGGGACTCCTCGGGTTTGGGCTGGCGTCGCGGCAGCAGCACGGTGAATCGCGTTCCGGACGTGCCGCTATCGACGAAGACGAGACCGCGATGGGCCTCAATGGCGCGGTGCACGATGGGAAGGCCGAGCCCGGTACCACCGGGCTTCGTCGTGACGAAGGGGTCGAACATCTTGGCGCGAACCTCAGCCGGAATCCCCGGGCCGTCATCGGTGATGCGGACGGCGGCGGCACCGCGCTCGAACGAGACACCGACGGGGAGCTGGTCGGGTGGAACGGGCGCAACCTCGACCCACACGTGTCCGTCGTCGCGCGCCGCCTGCACGGCGTTGAGGGCGATGTTGAAGACGGCGCGATGCAGCAGGTCCTCATCGCCCTCGACGGGAATGCCGTGGGTGGGTGTGGCACACGACACCCGAACGCGCTTGTGGCCATCGGGGTGCGTCGCGGCGAGCTTCACGGCGCCTTTCACCAGATCGCCGAGATCGACCTCAGCGATGCGGGTCACGCGCGTGCGGGCAAAATCGAGGAACTCGGAGAGCAGGCGCGACAGCCGGTCGGACTCGCGAATGATGAGCGTCGACAGCGTGCGCGCATCGTCGGTGGTCTGCGGTGCGCGCGAGAGCTGCTCGACGGCGCTGCGGATCGACGCCAGCGGGTTCTTGATCTCGTGTGCGAGCGAGGCGCTCAGCTCCGCCACACCTTCGAGGCGTTCCGCGCGGAGGCGTAGCTCCTCGAGTCGCTTCGAATCCGTGATGTCCTGAAAGATCGCCGTCGCCGAAATTCCATCCGGCGTGCCGTCTGCGTCGATGGTGGTCGTGTTCAGGCCAATCGGGAACGGCCCCCCGTCGCCGTTGATCGTCGCCTCCCACCGTGAGATGCGGATCCGATCGCGAATCGTTCGCTCGAGCGCCTGGACGAGCACGGGCGCCTTCTCGCCGAAGATCTCCCGGATCGGCCTTCCGATGGCCTTCGCCGGCTCGAACCCGAGCATCCGCCCGGCCGCGGGATTCGCGAAGGCGAGCGCCCCATTGTGCTCCACGGTGAGAATGCCGCTGCGAATCGTGCGGAGGACGTCGTCCGCCTGAAGCCGCACGCGCTCGAGTTGGGCCTCGAGCTGCAGAGCATGCCCGGCACCCGCTTCGCGCATCCGGGCAGCGAGAACACCGGTCCCGAGCGCGGCGAGCGCAAAGATCGTGAGCTGCAGCCACACGCTCGCTCCGACCTCGTAGCCGTGGCTCCAGACGACGTCTCCGATGTAGAGGACGTTCCCGAAGGCGGCGACGAGGAGGCCGCTGCCGATGGGTAACACCAGCGACGCGTAGGCGATGACCAGGATGTAAAGAGCCGCGAACGGCGAGCTCGCCCCGCCCGTGATGTGCACGGTCGCGGTCACGAGGATGAGGTCGAACAGAGTTTGCAGATAGAAGAAGGCGCGGCCCGCTCGCTCGGGCCGCGTCATCTCGAACCACGCCGAGCTGACCGTGAAGATCATCGCCCCGACGAGCATGAGTGCGGCAAGTCGAGTGTTCGTCGGGTTGGCGATCTCCCACGCGAACAGCGCCGCCGAGAAGATCGCGGCGGAGAGCGACAGCCGGCCTATGTAGGCCCAACGAACAACTCGGCGGGAGTCGAGCATGCGGGG
>DATFBY010000047.1:0-27387 GCA_035253585.1 Gemmatimonadaceae bacterium | reverse complement strand
CGCTTCCCGCTTCCCGCTTCCCGCTTCCCGCAAGGGTTCAGATGCTTAGACTCCCCCGCTTCCACTACCTCGAGCCGCGGTCGATCGCCGATGCGGTCCGCATGCGGGCCGACGCGGGCGACGACGCCGCGTTCGTGGCGGGCGGCACGGACCTCTATCCCAACATGAAGCGGCGGCAGCAGACGCCCGCTACCGTCATCTCGTTAGGCAGGCTGCGCGAGCTACGACAGATCGACGGGACGCCGGAGAGCGGGCTCACCATCGGTGCCGGGGTCACACTCACGGAGCTGGCGCGCCATCCACTCGTCAGGCAGCACTATCGTGCGGTGGCGCACGCGGCCGAGGTCGTTTCGACACCCCTGCTTCGGAACATGGGGACGATCGGCGGGAACCTGCTGCTCGACACGCGCTGCAACTACTACGATCAGACGTACGAGTGGCGTAAGGCGATCGATTTCTGCATGAAGCGCGATGGCGCGATCTGCTGGGTCGCTCCGTCGAGCCCGCGCTGCTGGGCGGTGCAGAGCTCGGACGGCGTGCCAGTAGCCGTGGCGCTTGGCGCCGAAGTCACGCTCGCGGGAAGCGCCGGCGAACGGCGGATCCCTGCCGCCGCGCTCTATCGTAACGACGGTATCGATTATCTCACAAAGAAACCGGACGAGCTGCTCATCGCGTATCACCTGCCGGCAGTGAATGGATGGAAGGCAGCTTATCAGAAGCTTCGGCGGCGCGACTCGTTCGACTTCCCCGTATTGGGCGTCGCCGCGCGCCTAGACTTTGCGTCTGATGGAACGGTGAACGCAGCACGCATCGTCCTCGGCGCCGTTGCATCATATCCTATGGATATGCAGGCGGCGGCCGAGGCGATCGTGGGTAAGCGGTTGGATGCGACGACAATCGGCGCGGCGGCGGATGCGGCTTTCCGTCCCGCCAAGCCGATGGACAACACCGACCTCACGCTGGGTTGGCGGAAGGAGATGGTGCGCGTGTACGTCCAGCGCGTACTGCAGGAGCTGAGCGACACGCGCGTCGCGTAGCTCCAGGACACGCTCGCACGCCGCGGGGCGGGAGCGCAATGATGATTACGTGGGTCGCCCGACTCGACCGAGTCGCACGCTCGATCCTCACGCTCGCCCTGGCGGCGAGCGTTGCGTGTCGCGCATCACCGCCGACACGAGTCGCCACCTCCGCGCCGGGTGGAGGAGGCGCCGCCGGGCCGGCCGAAAGCGATCAAGCGCCGCGTGCGATCGTCATCGCGGGCGCACCCGAGACCGCGATCTTCGAGGCGCAGCAGCGGCGAAAGGCGCTCGACGATCGGATCTTCACGGAGCTGCTCGGTGGCGAGATGCTGGTCAGCAAGGAGAGCTACGCCGCCGACGACGGGCTTCGCATCCCCGTGTACGTGTTCGCGCCTAACGAGCCGGGATCGTATCCGGTCGTGCTGCTGGTGCACGGCGGCGTGCACGGCGATTTCGGCGCTGGCCACGCGGCGGTCGTTCGCGCGTTGGTGGCGGAAGGGTATGTCGTGGCCGCGCCCGAGTATCGCGGCAGCACCGGATACGGCAAGGCACACTACGATGCGATCGATTACGGCGGGCTGGAGGTGGAGGACGTGATCAGTGCGCGCGATCATTTGGGGCGCACCTTGCCGATCGCGGATACCAGCCGGGTGCTGATCATGGGATGGAGCCACGGCGGATTCATCGCGCTGCACGCTGTGCTTCGCCGCCCCGATCTCTTCCGCGCGGCCGTCGCGCACGTGCCGGTGGCCGATCTCCTGGTGCGGATGCGCATGCACGATGGCCGCTACCGCGAGATTTTTGCGGCGCAGCGTGGCTTCGGCGGGACCGTGGAGGAGAATCCGGCTGCATACATCGAGCGCTCGCCGATGGCGCACGCCCGCCGCCTAACGAGGCCGGTGCTCGTGCACACCGCGGACAACGATGACGACGTGTTCATCGAGGAGAATCACAGCCTGCGTGACTCGATGGCCGTCGCCGGCATGATCGACAATGGGCTGTACACCTACCGCGAGTACGCGAGCCCGCCGGGGGGGCATTCATTTCAGTGGGTGGATAGTTGGCAGGCGCGTGAGTCGTGGGCGGAGACGAAGGCATTCATTAGGCAGCACTTGCGCAAGTAGGCAGAAGGGCGAACAGCGGCATCCGGCATTCGGCATCGGGCATTCGGGAACGGCGGATTCGGAAGTCATCAGGTGTGCAGTTCCCCGGATGCCGAATGCCGGATGCCGAATGCCGCCGTTGCCTCTCTCTTGCGATATATCTCCCGTTATATTACGATATAACGTCAACATATCGTACGAGGTTCCTTATGTGCAGCAGTCATTGCGGCCCCCGGGCGTTCGCCTGGGCCGGGCGCGGCGGCTGGGGATTCGACCCGGCCTTCATGGGGTGGCTCTGGGGCGGACCGGGGCCCCGACGCCGCCCTGGACACTTCCGCGGCGGAAGGATGTTCGAGCAGGGTGACCTCAAGTACGTCATCCTCAGCCTGCTCGATGAGAAGCCCCGTCACGGCTACGAGATCATCAAGGAGCTCGAGGAGCGCTTCGGCGGCACCTACTCCCCCTCCCCCGGAACGGTCTACCCGACGCTGACGATGCTCGAGGACCTCGGCTACGCCAAGGCGACGCCCGAGGAAGGTGGGAAAAAGATCTACGAGATCACGCCCGAGGGGAAAGCGTACCTCGAGCAGAATCGCGGCACCGTCGACGACATCTTCGAGCGCATCGCCGATTTCGGCTCGAGCTTCTTCGGCGAGCCGATGCGCCAGGTTCACGTCGCCTTCAAGGAAGTTGGCCGCGCGACCTACTCCGCCGCCCCGCGCTTCTCGCGCAACCCCGAACAGCTGCGGCGCATGGTGGAGCTGCTGGAACGAGTGGCGAAGGAGATAGACGAGCTTGGGCGAGGCGAAAGGGGCACGGTTTAGAGATTGAGGGATTGGGGATTAGGACGGCACACGTGATGAGCTCCGAATGCGCCGATTCTGATCCCCAATCCCTCGCTCTACACTAGCCCGTGGGAACTCGCGCAATAATTTTCCCAACCGTGGGTCCCTCCTGCTCCTACCCATGACCGACGGCCCAGCCGCCGGCAACCCCGCGCCGAAAGCTTCAGCAGGCGCCACATCGGGAGCACTGCCGCCGCCAGCGCCGTCCTCACCTCCGCAGTCGCTCGCGCATCCTGAAGCCAACCCGCAGGGAAAGCGGCTCCTCATCCTGGCGCTCTCCGCTGTTGGCGTCGTGTACGGGGACATCGGAACGAGCGTCCTCTACGCGCTCAAGGAGTGCTTCGGTCCGATGTACGGCGTTGCGCCGACGCGCGACAACGTCGATGGGGTGCTCTCGCTGATCTTCTGGTCGCTGACGCTGGTGGTCAGCGTCAAATACATCTTCTTCATCATGCGCGCGGACAATCGCGGAGAAGGCGGCGTCCTCGCGCTTCTCGCGCTCGTCCAGCAACAGCGTCAAGGACGGCTCTCTTCGCGCGGGATGAAGCTCCTGATCGGCGCCGGTCTCTTCGGCTCGGCACTCCTCTACGGCGACGGCGTGATCACCCCCGCCGTCTCGGTGCTCGGCGCGATGGAAGGCATCGCGGTGCGCCAGCCGCGGCTCGCCATCTACGTCCCGTACATCAGCTGCGTCATCATCGTCGTGCTCTTCCTTTTCCAGAAGTACGGCACGGCGAAGGTGGGGCGTGTCTTCGGCCCGATTACGCTGCTCTGGTTTTTCTCGATCGGCATCCTGGGACTCATCGAGATCGCCCACGCCCCGGAGATCCTGCTCGCCATCAATCCCTGGTACGCGGTCAAGTTCTTTTTCCAGAACGGGTCGGCCGGGTTCATCATCCTGGGCGCGGTCGTTCTCGCGATCACTGGCGCCGAAGCACTCTATGCCGACATGGGACACTTCGGTCGGCGTCCGATCCGCGTCGCCTGGTATGCGGTTGTCTTTCCCGCGCTGCTGCTCAACTACTTCGGGCAGGGCGCGCTCCTCCTTCGCGATCCCATAGCGGCGGACAACCCGTTCTACCATCTCGTCCCGGAACCGCTGCTCTACCCGATGGTCGTGCTGGCGACGCTGGCCGCGGTCATCGCTTCACAGGCTCTCATTTCGGGAGCGTTCTCGCTCACTCGTCAGGCAATGCAGCTGGGCTACACGCCGCGCGTGAGCATCCAGCACACGTCGGCGAGGGAAGCGGGGCAGATCTACATCCGGGAAGTCAACATCGCGCTGGCGGTCCTGTGCATCGTGCTCGTCCTTTGGGCGCGAGACACGTCGAAGCTCGCCGGGATGTACGGCGTCGCGGTCACCGGCACGATGACGATCACGACGATTCTGTTCTACGTCCTGGCGCGCTGGCGCTGGAATTGGCCGACTTGGGCATCGACACTCTTCCTCGTCGGCTTTCTGATGATCGACCTGGGCTTCCTCGCCGCGAATCTCATCAAGGTCGAGCACGGAGGATGGTTCCCGCTCGCACTGGCCGCCGGCATCTACCTCATGATGTCGACGTGGAAGCGCGGCCGAGAGATGCTGCGCTACATCCTCAAGCGCTCGAGCTTGCCGCTGGAGCTGTTCCTCCAGGACATCGCGCACGCGAAGCCGGTGAGAGTCCCGGGCACCGCGGTGTTCATGACGTCGGAGGCCGAGGGTGCGCCGGTCGTCCTGCTGCATCACCTCAAGCACAACAAAGTGCTGCACGAGCGCGTGCTGCTCTTGTCGATCGTGACGGGCGAGGTCCCGGAAATTCCAGCGCTCGAGCGGGCGAAGGTAGAGGACCTCAGTCACGGCTTCTATCGCGTGACGGCGCGATATGGCTTCATGCAATCGCCCGACGTTCCCGAGATCATGCAAGTCTGCCAGCTGGCTGGGATCACGATCAAACCGGTGGAGACGAGCTACTACCTCGGCCGCGAGCGGCTGATCGTTCGACGCGACCGTCAGCCGCCCTTGGAAATCGTACCGGGCGAGCCGAAGCCGCCGAAACCACTCAACCGCTGGCGGAAAAAGCTCTTCGTTTTGATGTCCCGCAACGCCCGCTCGGCGACCGAGTTCTTCAACATTCCACCGAATCGCGTGGTGGAGCTGGGCGCGCAGATCGAGTTCTAGGGACGAAGGATTAAGTATTGGGGACTAGGGATTAGAAGCGGCGAGCTCGAAAGTCATCAGGTGTGCCGTCCTCATCCCAATCTCGAATCCCTATCACTATCGTCTTGCCGCACCCGTCCCTTCCGGGCACTTTTTTCTCCGACCTCCTCCTCCTCCCACCTCCCTCGTCCCTGACATGAGACTACTCGTCGTTCTCGCACTTCTCGTGTGGCCGTTCGCCGCGCCCGCACAGCGCGTGACACCGCGCGACTCGATCCGCGATGACCGCGCCTTCTCGTTCTACGCCCGCGGCCCATACCGCGCCGCGGTGCCGCGGCCCGAATCGATACTTGGCTTCGAGATCGGCGACATGCAGACGCAGTTCCTTTTGCAGGAGCGCGTGCTGCTGGCAATCGCCGAGGCGGCCAAAGATCGCGTGCGAGTGGAGGAGATCGGTTCGACCTACGAGGGCCGGCCGATGCGACTGTTCATCGTCTCATCGCCCGAGAACATCCAGCGGCTCGACGCCATCCGGAGCGATCTCGATCGTCTCGCCGATCCTCGTTCGCTGCCGGCCGCCGATCGCGACGCGCTGATTGCGCGCGTACCCGCGGTCGTGATGATCAACGAGTCGGTGCACGGCAACGAGTCGCCCGGCTTCGAGACCGCGATGCCGACGCTCTACCAGCTCGCGGCCAGCGACGAGCCGGCGACGGTGGAGGCGCTGAAAAACGTCATCGTCGTGCTGAACCCCAGCACGAACCCCGATGGCCACGAGCGGTTCGCGGTCTGGTACAACTCCATGCTCGTTGGCAGCCCCGAGCCGTTTGCAATGGAGCACAACGAGCCGTGGAGCATTCAGGGGCGGTACAACCACTACCGCTTCGACATGAATCGCGATGTGATGACCACCACGCAGCGTGAGGCACAGGCGCTCGTACGCGCCATGCTCCGCTGGCGCCCAATGGTGGCCATCGATCAACACGGCCAGACGACCAACTACTTCTTTCCGCCGACGGCGTCGCCGCTGAACCCCAACCTCGGCGCCGACTTCGTGAAGTGGATGAACATCTATGGGCGTGGCAACGCCGCTGCGTTCGACAAGCACGGCTGGATGTACTACTCGCGCGACATCTTCGACTTCTGGGGCCCGTTCTATTGGGACACGTGGCCGTCGCTCACGGGCGCGATCGGCATGACCTACGAGACCGACGGCGGCGGGTGGAAGGGCGTGCTCTACCGACGCGAAGATGGTACGCTGCTTTCGTTCCGCGACGGCATCGCCAAGCACTTCACCTCGTCGCTGGCCACGATCGAGACGACGGCACAGCATCGCGCCGAGCGCGTGCGTGACTGGTATGGCTATCGTCAGGCAGCGGTCGAGGCGGGTCGGACCGGTCAGATGCGTCGCGTGGTGCTGGTGCCGGGCAAGGATCCAGGTCGAGCGGCCGAGCTGGTGTCGACGCTCGTACGCTCGGGCATCGAGGTACGGCGAGCGAGCTCCGGCTTCACGGCGTCACGTGCGCACGCGTACTCCAACGACGCCGTGAGCTCGCGCCGCTTCGACGCCGGCGCCTTCGTGGTGGATCTGTCGCAGCCTCAGGGAAAGTTGGCGCGCGCGTTCCTCGAGCCTAACGAGGTGATGGATACCGCGTTCACGCGGAGTCAGATCGAGAAGTTTCGGCGGAACATTCGCCGCGGTCAAAACGTCTCGCGCGAAGGCTACGAGTTCTACGACGTGACGGCGTGGTCGCTCCCGGTTGCATTCGGCGTCGAGGCGTACTGGACCGAAGACGCGGCGCCGGTGGGCGGTGAGCTCATCACGCTCCCGGCAGAAGAGCCGTCGCTGCCCCGCGCGCAGCAGGTACCACGCCGCATGGGCGGCGAGCTGCTGGCGGTGTCGATCCCGGGAGGGATCGTGGCCGGACGCCCGGCGCAATCCGCGTACGTCTTCTCGCCCGATCCGAGTGGCGCTCCGCGTCTGGCGTATCAGCTGCTGGCGGAAGGCTATCGTGTCGCCGTCTCCGAGCGGCCGCTCGAGGCTGCCGGCAAGCAATGGCCGCGTGGCACGTACGTCGTGCGCGTAGCGCGCAACGACACTTCGCTGGCGACGCGGCTCGACGCGCTCGCGCGCGAGAGCGGTGTCGAGGTCCACGGAGTCAGCAGCGCCTTTACCGATGCCGGCCAGTATGGCATCGGGTCCGAAGCTGTGACCTCGCTGGTCGAGCCTCGCATTGCGCTGGTAGGTGGTGACGGTGTGAGTCAGCCCGGCTACGGCGCGATCTGGTGGTCGTTCGAGCGTCGCTATGGAATCAAGTTCACGCCGGTATCGACGCTCTGGCTCTCGTTCGGCGATCTCTCGCAGTTCAACGTGATCCTGATTCCGGACGCCTCGTCCGGCACCCTGAATCGCTTGTTAGGCAAGGAGGGAGCCGATCGGCTGCGCGAATGGGTTCAGCGCGGTGGGACGCTGATCACCATGGGCGGCGCCACGGCGTGGGCGACCCGAGACAACATCAATCTCACGAGTGCGCGCACCGTCGGCGGCGATACCACAGCGGCGCCGAAGACCGACACGACGGCAACTACTCGTCAGGCGACCGAGCGGGCGCAGGCCGAAGACCTGTTGGCGGTGACTAGCCCTTCGGCGAACAACACCTCACCGGCGCCCCTACCGGGGAGTCACTTCGACGTCGTGCTCGACCGCACTCACTGGCTCACTCACGGGCTCGAGCAGTCGCGGGTGACCGTCATGCTCGACGGTGAGACCTTTTACAAGCTCTCCAAGGACGGCGCGAACGTCGGCGTATTCCCGTCGACCGGCAAGCTCCACCGCGCCGGTTGGGCATGGCCGGACAACACCGAGCGGCTGATGCGCGGAACGGCATTTCTCATCGAGGAGCCGACGGGCGGAGGTCACGTGGTGCTCTTCGCCAACGAGCCGATGTTCCGCGGGTGGTGGCGCGCGCTGGACAAGCTGGTGCTGAACGCGATCGTGCTCGGGCCGGCGATGTAACAGCGGCATGCGGCCCGCGACGCGCGGGGTTTGCCGTGATGCACTCGATCGCCACGGTCCGCAGGCCGCAGGCCGCAAGCCGATTTTTAAAACGCCGAACGCCGGCACGGCAACGTTCGCCGCACCGGCGTTCCACTTCCCGCGGTCCCCCTTATCTGGAGCGCGGAATCTTGACCTCGGTGCGCTCGCCGCGCCGTAGCACCACCACCGTGTTGTCCTGGCGCGCGTCGAAGCGGAAGGTCGCCGTGTCCTTTGCCCGCACACTCTTCCCGTTCACGCTCAGTAGCACGTCACCAGGACGAACGCCATCCCACGGGGTGTACGCGTCGAGAACCAGCAGCCCGCGCTCGCTCCCTTCACCGAAGTACTCGGCCAGGTCCGAGCTCACCTTGGTCACACGGAGGCCGGGCACCGAGAGCGTGTAGGCGTCGCCCGTGCCGGTAACCGTCGACACACCGTCCCACTCCGGCTCGGGCGTCACGATAGAAGCCTGCGCCCCATACATGTTTCGAATTTGGCGCCGCGCATCCTCGAGCTTCCGATTCGTCTCGACTTGCTCGCGCTGCATCTTCTCGAGCTTCTCACGCAGGACGTCCTCTTCTACCTCGGTCACGTCTTCCAGTGCTGCGCGCGCGGCGGCCGCTGCACGTTCGATCTGCAGGCGGTCGCTCTCGGTGAGCGGCCCTTCGAGCTGGAACGTCCGCATCCGCGGCATGGCCGGCATCGGCGGCATGGGGGGCATGGGCGGCATCGGGGGCATGATGTACCCCTCATCGCCATTCGAGAAGAAGAAGCTCCGACGGCCATGCTCGCCGTACACGTCCGATGCCTTCGCCGTCTTCAGCTGAACCGTCTTCCACTGTCCGTTGCCGTAGACGCGCAGCTCGACGTTGTCGCCCACCTTGAGCTTGCGCAGCTCGCGCGAGAAGCGGTTGCGACGGGCGTCGGCAATCCCTTCGTCTCCAGCATCCTCACCCGCGACTCGGAGGCTCACGCCGTTGATCGCGGCGATGCGATTTCCTTCCTCGATTCCCGCCTTCTCCGCCGGGCCATCCTCCTGGATGGTCACCACGAGCACACCCAGCGTGTCGCGCCGGCTGCCACCGCCGCCTAACGTGAGACCGACGACGGGACGCTCGTCCTCGTCGTCGAACCTCTCGCGCACCGCGCGGCGACGAGTGGCGTTCAGCTCCGCCGACTCGATCGTCTTCACCTTCACATCCCGAACGCGTCCGTCGGCATAGACTTTCAGCGTGACCTCATCGCCCGCATTCACCTTGCGCAGCTCGCGGATCAGGCGGCGTGTCATCACGCCATTCATGTCGTCCTCGCCGGCGTCGGCAGCGGTGAGGCGCAGATTGACGCCGTTCACCGACTGGATGCGATTGCCCTCCTCGATCCCGGCTTTCTCGGCGGGACCACCGGGAGTGACGCTCGAGATCAGCAGACCCAGCGTGTCTCGCCTGCCGCCCGAAGTCGTGTTGACGCCGATGACGGGGCGGTCATCGTCGTCCATGGTGAACATACGCGTGGCCGCGCGGGGAGCTCGCTCGACTCGAACCTGCGCCTCGGCAATCGACGACAGCGTGCCGACGGCGAGGGCGCCGAGCAGGAGGGGGAGAACTCGCATGTAGACCTCGAGAGCTGGATTGATCTTCGGGTTGTACCAGTGAGTCACCACCGGCCCCCGAGAGGGTTGCTTGACCATCCCTACGTTCCGCGGTTGCCGTCGCCGACCCGGGCCGGACGCGCTCGGCCGATAGCTGGGCGGCGCGGTCAGGGAGATGTGAAGCCAACCCCGAACCGATTGCCCTGACTCGGCTTGCACCGCACTTTCGGAATTCCCTTTCCCCTTCTCAACGATGTCACGAGAGCCCGCGCGCGCTGCGCGCTCGCCCTATGGGCCACCCTATGTTGCCGCGGCGGTCACATCGCTGGCCGTCCTCGCACTCTACGTCGTAACCCTCGGGTCCTCGACCGCGCAATGGGACACCAGCGAGTATATCGCCGTCGCCCATGTACTCGGGCTCCCGCATCCCCCGGGAAATCCGCTCTTCGTGCTCCTCGGCAAGGTGTTCACTCTTCTTCCGATTGCCCCGTCGATCGCCATGCGGGTCAATTTGCTGGCCGCCATCTCGAGCGCGGTCTCGGCTGGTCTCTGGTTTCTGGTGACAGACCGCATCCTCTCCGATTGGGTGGAGACACGGTGGCGTCGGACCGTCGGCGCGGCTCTCGCGGCGCTCATCGGCGCGACCGCCTTCACGGTCTGGAGTCAATCGGTCGTGAACGAGAAGGTCTACACCGTGTCGCTCGTCGGCCTGGCCCTCGTCTCGTGGCTGACCTTTCGGTGGCTGGATGATCCGGATTCGCCCAAAGCTGACCGCGTTCTCATTCTCATCGCCTACCTGCTCGGCTTGGGCTACGCGAATCACATGGCCGGGCTCCTGGCCGCGCCGGCGGTGGCAGCGGCCGTGCTTTCGCGGAGGCCCACCACGCTGCTGAGGAAGAAGCTCGTCATCAGCTGCTTCGCGGCGCTGGCATTCGGTGCCACGCCGTTCCTCATGGAGCCGATTCGTGCGGCCCACTTTCCACCGATCAACGAAGGAGAGCCGACGGCGTGCGAGACGAAGCTCGAGCTCTCCTGCACCCTGAGCGCCACTACCTATAGACGTCTGAAGGACAACATCGACCGTGTGCAATACGGCAAACCATCGCTTCTCGAGCGTCAGGCGCCGTTCACCGCGCAGGTCGGGATGTGGGCGCTGTACTTCAAATGGCAGTGGCTGCGCGACGTCGAGGGGCGCTACCCGATGACTCAGTCTCTCCTCGCGGCGGCCTTTCTGGTGCTGGGCTCGTTAGGCGCCGTCGTGCACTGGCGGCGCGATCGCCGGACATTCTGGTATGTCGCGCCGCTCATGGCGTCGGTCACGCTGGCGCTCATCTACTATATGAACTTCAAGTACGGCGCATCTCAGGCGCCGTCGCTCGGCGACAGCGTTCCGCGTGAAGTGCGCGACCGCGACTACTTCTTCATCTGGAGCTTCTCCGCCTGGGGAATCTGGGCCGCACTCGGGCTGATGACCGCATGGCACGCGGCTGCTGACGCGATCACCAAGGCCGTGCCACGCCTAACGAGAGCGCGCTGGGCGCTGTCGGCGCCCATGCTGGCGGTGGCGCTGGTGCCGCTCGTAGGAAACTGGACGGCTGCCGATCGGCGCGGCGATCACACCGTCCGCGAATACGCGCGCGATCTGCTCAACTCCGTGGAGCCGTACGGTATCATCTTCACCGGCGGCGACAACGACACCTTCCCGCTCTGGTACATGCAGGAAGTGGAGGGTGTTCGACGCGACGTGACGGTGCTCGTCACCTCGTATCTCGGTCTCGACTGGTATGCGCGACAGCTCATACGTCAGCAGGTTCGCCCGTACGACAGCGAGCGCGGCCCGCAGATCTATCGAGGAAGGTCGTGGCCGGTGCCGACGCGGCCGGTGCTCGCCATGAGCATGCGCGAAGCAGACTCGGTGCCTGACTACATTGTGCTTCGAGAGCCGCAGGCGTTCCGTCACGATTCGCTCGTGGCGGCGATCGAGCCGGGCGTGCTGATGCGCGATCAGCTGTTGGTGCTGCGCGCGATCCGCGACTCGTCAGGCGAGCGGCCGATCTACTTCAGCCGCGGTGCGGGCGATTATCCGTTCCGTCTCGGACTCGGACCCTACCTGGTGACGCAGGGGCTTGCTCGCAAGCTCCTCCCCGGCCCCGCCGAGGGGAGACCAGGCATCCTCCCTTCGCCAGGCGACGGATACATCGACGTCGCTCGGACGCGGGCGCTTTTCGACTCCGTCTATTCTGGTCATCGAGTGATGACCGCGCGCGCACGATGGGTCGACCGCCCGTCGATCAACATGCCGTTCGCTTACATCGACAGCGGCGCGCGTCTCGCCACAGCTCTCGACCAGATGGGCGACCGCGTCGCGGCCGAGCGCGCAATGAGAGACGCGCTGAGCCTCGCCGAAGCGATCGGACTGCGAGGAGCGACGTCGGAGGGCGAATCGGCCTCCGATCAGTATCGAATGGATACGGGCGAGCGGTAGATCGATCGAGGTCGCGGGAAGCGGGAAGCGGGAAGCGTCTGCCCGGCACACCTGATGAGTACGTCATCCGCTGGCGTTTCCCGCTTCCCGCTTCCCGCTTCCCGCAAGCGTATATTTCATGAATGACTCCGTCTTCCCCTCCGGACCTCGATTCTTTTCGGGAGCACTGGCAGGACGAGGCAGACGCGGCGTACCTGTATCGCATCCTGGCCGACGCCGAGCCTGACGCGCGGAAGAAGGATCTGTACTCTCGTTTGGCGGCCGTCGAGGACCGCCACGTTCGCATCTGGGCCGACCTGCTCGCACGCAATGGGCGTCCGACGTCCGCTTTCCGCCCGAGCGCGCGTGCTCGTCTGCTCGCCTGGCTCGGCCGCGTGCTCGGCCCCAAAGCGCTTCTGCCACTTCTTCTGGCCGAAGAGGGACGCGAGGTCAAAGGCTACCTGGGCCTCTATCGCGACACGCCCAAGGGCGGAGCCGGCCGCAGCGAGGCGCTCCTACTCGCTCGTGAGTCAGCCGAGCATGCCTCGACGCTCGGCGAGATGGCGGGCCGCGCCGGTGAGCCGTGGCACCGAACCGAGTCCGGCGGCTTTCTCCGCAACGTCGTTTACGGGTTCAACGACGGACTGACTGCGAACTTCGGCCTGGTGGCCGGTGTGATCGGCGCATCGGCCACGCAGCAGCACCAGTTCGTGATCGTAGCCGGAGTGGCGGGCATCATTGCCGATGCACTTTCCATGGGCTCGAGCGGCTATCTCGCCGCGAAGAGCGAGCAGGAGGTGTACGCGCACGAGATTGCGATGGAGCGGCAGGAGATCGAGCTCATGCCCGAGGTGGAGCGCGATGAGCTCGCGCTCATCTACGAGGCCAAAGGAATGCACTCGGAGTCGGCGCTCGCGCTCGCCACCGAAGTCATGGCCGACCCCAAGCGGATGCTGGACGAACAGGTCCAGGAAGAGTTAGGCATTGGCGAGCAGACCACATCGCCGCTCCGCGAAGGGTGGATCACTGGCTTGGCGACCGCCATTGGCGCGCTGATTCCGGTTTTCCCGTTTCTCGTTTGGGAAGGACGCGCGGCAATCGTGATCGCATTCATCATCGCCATGCTCTCGCACTTTCTCGTCGGAGCCGCTCGATCGGTGTTCACCGGACGTGGTGTCTTCCGGTCCGGATTCGACATGTTCGTGGTCGGACTCGGCGTGGCCGTCGTGGGCTACTTCGTCGGAGAGTGGATTGCCAAGGTGGTCTGAGCGATGAGGCTCTACCTCCGCATCCTGCGGTATCTCAAGCCGCATCTCGGGCTGTTCATCGTTTCGATCGTGGCGATGACGATCTTCGCCGCGCTCGATGCGTTCAGCTTCACGCTGCTCATTCCCTTCCTCGACGTGTTGTTTCAGGGCGAGGCAGCCACCGCTGGGGCTACCGCGCTGTTCAGAGGCACGAGCGCCATCGGCCAGATGCTCGATTGGGCAGTCGGCGACCTCATCCGCGGACAGACTCCGATGGCCGCGCTGCGGAACGTCGTCCTCCTCTTATTCGTGGTGTTCTTCGTCAAGAACATCGCGCTGTACGTGCAGAGCATCACGACGTCGATGGTCGAAGGCCGCGTGACGCGCGACATCCGGAACGACATCTACGCGCATCTCCTGCGACTCGGACTTCCGTTCTTTCAGAAGACCCGCACCGGCCAGATCATTTCGCGCGTGACGATGGACGTCGACCAGATGCGCGCGATGGTCACCAACAATCTTTCCAAGCTGCTCTCGTCGATTCTTCAGGCGATCTTCTTCATCATTGCGCTCTTCCTGTTGTCGTGGAAGCTCACCCTGGTGGCGATCGTCTTCCTCCCGCCGATGCTCGGGCTCTGGGCACGCTTCAGGAAGCGTCTGCACAAAGGAATTCTTCGTGTGCTCGACGCGGTGGGCGAAGTTGCCTCGCAGCTTCAGGAGACGGTGAGCGGCATCCGACTGGTGAAGGCGTCAGGCGCTGAGGCCTGGGAGGAGAGGCGGTTCCGCGAGCTCACGCAGCGGCACTACCGGGCACTCATTCGGAACGATCGGTGGCGGAAATTTTTCCCGCCGGCCACCGAGATGATCACGGCGACATCGATTCTCGCGCTGCTCTGGTATGGCACCTACCTGGTCCTACAGGAGCGATCGCTCGAGGCGAGCGAGTTCATCACCGCGCTCATGCTCGCGGGCAAGCTGATGGCACCGGTGAAGTTCATCGCGCAGTATCCGTCGACGGTGCAGCCGGGTCTCGCTGCTGGCGAGCGGGCCTTCGCACTCCTCGACGCGCCACTCGAGATCGCCGATCGCCCGGGGGCGCGCGGTGTCGACGCGTTCCGAGAATCGCTGAACGTGGAACGAGTCACGTTCGCCTACACGCCCGGCGAGCCTGTATTGCACGAGATCGACCTCGAGATCCGTCCGGGAGATGTGATCGCGCTGGTGGGACCGAGCGGTGGCGGCAAGAGCACGCTGGCCGACCTGCTCCCGCGGTTCCACGATGCGACGACTGGTCGCATCACCGTAGACGGCGTCGACGTGCGTGATCTCAAGCTGGCCGAGCTTCGCCGGCTGTTCGGCATCGTCACGCAGGAGACGATTCTCTTCCACGACACGGTGCGCGCGAACATCGCCTACGGCCGGCCCGACGCGCCGTTGGCGGACATCGAGGGAGCGGCGCGCGCCGCCAACGCGCACGAGTTCATCACCGAGCTTCCCGCAGGCTACGACACCGTGCTCGGAGAGCGCGGCGTACGTTTGTCAGGCGGGCAGCGGCAGCGGATCGCGATCGCGCGCGCGCTGCTGCGCAATCCGCCCGTGCTGATCCTCGACGAGGCGACAAGCGCACTCGACACGGAAAGTGAGCGCGCCGTGCAGCGCGCGATCGATGAGGTGATGCGCGATCGGACCGTTGTCGTCATTGCGCACCGTCTCTCCACCGTGCGCCGCGCGAATCAGATCGTGGTGCTGGAGGGCGGGCGCATCGTCCAGCGCGGCACGCACGAGGAGCTGTTGGCGGAGGGTGGTACGTATCGCCGGCTCTATCAGATGCAATTTCACGACGTGGATGAGACCGAGGTGGCGGCACTCGACGCCGGCACCGACTGATCGGAGCGCCTAACGAGCGCGGACGTCGGTGACGAACGCCCCGGTCAGTACCTGGCCGGCATTCTTCACCTGCACCCACACGCGATAGCGCCCGGCACTCGGGAAGGCATACGGGAAGGTGATGACGCCTGGCACCTCGTGCGACTCGTGCGCCGGCGCTGGAGAGTCTGTCGTCGGGACGAGCGTCGTGTCGCCGCGGCTGCGCCGCTCGAACTGCCGTTGCGCTGCCATGGAGATCGTTCCCATGGGGTGCAGATGGACGAACACACCGCCGTCGACACGCTCGACGGCACCGTGCGCCTTCATGCCCATGTAGGGCTCGAGCGACATCGGCCTGCCTGATGAGTCGCGCGCCGCGAATCGCAGCAGCCCGGTAGCACCGGCCGTGATCGTTTCGGGCCGCTCCCATGTGATGGTGCCACCCGGGACTACCGCCAGGCTGCCGCTGGTCGCACCAGCGTGAATCCACGACGCGTCTGGATCGCTTTCTTGCCAGCGCTCGCTCGTCCCCGTCTGGCCGACGTCCACAGTGTCGGTGAGCGTTCGCGCGAAGCCGCTGGCGTGGACGACGTCTCCGTACACGCGGTAGCGACCGGCCGGGATCGGTGGTAGCTCGGCGCTGAATCGCATGCTGTCGCGCGACGGGTGCAGGTGGGCGAATGCCGCGCCATCGTCCCGCACGAGAAAGAGGTGCATCAGCTTTCCATGATCCGGCACCAGCGGCGTGCGCGTCGCAAAGCCGCTGTCCACCAGCTCCATCGTCGCCACTCGCGCGCCTGCCTTCTCTGACACCGTGGTGCGCACCTCGAGGGCTCGCTCGAGATTGCGTCGATAGGCAGCGTCTACGCTCGACCACCAGGCGCGGCCGCCGAGCAGCGCCAGCGCGATCCCGACGACCCATGCTCCGCGCAGGATCCATGACCTCCGTACGAGCCGCCGATCGGGCTCCTGACCTGGCGGCAGCATCCCTTCGCGCACCGCGGCGCCGACGATCGTCAGCAACCCCACGGCCAGGAATGCTCCGAGCCCGAGGAGCAGGATGCCAAGCGGGCGCTGCATCGCCAGACGGCGAGTCGCAACGTTGTTGACCGGAATGAAGAGCTCGCCGCTTCCTCGCTCGCCATCGACGTGCACGCGCACGGAGTATGAGCCCGGTGTCATGAGCCAGAGCCGCGCGGTGTAGAGCCGCGCCTCACCGGGCACGAGCGTCGCCTCGTCAGGCGCGGGCGCGCCACCGGTGCTCGTTTGCCAGTAGACCGGCTGCACGGTGACGTGGCGAACGCCGTCAGCGTTGACCTGCACGGCGATCTGCGCCAGACCCGGCACGACACCGGGCAAGAGGACGCTGACTTCCACGGGATACGGGCCGGCGTCTCCCGCGAAGTAGACGTTGCCTTCTCCGACGTGTGCCGACGTCGCCACTGCCATCGCCGCGATCGCCAGCGTCGTTAGGCAGCGGCGCATCATCGCCGGATGCGCGTCATCCAGGCTCCGATCCATAACCCGAGGCGCGAGGACAGCATCGCGATGATCGCCGCGAACGCCATGCCTCGCACGAACGCGCCGTTGTCGAGGTCGCGCACGATGAAGATGCCTCGATACGCGTTGCTCGTCTTCGGCACGAAGTAGGGATAGTTGTCGGCGAAAAAGAACCAGTTGTGCGATGCCGGCGACATGAGAAACGAAGCGAACGGCCACTGCGCCGCGAAAAAGAGCGCGAAGAAGGCGACGCCGAGCGTGGCGGCGAGCGCCCAGTCACGCTTTCCGCCGGTAGGCGGCCAGCGCTTCATGAGAAGATCGATGGCGATCGCCGGCACGATGATCAGCAGCGGGAAGTCCAGCGGCACCATGTGCGTGATCTCCTGATAGATCGGCGCCAGCTTTGGTGTCGCGGGGAAGAGCGGCAGCAGCCATCCCATCAGCGTCTTGATCGCCATGTAGATCGCCGCCACCGTCGTCGCCGGCCATCGCAGCTTCGATGCGTAGGCGGCAGCCACCAGCAAGGCCGGAAATACCAGCGAGTTGACGCGGTAGAAGAGCGAGCCGTGCATGAAGACTTTGCGGGAGAACTCCGAGCTCATCACCGCCATCATCAAGACGAAAAGCCCGCAGGCGATGGCGAAGGTCACTCGGAAACGCGTGCCGCCACGCTCCGCGTCGCGATTCTGCAGCGCCAGCGTCATGAGAATCGCGCCGAGCTGGATGGCGCCGATGCCTAACGCGAGCACACTGTGCGGTGGGCTGATGATCTCGACATCGAGCCCGTACGCGTTGTGCCACCAGTCATCGAACGGCGCGGACGTGAGCATCGCGATGGTGCCCCAGATGCACACCCAAGCGCCGAGCGGCCCGTAGAAGAATTTCCAGAACCGGACGCTGCTGGCGCGCTCGCCCGCGGTACCGGCCAGCGTCGTACGCAACACCAGGTAGCCGCACGTGACACCGGCGACGATGCCCCCGAGGTAGATCGCCAGGTGTGGCGCCGACCAGAACGTGTCGCGCCCGATCGTGATGTGCCACGAGATGTCCCACATCACCCCGAGCACGACGCTGGCCGATGCGAAGAGCACCGCCGCGACAGACCAGGGGATCGCAATCGCGCGCTCCCGCGTCGCGCTGAGCGGAAGGGAGAGGGAGGATGCTTCCATTCGATCGAAGCTAAATGCGCGACCCTGACCGGGCCAGAACTGACGCGCTTTCCGCTATACGACGACGTTCAACAACCTTCCAGGCACGAACACGACCTTCTTCGGCGGCCCCCCGATGAACTTCGCGATGTTGGGCTCGGCCATGGCCGCCGTCAGCGCATCGTCCTGCAAGATGTCGCGTCGAACGCGGACCTTGCCGCGGACCTTGCCGTTGACCTGCACGACGAGGTCGATCGTGTCCTCCTCGATGCGCGCCGCATCGTACTCGGGCCACCCCGAGTCGAACACGCCCTGCCGATGCCCGAAGCGCTCCCAAAGCTCCTCGGCGATGTGCGGCGCGAACGGCGACACGATCCGCACCAGCGGCTCTACCTCCGCACGGTGAGGACGCCGCTCTCCGGCACGAAGGACGTTCATGTATTCCATCATCGCGGCAATCGCCGTGTTGTAGCTCAGTCGCGGGATGTCGTCGCCAACCTTCTTGATCGTCTGGTGGAGCTTCCGCATTACCGACTCGTCAGGCGTACCGTCGGTCCGCGACTCCAGCGCCGATGCCCATAGCCGGTCGAGGAAGCGCTTGACGCCGGAGACGCTCGCGTCACGGAAATCGCCACCCTCCTCGTAGGGCCCGATGAACATCAGGTAGGTGCGGAACGTGTCCGCGCCCCACTCATCGATGTACCGATCGGGGTTGACGACGTTGCCCTTCGTCTTCGACATCTTCGCGCCTTCGCGAATGATGTGTCCGTGAGCCCGGAAGCGCTTGAATGGCTCCTCGAACTCGAGATGACCCATGTCGTGCAGCACCATCGTCACGAACCGCGTGTACAGCAGATGCAGCACCGCGTGCTCGTTCCCGCCGATGTAGGTGTCCACCGGCATCCAACGCCTCGTACGTCCAGAATCGAACGGCCGATCCTCGAACTCGGTGCTCGGATAGCGAAGGAAATACCAGGCGCTGTCGAGGAACGTATCCGACACGTCCGTCTCACGTCGCGCGTCGCCGCCGCACTTCGGGCATCGAACGTGATACCACTCCTGGTGCCTAGCGAGCGGCGACACGCCCGAGTCGTCAGGACGAAAATCCTCGATGCGCGGCAGCAGCACCGGCAGATCCTCCTCGGGCACGCCCTGCACTCCGCACTTCTCGCAGTAGATCACCGGGATCGGTGGTCCCCAATAGCGTTGCCGAGAGATGCACCAGTCGTGCAGGCGGTAATTCACCACGGGCTTGGCATCCCCGCGCTCGGCCAGCCATTGCACGATGGCTTTCTTCCCTTCCCGCACCGGCATACCGTCGAAGGGGCCGGAGTTCACGAGTCGACCGGCTTCGTTGTCGGTGTACGGGCGATCCAGCGGCGTGCGCGCGTCCTCGCCCTCGCCGGCGACGACTCGCACGATGGGCAACCCGAACTTGGTCGCGAACTCGAAATCGCGATCGTCGTGCCCGGGAACCGCCATGATGGCGCCGGTGCCGTACTCCATGAGCACGTAGTCGGCGATCCAGATCGGGATGTCCTTGCCGGTCGCCGGATTCACGGCGTACGAGCCGGTGAACACGCCGGTCTTCTCGCGGTCCGTTGCCACCTTGCGGGTGACGAGGTCTTGGTGCGTCGTTCTCTCGACGTAGGCGCGCACCTCCTCCTGCTGCTGCGCCGTTGTCAGGCTCGGCACCAGCGGATGCTCCGGTGCCAGCACCATGTAGGTCGCGCCGAAGATCGTGTCGGCGCGCGTCGTGAAGACGGTGATGGCGAGATTCGAATCACGAATCTCGAATCTGCCCTCCGCGCCTTCCGACTGGCCGATCCAGTTCCGCTGCGCGGTCTTGGTCGACTCCGACCAATCGATGACGTCGAGATTGTCGAGCAGGCGCTGGGCGTATTCGCTGATGCGGAAAAACCACTGCTCGAGGAACCGTTGCTCGACAGGCGAGCCGCAGCGCTCACAGTGGCCGGCGATCACCTGCTCGTTCGCCAGCACCGTCTTGTCGACCGGACACCAGTTCACCGCCGCGCGCTTCTTGTAGGCGAGGCCGCGCTTGAGAAGCTGCAGGAAGACCCACTGCGTCCACTTGTAGTACGACGGATCGGTAGTCGAGAGCTCGTGTCGCCAGTCGAGCATGAGACCTGCGCGGCGGAGCTGTCTCCGAAAATTGGCGATGTTCTTCGGAATCAGATCCATCGGATTCACGCCTACTTTCAGCGCGAAATTTTCCGAGTGGATACCGAATGCGTCGAAGCCCATCGGCTCGAAGACGGTGTGCCCTCGCAGCCGCTGGAATCGTCCATGTATGTCGTTGCCCGTGAACGCGTAAAGGTTGCCGATGTGCAGCCCTTCGGCGGACGGATACGGGAACATCATGAGCTGATAGAAGGGCCGCGGGCCCTGGTCGAGATCGGGGAAATTGGTCCCCTGCTCTTCCCAGCGTGCCTGCCACTTCTGCTCGATGGCGTCGGGATTGTAGCTCGACGAGCCTTCGGCAGCGTCGAGAGAACGAGTGACGGTCATAAAGAGAAAACTTGGGACGCGGCCCGCGGCGTGCGGCACGCGGGGTCTCGGCGAGATATGCTCGTTCGCCACGAGCCGCAGGCCGCAGGCCGCACGCCGAGAACGCCATTCCTATGATACATCGGAATTTAGCTCGCTAATACAGCTGGCACCATGAGCACTCCACGCTCGATTCGCCCCGACGGCATCAACGTCATCCCCGGAATGAGTCTCGGCTCGCTCCGCGGACGCCTGGTGATCGGCATCGGCGCGATCACGATCGTCGCTCTGGCGGTGATCGGCTGGGGCAGTCTCCAGTGGGTGTCGAAATCTCTGACCGCGCAGACCAACGCACGTCTGAGCGACGCGGCCAGCCGTTCGGCGGCGCTGGTCGACCGGTTCCTACAGGAGCGAACGCACACCGTGGCGCTGCTCGGAGTCGCTCCCACTGTCGTCGACGCTGCGGTGACCGGTGGCGATCGAGCGAGGAAGCTCAAGCTTCCCGGTCGAACGGTGGCCGAGCTCGAGGAACGCTACTCGAGCACAAACTCTCTCGAGATCGACGCGCGTGCTCGGCGATTCCTTCGTGCGCTCATGCCGACGACGGGGATCGCCGAGGCATTCGTCACCGACGTCCACGGCTTCAACGTCGTCATCACACAGCGGACCTCCGATTTCGTGCAGAGCGACGAAGCGTGGTGGACCGATGCCATGAACGGCGGTGTCGGACCCGTCGAGGCGGATTTCGACGAATCCGTAGGAGCGGTCGCCATCACGATGTCGGGCGCGGTCCGTGAGAGCGGAGACTCGCCGGTCGGTGTCATCAAGGTCGTCTTCGGCGTGGCCGATCTGGACAGCGCGCTCACGCGAGCAGCGCGCAACTCCGGTCTCGAGGTGCAGCTGGTCGACGAGAAGGGCTTGCTGATCGCCGGCTCGAGCGATGCGGAGCGACTCTCGCCGCTGGCGGGGATCGCGGGCCGGCCACGCGTGCGCGACGACTCGGTCTTCGTCTACGGTGTGGAGAGCGCGCGCCAGCGTGCGACGCTGTCGTCGACCAATGGCGGACGTTGGAGGATCGTCGCGCATCTTCCGGAAGCCGTCGCCGCGGCGCCCGTTCGCTCGGCACGCGATCTGATCTTCGCCGCGTTAGGCACCCTGTTCATGGTGGTCTTGCTGTCGCTCTTCGCCGTCGCAAACCTGATTGGCCGTCGCGTGACCGAGCCCGCTGTAGTGCTCGCCGCCGTCTCCGAGCGGGTGGCCGCCGGCGACCTCGCGGTCCACATCACCGACAGCGGAAGCGACGACGAGATGGCGCGCCTAAGCCGCGCAACTGACGCCATGGTGCAGGAGCTCAAGCGCCTCGTTACCGCGATCCGCGATGCCGCACGTGAGACAGCCGCGATGTCGGCCGAGATCACCGCCGGGAGCGAGGAGATGTCGGCCGCCGCTTCGGAGATGGCGCACACGTCGAACGATCTGAGTCACCAATCGACGGAGATGGCGCATACGATTCAGCAGACGGCCGGCGGTGCGACCTCGCTGCTGTCGATTGCCAGCCATCTGGCGGACGGCGCGCGGGACGGTGTCGCGCGCAACTCGCAGCTGCGTGCGTTGGCGCGCGAGAATCGCCAGCGCTTGGACGACAGCGCGCGAGAGCTTGCGACGTTGAGCGCCGAAGCGCAGTCGACGGCCGCGGCAGCCGAGTCGCTCGCCAGCGCCTCGGAGGAGATCCGGTCGTTCGTGACGCTGGTGCGGAAGATGGCGCGCCAGTCGAAGCTGCTCGCGCTCAACGCGGCGATGGAGGCGGCACGCGCCGGCGAGCGCGGCGCGGGCTTCACCGTCGTTGCCTCGGAGATCAGAAAGCTCGCGCGCAGCGCGGCCGACGCCGCCGACCGCACCGAGAACACGGTGAACGACGTGCTATCGCGCGTTGTCGAGTCGCGCGAGTCGAGTCAGCGCACGGCGAAAACCGTGGCCGCCGTTCAGGAGGCGACGCGGAGCGCGCTCGATTCCTTCGAGCAGGTCGAGCGCGCGGTGATGGACTCCGAGGCGTGGACAACAGGGATCGAGCGGTCGGCCGTCGATGCGGCAACGCTGGTCCGCGATACGACCGGCCGGCTCGACGCGCTCGCTCGGGGCACGGAGAGCTTCGCCGCGGCGATGCAGCAGGTGGCGGCATCGGCCCAAGAGCAGAGTGCGAGCATCGAGGAGATCGCGGCGGCCGCCAATGCGCTCGCCAGCTCGTCGCGCAACTTGTGGGAGCTGGTGAAAGCGTTCCGCCTAGATGCGGAAGGGCCGGCGACGCCAGTGGCCGAAGAGCCGAAGCCGGCCGTCTTCAGCGCGGGGCCGGAGCTGGCGCTCGGATAGCGAGATTTGAGATTCGAGATTCGAGATTCGGGACTGCGGATTCGGAGCTCATCAGGTGTGCCGTTCCGAATCTCGAATCTCGAATCTCGAATCTCGATGCTCACACCACCTTCCCCGCCACCACCTCGTCCGTCGTCACCATCCGCACCCCTTCGCGCTCCCACCGCTCGATCAGCCCCTGAGCGTCCTCGGCGTGGATCGGCTTGGTCGCGTCCACCACTGCGTAAATCTGCGGAATACCGCGCTCGATCATCCCGTCGATCGCAAACTTGTTGCAGACGTCGAGCGCCACGCCGTACACCACGACCTCGGTCGGCGCCCAGACATCGAGCAGCGTCTCGGCGTTCGGGTTGGTGAAGACGTCGAACCAGTGCTTTCGGATCAGCACGTCGCCTTGATGCGACGAGAGCTTCCGCGCCAGGTCGCCGTGCGCGATCGGCTGCGGCTCGACCACCATCGGCGAGCGAAGCGTGGTCTCCGGAATCTTCTCGGCGCCGGCGGTGCCGCGCATGCAGTGCTCGGGAAAGGTCGCGCGAAAATCCGGCGTCGCCGAGAGCTCGCGGTGGCCGGCTACGTGATCATCCGCCGTCGCAACGATCCGAATGCCGCGCTCGTGCGCATACCTCGTTAGGCGCTCCAGATTTCCCTTGATCGATTCGGCGTCCGGCACGTACAGCTTGCCGTCGGCATCCATGAAATCGCGTTGCGTGTCGACGTCCCAGAAAATTGCGTCTTGCTTCATCTACCGTCGCGTTGAGGTCGTCCCCAAGAGCCAACCCTCTCGCAGCAGCCGCTGACCCGGCGTCGCCGCGGGATCCTCTTCGATCGTGTACCGCCGTTCGGCATCGGCACCCTCCTTCCGTACGCGAAGCCCAACCCAGCCCAAGTACTCGTCGAAGGGCAGCTCCTCCGTCCCACCTACATAACGCGCGAACCACGGGCGCATGTTCTCGCCAGCCACGTCGGTGGCCGCCTGCTCCACGTCGTCCTCCGTGAATCCGCGCCCCTGCAAGTAGTACGACGTCGTACGCGCGTCCCACGTCCGCTGCTTGAGCAGACGAAGCACGTCATCGAGCGAGCGGACGTTTTGTGAGCGCTGCCTGATGTGCAGATCGAGCAGCAGCGCCAACGCTTCGCCCTTGAGGTAGTAGTTCATCCAGGTTCGGGAGCGATCGGTGCGCATCTCGGGCACGTTCCCATCGAAGAACGGCGCGTTGAAGCTCGCCATGCGCGCCGACACTTCCCTTCGCGCCGGAGTCTCGCTGTTGTAGAGGACGGTGGCGGCCAGCATCGGATAATACGCGGCACGGCTCACGACTCCCGCCCGGTGCATCCCGATGTTCCCGTAGTACTGCGTCCAGCCTTCGGTCACCCACAGACTCGGCTGGAACACCTCACGCGCGTAGTCGAAGGGACCGAGCGCGGCAGCGCGAATGCGTTTCTGAAGCCACACGTGGAAGTACTCGTGCGACACGCGAGAGAGAAGATCGAGGAGCGACGCCGAGTCGGCCGTCCACGATGCGGGTGACACGAGCTGCGTGGAGTACAGGTGCTCCATGCCATCGTCACCCTCGTAGCCCGCGTGCGCCATGAACGTGAACCGCTCGAGGGGCGGTGGCTCGATCACCCTGTTCTGATATCGAACTATCGATTGGACGTAGCGAAGGAACCTCTCCTTCTGCCCGTGCTGCGGTCCGTTGTGGTGCAGCATGACACGGTACATGCGACCGTCGGCCGGAAAGGAATCAACGTCGAACGACGGTGCGACTTCAGTCGGTGTGTCGACCATCAGGTCGTAGTTGGCGAACCGGAAGCTCGTCTGCCCGGCTTCGCTCACCTCGCCGTTCATCACGCGCCAGCCGTTAGGCGGCACCACCGTCAGGCGAACGGGATCCTGCTTGTGGCCCTCCACGTACATGAAGAGCGACGGCCCGTTCCAATTCGCATGGGCGGAGTCGACGACACTGAAGGTGCCTGACAAGTTGTTGGCGAACACGCGGTACCGTGCCTTCACAGTCGTGCCGCCGCGTGGATAGACTCGCCACAGCGATCCGGTCTCCTTGTCCCAGGTGAGCGGCGCGCCCCCCTGATCGGTGGCAGTGAAACCAAGGACGTTCTTTGCGAAGTCCATTCGCGAAGAGCGGCCGGGAGACCAGATCGGCATCTGGAGCTTCAGCGTATCCTGCCTGACGCCGTTCACCTCCACCTCGATCTCGTACAGATGGCTCGCCGGGTCGGGCATCGAGATGCGGTAGGCGATGTCGTAACGCGGCGCCGAGCTCTGCACCGGCGCGGATGAACTGCTCGATGCGGCCGGTGCGCCGCGTCCGGCGCATGCGCCGAGCACGGCGAGCGACACGATGAACGCGAATCGTGGAATCACGAATCCTTGGATTGGTGTGTCGAAGTAACGGCAGCGCCTAACGACGCGCCGGTCGTTCGCCCTTCTTGAACAGGTACGCGCAATCCTCTAGGCGCGCGCCCTTGGCATCCGCTACGGCGAACCGCTTCCCCTCGTACAGCGCCGCGCTTGCGTAGCGCCCATCCTTGGCTACCGCATAGAACGTGATGTCGAAGCGCGGCCGGCCGCGCTCGTCGAGAAGGCGGCGCTCGGTCATGGCGACCACGCGCTCCAGCACCTTCATCACGGCCTGCTCGGGTGTGTTTCCCTGCCGCATCATCTCGACCGCCAGGAATCCGCCGCACACTTTGATGTTGGCCTCACCACGCCCCGTCGAGCCTGCCGCTCCTACGGTGTTGTCGCAATACTGACCAGCGCCAATGATGGGGCTGTCACCGATGCGGCCCGGAATCTTCCACGACAGACCGCTGGTCGTGGTCACGCTTCCGATGTCTCCCGCCGCGTTCACCGCGCAGAGATTGATCGTTCCGGTCGTGAACCCGATCGGCGCCTCACTCTCGACGTCGAGCCAATTGTCGTTGGGATTGAGACGCGATCGCCAGCGTAACCATGCCTGGTGCGACTTCTCGGTCAGGAGATTCTGCTCCTTGAATCCCATCTCCAGCGCGAAGCGCTTGGCACCCGGTCCGACAAGCATGATGTGGTCGGTGTAGTCCATCACCGCTTTGGCGACCAGCGATGGCGTGGCGATCCCCTCGAGCGATGCAACGGCTCCCGCGCGACGCGTGGGCCCATGCATGACGGAGGCATCGAGCTGCACCACACCGTCGGCGTTGGGAAGTCCGCCGAGTCCGACGGAATCATCCTCCGGATCGAGCTCCTGGATGTTGACGCCTGCGATCCCCGCGTCGAGCGGATCGGCGCCCTTGTTCATCATCTCGACCGCTTTGGCCACACCCCTCAGCCCATTCTCCGACGCTACCGCGACGGGCCGCGTTCCCGGCGGCCGCGACGCTTTGCCCTCGACGACGGTGATGAGCGAAGCCGATAGATGGCTTGCACCACCGGTTGACGTCAGCGCCAACCCGGCAGCGGCCGTCGCGCCCGCGCCGAGAAAATCGCGTCGACTCAGAGACACGGAACCCCCGATTGTGAAGGTGCGCTGATGATGCAGCGACAGCGCCACGAGACGCTACCATCGACTTCGTTCAATGGATCGTGTAGAGAAAGTGAGGTGCCTGGCGTAAGTGGAAGCTATGATGCCCGAAGCGACTCGGATGTTGGCGCTACCTGCTCTATGGCGCCATGCTCCCCGCCACCATGACCGTTTCCGTTGACCGATTCACGATGCCGTCGTGGTTGGTACAGGAACGTGATGAGGTGCGGCATGCTCTCGGCCCGCCTTCGATGGACGAGCGAGCGCAGTAGACGGACGCTCACCGAGAGCGCGAGCATGACCAGGTATATCGCCAGCAGGGTTATTAGAACGAGCAGATCGCCATTCTGGCCGAGACTGTGCCACGTCAGGAAGTAGGCCCAGGCCCATCCGAGAGTGTTCTCCGCATCGCTGGTGGTGGCTGTCATCCATAACACGCCAAAGAAAACGCCGCAGAGCATCAGACCCAAAGCCGCACCGAGCCACCCGAAATTCAGATAGAGCTCGCCAGCCTGCGTCATGTTTATCGTGTTCGTATACCAACCGTCTTCTCGCATGCGCCCCTGTCCAATGCGCTGTGCGAACCACGCACCGCGCTGGATCGGCGGCTTCTCTCGCCAGAGGAATCGCGGGATGAGCGCGAACGTCAGGTAGCCGAGCGTGCCACCTTCATAAAAGCCATCTTCGTGGACGACCCGCCCGATCTGCGACAGCTGGTTGAAGTTCGACATGCGACTGAGGATGGATTCCTGCGCGTTTCGCTCATCTTCAGTCAGAGTGTCCTGGTACTCCCTCATATACGTGACCTTCGCCAGACCAGACGGCGCCCATTCACGAGTCGCGCCGAGGTTCCCATAAACCAGCGCGTACGCTAGACCGGCGGCATATACCGGAGCGAAGTCGCGCCGAAAAAAAACCTTCATCGTCTTCGCGCCGAACCACGCGCCTACCGCGTACGCGAAGAAGGGATAAACGACGGGACTTCGTAGGTAGCTGAAGAAGAACGCCCGGCCTGATTCCGCGAATCCGATGAGCAG
>DATFBY010000046.1:0-21977 GCA_035253585.1 Gemmatimonadaceae bacterium | reverse complement strand
TCTCTCCCTGCCTGGTCAGGGAGAGAGCGAGAAGCCGACCGACCCGACGTTCTATACGATTCGAGCACGGCCTGGAGATGGTTCGTCAGCGCTCGAATCGTATAGAACGTCGGGTCGGTCGGCTTCTCGCTCTCTCCCTGACCAGGCAGGTCGACGGCAATCGCACGGAACCCGGCCTCGGCTAACGCCGGGAGATTCTTCCGGAACTGGAACGCGGAGCTCGCCCAACCAGGGACGCAAACCACCGGCATGCCGTCCGCAGGACCGGCTTCGACGATCCGCGTGCGAAGCCCCTGCACGCTGATGAATCGCGCGCGAACGCGCGTGTCGAGCGCTGGATAGACCTCTTCTGGTGAAAGGCGGCGTCGCAACGACGCGCTATCCGCGCCGAACGGGCGTCACATGAGGTTGACGCCCCGACCGGAAAGCCGCGCGATGAGTCCGAGCCTGAACGTGACATCGCTCCACCGCTCGTCTCCCGCTGTCTGCTCCTCCAGCGACGCACCGGGCCACACGATCGGGTTCGTCGACCTGAGCGCTGCGCCACTGCGAGATGGACGCCAGATGCCGTCGCGGTCCCGCTCGTCGAGGAAGCGCTCGTACAGCTTCGACCAGGTCTCGTTCCGACGGAGATAGGCGAGGCGCGCCATGAGCTCGAGCCAGTTCAGCGCGGCGGGAATGTCGGCGTCGACCGCGTTCCGATGTGGAAGCGGGTCGCCCATGACCAGGTGCGGGAGCGCGATCACCTTGTTCGACAGAACCATCGCCGGTGCGGCGCGTGGCTGCGGCTGCGTGAGGTATTCGTAGAGCCGCTCGGTGATCTCGTAATGCTCGCTGCGGAAGAGCGGCATGTGCGCCAGCATTGTCAGCGACCACATCGACGGCGGCGACGACTCGCTAGGCAGCACGTGCTGGTTGCCCGAGCGGACGAACGGCTTCTGCGCCAGCGGCGAGCGAAGGTAGGCGTCGATCCGCTCGAGGATCCGCCGAGCCGCGCCGCGAAGCCGCGGGTCGCTCTCGTATCCGGCGTGCGCCAGCGCCGCGGCCGCGGCCTCGCGAAGCAGCGCGCGTCCGTGCCTAACGAGTTCGCGGTCGACAGTCTTGCCACGCGGCACGAGCTCGTACAGGTACGCCGGGTCTTCGTCCTCGGCCAACAAGCGGAAGAGTGTGCGGCGTGCCTGCGTCAAGGGCGGTGCATCGCGATCCCACCCGTACTCGAGCAACCGCCGCGCGGCGGGAATAGTCCCCACGCCCTGGAAGCTCTCGGCGCGCGCGGATGGGACGGTCAACATCGAGTTGTTCCAGACGCCATCAGGTGCCTGGAGCACAGCCAGGAGCAGCGCCGGTCGGAACGTGAAGGGGAGCGCGGCGAAATTGGGATCGACGGACAGCTTCGCCACCTCAACGACGGCGCGGTACGCGACCGGCGGCGATGAGTGGTCGAGGAGCCACCCAATCGGGAAATCGATTGGCGGCGGCGGTGGAGCAGGAGGCGGCGGAGGCGGTTGCGGAGGGGCTGCGGCCGTCGGTGTCGGGTGCTGCGATGAGCCTGGCGTGAGCGGAATAGTCACAATCGGGGCTCTCGTTAAGTCCTTACGTGCCAAGATGATCCGCTACAAGTACCGATCACCCGCCCAGCGGCGCGTAACGATAGCACTTTTCGGTGCGTGCGCTAGGGGTCCGAGCGCCTTAACGTCGCCTGTTCGAGGCCGTCTAACGATCGATACCCGCGCCGCATGCGCGGTGAATTCATACACGTCTGGAGGTTCACTAAGATGGCTCGCATTCGAATGGCAGCGCTTGCCGCTGCCTTGATGATTGGCGCGTCCAGCACCGTCCTCGCACAGGAGCAGCCGCGACCGGAGCAGGGACAGGAACAGAGAAAGGGACCGCGGCACGGCCGCATGAAGGCGGGCCACGCTCGCATGGGGAAGGCCCTCTTCCGCGGCATCACGCTGACGGACGCGCAGAAGAGCAGACTCGAGCAGATCCGTGCGTCGTATCGCACGCGATTCGAGTCGCTGCGCTCGGAGATGCGTCCCGGCGTGCAGGCGATGCGTGACGCGCGGCAGAAGAACGATACTGCCGCCTTCCGCGCCGCGCGGACTCGGCTCCAGGAGCACCGCGAGCAGATGCGGGCCTTGGCGGATCAGCGTCGTGGCGAAGTGCGCGGCGTACTGACGGCCGAGCAGCAGGTGACGTTCGACAAGAACGTGGCCGAGATCCGAGATCGGGCGGCCAAGCGTGCCGAGCACCGCCGGCAACATGGCGGGAAGCGCGGCATGCGCCGCGGCGTGCCGCGCGGCCAGAATCGCGGCGCCTGACGACGCGACGTCGCGTCGGCGCGGCCAGACATGCCGGCGGGTGAGCACGAGCTCGCTCGCCGGCTCGTTTTTTTTCACTCCTTTTTTTCCACGCTCTTCCCCCGACTGTGTGCGGCGTGATGCGCGTCACGCCTAACGAGTGACGCCCGGCGCGCACTTAACACGCGACCGCGGACGACGTCTACCAGAGTGCAGGTCGAACATTCGCCCACTTTGGAGGACTGTATGTTTCGCACTCGACTGATGGCGTTCGGCGCGGTGATGCTTCTCGGCCTCGTCGCCTCGACCGCCGATGCGCAGAACCGACACGCCCGGCGCGACCGTCGCGAAGACGTCCGCGACCGGATCGAGGACCGCCGCGACCGCCGCGAGGATGTTCGCGATCGTCGCGAAGACCGGCGCGATCGCCGCGAAGATATCCGTGATGGCCGCGAGGACATTCGGGATGCTCGCCACCACGGCGGACTCCGCGACCGTCTAGAGGACGTGCGCGACCGCCGTGAGGACATCCGGGATCGTCGGGAAGACGTTCTCGATCGCCGTGAGGACCGCTGGGATCGGCGAGAGGACCGATGGGATCGGCGAGAGGACCGATGGGATCGGCGCGAGGATCGGTGGGATAGAAGGCATCCGTAAGGGAACGGCCCTGCGGCCCGCGGCCTGCGGCTGGTGCCGATCAGATCTCCCGCACCAGGCAGACAGGGCGGAGGCCGCAGGGCCGCAGAGGGCTGGATTCCGCGCCTTCATTCCGGCCATCTTCCGGAATGATCAAAAGTCTCCTTTCCCGCCCCGTTCAGACGCTACCGGACCACGTCCGATTCGACGGGCGCGTGCTGTTTTTGACCGAAGACCCGGCACTCATCAAGCGTCAACTCGCCGGCGAGGACCTTCCGTTCGATCCATCGGCGCCGGTGGGCTCGCCGTCGCATCCCAAGCTGCGCGACAACATCTCGACCGACGAGATCACCCCCGCGTACATCTGCTACTACTTCGACGAGACCCTGGGCGACTTCCCCTACCTGGGCCTCAAGGCGGGTGAGGAGTTTCCGCTCGTTCGCGGGTCGGTCCGAGCCGGTCACTTCGTCGCCAGCGTCTCCGGGAAGCGTCGCGGCAAGGGCTCCTCTCGCGAGCAGTCGCCGTACGCCGAGATGATGGCTGGCATCACGCTGGTAATCGCCGAGAACATCGAGCGGATCTACCGGGAGAACTGCCAGAACCTGGGCGTCTTCACGTCGACCGACTTCGGGCTCATTGAGCGCGTCCGTCGCGGTGAGGCCATCCCGCTCTCCGAGTTCACGAAAGACGAAGGCGGCATCTCGCGCGGGATCATCGAGCACGGCGGGCTCTTCAACTACAACGTCGCCCGTCTACAGGGAAAGGTCCGCGTTCCGGAGGTTTCCACACCGCCGCGGCCGATGACGATCGCCGAGAAGATCTTCGCTCGGCATTGGGTGGTAGATGCGTCGCGCGGGCGGATCGGCGTACCGTCGGTCAAGCCAGGCGATCAGGGCTTCGTGCAGACCGACATCCGCTTCAGTCACGAGTACGTGACACCGATGGCGGCGATCTTCTTCGACGAAATGGTCGGGGCCGATGAGCCGGTCAACGACCCCTCCTCCGTTTTCTTCTTCCGCGACCACCTGACGTTTCTGGATCAGGTCATGCGTCCCGAACACGTCCAGATGGGCTTGCTGGATGTCGCCAACCAGCTCGAGGCAAAGCAGCGCACGTTTGCCGAGGCAAAGGGAATCAAGCTGTACGGACAGCTGCAAAATCGCCTCAACCTCCACGGCGCGCTCACCGCTGCAGGCTCCGAGGCCATCTGCCACTCGAAGATCCTCGAGGCGCACGCACTTCCCGGCCAAGTGATCATCGGCTCGGACTCGCACACGCCGCACGCGGGCGCGGTCGGCTGCATCGCCTTCGGCGTGGGGACGACGGCGATCTTCAATTCGTGGATCACCAAGGACGTCCGGGTCGAGGTGCCGAAGTCGTTCAAGGTCATCGTCCGAGGACGAAAGCCTGACAACGTGACGGCCAAGGACTTCATGCTGGAGATCCTGCGGCATCCATACGTGAAGAACGGCGACGCGATCGGACAGATCGTGGAATACGCGGGCGAGGCGGTCGAATCGCTTTCCGTGGATGAGCGCGCGACGATGACGAACATGGCCGCCGAGGTCGGCGCGTTCACCGGGATCATCGCGCCTGACGAGAAGACAGTGGAGTACCTCATCGAGCAGCGGGGAATGGCCGAAGCCGAAGCGCGCGCGATGATCGAGGGTCTCTTCTCCGATCCCGACGCCGAGTATGTGAAGGTGATCGAGATCGACGCGTCGACGCTGCGCCCGATGATCGCGCTGCCGGGTGACCCGGGAAATGGCCTGTACGTCGACGAGCTTCCTGGCGAAGTGAAGGTCGACATCGCCTACGCCGGGTCTTGCACCGCCGGCAAGAAAGAAGACATGGACATGTACGCGCGTGTCTTCGCCGAAGCGCTGGAGCGCGGCGAGCGCGTTCATCCGGATGTGCGGTGCTTCATCCAATGCGGCTCGCGCGAAGTCTTCGAGTACTGTGTCGCGCAAGGATACGACCGCGTCTTCGCCGAGGTTGGCGCGACGTTCGTCGAGCCGTCGTGCGGCGCGTGCATCAACGCCGGACCGGGCGTCTCGCGCACGCGCGATGAAGTCACCATCTCGGCGATCAATCGCAATTTTCCGGGCCGCTCCGGTCCGGGTCAGCTCTATCTCGCCTCCCCGTTCACCGTCGCCGCGTCTGCGATCAAGGGGAAGATCGTCGAATGGGAGGCGAAGGAGATGGTGGAAGCGTGAGGCCAGGCGAGATTCGAGATTCGAGATTCGAGATTCGAGAAGGTCGCCGCACCGGGTCGAGCTACCGCGGGCGAATCTCGAATCTCAAATCTCGAATCTCGCGCCCAACACATGCGCGGTGAATTCGTCGACCTCGCGGGCTCTCGCCTCTACTACTATGCGGCGGGAACGCGGGGGGCTGGGGAGCCGGTGGTATTCGTGCACGGTCTCCCGACGTCATCGCACCTGTGGCGCGAGGTGGTGCCGCTCATGCCGGCCGGGCACCGCATGGTCGTCATGGACCTCCTCGGCTTCGGGCGCAGCGATCGGCCGAATGGTGCCGACGTCAGCATCAAGGGACACGCCGAGCGCACCATCGCCCTGTTCGACGCGCTTCGCATCGAGCGAGCAGCCATCGTCGGGCACGACGTGGGCGGCGGCATCGCGCAGTACCTCGCCGTGCGCCATCCGACGCGTGTCAGCCGCCTTGCCCTCATCAACGCGGTCGCGTTCGACGAATGGCCGACGCGCGACGTGAGGGTCGCCAAGGCATCGCTTCCGCTTACGCGCTATCTGCCGGCGACGTGGATCCTCACCATCCTGCGCACCGACCTGCTGCGAGGATACGTGGATCGCGAGCGCGGCGAGCATTCGTTGGAGCAGTACGTTCGACCCTTCACGTCACCGGAAGGGCGCGATGTGTTCGTCGAGCATCTGCTCGCACTCACGGCCGCTGACACCCGGGCGCTCGAGCCGCGTCTCGCCAACATCGTCGCGCCCACGAGCGTGATTTGGGGCGCACACGATCCATTTCTCGACGTGTCCATCGCGCGACGGCTCCACGAGCACATCCCCGGATCGACGCTCGACATCATCCCCGACGCGCGCCACTTCACGCCGGAGGAGTCGCCGGAGACGATCGCGTCGATGCTCACCGACTGGCTGGCGCGCTGATCATGACGTCTTCGCGCCTCGAGTCCTTCCGCGCCATGGTAGCTCGGCAGCCTAACAATGCACTGGCTCGATTCGGAGTAGCGACCGAAGCGCTGAAGGAAGGTCTCCACCAGGAGGCCGTCGATCAGTTTCGCGCATACCTGTCGATGTACGAGGACGAAGGGAACGCCTATCTGCGCCTGGCCGAAGCGCTGGAGGCGCTGGGCCGCACCGACGAGGCACGCGACGCGCTGCGCAGCGGGATCGAGGCGGCGGGACGATTCGGCCACCCTGGAATGGCGGCCGAGATGGAGGAGAGACTCGACGCGCTCGGTGCCTAACGAGTAACGGCCGCCTCAGTCGTCGCGGCGAATCGGCGCGCGGGCGACGACGACGGTGATGTTGTCGGTCCCCCCGCGATCCAGCGCCAGGTCGAGCAGCTGGCGGCACACCTGCTCCGACGAGCGCATCGTCCGTATTCCTTCCGCGATCTCGTCATCGGTGACGTGCTTGGTGAGACCGTCACTACAGAAGAGAAGTACCGTGCCCCGCGGGATCCGAAGCGAGCACACCTCCGGCGATGCATCGTCGCCGCCGATGGCGCCGACGAGAACGTTGCTCAGCGGCGACTGCGCCGCGCGCTCTGGCGGCAACACGCCGCGATCGACGAGGTCCTGCGCCATGGTCTGGTCGCGCGTGAGTCGGCGAAGGACGCCGTCGTAGTAGTGATAGCAGCGGCTGTCGCCGACCTGCACCACGTAGAGATTGGGCCATACGGCGACGCCCATCGTCATCGTGGTCGCCATCTTCCCCTGAGCCGGTCGACGCGCGGCTTCGGTCAACACCGCCTGGTGAGCCTCGAGCGCGGCCGCGCGCAACGCGGCATGAAACTCCCGGTCGTCCGACGAGCCCGCGGCGTGATAGCAGCGAAGCGTCGACGACACGTACTTGGCGACAGTCTCGATCGCCAGCTGGCTCGCCTCGGCACCACCGGCACCGCCGCCGACTCCATCGGCCACCATCATGAGCGTGGCCATGCGCGTGCCGCGAAGCGGAAGGTGGTCGATCTTTCCGAGACTCGTTCCGTGCACGACGACCTGCGGGTGCACGGTGCAGATCAGGTAATGATCCTGATTGTCGGGCCGCACCTTTCCGCGATGCGTGAGCCCGCAAAGGTCCAGCTCGTCGTCGCGGGGACGCGTGCCGGGATCGGCGGTGATCGCCACCATGCGCGGGTTGGTGGTGAGCGGCGACCGCGCGGTACGGTCTGCCTCCACCGGCGCGTCATTCGCTGGTGCATCGACTCGCTGTTTCCGCCCGAAGATCACGTTGTCCTCCCGCCCGGCGGGCATGCGGCGGCTCAACCGCAATTATGCATCGCCAGTCTCGACGCCGCGACCACCCCCTGGTTCGGGGCCTAAGCGACGCAGACGCCGCGCCGCGGGCGCTGCCCGGCCGGTTGGTTCTTGCCTCCGTAGGCTCCGAGTCGTCAATAGGACGCCCCCAACTGACGAGAGAGCGAATGCGTCGAGTGTTGGCCGTGGCCGCGACGTGCATCACGGTGGCGTGCACGGTCTACCGCGGACCGGAGCAGGACAATCTTTCATTCACCGCGCCAGTGACGCTGGACTCCGCGCTGCAGCTGGCGGCGACCCAGCTCCAAGTGCACGGATATACCGTCACGCGTCAGGCGTCGAACGTGGTGGTGACGCGTCCGCGAGTGATCCCCAGCGAGCTCCGGAATCCGCAGCGAGATCGCCCGCCCACGCTGTGGGTGCTTCGGGTGGAGATCTCGACCTCGCTAGCGAATGAGGCGCGATTCCGCGTATCGGGCTACGTCGTCCCCGACTCCCGTCCAGCCGATGGCCAGGTCTCGGTCCATACCGTCCCCGTGACGGCTGGTGACGGCCCGCTCTTCCAGGAAGTACAAGCGGTGGCGGGCTGGATCAGAGACGCCGCGCAACGCGCGGTCGGCATCAGCGAGCGGAAGGAATAGTACGATATCGCAGATGCACTTCACTTCTCCAGCGCCTCGATCGTGTATTTGCTTCGCGGATTCCAGAGAATCCAGCTCATCACTCCATTATCATAGCCCGCCTGAATCTGCGCTCTCACCTGAGCGCGGCCATAGCGCGGCGGGCCCATCGTAAAATCCTGGTACCAGGGAATCAGCTTCCCCGCGTTGGCGATCGGAGCCGAGCGGCGCTTGGCGTCTTCCAATCCCTTGTCGATCACCTGGTAAGGATGCGCGTTCGGATTGCCGATCTTGTAGCTCCCGGTCGCGTAGTGCGACGGGTACATCATCGGAAGCACCACGTCGACGGCATCGACGAACTTCTCCCACAGTTGGCCGATCCCCATGTCCGTCGTGTCGGTCGTCGTCAGGCCGAAGACGTCCGCGGTCAGCGGGACCCCGGTGTCCTTGAGACGCGCGCGGACCGCGAGCAGCTGCTCCCGAATGACATCGGCGCGCGTGCGACCGTTCGCCAATGGAAACACCGCTTCGCGCACCAATCGCTTCTCGTCCGGAAATCTGACGTAGTCGAGCTGCACCTCGCTGAAGCCGAGATCGACCGCCTCACAAGCGAGGTCGGCGGCATACATCCATGGACCCGGCTGATGCGCGTCCGGCCAGGGCCGTCCATTCTTGTCCAACCACGCCCGGCCATCACTCCGCCGCTTGATCGCCCACTCCGGCCTCTTCTCGGCCAGCAGCGGGTCCTTGGCCACGACGATGCGCGCGATCGGATAGATGCCGTAGGCCCGCATCGTATCGAGAACCGCGCGTAAGCGCTCGTGTCGCATCGGCCGCACGGTATCCGCGCCGATCTCTCGTGCCAGCGGCACACGCGATCGATAGAGGACGTAGCCGCGGTCATCCTTGACGTCGATTACCAGCGCATTCACCTCGGTGCGCTTCGCGACCTCGATGAGACTCCACATCGATTGACCGAGCGCTTGCCACCGGTTGACGTAAAGTCCGCGAAGCGGATCGGGTGGAGGCGTGAGCGGCGGACGCGGGCGCAGAATGGAGTCGGCCGGAGGCGCGACGTCGGCTGACGGCGCACCCGCACACACGTTCGGCACGGCGGTCGAAACGGCACGAGCCGTGTCCACCCCTTGTGCGACGATCGATCGTGCGACGACGGTGAGCGCGAGAAAGAAGACGTAACGGTTCATTGGCCAAAAATATCCCGACGACTCTCGACGCGCTCCACCTTGCTCAGGAAACGCCGGCCACGCTCTTCTTGGGCTCGAGCTGCGCGCGTACGTGCGCCGTGCTATGGGCTCAATACGTAATCGCACCTCGCACTTCTCGATTGCAGACGTGCGATGCAATCGCAAATCCACGCTGACTTTCGCACATCTGCGATGCTATCTGAGCGCTCCCCAGATGAGAGGATACGTCGCCAACGTCTGCGCTCTGTACTGCGGGCGGAAGCCGAAGAGAATCACCTTCCCCCTCCCCTGCCGAACTTCCACCAGCGCGCTCCTGCCGGCCAAGCGTCGTCCGCCGAGCAGCCATCCCGACAGCAGGATCTCGCCGGTCGATGGATACGTCGCCAACGACCTGGCACGAGCGTCGTCGGTGATCTCGAACGCCGGGCTCTCTTCGAACCAGACGATCGGCTGCGCGCTCACGCCTCGCGTGACGGGACTCGCGCGGTCGAGCTGTACGCGAAGTATCGACCCCGGCCCATAGAATTCACTCGGCCGCGCGCCGGCGAGCACATTCCGAACGGGAAGGTCGAGTGCCTGAATCGCGTAAAGACTCGCCTCGTTGAAGGTCACGAGTGTGCCGCCCCGCTCCACGAAATTACGCAGCGCCGCGGCACCCGCGTCACCTAAGCCACCGCGCAACGAGTCGGGATACGGCTCGTTGACGCCCTGGCTGAGCCCCCGCACCGATTGATCGGGAAGGATGATGGCGTCGAAGCGCCGCTCGAGCCCGCCCGCCCGGGCATCGCGGTCGGTGATCGACGTGTACGGGATGCGATGGCGCTCCAAGATCCAGCGCGTCCACCCTTCATCCATGGAGGGCGAGAAGCTCCGGTACACCGCGATGCGGCGCGCAGTGCGGTCGCTGAGACCGGGCGCAACGAGCCGTGGCTCGGCCACCCACGGAATGGGATCGCCTAACGAGACGGCCAGCGTATCCGGCACCTCGATGACCTCCACACCCATCAGGAGCGGCAGCGTGTGCGCGGTGACGTCGTACGGCGTCTTCGGCGGGCCGCCGGGATATTCTCGCAGGTCGGGGTAGCGCTGACGCTCCAGCAGCGCCTTGGCGAATGCGCCATAGGGCTGCGCGATGAGCACGACGTAGCTCCCCGCGCCTAACGAGCGGCCGTCTACCGCCGCTGGTGCGCTGGTTCGCCGAACCTCGACTCCGCCTCGCTGAAGGACGCGAAGCATGGTGCGCAGCGCGCCGTCGTCCGGCTGCTGCGCTGGAATCACGTAAGCGACGGGCCAGGCCTCGCGCCCCGGCACTCGGCGCCCGGACACGGCGCGCTCCGCAACGCGCGTGAAACTCTCCAGCCAAGTGGGCCGGTCTCTCGACGCTTCGGCCAGCAGCGCCCACGTGGCGCTCGTCTGGTAGTCGATGATGTTCGCAATGCCCCAACGTCCCCCCGGCCACGGCACCAGGAAGTTCCACGATCGCACTTGCGGATCGTAGCCGCGCGACGGACGAAGCGAATCGAATGGCATGGTGATCGGCGTGGCCAGTCGTGCGCTCGCCGTCTCGGTGAGGATGCGGATCCCACCGTGGTAGTGCTGATAGGCGCGAGCGGGTGTCCATGCATCGTACGACGCGTTCACCGACACGCCCGTCTTGCCATCCATCGTCAAGCGCCAGGCCATCGCCTCGCCCATGCTGTTCACGCCGGCCGAGATGATCGGGTCGACGTTGGGCTCGATGGGATCCATGTACGGCGGAATGAAGATGCGCGAGCTGGTACTCCCCTGCTGGTGAATGTCGTTGACGATCTGCGGGTGCCACACGTTGTGCAGCGAATCGATCGTCAACTGCGTCTCGATCTGGGTAAACGCGTACCAGTCGCGATTGTTGTCGTGTCCCACGTACTTGTGATACAGCTCCGGCGGCGACGTGCCCTCGGCCGGAGTACCCACCGTCGCGCGATACCAGTCGGCGACGATGTCGACGCCGTCCGGATTGAGGGACGGGACCAGGATCGTGATCGCGTTCGCTCGTATCGCGCGCGCCTCGTCGTCCTCGCTCGTCGTTAGGCGATGCGCGAGCACGAGCGGGGTGAGGATTCCGCCAACTTCCGTCGAGTGGATGCTCGACGTCACGAGCACGACCACCTTCCCTTCTTTGATCGACCGCTCGCGCTCGCCGCGGCCCAGAAGCCGCGGGTCGGCGAGCTTGCGCTGGATCTCGCGATAGCGCGGAAGGTCCGCGAGCACCGCCGAGTCGGCGATGTACGCAGCAACGAACGGCCGGCCGAGCGTCGACCGGCCGAGCGTGCGTAGCTGAAGGCGCGGACTGGCGGCGTCGAGTTGCGTGAAGTAGTCGACGACCTGACTCCACGAAGGGAGTCGGCGATCAGTGCCGGGCTCGAAACCGATGACCGATGCGGGCGTGGGGCCGCGCGCGTGCCGCGTCTGAGCCGGGAGGTTGGCGGGAGCGAGTGCGATCCCGGCAAGTATCGCCGGGAGCGAAAGGCATATGGAAAGGCGCATCTTCAAGGATGTCGCGGGGATCGGCGCGCGGCCACCGCTGCGCCGGTAGCGGGCGAGCGGAGGAGACCGTCCCAGGATGTTGACAACGTGTGTTCCGCGCCTAACAGTAGTCGTGACGAAGGGAACCGATGGAGGTTCGCCCGATGCGTAGTGAGGCGCGAGGACTCGCCTCGAAGGCGGTTCTGCTGCCCATGGCCGTGGCGATGCTGCTGGCGGCGTGCGGCGACGATGGTGTGGGTACCGAGCGGCCCAGCCCGCTCGATGAGGAGCTACGAAATACGCTGAACGTCGTCGGCATTGCACCCCTGCCGACGTTCGGGCCTCAGCCGGCCGCACGCGTCGAGCTGGGCCGCATGCTCTTCTTCGACCCGATCCTGAGCGGCAATCGCGACGTCTCCTGCGCGACGTGCCATCACCCATCTACCGGCATGGCCGATGGCCTCTCGCTGTCCGTCGGCACCGGCGGATCAGGCTTAGGAAGCGGGCGCGTTCCGACCCCGTCGGGACGTTTCATGGGCCGGAATGCCCAGTCGATTCTCAACGCCTCTCACAACCAGCCGAGGGGCTTGTTCTGGGACGGACGCGTTGCCCGGAACTTCGATGGAAGGTTCATCTCCCCCGCCGGCGCCGCGCTGCCACAGGGCCTCGATGATCCTCTCGCCGTACTGGCGATGTTCCCGGTGGTCATGCGCGATGAGATGCGCGGCGAGGCGGGCGTCAGTGTCCCCGGTGCGCCGCACAACGAGCTGGCCGATTTCGCCGATGACGACTTCGCCGGAATCTGGGGCGCTCTCATGCGGCGACTGCTGGCGATCCCCGAGTACGTCACGCTCTTCCGCGCCGCGTTCCCGAACGTGCCGACGGACCAGCTTGGCTTTCAGCACGCGGCCAACGCCCTCTCGTCCTTCCAGATCGACCGCCTAACGACAAACGGCTCGCCCTTCGATCAGTACGTTCGTGGCGACCTGCGAGCAATCTCGGAGGACACCAAGCGCGGTGCCCTCCTCTTCCTGACCGGCGTCGGCTGCACTCGTTGTCACAGCGGCAGCCTGTTCAGCGATGGCGGATTCGTGAACATCGGTGTGCCACCGGTGGGACCGGGGCGTGGTCCTGGAGCGCCGCTCGATCACGGCCGTGAAGACGTGACCGGCAACCCCGCCGAGCGTTTCCGCTTCAGGGTTCCGTCGCTCCGCAACGTGGAGCTGACAGGTCCGTGGATGCACAACGGCGCATTCACTTCGCTGGAGGCAGTCGTCAGGCACTACGCCGATGCTCGGACTTCGTTGGAGCGGTACGATCCCACACAGCTGCGCGCGGACATTCAGGCGATGCATCACGGCGACCCAGCAACGCGTCAGCTCATCGTCAGCACACTCGATCCGCGGATGGTGCCGCTGGGGATCTCCGACGTGCAGGTGCCGCAGATCGTCGCGTTCCTACGCTCGCTCACCGATCCGGCGGCGCGGAATCTCCAGAGTCTGATTCCGGACCGCGTTCCCAGCGGACTACCGGTCGCTCGCTAGCGTCGATCGGTTCAGAGTCGCTTCACCTCGGCGGCCGCGTCGACGACATAGCCGATGTCGCGCGACAATGCCCGCGCTTCCTGGGTCGCGTTGTTGACATCCTGAAGCGCCGACTGGACGCCTGACGAGCGCAGCTTGATGAGATCGAAGCGCAGATTCTCGAGCGCGATTCGAGCGCTCTCGAGCTGCGCCGTGACGCGGGCGCGCCGGTCGCTGAGGTCACGCAGCGTCGTGCGCTGACGCTGGAGCAACGCCAACCGGCGATCGTGATCGGTGGCGCCGGCGCCTTCGGCTTCGACCGCCGCGATGCGCGCATCGAGCTGCGTGATGGCGCCCGGTGCCAGATCGGCGTCGAGATGGTGAAGCGTTTGCGTCAACGAGGCGATGCGCTCCACCAGCGCGTCGACCGTGGGCATTACATCGGGAAGCATCGCGCGATCAGCCGCCGGAAGTGCGTCCAGCAGGGCGAGGATTGCCGCCTTGTCGCCCAGGGCGTTGCGCACAGCGTCAGCTCGCCCGCCGTGCAGAACCTCCGCCGGAAGCAGCTTGGCTGCCTGCTCCTCCACGGGGACGCGTACACCAACCGCCTGGAGCGCGTGACCCTTCGGCGATCCGCGGAAGATGTCCCGCCACCGCACTCCATCGGCGCGCAACGTTCCCGCCTTCGTGCCGATCGACGTGATCATGAACGCCGCCGGAAAGATGACCCATGGGAATCCGGAGGTGACTGCGTTCAGAAGGAGAAGCGCAATGAGCCAAACCGCGCTCGAGAAGACCTCGCGACGCACGATCATGATGCGCTCCTCGACTGGACGAGCCGCGAAGTTCTCGTGCTCCGATTTCGCCTTGCGACGCTTGCCACGCTTTCCCTGCTCGACCGGTATGCCCGGCACCGGAGGCGCAAGGGGAGCGGGCGGTGGCGCGTGAGGGGGCGGCGAGTACGGCGAGGAGCGGTGCGTGGGTGCGCCGGCGTGAACACGCGCGTCGGCGCTCAATGCGTCGCGAAACTCATGCGCGGTAGCCCAGCGATCCTCCGGCTTCTTGGCCATCGCTCGATCGATGGCGGCGGCGAGCGGGGCAGGAACATCGCGTCTCATCGTCGTCAGCGGGCGCGGGCGCTCGCTCAGATGCTTCATCATCATTGCCGGCGTGTTCGACGCGGTGAACGGCAGCTCTCCCGCCAGCATCTGGTACGCAACGATGCCTAACGAGTAAATGTCGCTTCGCCCATCGACTTCCCGCTCGCCCATTGCCTGCTCGGGAGACATGTAGGCCGGCGTCCCAACGGCGAATCCGGTCACGGTGAGACGCGAGTCGGCCTCGGCCGCCCGCGCGATCCCGAAGTCGGTGACCATCGGACGTCCGGTGCGCGATTCGAGCAGGATGTTGTCAGGCTTGACATCCCGGTGGATCACGCCGCGCGCGTGCGCGTAGCCGAGCGCGTCGGCGACATCGCCGACGATGCGGCGAGCTTCATCGATCGGCATGCGCGGCTCGCGCGCGAGTCGGGCGCCCAAACTCTCGCCATCGACACAGGCCATGACGAAGTAGACGAGACCTTCGCGCTCGTCGACCGTGTAGATCGGAACGATGCTGGAGTGGCTCAGCTGCGCCGCGGTTGCCGCCTCGCGCAGAAAGCGCGATTTCACATCCTGGCGAAAGGCGAGATCGGGCGGCAGCAGCTTTATCGCGACGTGGCGTCGAAGACGGATGTCGATGGCGCGGTAGACGATCGCCATACCGCCGCGCCCGAGCTCACCTTGCACGTCGTATTGCTCGCCGACGGCGACGATGAGACGATCGCGCAGAATGTCGTGCATCGCTGGGCGGCGGTCGTATCAGGCGCCGGAATGTCGTCGCGTTCCGCGCCCCGAGTCGCGGACGCCCAGCTTCTTCAGCTCGTCGGCGGCGTACACGGCCGCATCCACATCCTCGGCCAACGCGCGCGCGCGATCGGTGAGCGTGGTGAGATTCTCCATGGCGCTGGAGACGTTCCCCGCGCGCAGGCGAAGCACGTCGAATCGCATGTTCTGGAGCGCGAGCGTGCAGCTCTCGAGCTTTCGCGATGCTTCTTCGCGGCGACGGGTGGCGTCGGCCAGCGCGCGCCGTTGCCGCTTGAGCAGCGCGAGACGACGAACGCGATCCTCGCTCCCCCGCACATCGAGCGGATTGGCCGCCGCTTCGAGCTCGTTGATCTGGCGGTCCACCTGCTCGACCGCGCCCGGCGTGTCGGTGCGATCGAGCTCGTAGATCGCGGCCGCCAACTGCTGGATCCGCTGATAGAGCGCTTCGGCGGCGGGAACGACGCCCGTCACTTGCGCTTGGTCGCTCGCCGGGAGCGAGGCAACGAGTCGCAGGATCTCACCGCGCTGCTCTTCGGCGGCGCGCACCGTTTGCGTGTGCGCGCCAACGCTGATCGGTGGGCCCGCAGCGCCGGCACCGGCGCCCGATGGAGGAAGCTGCCGTGACGTTCGCCGACGCTCGACGGCCGGTTTCTGGCCGAACGCGACACGGACATCGTCCACCGTCTCGGCGGCGACGTCGACCAAACGACGATCTCGCGGTTGACGGAACACGTCGCGCCAATCGTATCCCGATGACCAGAGCCGGGAGTACTTCACCGCCATCCCCATGCTCCAGAAGATCGTGATCATCTCGATTGGAGCGCTGGAGAAAAGGCTCGCCACCAGGATGACCCCGTTCACCGCGGCGTACTTGGCGAACGAAGTGCGAAAGTTCTGGACTTCCGGCGCCGACCAGCGCGCGATGTCGTCAGGCGTAGGTGTCCGGTACTCGGCGGGCCGTTCCGATGTGTAGTCGGTCGCCGGTACCGGGCTGCTGTAGAGCGGCTGTGGCGCCGACGGCGCGGCTTGAGCGCGGTCGCCGCGCGGGTGCGCAGCGAGCACACTCATGTCGCCGCGGAGCGCGCGCACCATCTCGGCCGCATCCGTGAAGCGATCGGCCGGCTCCTTTTCGAGCAGGCGCATGACGATCGTCGCCAGATCATTCGGCAGATCGGCACGACGCTGCTGAATGGGAATCGGACGCTCGCTGATGTGCTTCATCAGCATCGCCGGCGTGCTGTTGGCGCGGAACGGCAGCTCGCCGGCGAGCATCTGATAGGCAACGACGCCTAACGCGTAAAGGTCGCTTCGCCCGTCCATCTCGCGATCACCGGCGGCTTGTTCGGGCGACATGTACGCGGGCGTACCTATCGCCACACCGGTGGCCGTGAGGCGAGAGTCGCCGCTCTCGAGGATGGCGCGCGCGATACCGAAGTCGGTGACCATCGCGCGTCCGCTTTCCTTGTCGAGGAGGATGTTGTCAGGCTTGATGTCGCGGTGGATGACGCCGCGCGAGTTCGCGTACGACAGCGCTTCACCCACTTCGCGCAGAATGCGCCGTGTCTCCTCCGCTGGCAGCGGTCCGCGGTCGTGCATCTCCTTGGCCAACGTCGTCCCATCCACGCACGACATCACGAAGTAGACGAGACCGTCGCGCTCGTCGACCGAGTAGATGGGGACGATGTGCGGATGATTCAGCTGCGCCGCGGTCTCCGCTTCTCGCAGGAACCGCGAGCGGATCTCGGAGCGAAAGGCGAGCTCCGGCGGGAGCAGCTTGATGGCGACGATGCGCTTGAGTCGCCGATCGCGAGCGCGGTAGACGATCCCCATCCCGCCGCGTCCGATCTCGCGATCGAGCTCGTACCCAGACGATAGCGCGCGGTCGACTAAGGCGCGGAGCTCAGCGTCGGATGAAAGGGCTATCGGATCTGGCACGATTGATGTCGTCTACGGATGTCGGGGCTTGTGCTTAGTGTACCACTGCCGCGCCGCCATGAAAAGGCGAAATGCCTCCCTGACAGCATCACTACGCCATTCAGACCGCAGGAAGTTGCAATTGCTGCCCCCCTGGCGTAAGTCAGTGGAACGGAACGTCGTACGAAGTTGACGGTTGAGTTCTTGACGCCGTGTCATCATGGCATACGTGGAATGGAGTCTGCGGGCTTCATTCCTTTCCCATAACTCGACATTGCAATCATGGCCACACGTCAATCCTTGCCGGTGCTTCCTCTTCGCGGAACGGTGATTTTCCCTGGTCTGACGGCGCCGATCGCGGCCGGACGACCGGGGACGCTTCGCGCGATCGAGGCGGCGCTCAAGGCGGATCGTCTCGTCTTCGCGGTCGCGCAACGCGACAACACGGACGAGCCGAGTCCGGACATTCTCTATTCGATGGGCGTCATTGCGCGCATCGGGCAGGTGCAACGCGGCCTGGGCGGCGTGCAGCTGCTGCTGCAAGGGGAGCAGCGCGCGACGGCGCTTCAGTACAACACGAACGACAATTTTCTCAACGCGGTGGTGGTTCCGGTCGAGGAGATGAACCCACTCGACGAGCACGATCCGGCCTTCGAGGCACTTCACAAGGAAGCGCGCGAGCGAGCCGCCGAGCTCGGCGAGAAGCGCGGGTTACCGGAGGAAGTCGTGCACCAGGTGCTCGACTCCGTCACCGAGCCTGGTCGCTTCGCCGATCTCGTCGCCGGATACATCGAGCTGTCGGTGCCGGAGAAGCAGGGGCTGCTGGAGACGCTGAGCGTCGAAGAGCGGCTCCGTCGCGTGTTGGTGCACGTGCAGCGCCAGATCGGACTGCTCGAGGCGCAAGAGGACATCAAGTCGCAAGTCCAGGAAGAGCTCGGGCAGCGTCAGCGCGAGATGTACCTGCGAGAACAGATGAAGGCGATCCAGAAAGAGCTTGGCGACGACGATCAGAACCGCGAGATCGAAGAGCTGCGCGAGAAGCTCTCCAAGCTCGAGCTACCGAAGGTTGCCCGTCAGGAAGTGGAGCGTGAGCTCGGGCGTCTGGAGCGTGCGGGGCGCGAGTCGATGGAGGCGCAGGTGATCCGTACGTACCTCGAGTGGATCGCCGAGCTGCCGTGGAACGATCGCTCGGATGACAACCTCGATCTCAAGCACGCCGCGCAGGTGCTCGAGGAGGATCACTACGGGCTTCCGGATGTGAAGGATCGGGTGCTCGAGTTCCTGGCGGTGCGTCAGCTCAAGGCCCAGGAGCTCGAGGCGGAGCTGCAGAAGACCGGCGAGTTTCCCGCCGCGAAGCTTCGGCCGTCGAAGGAAGATGCGACGCCGACGTTGGCGCCTAACGGGGAAGAAGACCGGACGATCACCGATCCGACGGAAGCGAAGGCGCGGGCAATGGCGCGCGGACCGATCCTGCTCTTCGTGGGGCCGCCAGGGGTGGGCAAGACGTCGATCGCCAAATCGATCGCGCGCGCGCTCGGACGCGAGTACGTTCGCGTCGCGCTCGGTGGCGCGCGGGACGAGGCCGACATTCGCGGTCACCGGCGCACGTACGTCGGTGCGATGCCGGGTCGCGTCATCCAGGGGATGAAGCAGGCGGGGACGAAGAATCCCGTCTTTCTGCTCGATGAGGTGGACAAGCTCGGCGTGTCGTTCCAGGGGGATCCGGCGAGCGCGCTGCTCGAGGTGCTCGATCCAGCGCAGAATGACACGTTCACCGACCATTATCTCAACGTGCCGTTCGATCTGAGCGAAGTACTGTTCATCGCTACGGCGAACTTCGTCCAGAACATTCCTGGCCCGTTGCTCGACCGCATGGAGACCGTCGAGTTCGCGGGCTACACCGAGCGTGAGAAGGCGGAGATCGCCAAGCGCTATCTGGTGCCGCGTCAGTTCGAGGAAGCGGGGCTGGCTGGAAAGAACATCGCGTTCACCGATCCGGCGCTCATGACGGTGGTGTCGAACTACACCAGAGAGAGCGGCGTGCGGCAGCTCGAGCGGCAGGTTGGCGCGGTGGCGCGCAAGATCGCCCGCAAGCTGGCCGCGGGCGACCCGGTCGATCCGACGATCACGCCTGACGAGGTGCGCGTGTTGTTAGGCAGGCCGCGCGTGCATCCCGAGCGAGCGGCCGAAGAGAACGAAGTCGGCGTGGCGACAGGGATGTATTACACGCCGGCCGGCGGCGACATCATGTTCGTCGAGGCGGCGATCCGTCGCATGTACGGCGCGCGATCGGGTGACAACGAGATGCAGGTGACCGGTTGGGGGAACGTGTCGCTGATCCTCACCGGACAGCTGGGCGACGTGATGAAGGAATCGGCGCGGGCCGCGCTGACGTATGCCGCGACGCACGCATCGACGCTCGAGATCCCCTCCGATCGATTGGGCTCGGTGGAGGTGCACATCCACGTGCCCGCCGGCGCGATTCCGAAAGACGGACCGTCGGCCGGCGTGACGATGGCGACGGCGCTGGTCTCGGCGATGTCGGGGAAGCCGGTAAGAAAGGACGTCGCCATGACCGGCGAGATCACGCTCCGCGGGCGCGTGTTGCCGATCGGCGGTGTAAAGGAAAAGGTGCTCGGCGCTCACCGCGCAGGGATCACGACCATCATCCTGCCCAAGGAAAACGAAGCCGACATGGAGGACATCCCCGACGAGGTCCGCAGCCAGCTCGAGTTCCACTGCGTGAGCACGCTCGACGAAGTGTTCCGCATCGCCGTCGTGGGGCTGGAGGAGCGGCGAGTAGAGGAGGGGAAGACGGATATCGAAGAGGAGCAGGAGGCAGGTTTAGGGTCGGGAGTGTAGCATCGAGATTCGAGATTCGAGATTCGAGATTAGGGGGAAAAGGCAGGGCCGGCGAAATCGCCGGCCCTTCTTGGTGTTCGAATCTCGAATCTCGAATCTCGAATCTCGATCTTCACCATGTGATTGGTCCCCACGAAAACACCGCCCATGGGTTCAACCTCACCCCACCTGGCTCCGTGCCTGACAAGAAGTACTCCGTGTAGCGTCGCTCGGGGGGCGTGAGGTCGTCGGCGGGGAGGCCGGTGACGCGATCGAGGTCGACGGCGACGACATTCTCGGGGGGATTCCACGAGCCCGAGTGGCGCTCTCGGTAGGCGCGCGCAATCATGTCGCCCCAGATCGGCGCGGCGAGCGTACCACCCGCGGCGCCGGGCGCGATCGTCGCCGGCCGATCGAAGCCGAGCCAGACGCCCGCTACGATCTCGGGCGTCATTCCCACGAACCAGACGTCGGTGTTGTCATCGGTCGTTCCGGTCTTCCCGGCGACGGGAATCTCGCCGGGCACGTAGCTGCGGACCGACTTGGCCGTTCCGCGCTCGACGACGTCGCGCATCATGTCCCGCACGATGAACGCGACACCTGGATCGAGCACTTGGACCGGATCGCGCGCGCCCGGCGCCAGGACTGTGCGACCGGAACGATCCTCGACGCGGCGTATGAGCCGCGGCTCTACCGCGGCGCCATTGTTGGCGAAGGTGGTGAACGTTGCCACGAAGTCGAGCGGATGAACCTCCGATGCGCCGATCGCGGCGGCCGGGAAGCGCGATACCGGCGTCTCTAGTCCTACGTTCGACGCGAGCGCGGCGACGCTGTCCATGGTGATCCGCTGCGCCAGCTGCACCGCGACCGGATTCCGCGAGTGCACCAGTGCCTCGCGCAGCGTTAACGGGCCGAGGAACTCGCCATCGGCGTTCTTCGGGCGGTAGACCGTGCGATTGTCCATCGAGATGGCGATGGCGGTATCGCTCACGATCTCGTTAGGCGCGATGCTGTCGGCGATGGCGCGCGCATACACGAGTGGCTTGAACGACGAGCCCGGCTGACGGAGCGCCTGCGTGGCGCGATTGAACGGCGACTCGGAAAAATCACGGCCGCCGACCAACGCCAAGACGTCGCCGCTGGTCGCGTCGAGCGCTATCACCGCGCCCTGGAGATAGTCCGGCTTTCCTTTTTCATGTTTGGCGAGCGTAGGCCGGGAGTATCCGGGCCGCGCTTCGACGCGCGCGGTGCCGGCGAGCAAAGCGTCGCTCGCCGCGCCCTGCAGGTTCGGATCGATCGTCGTGTAGATCTTGAACCCGCCGGTCATCACCGGAACTCCAGCCTGCTCCGCCATGCGGCGTGCCGCGTCAACCGCATAGGGTGCCTGCACCGCCAGGCCGTTGTTAGGCACGGCGCGCACCGGCTCCTTCTTCGCCCGCTCTGCTTCGGCGCGCGAGATGTATTTCTGCTCCACCATCAGCTGGAGCACGACGTTCCGGCGCTGCCTGACGCGGTCGGGGTACTTGATCGGATCGTAGATCGCCGGCCCTTTCGGCATCGAAGCGAGCGCCGCCGCTTCGGCCAGCGTCAGACGCGATGCGCTCTTCCCGAAGTAGCGTCGCGAGGCGGTCTCGATGCCGTACCATCCGTGACCGAACGAGATCTGATTGAGGTACGCCTCGAGGATCTGCTCTTTGCTGTAGTGCTTCTCCATTTCACGAGCGGCAGCCTGCTCGCGAAGCTTTCGCCCCAGGCTGCGGTCGGTGCGATCGACGATCGTGGGGTGCATGTTGCCGACGAGCTGCTGCGTGATCGTGCTCGCGCCGCGCGGCTTCCCACCCACCATGTCCTTCAGTGCGCCGCCGATGCCGACGATGTCGACGCCGTCGTGTTGGTAGAAGCGCTGGTCCTCGACCGCGACGAACGCCTGCGGCACGTACTTGGGCAGCGTCCGAATGGAGATGCTGGTTCTGAGCTGACGGCCAAATTCCCCGATCAGGGAGCCATCGCGCGCGTACACGAGGGATGACTGTGCCGGGGTGATGATTCGCCAGGGCTCGACGTTGTCGGAGTCCTGTGCGA
>DATFBY010000045.1:0-15107 GCA_035253585.1 Gemmatimonadaceae bacterium | reverse complement strand
ACGAAGAGCTCGGCATTGGCGCCGTCGCCCCCGGCGGCGCTCGCGTACTCGACACGAGCACCATCCGAATGCTCGGTGTGCCTGACGAGTACATCGAGGACGTCACACGCAGAGAGCTGGCCGAGCTGAATCGACGGCTGAAGTTATTTCGCGGCGACCGGCCGCCGCCGCGGCTGGCCGATCGAGCGGTGGCGCTGGTGGATGACGGTCTTGCGACCGGGGTCACGGCGCGGGCCGCGGTACACGCCCTGCGAGCGGAGAATCCCTCGAAGCTGATCTTCGCCGCTCCGGTTTGCTCTCCTGAAGGACGCGACCTGGTCGCACAGGAAGCCGATTACGTGCTTTGTGTCGCGACGCCCGAGCGCTTCTATGGCGTCGGCGCTTGGTACGCGGACTTTCGACAAACGAGCGACGATGAGGTGCGGGAGCTTCTGGCAGATCAGAAGCCGCTCGGCCACGTCTCGGGCGGCTCGCCGTCGAGCTGAGCCGGCATGTGGAGCGGGTCGAGCGCGTGAGTCTCGTCTAAGTACAGGAAAGCGTCGTAGCGTCCGGTGAGGACCGTAGGCACGTAGTTTCCCCACTGCTCCGTTCGCGGATCGTACACGACGCCGATGGCACGATGCCCGCGCGGCGATTCGAGACCAGCGAGCTGGCGCTCGGCGAGCAGAAGAAGGAAGTCGGCGCTCTGCGTACCTGACGAGGCGCGGTGCATGACGTGCTCGTAACTCCCGGCGCGCGCCTCCGGAACTCTCATGCTCCGCATCGGCGCACCCCACTCCTCGGCCGCGATCACCGTGCCTCGATGCGTGCCGAAGCCTATCAGCCAGACGCCGTCCTCCGCGTGTGCCTCGCGTACGAGCTGTCCGACGTTGAGCATTCCGGCGCGCGCCATGTCAGTGAAGCGCGCGTCGCCGATGTGCGTGTTGTGCTCCCACACGATCGCCTTGGCGTTCGGACCGTGGTGCCTAACGAGACGGGTCAGCGTCTCGAACATGTGCCGATCGCGAACGTTCCATGACGCCGGCCCGCCACGCACCATGGTGCGATAGTACAGCTCCGCGTTCCGCGCCACGAGCGCGTTCTGCTCGGCGTTGAAGTACGCCTCGGGATCGATATCCTCGTGCTCGCGCCCTTCGACGCGAAGCCGCCGGAGGATCTCCACTGCTTCAGCTTCGCACGACGTCGGAACGAGCGCCGTCGCGCGCGCATACTCCTGGACGTCTTCCTGGTAAGGCTCGAAGCAGGCGTAAGCCAGCTTCGCGTTCCGCGCCAGCTTGGGGTCGACTCCCTCCAGGTAGTGGGTGACCGCGGCCATCGATTCCCACAACGAGTAGACGTCGAGCCCGTAGAAGCCGACGCGTCGATCGTTAGGCAGGCTCTCGTTGTGGCCGCGGAGCCAATCTGTCAGCGCTACGACGTCGCGATTGGCCCACATCCAGGTAGGCCAGCGCTCGAACGCGTGCAGCACGTCGTGCCCGCTGGCGCCGGACTTCTCGTAGCCTTTGACGTAGCGGTTCACGCGGTAGCAATCGGGCCAGTCGCCTTCGACCGCGATGAAGGAGAAGTCCTTTTCCGCGACGAGCCGGCGCGAGATCTCCGTCCGCCAGGTGTAGAACTCCGACGTCCCGTGCGATGCTTCACCGAGTAGGACGAAGCGTGCGTCGGCGATGGCGTCGAGCAGCGGGTCGAGCGAATCGGCGTCAGTCAGTGGTCGGGCCGCTCGCGCGATGTCCGCCGCGAGCCGATCGATGTCGGCGCCGGGCGCTTCACGTCCGGGGCGCGGTGATCGGAATGCACACATGGCGCAGGCGCATGGTGCAAGATTGCCGCCCAGTCTCCCGCGGAACGTACGATGCTCGCTAGGAGGCGCGCAGCGGAGCGGGTTGTTGCTGCGTGAGACAGTGCAGGGTGCCGAGACCCCAGACGAGATCTACGGCGTGGATGCCCACGACCGTGCGGTCGAGGAAGAGCTCGGCGAGGATGGTGAGCGCGATGCGGTCGTTCGGATCGTTGAATGTCGGGACGATTACCACGCCGTTCGCGATGTAGAAGTTGGCGTAGCTCGCCGGGAGGCGCTCTCCATCCATGATGACGGGGCGAGGGAAGGGGAGCTTCACGATCCTGAAACCGCCGGGAGTGTTTCTGCTTTCGTGTTCGAGCCGCCGCAGGTTGTCCGCGCAACGCCGATGGTTCTCGTCGCTCGGATCCGCCTCGTAGGCGAGGACGATCGTGTTTTTGGACGTGAATCGCGCGATGTCGTCGATGTGCCCGTGCGTGTCGTCTCCCACGCACCCTTCACCCAGCCAGATCGTGCGCGTGATGCCCAGGTACTCGGCGAAGGCGCGCTCGTACTGTGCTCGATCGAGTCCGGGATTTCGCTCCTGCACCTGCGAGAGCAAGCACTCTTCGGTGACGAGAAGGGTTCCGGCGCCGTTGGTCTCGATCGCTCCGCCTTCGAGCACCAATCTTCCTTTTCCGTCGGGACGCTCGGCTTCGACGTGCGGAATGCTGCTGAGCCGGGCGACCGTCTTGGCGATCAATTCGTCGCGCTTGTAGTTCTCGTACTTCGCCCAGGCGTTGAATTGCCACGCGATCCACTCGACGGACCCGTCATCGCGCAGCACGCCGGTCGGTCCCGAATCCCTGAGCCACACGCGATCGCTCGGTACGAGATGGAGCGAGCAGTTGGCGAGATCTACATCGTGCGCCCTCAATGCCGCGACCGCTTCGTCGCGAGTCTCCTCGCCGTTGCAGAGGATGTGCACCGGCTCGTACCGGTGCAGCACCCTCACGATCTCGGCATAGACCCAGGGGATGGTCTCGAACTTCCCGGGCCAATCTGGCCGGTGGTGCGGCCAGCCGAGCCAAGTGGCGGTGTGGGGGTGCCACTCCGCCGCGAAGCGGCGGAGTCCGGGAAGCGGGAAGCGGGAAGCGGGAAGCGCGGAATTGCTCATCGCCATCGGCGAACGATGCCGCTGGCAGTGGCGTTCGTCAGTATCTCCAAAGCTTCCTCGTCAGTCTCCGCCAATGCCGACTCAAGATTTTCGCGACCTGCTCGTGTGGCAGAAGAGCATCGAGCTCGTACTCAACATCTATGCAACAACGCGGCGTTTTCCTTCGGAGCACAAGTGGGAGCTTGGTCGTCAGATGCGCCGCGCTGCGATGTCCATCCCCGCCAACATCGCTGAGGGGAATGCGCGACCGCATCGCCGCGAATATCTCCACTTTCTGTACTATGCCCGATCCTCCGCCAGTGAGCTTTCGACGCACGTCGAGCTTGCAACGCGTCTGGGTTTGTTGACGATCGAGCAAGCGCGCGCTCTCGAGGAACGACTCGATCACCTGTCTAGAATGCTCCTGCGTCTCATTCGCCGACTCGCGTAGGCGCTTCCCGCTTCCCGCTTCCCGCTTCCCTCAACCCAGATAGCGGCTGGTAACTCCGCCATAAGCATCAATCCTTCGATCCCGCAGGAACGGCCAATTCCTCCTCGTATACTCGATGACCTTCGGATCACACCCCGCAATGAGCACGGCGGGCTCCGTCCCTGCCTCCGCGATGAGGCGGCCGAAGGGGTCGGCCACGAACGAGTGGCCGAAGAACTCGAGGCCATCGGTGCCTGGCTCGGGCTCGAAGCCCACGCGGTTCACGGCGGCGACGTAGATGCCATTGGCGATCGCGTGGGCACGTTGAGCAGTGCGCCACGCATCCGCCTGAGCGGCGCCCCACTCTTCCTTCTCCTTTGGGTGCCATCCGATCGCAGTCGGATACAACAGCACCTGCGCACCCATCAAGGCGGTAATACGCGCCGCTTCGGGATACCACTGATCCCAACAGATGAGCACGCCAATCGTTGCGAAGCGCGTTTGAAAGACCCGGAAGCCCGACGGCGGCTTGGCTTCATCATGCTGATAGATGTCGCCGGGGGTGAAATAGTACTTCTCGTGATACAGAGGGTCGTCGGGGATGTGCATCTTCCGGTACACGCCCAGGAGCGAACCATCGGCGTCGACCACGCCGGCCGAATTGTGGTACAGTCCTGGGCCGCGTTTCTCGAAGATCGGAACGACGATGACCACACCGAGCTCTTTGGCCACGCGCTGCATCCGTTCGACCGTCGGTCCAGGGATCGGCTCCGCCAGATCGAAACGCTCGGCGTCAGTCACCTTGCAGAAGTACGGCGCATTGAAGAGCTCTTGCAGGCAAACGATCTGCGCGCCGCGTTTCGCCGCCTCGCGAATGCCGCGCTCGGCCTCGTCGACGGTTGCGTCGGCAGTGGATTGCACCGCCTGCTGAACGAGGCCCAGCGTGAATGGAGCAGAAGTCATTGAACCCGGATGGGAGAGCGGTGGATTCTAGTCGACCGTCGATCCACCGGCGATGCCGATCACGAAATCCATAACGTTGGTGCCGGTGAGACCGGTGCGAAACAGCGCATCGGCCGCGCCAAGCGCGCGATGCGAGTCGTGCTCCTCGAGCGCGAGCGCAGGATCGTGGCCAGCTCGCTGAATCGCATTCCACGTTCCGGAGTCTGCGAACGCGCCAGCGGCATCGGTTGGCCCGTCGCGACCGTCACTTCCCGCGGCGAGAAGCGCAATGCGGGCGGACTCCGGGTATGCAAGAGACAGCTCACGCGCCGCGGCGAGCGCGAGCTCCTGGCAGCGTCCACCGATCCCTTTGCTGGCACCGGTGTGCACCGTCGTCTCGCCGCCCCACAACAAACAGACACGCTCCACATCCGCGCGATACGCCAGCAGCGCGCTAGCGACGCGCCGTCCCGCATCGTCGGCGCGTCCCGCCAATGACGCGCTCACGATACGCGGCCGGAGTCCAAACTCCGCGGCTCGCGCACTGGCTGCCTCGAGCGAAAGGCGGTTGCTGGCGATGATCTTTCGCTCGATGTGTTGAAAGATCGGATTGCGCGGCTTCGGGGTCTCGCCTGACGAGTCGCGCTCGACCGACGAGAGATAGCGGCGAAGCGACACCGGAACACGCTCCCACAGCCTCGATTCCTGTAGCAGCGCACGCACACTGCCGGCGTCCGTGGTATCTGGCGCGCACGGTCCGGATCCGATCGTGTTGATGTCATCACCGATCACATCGGAGATGATGTAGTTGCGCACACGCGCCGGCCCCAGCGCGACGGCGAGACGTCCCGCGCCCCAGCGGAGGAAGCGCTTGCGAATGAGGTTGGTTCGAGTGATGTCGAGGCCGGCCTTGAGTAGCAGGCGAAAAAGCTGCACCAACTCGTCAGGCTTGATCGCGCCTTCGGGCGCGGCGGCCAACGAGCTCGCTCCGCCTGACAATAGTACCCAGGCCTCGTCGTCCATGGTCATGCGCGACGCGATCTCGCCCAGACGTGCGGCCGCGGCGAAGGAGCGAGCGCCTGGCAGCGGATGGTCGCCGACGGCGACGGAGATCGTCCGGTGCGGTGGCACCCACGGATTGGGCGCGATGATGAGTCCGCCGGCGGGCTCGACATCGCGCGCCGCGAGCCATTGGACGGCGGCCCGAGCCATCGCATGCGATGCTTTTCCAATTGCGATGACCCAGACGCGCCGCGCGAGCTGAGGCTTCGAGCGATCGAGCGCCGCGAGGAGCGCGCGGTCGGGGGCGGCTGCTTCGACGGCCGCCCAGTAGACCTTCTCGAGAAGCGTCTTGTCGTCAGGCGGCGGTTTGGGAATCAGCCGATCGAGGGGCTTCGCCGGCGTCCGCCGAAAGACCATCACGACGCGCGCGTCAGCGCGACTTCGGCTCTCGAGACTTCGGCCCGCGCGAGCTGGCGACCGCCTTGCCGAGCTCGATGTACGCCTCCTCCGTCATCTCGCGGAAGGGGATCGCGCGATACACGACGCGGCCATCGGGTCCGATCACGAAGAGCGCTCGCCGATCGAGCTTACGCTGCGCGTCGAACGCGCCGTAGGAGCGGCCGGCGACGCCATCGACGTCGCTCACGAACAGCATCGGGAAGTTCGAGTCGCGTGCCCACGAGGCGAGCATCGTGTCTGGATCGACGCTGGCGGCAATGACGATGACGTCCTTCCCGTTGTTGAAGAGCGTTGCATACTGGTCGCGATACGTCTCCATCTGGACCGTGCACCCTTTCGTCCGCGCGCGCGGGAAGAAGGCGAGCACGACCGTCTTGCCCTGGTAGTCGGACAGTCGCGCGGGCTCGCGAAGCGGTCCGTAACGTGTCGCGCCCGGGAGCGCGAAATCGGGCGCCACCTCTCCAACGTCGGGCGACTCGCTGCTCGCTGCTTCTTGTGCCGGCGCGATCGCGGGATCGAGCGTCATGAGCGACGCGAGCACTACGGCGAATAAGAGAGAGAAGCGCACTGTCGCCTCGTCGGAAAGGGCGCCGGAAGATAGACCCGCTCTGCGCCAGGCGCTACCCGAAAGCCGACATCATAAATGTGATATGGAGGCGTCCCGTCGAGGGGACAACGGGGCGTCCGAGCGCTGGACGCGACAGCGACTTAGACCTCGTTGTGGGCCTCTACGGCGGCCGAACGCCTGGCATCGCCCGTGCCTTGGTACGGCCCTGGTTTCGGGCTCCGCCCAACGGCGGTCACGGCCCGATAAAGCAACTCGGAAGGAGGTCAGCAATGCGTGCAATTCGGTGGTTCGGTCTCGCGTCCCTGGCGGCTGTTTTCGCCGCGTGCGGCGGGAAGGATGAGGCCAAGGTGGATGAGGCGCTGAGCCGCGACTTGTCGCTTGCGGCAACGGCCTCGCCGTATGGACAGCAGTTCGTCTCGCCGATGGAGATGGGTCAGTATCCGCAGGCGTACGGTCAGTACCCGCAGGGATATGCGCCGTACGGGCAGCAGCCGGTTTACTACCCGCAGCCTGCTCCGCAGCAGGTGGTCTATCGGGCGCCGGCGCCGGCGCGCAGGACGGCGTCGAGCGGAACGATTTACCGCGCGCCGGCCCCGCAGCCGACGATCAAGCGCAACACGAAGCGTGACGCGCTCATCGGTGCGACGGCAGGTGCGATCGCGGGTGCGGCCATTGGCCGTGACATCAAGGGCGCGGCGATCGGTGCCGCGGCCGGCGCGATCCTCGGCGGCGTCGTTGGTCACACGATTGACGTCGAGCGCACGCCCTGACGACGCGGGCGAGCTGAAGTCATAGATCGAAGCACAATCGAAAATGGCCGGGCGGAGCAATCCGCCCGGCCCTTTTCGTTCGCTACAGTCCCGCGCTGTGCTGATGGAAGCTTGGCATGTGGCCTGCCGTTCATATCGCGACTTGCAGTGGGAGGAACGATGGCGAAGAAAAACAGGAACAAACCCAACGTTCCGCACGAAGAAACGGAACAGCAGCAAAAGCGGCGGTACGCCTCCGAACGCAACCGGCAGCACGAAGAGACCGCGAATCCGCCACGGACGACGTCCGGCCCGATTACGGCGCCGAAGTTTGGCTCCGCCGGCAGTGGTGGCGCGGAACTCGAACCGGGACCGCGAAAGAACTGACGAGTGACGAAAGGGCGCTTACCGGGCGCCCTTTCCACATCTACACTACCTCGGCAACGCGCCCTGGAGACGGACGAATGTCGAATGGTACGGTACTGATCCTCGTCGGCCCCGAGTACGAGGACCTCGAAGTGTGGTATCCCAAGCTGCGGCTCGAGGAAGCTGGGTACACGACGCCGGTGGCCGGCATTGGCGAGAAATCGTACCGCGGTAAGCACGGCTACCCGTGCACCGTCGACGGCCACGTGCGTGACTTCCACGCTGCCGACCTCGCCGGGATCCTCGCGCCGGGCGGTTGGGCGCCTGACAAGCTGCGCCGCGACCCGGACGTTCTGGCGCGTGTTCGCGAGCTGCACGCCGCCGGCAAGATGATCGCTACAATCTGCCACGGCCCATGGATCCTGATCTCGGCTGGCATCGTACGCGGTCGTCGCCTCACCTCCACCGTCGGCATCCGCGATGACGTGATCAACGCCGGCGCGGAATGGGTTGATGCGCCAGTCGTCGTAGACGACAACATCATAAGCGCGCGAGTACCGAAGGATCTCCCCGAGTTCGGGGCGGCGATGGTGAGGTGGCTGGACGCTGCCAAGAAGCCACGTCGCGAGCCAGCCGCGCACAGCGCAGCGTGAGCGCGCGCCGCGTCGACCAACCTCATCCGGTGACTGCCTAATGGCCGACGAAGGCAAGAAGGAGCAGCCCCGACCAACCACCGAGCGTCGACAGCGCGCGACCGGTACCTATCACGCGATCCAGTCGATAAAGGCGAACCGCGCGCGCGAACGCAGCACGATGGATCGCGCGGCGGAGCGCCTCACGAGGATCGCCGCGTCACTTCCGTTCCTGATCGTTCACATCGTCTGGTTCTTCGTGTGGATCGTCGGCAACAGCGGCCTGTTCGGCAGTCGCTTCGATCCATTTCCGTTCGGCCTGCTCACGATGATCGTCTCGCTCGAGGCAATATTCCTCTCGATCTTCGTGCTCATGACGCAGGCCCGAGAGGCGGAGACGGCAGAGCTGCGTGAGGAAGTCACGCTTCAGGTGCTGTTGCGCACCGAGGAGGAAGTGACGAAGACGCTCCAGCTCGTCGTCGGCCTTTACTCACGCCTCGGTCACGAGCTGGCGGAGGACGCGGAGCTCCAAGCGATGATCCGGCCGCTCGATGCGGCGGAGATCGAGCGCCAGATGCTGGCGGAGATCCGCGCGGCAAAAGCGCCGCTGCTGGTGTCGTCGCTTCTCAACAACAAGAGGAGGCGCTAGCCGGGAAAGGCGAACGCCACCTTCACGCTGCGCGTATCGCCTTTGTCCATCGCCGCCGCCAGTGCCTGACGATACTGAGCGAGCGGAAAGGTGTGCGTGAGCAGCGGACCCACCGGTGCACGCCCGCCGGCGATGAGTGTAGCCGCCTCACGGAATGCGTGCGTAGCCGGCGTCGCATGCCGGTGCTCGCCGTAGCAGAGACTCCCGCGCAATGTGAGCTCTTTCAGCCAGAGCGGAGTCCAGTCGACGCCGGGCAGTGTGGTCGCGTTGCCTAACAACACGATGGTACCGCCGGCCCGCGTGACGCGCATCGCGTCTTCGATACCACGCGCGCCCGCGATGCAGACGAAGGTGACGTCGAACCCGCCGACGCCGACAGGGCGTCCGATGATCGGTTTCAAGAGGCGCGTCCCGCCTACGTCGGCGAGCGCCGGGGTGTAGTCACCTCGGGCGCGAACAACGCGCGTAGCGCCCAAACGGGATGCATGCTCTCCCTGAAACTCGTGACGGGCGAGCACCGTGATGTCGACCTCGGCCGCCAGCGCGCGGAGCGCGGCCACCGTCAGGAGCCCGATCGAGCCGGCGCCGATCACCAGCACGCGATCGCCCACGGCCGGCAGGCTGCCGCGCACCGCGTGCACCGAGCACGCCAACGGCTCCACCAACACGCCCTCGGCGTCGCTCATCTCGTCCGGCACCACGACGACCTGCGACTCGTGCGCCACGAACTGTTCGCCCCACGATCCGCCCAGCCCACGCGTAGTGCCTAACAACATCCCCGGCGCGATGGCCCCATCGGTGAAGCGCTCGCAGACCGAATGATCCCCGGCTTTGCACCGCGCGCACACCGGGGTGATCCCCCGGGTCTCACAGCAGAGTATCGGATTGGCGGTGACCCGCTGACCCACGCGGACGCTCGTCACGCCGGATCCGACCTCGATGACCTCGCCCACGTTCTCGTGACCAAGCACGAAAGGGAAGGAGGAGAATGGCGACGTCGAGGGACTCGACGTCAGCGTCACGATGGCGAGGTCGCTCCCGCAGATGCCGCCCATACGCGTGCGGATGCGAACCCAGTCGTCACGGGGGAGTGCCGGCGCATCCACGTCGCCGAATTTCGTGCAGGCGTGCGGTCCGACGAAGAGCGACTCGGAGAGCTTCCCGGCCAGGAGTGTCGCGATGTACGTCGGAATCGGCGCGGCGAAGGAGATCGCCTTCACGCGCCCGCGGCTCCCTCGGGCGACGTCACCACACGCAGCGCACCGGGCACGCAGCTGATCTCGATCTCCGCGCTCCGCGCGCGATTGTACTCACCGTCCGTCTCGTAGGCCGGCGGCGCCGGGAAGCGCACCGTGAAACGCGGCGCCTGCTGAGCGACCACTTCAGGGAGAGACGTGTGCGTGCCCTTCGTCGCCGCCCCGAAGAGCTTCATCCGTCTCAGCGGGGGCGCATCGTGGATCGCAATCGCGTCGAGCTTTCCGTCGCGAACCGATGCGCGAGGCGCGATGCGAAACGAGCCCCCGAAGTTTCGGGCATTGGCGACGATCAGCATCAAGTGCCTGACGAGGCCGGTTCCCGCCGATGCGCCGTTCGAGCGAAGGTCGATGTCGACACCGCCGTAGCCGAACAGCTGGCGAAGCGCCGAGTAAAGGTAGACCGCGTCGCCTTTGAGCCAGGAGATGCGCTCGATGTCCTCCAGCACCGCGATGTCGAACCCGAAGCCCGACACGTTGATGAAGAACTTGTCCTCGATGCGTCCGACGTCGCTGCGCACATCGGGTCCGTCGACTGCCAGCTGTGCCGTGGCGGCGATGTCACGCGCCGGCGCGCCGACGGTCTTGGCGAAATCGTTGCCGGTACCGGTGGCGAGCAGCCCGAGCCGAACATCGGCGCCTGACGAAAGAATGGCGTTGGCGACATTGCTCCAGGTGCCGTCGCCGCCGGCCGCTACGATTGTAGTAGCGCCGTCGTCGATGGCGCGCAGCGTTGCCGGGCGCTCATCGCCTTTGGCAATCGTCGTTCGCAGGTCGGTGACGCCGACGGCGGCGAAGGCTTCGCGCACCGTCGGTAGTACCTTCGCGCCCCGCCCCCGTCCGGAGGCGGGGTTCGCGATCACGATGACCCGTCGGGTCATGACGCCAGACTGGCGGCGCTAGCGCCGCGCGTACGACGCCAGCTGCTGCAGCGGATGGAAGGTCTGCAGGCCGTTTTTCATCCACAGCTCGCGGAACGGAGTCGTCTCGACTTCCCAATCTTCCAGCAAGTCGGTCATGCCCTGCGAATGGATGACGATGCCGCCACGCTCCTCTTCGTTCTCCGAGAACTTTCCGGCCATGATGATCGTGGACGTGTAGAACCCCTCGTCGTCGTGCATGAACGCCTGGTAGCGATGCTCGACGTTCGACCATTCGTGCTCGGTGATCGTCATCTCCACCATCGGCGCGCCGGCGTCCGTCGCCTTGATCGTCACGTGCCCGTCGCCACGCGCCCACTCCATGTTGATGTTCTGCATGTAGTGCGGCAGATGCCACCGCTCGATCGCGTGCTCGCGCGATTCCTTCGTGGTGGTGCCGAGCCGGAACGGGAAGAACGCCGAGCGCGGCATCGGATGGCCCGGCTCGAGGCGCGGTGCGACCAGGATCGACAGGATGAGCTCTCCGTACGGGCCGACCATGCTGTCGTGAAAGTCGAAGGCCATCACCGAGAGCACGCTGGAGCCGTGGTGCAGCTCGATCGGCTGCAAGTCCGTGGGCAGCAGCGAGCGTGCGTAATCCGTCGGGAACTCGAAGAAGCCCCCGATCGCATCGCGGAAGTGATAGCGGACGTGTCCGTCCTTGATGAACTGATCTTTGCTGCTCATAGCAAAATCCCCTCTTCGCGAAGAACGCGGACGAGGATGGCCACACCCTCGTCGAGCTGATCGTAAGTATGCGATGCCGAGATCGAGATGCGGAACCGCGACCGGTGCTTGGCCACGGCAGGATAAATGATCGGCTGCAGGTACAGACCGGCGCGCAGCAGCTTGTGACAGAGCTCGAAGATCCGCCGGTCGTTGCGCACCATGACCGGGATGATCTGCGACGTCGACTCGCCGACGTCGACGCCTTCTTCCTCGAAGCGGCGACGAATGTGCGCGACGTTCTTCCACAGCGCCTCGCGAAGCTCCGGCTCGCGCTGCACGATGCGCAGCGCCTCGAGCACGCCGGCGGTCACGGCCGGCGCCAGCGCGCAGGAGAACACGCGCGAGCGGGCGAACCCCTTGAGGTAGTTGTAGAGATTCTTCGAGCACGCGATGTAGCCGCCCTGGCCGCCTAACGCCTTCGAGAACGTGCCGAGCGCGACGTCGATCTCATCCTCGAGCCCGAAGTGCTCGGCGACGCCGCGCCCGTTCTCACCATAGACGAACGACGAGTGCGCTTCGTCGAGCAGGATGCGCGCGCCGTGGCGCTTCGACACTTCGACCAGCTCGGGAAGCGGGCAAACGTCGCCGTCCATCGAGTACACGCCCTCGATGCACACCAGCTTTTTTCCGGTCAGCCCCTTGAGCTTCTTCTCCAGATCCTCGGGCCTGTTATGACGGAAGAAGCGAACGTTCGCCTTGGAGAGAATGGCACCGTCGACGATGCTCGCATGCGAGTTCTGGTCGGCGAGAATGTGATCGCCCGGACGCATGATGCCGGAGATGAGTCCGAGGTTCGTGCTGTAGCCGGTGGGGAAGACCATTGCGGCTTCCTTCCGCTTGAACTTCGCCAGCTCCTGCTCGAGCTCGACGTGAATGTCCATCGTGCCGCTGAGGATCGGCGAGCCCGCGGCGCCAAGCCCATACTTGTCGAGCGCTCGCTTGGCCGCGGCCACGATCTCCTGGCGGAACGACAGTCCGAGATAGTTGTACGACGCGAGATTCAGGAGCTTGACGTTTCTGAACTCGAGCTGTTCCTCGAGATTGATGCGCGCCCAGGGCGGCGTTGACATCGGTTGGGAGAACAGGTAGTAACCCTGCTGCACCGCCCGATTGAACCACTCGTTGTACGGCTCCAGGATCGCGAACGGGTCGTCGCTCGACGAGTAGAAAAAACTACTGTAATCGTAGTCGGAGACGTTGCTGCTCGTCTGCGCTTCGACTCGTGTCGCCATATACTTACCTCCACGTGAAGACCTACGCCGTCGTGTCCGCCCAACCCGTCGCGTCATCCGCGCCGCGCCATCATACGCGCGTGGGAAGTGCGGTTCGCAGCATGTCGTTTTTTCTCTTCTTCTTCCTGCTGTATCTGCCGCTCGGCGTCGGGCTCGGCCAACGATTGTTCCTGTGGCCGCTGGTGACGCTGTTCCCCTCGCACCGCACGCGATACGTCCGCGCCTGGCTCCGACTTCATGCCCGCGTCCTGCTCATCCTCGCGCGGTGGCTAGTCGACGTTCGGGTTTTCATGCGCGGCCGGCTCCCCGCGGAGCCAGCGATCATCCTCATGAATCACCAGTCGGTGCTCGACATCCTGCTGGTGCTCGACCAGGTGAACGGCCCGCAAGTGCTCATTCCAACACGCGATCGCTACTTCCGCGGAATTCCGGGGATCTCACAACTTCTGCGAATCGCTCGCTTCCCACGGGTGCAGCAAGGAAAGAAAGGCTCCGCGTCCGATCTCTCCGGCATCGCCGAGGCCGCCGACAAGGTCCAACGCGGCGACAACTCGTTCTTCATATTCCCCGAAGGGCACCGCACGCAAGACGGCCAGATTCAGCGCTTCATGACGCGCGGTTTGAAGCTCACACTCACACGGGCCAAGCGCCCCGTGTACTGCATCGTCGCCGATGGTATGTGGCACGCGCGAACCTTCGCCGATTCCACACTGCGCTTCGCCGGTACGACCGCCCGCGCCACCATCATCGGCCCATTCGATCCGCCACCCGACGAAGCCCTCGACGCATTTATCGACATGCTCCGCCAGCGAATGATCGAAGCGCTCGAACAGCTCCGCACTCTCTCCGACGACGACGTCGGTGCGTCTTTCCGAATCCTTCCGGGCTGACGCCCGGTCGGACCAGACGCTCCGAGCCGAGCTCCTGCACGATCTCGAGGCGCCCGTCTCGGCCGACACGGCGCGCCTCGCTGCTTTCCTGGTCCGGGCATTCGGCTCAACGACTGCCGCCCTCCTGCACTACGGCTCTCACGCCCAGCACTCCGATGCGCGCCGTGAAAGCGCTCACGACTTCTTCATCATCGTCGACAACTACCAGGTCGCGTTCGACTCACTGCAGGCCGCCCTCGGAACCGGCTGGTCGCCGCGAACCGCGGCAATCCTCGCCAACATCCTTCCGCCCAACGTCATCTCGGTGACCGAGGCCGATGCACCTTCTCCCTCGTCGCCACTCCATGCCAAATGCGCAATCCTCTCCCTCACCGATCTCGAGCGTGCATGCTCGCCGCGCTCGAAGGATCACTTCGTCAAAGGGCGTCTCTTCCAGAAGCTGCAACTCGCTTGGAGTCGTGACGCCGAGAGTCGTGCGCGTGTCGCCAACGCGCTCATCGATGCTCGCGTCGGGACTTTCTCGTGGGTACGGCCGTATCTGCCGCAAGATTTCGATACGGAACGCTACTGCCGGTCGCTGTTGGAAACCTCGTACGCTGCGGAGATTCGGCCGGAAGGCGGAGAACGAACTGAGGTGCTGCTGACGGCGCAACGCGACGCGCTACTCCGCATGTATGCCGCGCTGCTTGAACGACTTGCAGGCTCAAGAATACTCACGAAAGAGGGGAATGTCTACCGCTTGAACGAGCCGGTCAACGCGCTCGAACGAGCGCGTGTGACGCTGTATTTTCGGCGCAGTAAAGCGCGAGCGACCACACGATGGTTCAAGTACGTTTGGCTCTACGATGACTGGCTCAGCTACATCGTCCAAAAAATCTCTCGCCGCAGCGGAGTCGAGATCGAGCTGACGCCCCGAGAGCGAAGGTGGCCTCTCATCTTTTTGTGGCCCAAGGCCTTCCGCTATCTGCGCTCCCGCCCGCAACGCCGACTCCCGGAATGACCACGACAGACAAGATCGCCCTTTCGCTGGTGGCGGCGCTCCTCCTCACGATGCCGTTGTATGCCATAGTGGCACGTGGTCGGGCGCTGGATCCGGAGGTCGCCAGGCGTCCAACAACCGTCATCTTCGGTTACTGGGTGCGCGACTGGTTGATGTGGGTCATCGGGCCAATGGAGCGCGCATTCATTAGAGCCGGCATCACGCCGGACTTTTTCAACATCCTCGGCGCGGTGTTCGGGCTCGCCGCTGGAGTCGCGTTCGCATACGGCGCACTCTCGTTAGGGGGATGGATGATTCTGCTGGGCGGCGCAGCGGACATCTTCGACGGCCGCATCGCCCGCGCGCGCGGGTTG
>DATFBY010000044.1:0-61683 GCA_035253585.1 Gemmatimonadaceae bacterium | reverse complement strand
ATACGCGATGATCACGAGCGCCAGTCCGAGGACGAGCGTATACATCGCTGGATCCTCGGGGCTCTTGCTCTGCCGGCGCGCGATCCAGCGTGCCAGCGTCAGCGGGATCCAGTGGTTCACACGCCCCCACAGTGCGACCGGACCGGTGAGTGCAACGAGCATCCCCTCACGAACACCGAAGCGTGCACCAGGCACCAACGCCGGCGAGATCGCTACGTCACTTACCGTGATCCGCCGCGTGAGAAGCTCCTGACGTAGTGCCTCGAGTCGTGCCAGAAAGTGCGACGCGCGCTCGGCCGCGCTCGGCGGAAGCGATCGCTCGACGGCTACGATCCGCCTGACGATTTCCACCTCACTCGCCAGCGGCGCATCCGGGGAGCCCAACGGCCGTGCACGATCGAACGCTCCCGCAAGCAACCGCGATAAACCCAGCACGCGCTCGGCATCCTCAGGCGACGCGAAGTTAAGTGTCGCCGCGCGGAGTGCCGTATCGACATCCAACATGAGAGAGTCGACTGGCGCCGACACATCCCTCGGGTGCCATTCGTCCAGCGCAATGGGGTCGCCGACGTGCACGAAGATACGAGTGCGCGGCCGCCACTTTCGCTCGAAGGTGAGCCCGACCGGAACGATCGAGATCCCACGGATGCCGCGCTCGTGACGAGCCTGCAACGCGATGCGAGCCAGACCGGTGCGGAGAGGCGCGAGGGAAGGCTCGTTGTGACTCCGACCCTCGGGAAAGATGAGTACGGCTTCACCATCGGCCAGCGCGTCGAGAATCGCGCGAAATGCGTCGACATTGCGCGCGGCATCGGGTGCCGCAGCCGGATTCCTCTTGGTTTCGTCGGTCACTCTCCGGAGTGGGATGATCTTCACCCAGCGGAAGAGCGCACGCAGAACCGGATGCTCGAAAAGGGTCGCCTTCGCCGTCAGTACCAACTCGCGTGGAAGAATGTCGCCAACCACCAAGGCGTCGACCAACGCGTTGGGATGATTGACGGCGAGAAGTACCGGCCCCTCCGCCGGAATGCGCTCCAGGCCATTGACCTCGACATCGCGGTAGAACCAACGCAGCGCCACGCGCGTGATCCAGCGCAGCAGACGGTATAGCATCAGGCTGCCAAGGTCTTCGCGTCAGCGTCGCGCGCGATGCGCTGTCCCTCCTCGACGTCAACCTTCGAGAGTAGGTAGCCGCCGATGGCGAAGAACGCGATGATCGTCAGGATCGCATTCCGGCTCGAGCCCGTGAGGCCGATTGTCAACGCAAACACGGCGGGACCGAGTATACCGGCAAACTTCTCCATCACGGCGAAGAAACCGAAGAACTCGCCTGACTTGTACCGCGGAATGAGACTAGCGAACAGCGAGCGACTGAGCGCCTGAGCGCCGCCCTGTACCATCCCCACGAGCACCGCCAGGATCAGAAAGTGCGTCGCCGTGCGCATGAAGTAGCCGAGGATGCTGATGCCGGTGTACACCACGAGTGCGAGATAGATCGAGCGCTTGGTGCCAAGCCTGCCGGCAAGTGTGCCAAAGAGAAATGCGAAGGGAACTCCGACGAATTGCACGATGAGTATCGCGCGGATCAGCGCGCCCTGCTCGATACCGATTTCCGTACCGTAGATCGTGGCCATACGAATGATCGTGCCGATGCCATCGTTGTAGATGAAGAACGCAACGAGCATGAGAAACGCGTTGCGATACTGGCGCAGCTCGCCGAAGGTCTCTTTGAGACGCTCGAGCGCGATACGCATCGCATTCTGGCCACGCTGCTCGTCAGGCTCGAGTCGCGGTGCCGGTTCGTGTACGCGGCGGAAGAGAGGAATGGCGAACGCCAGCCACCAAATTCCCACGGAGGCGAAGGCCAATCGCGTGGGAAGCGTGCTCTGTGGAAGTCCGAACCACTCCGGCTTCTGGATCCACACGAGCGCTATGGCCAAGTGAAGTCCACCGCCGATGTAGCCGAGTGCATAGCCGGCGGTGGAAACGCGATCCATCTCGTCATCTCGCGCGATGTGTGGAAGCAGCGAGTCGTAGAAGACGAAGCTTCCATTCGCGCCGAAGTTGGCGACGATGAAGAGGAGCGACGCGAGCAGCCAGTCGCCTCGCTGGACGAAATACATGAGGATGCATGCGGTCACGCCGACGCCCATGAACGTCCCAAGCAGCCGCTTCTTCACCGGCCGATAATCGGCAATCGTCCCGAGAATCGGTGAAATGACAGCGATGATGATCAGGCCGATCGTCGTGGAGATTCCGTAGCGGAACGACGCTGTCTCGGGTGGAAGCCCGGCGCTGGCGATTCGCGAGTAGTAGATGGGGAAGACGGCGGTCATGATTGTCGTCACGAACGCCGAATTTGCCCAATCGTACATGGTCCACGCGCGGAGCTCGGGACGGTGCAGACCGAGCCTCCAAAGCAAACCTCGCTTCTCACTGGGCACGTCGGGGATCTGTTCGCTCACGAGTACACTCCACGAGTGGGTGCCGCCATCGGACAGCAATCCTTTTCGTTCGCCCCAGCTTTGCTCAGATTGTTCTTCGATGCCGAGCCTGCGCTCTCTGCGCTCCCTTTCCTGCTGCTTGCCGGTGCTCGCCGCGTTAGTGTTCGCTGCGGGCTGCGAGCAGCAGCCGCGTCAGCCGCCTGCCGTCGATACGACGACTACACCACCCCTGCCTCCGCCCCAGGACACCGTGCAACCGCGGCCACGGACGACGACCTGGGACTCCACCGCCGGGCCCGCGCTCTTCGTGCACGCACCACCCGGAATTCCCGGTGCCACACTGGTCGTGACACCCGATGCCGACAGCGATGCACCCATCGACAGTAGCACGTTCGATGTGCGCAGACTGCGGAATCTGCCGGTGGAGATGTTCACTCGCGCGGGGCAGGTGGGGCAAGGGCAGCTCGGCCGCGTCAGCGAGCACGCGGATACCAGTAGCTGCGCGCTCTGGCCGATCGCTACCCTCACCGGTGCACCGAGTGTCCCGGCAACGTGGGCGATAGGTTTTCAGCGCGGACGAGCGCGCGCCATTCCGGTCGATTCGATCGAAACGCTTGCCAGCCAGGACTCGGCGCGGCTGGCAGCAGATCTGACACGACTCGCATCAGCCCTGCCGAATGACACGGCGGCAGCACTCCGTGGCATTCCATTCAGCGTGCGGAGCGCCTATCGGCTCGCGCTCAACGCGCGCGACACCGCCATCGTGGCGCACATCATCCGCAAGCTCACTATCGAGGCGAACCCGCTCGAGGAGCACATTTTTCTCATCGCGGAGCGCGACACTACCTTTCGCTCGACCTGGCGGGTCGCGTACTCCGAGCGCACGTCAGGGAGCGAAGAGAACGTAGAGACGACGGATGCACTCGCCGCGGTGGCCATCGGTTCATCCAGACGTCCCACGATCGTACTCGAGCGGAGCGGCGACGCCGCGCGCGCCTTCTCGATTCTGCAACGTGTTGCATCCGGTCAGTGGCGCGCTCGCTGGACCAGCGTCTATACCGGTTGCTGAACGGCGACTCCCTCCGGCGCGCGGCGAAGACGAACCAGGAGCACCTCGGGCGTGCAGTTGAGACGAACCGGGATCATTCCACCGACGCCCTTGGTGACATAGAGCGGTGCATGGTCGTTAGGCACCCATCCGGTTGCCGTCCGCCGGCCGCAGATCCGGCAGAACGTCGCTATCGCGCCGTACCAGGGCAGTACGATCTGCCCACCGTGCGTATGTCCGGCGATGACGCCGCTGATCCGATGACCGGGCTCGATCGTGTAGACGCCGTCGGGGTTGTGCGAGAGGAGAATTCGCGTCGCATCGTCAGGTGCGCCGAGCAGCGCACGTCCGACATCAATGCACCCCTCCCCGGCGTCGTCGATGCCGAGGAGCACGACACGCGCCGAGCCGCGTTGCAGGACATACGGCGCGTTGACCAATACGTGCATGCCTAACGATTCGAGCCAATCGCGCACGCCACCGGCGTCGTAGTAGTAGTCGTGGTTGCCAAGGAGGGCGACGACACCGTCACGAGCACGGAGCGTTCGTAGCAACGGTGTCAGCCGCGCCATCGAACGACGATAGCCGCGGCGCGATGCGGAGCGCGAACGCTTGTAGGAGTATCCGTAATCCCCTAGGTGAACTACCAGATCAGGATCATCCGCCGCCGCCGCCCGCACGGCTCGTTCGGCTTGCGCGACCGTCATGCCAGGGCCGGTGTGAAGATCCGCGATGGCGGCAATGCGATAGCCGTCGAACTCGGGTGGAAGTGCCGCGATCGGGAGCTCGACGCGGGTGACGGTGAAGGTGAACAGCGCGTTGCGAACGGCGAGGATGATGAGAGCCGCCAGCGCAACCAGTACGACCGTGATGATCAGGGTGCCTCACGCATCTTGTCGTCCGAGCGCGGCAGGTGCGGCACCGCGGCCGAAATGTCGCGCGCCCCACGCCAGGGCGAGTAAGGTCAACACGTAGGGGAATGCCAGGAAGAGCTGGTAGGGAAGCTCGAGTCCCATCGATTGGAAGACGAACTGTAGCGCACTGGCGGCGCCGAAGAGCAGTGCGGCAATCAACACTCCCACCGGATGCCATCGACCGAGCACGACGATGGCGATGGCGATGAAGCCGCGTCCTGCGGACATTCCTTCGGCGAACGTCCCCGCTTGAGCCAAAACGAGTGTTGCACCTGCAAGCCCTCCCATGGACCCGCCGAAGAGCAGTGCAAGCCAACGGACACGAGCGGGACCGATGCCCGCGGCGCGAGCAGCAGCGGGCTCTTCGCCGATGGCGCGGAGTGAGAGACCGGACTGTGTTCGATACATCCAGAGCGCGACCAACGGAACAGCGAGGTAAAGGAGATACGTCGGCGCGGTTTGGGCGAAGAGCGCAGGTCCGATCAGCGGGAGCTCCGCCAATCCGGGGATGGCAATCGGTCGAGATGTCGGAATGGAAAGCGCTGCGCCGCTCGCGCCGTACAGCGCGCGGTACAGAGCGCCGGTGACACCCAACGCGAGAAGGTTTATGGCGGTGCCGGTGATGATCTGGTCGGCGCGAAGCGTCACCGCGAATACGGCGAAGAGCGCAGCGGTCAGAACTCCGACGGCGCTTCCAACGAGATAGCCGGCCGCTGTGCTGTCGGCGACGCCCGCACCCACCAACGCGCCAAAGGCACCGGCGAGGACAGCGCCCTCGAGGCCAATGTTAATGACACCCGATCGCTCGACGACCGCTTCACCCACCGCCGCAAGCGCGAGAGAGGTCGCGGTGCGGACGGCTGCCTCGAGGAACGGGTCGAGCGGTGTCATCGTGATGTCGTGAGATGTGCTGGTAAGATGACAGTGCCGCGCCAACGCTCGAATGCGAGGAGCGCGAGAATCAACAGCGCCTCGACGGCACTCACGACGCTGGCTGGAACTCCGGCCTCGCGCTGCATTGCCACGGCGCCCGCCTCCAGTGCGCCGAAGAGCACACCAGTCGCAACGACACCGAGCGGATCGAGTCGCGCCAGCAACGCGACGGCAATCGCGATGTAGCCGTATCCTGGAGAGAGGTTCTCATACAGAGCGTAGGTCACACCCGTCACTTCGGCCGCACCAGCGAGACCAGCCAGCAACCCGCTGATCGCGAACGCGGTGAAAGTCGTGCGGTCGACATCGATCGACCCGGCCATGTGCGCAGCACGAGGGCTGGCACCGGTGACGCGAATGCGAAAACCCGCTGCGGTCTCGCGCAGAATCCAGTGCAGTAGGGGAGCGGCGAGAAGTGCCAGCAAGAGCCCGGAGTGAAGTCGCGATCCGGGAAGAATGCGCGGCAGTCGTGCAAGCTCCGGAAGTGTCGCGCTCTGCGGGTAGATGCCGGTCGGCTCCTGAAGCGGACCACGCACGAGGTATCCGACCAGGTAGAGCGCGATGAAGTTCAACATGATGGTGCCGATGACTTCTGGCACTGCGTAACGACGGCGCAGGACGGCGGCCACCGTGGCCCACGCGGTGCCGGCGAGCGCTCCGGCCAAGGTAGCGACGGGCAGTGCTATCGCGCCTAACGAGGTGCCGGATAGTGCGACGGCCGTCGCGGCGGCCGCACCGATGAGGAGCTGCCCTTCGGCGCCGATGTTCCACACACCGGCGCGAAACGCCAGTGCTACGGCCAGCCCAGTGAGAATGAGCGGCGTAGCCCGAACGAGCGTAGCGGAAGTCAGTGCGTCCCAGCTTCCAAGGGAACCAAACCAGAGCGCGGCGAGTGCGCGTCCGGAATCGACGCCGGCAACTTCGAGTGCCAGTGCAAGCAGAGTGAGGACGGCAATCGTGGCAATGAGGATGATCGCCAGCGACCGGAGCGCTGAGTGCCAGCGATCTGTGATCATGCGATGCGCGGTGTGCGAGAAAGCAGTCGGCGAATCGCCGCGATGCCGAAAGCCGGCCCGATGGCGAGGAACGCAAAAGCCCAACGCCAGCCGATGATGCCGACCAATACCGGTACGAGCTGCATCGAAACCATGGTGAGGAGAAAGCCGAACGAGGTCTGTAGTGTGAGTGCGGTGCCGACAGCGTGCGCCGGTACCGATCGCGTCACCAACGTGCTGAACTGCGCCGAGTCGGCAACGACACTCGCGCCCCATACGAGCGCGACGGGGAGGAGCAGCCAGAGCGGCTGACCATAGATCAGTGTCGCCGCGAGACAGCAGGTTCCGCTGGTCGCCAGCGCGCCAATGACGAACCGCTCGTGTCCGATGCGATCGGCAACTCGGCCACCCCACACGCAGCCGATGCCGCCGACTGCGATCGTGATGAAGGTCAAAATCTGCACACGAACGGGAGCGTCATCGCCGGCGTACCCTTGTGCGGCGACGGACGCGGCGAGAAACGCGGGGATCCATGTCCAGAAGCTATAGAGCTCCCACATGTGGCCGAGGTAGCCGCCGGTTGCCAGTCGCCACTCGCGCTCGCGCATGACCGTGCGCACGAGCTCCCACGAGAATGGACGCCGCTCGAACGGAAACGGTCCGTCCCGATAGCCAATGAGTACGAGCAGAGCACCGACGGTCGCACCGACTGAGGTGCTGATGAAGATCCACTGGATGCCCGCGCCCTCGATCGCGTGCACGAGATACGGCATCGCTTTCCCGACGGTGATCGCGCCGACGACAGTGCCGATGGCCAGCCCTCGCTCCGCGCGGAACCAGGTCGCCGCCATCTTCATCCCCGGCGGATACACGCCGGCGAGGAAGAAGCCGGTGAGGAATCGAAGGATGAGCGCGATGTCGTAGCCCGGCGCGGCGAGCAGGCCGAGATTGGCCGCAGCGGCGCAGAGGGCGGCAGCCGTGAAATAGTGGCGAGATGATACTATATCGGCCAGGTTCAGAATGGCCGCAGTCGCCGTTCCCGCAACGAAGCCAAGCTGCACGACCGTGGTCAGCCATCCGGTCTGCGACGCATCGAGGGACCACAAGACACGCAGCTGCGGCGCGGCCGCGTTCGCGCCGAACCACAACGCCATGCCAAGCAGCTCGGCCGTCGCCAACAGCACCAGCATACGCCAGCGCTCTGTAGAGCGATCGCTCGGGCTGCTCATAAACCAAGCATCGCCGCGCCGATGAGCGAGCGGTCGACCGGGACTTCACGCGCTTGTCCATCGAACATCACCAACACGCGATCGGCGAGGGTGAGCACCTCGTCGATGTCGCTGGAATAAATGATGAGCGCGGCTCCCAGCTCGCGTGCTTGGCGGAGTCGATCGTGTACTGCAGCCGTTGCCGCGACGTCGAGGCCACGCGTCGGATTCTCGGCGATCACGACCTCAGGCTTGTCATCGAGCTCGCGGGCGAGCACGAGCTTCTGCTGATTCCCGCCTGACAGCAATGCCGCTGGCGACGCGGTGGATGAAGCGCGCACATCGTAGCGCCGGATGAGCTCCTCGGTCTTGTCGCGGAGTGACCGCCAGGGAAGTCGGCCTCGCGCGCGGCCGGAATCACGAAGCGCGACGTTCTCGACGAGCGAGAAGGGAAGCACCAGCGCTTCGTGGTGACGGTCTTCCGGTATGAACCCAACACGAGCTGGGCGCTCGATATCACCGGCGTGCAGTTCCTGGCGGCCGGCGAGCGCACGAAGAAGCTCGCGATGGCCGGCACCCTCGACGCCGATGACGCCCAATATCTCCCCGCGCTTCACCTCGAGAGAGACATCGCGCACTCGCAACGCACCGCGCTCATCGCGAACCTGCACGCCGCGAGCGCGTACTGCGACGTGAGTCGCGGGACTCGCATCGCCGATCGAACCCGGCGGCTGCTCGAGCACCGACTCGCCGATCATGGCCATCGCGAGCTCGTGCTCGCGCACACTGGCGCGACGCGCGGCCAGTACGGTACGGCCCTCACGAAGGACGGTCACATCATCGGCTACCGCCAGCGCTTCGCGCAGCTTATGGGTGATCAGGACGATCGACCTGCCTTGATCGGCGAAGTGCCGTAGCACCTTCAACAGCTCCGCGGCTTCGGCCGGTGCCAGGACAGCGGTTGGCTCATCCAGGATCAACAACCGCGCGTCACGGGCCAGAGCTTTCACGATCTCCACGCGTTGCTGGGCGCCAACCGGGAGATCACCGGCACGCGCGTCAGGATCGAGCAGCAGACCGGTTTGCTTTCCGATCTCGAGCACACACGCGCGCGCATCGGCTGCATCGAATCGCCATCGCCGCATGCCTAACGCGACGTTCTCGGCCACGGTCATCGCGGGAACGAGCGTGAAGTGCTGATGCACCATCCACACGCCGTGAGCGATTGCATCTGCGGGTGTGCCGAAGCGGACCAGTCGACCATGCAACGAGAGCGTGCCGGCATCTGGCTGCACCATGCCGAACGCGATCCGCATGAGTGTCGTCTTACCCGCACCGTTGGCGCCCAAGAGCGCGTGCACACTCCCCGACAGCACGGTGAGCGATGCCTCATCGAGCGCAATGGTATGACCGAATCGCTTCGAGATGCCGCGAAGCTCGAGCGACACGGGCGGGGACGTTGACGACGCGGTACTCGGTGAGATGTTCGTCAGAAGCCAGTCGGCGCGGGAATGAAAGTCGACGGAATACCGAACGCTGTCGATACGCGGTCAGCGATTGCGCGAACGCCGAGTGTTTCAGTCGCGTAGTGACCGGCGTAAATGATCGCCAGACCGCGCTCGCTCGCGTCGACCGCGGTCCAATGAGGCCCTTCGCCGACGATCAGTGTGTCGATTCCCTTGGTGGTAGCTTCGCGAAGCGTGCCTATATCGGCACCTGCTCCGGTGCAGATGGCCCATCGACTCGTTAGGCGGCCGGCGGTGACACCGGCAGTGCGAACCGATCCGCCGTGACGGCGAGCGAACGCGTCGGCACGTGAAACGAGCTCGGCGGTTGGAAGCTCGCTGTGCCCCATGACACCGATGTCGACGGTTTGAAAGCGGGCGAAGCCGCCCGTAGGCGTGAGGCCGAGCTCGCGTGCCAGCAGCACGTTGTTTCCGACATCGGTGTGCGCGTCGAGCGGCAGATGAGACGCGTACAGCGCGAGCTTGTTGTCGAGAAGGAGGCGCACTCGGCCGAGATAACTGCCCCGAAGTGGCTGCAGCCCTCCCCAGAACAGTCCGTGATGCACTAGCAGCAGGCTCGCCCCGGCGTCTATGGCACCCCGAATCGTGCGATCGCTGACATCGACGGCCGCGGCGACTTTGGTGATGTCGCGATCGCTTTCGACTTGCAAGCCGTTGAGCGCATTCGCGTAGTCTGGGATCTCGTCGGTTGCCAACAGTGCGTCGAGGAAGTGCGAGATCTCGTACAGTGTTGCCATGTCAGGGCGTGGGCAGGGCCGTCGTTTGGCTCGTGTCGACGAACTCGATCCGTGGTGGTCGCAGCGTTCCCGCGATGATTCCCTGCTCCGCCGAGTCGAGCTTGGCGCGCAGCGAGGGTGGCATTCGCGACGCGAGACCGGGGTTCACAACGAGTTTGGTGACGTCGTCTTTGGTGCCGAGGCTGATGACGCGAGGGGTGAATCTGCCTGCGCGGACCTCGCGCGCAACGGTGAGAAACGCGTGGGGCAGGTCGATGACGACGCTGGCGATCACGGCTTCGGGTGCGACTGCGTTCTGGTCGGAGTTCGCGCCGAAGACATAGGTCTCGCGCGAGGTCCTGGCTTCGCGCACCGCTTGGATGACGCCGAGTCCCGCCGCGTCGGCGTTCTGGAAGATGAAGTCGGATCCGCGGCGGAGCTGAGCGAGTGCTTGTTCCTTGCCCGCGCTCGCGTCATCCCAGTTGCCGATGTAGGAGGTGATGACGCGGATGCGGGGGTTGACCGAGCGTGCACCGGCTTCGTAGGCGAGGAAGCTGCTTTTGACCGGTGGGAGCTCGGTGCCGCCGATGGCGCCGATGATGCCTGTCTTGCTCATCGTTCCGGCGATGATGCCGGCGAGATACGATGGCTCCTCGAACGCGAAAACCATCGGGGCGACGTTTGGCCCTCGGCGATTTCCGGAGGTCGTGATGAAGATCGTGCGTGGGTAGTCGGGGCCTACGCGCGACGCCGCGTCCTGGAATTCGAAGCCGTGTCCGAAGACGAGTGCGTAACGTTGCTGTCCGTATTGCCTGAAGTTCTCTTCGAACTCTGCCGGTGTCCTGGTTTGTACATGACTGATCTGTGCGCCGACACTGTCGCGGATTCGGATCAGTCCTTGATAGGCGCCGCCATTCCAGGCTTGGTCAGTGATTGGGCCAGGGGTGAGCAGGGCGACGCGGAACCTGGCTGAGTCTGGGGTCGGGCTGTTGGAGGTGCCAGAGGCCCCGCGCTCCGACGAGCCAGTATCGCGGCAGCCTACTGCCAGCAATAGCAGGAGCGCTATGTGGAGAGCTGTGGAAAGCCACGTGGAACAGCGTGGGCGATTCAGCATAAGTCGCGCACTCGCTGTGACTTGAGCGATGTGGACAAAAGTGAAAAAGGCGGCCAACCAATTGGCCGCCTTTCTCTAAGTTGTCGCCGCAGTGTGTTGCGGCGCCAGATGCTCTCGTCGTGCTAACGTCGTGCTCGCGGGCGATGTCGCGAGTCAGCTCGCGGCTCAGCTCGCGATCGCCGCCGCGGGGACGCGTGGACCGCGAAGCGATTCCTTATCCGCGAGTGCCGTGTCGGTGATGCGGATGGAGCCGTTGATCCTTCCGCCTTCGATGACAGCAATCGCTTTGGTGTTGATGTCGCCGATGACGGTGGACGTTCCCTGCACTTCGACGCGTTCAGCTGCGTTGATCGTGCCGTGCACTTTCCCGCCGACGACTGCCTCACGAGTGGAGATATCGCCTTTCACTTCGCCCTGGCGTCCAATGAGTACTTGGCGGCCGGCGCGGATCGCGCCTTCGACGCGTCCTTCGACTTTGACGACGCCATCGGTATCGATGTCGCCGGTGATCTTCATTCCTGCGGCGATGATCGAGATCGACCCCTCGCCACTCGGCGCCGCCGCCTTCACGTCGGTGGTACCATTCGACTCTTTAGCGAAGATCGCCACTGCTGCCTCCGGGTTTCACGAGTGATAGGGGGTCGACGGCCGTGCCGTCCTTGCGAATCTCGAAATGCACGTGCGGGACGGGAGCGTGACCTCCATTCCCAGAGAGCGCGATGACGGCGCCGGCGGGAACCTGATCGTTCTTCTCGACGAGGATGTCGCCCGCATTCGCGTACACGGACTCGTACCCATCGCGATGGCGGATCTTCACCACCTTACCGAACTTCGCGTCATTCCCTATCTCGACGACTGTCCCTGCTCCAGCGGCACGAATTGCAGTGCCGGCCGGAACAGCGATGTCGATTCCCTCACTGTGTGCGCTGCTGTCGTACGGAAGGATTTGTCCGGCGACTGGCACCGGCCAGAGTGATGGCACCGATGGCGCGACGGAGTCGACGCGCAGCACGCGCGGCGCGGAATCTTTCGCGGGCTGCTGCACGCGCACGGGTGTGTTCGCACCGAGCATGCGTTGCACTTGGTGGAATCGCTTCTCGAGCTCGACGAGTGCCGTCTGCAGTGTGTCGACGCGTTTCACATCGCGCTGCAGACTCGCGACGCGTTTGGTGAGGACAGGAACGCGGGCAGCTTGCGCGGCGAGGAAGAGCCAGCTCAACAGAATAATTCCAAGAAGTACGGCGCCAGCTTTGAGACTCCGTCGCAGCAGTGTCACCTGGCGCTGCGAGAGGACGATGGTGCGATTGGCGAGACCGCTTTCGCGGTGCACCTGGATGACCATCGATCCCGCGTGCGGCGTGTAGATGTTGCCATAGCCGCCGCGCTGGCTCTCCGTCGTCTGCTCTTCACTCATAACTACTCGTCACTCATAACTGCACTCATAACTGCTCGCGCTGTTTGCCGAGGATGAGGTCTAGTACGCGGTCGAGATCGTCGGGCGAGTAGAAGACGATTTCGATCTTGCCGCGTTTGCCGTCCGAGCTACTGACGGTGACGTCGGTCTGGAGGTGACGGCGGAGCTGATCGCCGACCTGGCGCGCGATGGCTGCGCCTGGAGTGGACGCGGCGCGTTCGTTAGGCACTCTCTTGGGTGCCGTGCTCGCGTCTCGAGCGCGCTGTTCCACATCGCGCACCGTGAGCCCCTTAGCGACGACCTCACGCGCGAGATCGACCATCCGTTGCTCATTCCCTAGCGCGAGAAGAGCTCGAGCGTGGCCGAGGGTAAGCTGACCCTCCTGCACGAACCGGCGCACCGATGCAGGTAAGTTCAAGAGCCGCAATATGTTAGCTACAGTCGACCGATCCTTCCCCACCACGTCGGCGACTTCCTGCTGTGTTAACGAGAACTCCTGGATCAGCCGCTGGTAGCCCTCAGCCTCCTCGATCGGATTGAGATCCGTGCGCTGAAGGTTCTCGATGAGGGCCAGCGTAAGAATCGTCTTGTCGTCGATGTCGCGAACTACAGCCGGTATATCGGCCCATCCCAGCTGGCTGGCGGCGCGTAAACGGCGTTCACCGGCGATGAGCTCGTAGCCCTCTGCCCCATGAGGCGCGGGTCGGACCGTAATCGGCTGAAGAAGGCCAGAACTTCGCATGCTCGCCTGGAGCTCAGCCAGCTCTTCGGTCTTGAAGTCCTTCCGCGGTTGGAAGGGATTTGGGCGGATCTGCCCGAGTGGGATGTGTTGGAGCCCGCTCCGGTCCGTCGAAGTGGCCTCCGCTGTTGCTGCGGTCGACTGTGTCGCCTTGGTGGCGGTCAACAGCGCCTCGAGCCCTCGGCCCAGCCGTCGGGGCTTTTCGTTGGACATCATCGCAGTTGTCTGGCTCGGCGTTATAGGCGGGCGGTACGTCGAAGCTCGACGCCAACTTCTGCGAACGCCGTTCGCAGGGTCAACGGCTAGCTATGGACGACCGCAGGGGAAATCTCGTCACCCTGTGCTCCTTGTCGGTGACGTTCGAGAAGCTCGCGCGCGACATTGACATAGGCCTGCGCGCCAACGCTCGCGACATCATACAGGATGATCGGCTTACCAAAGCTGGGCGCTTCGGCGAGCCGAATATTTCTCGGGATTACTGTTTGGAAGACCTTCGGCCCGAAGTACTCACGGGCGTCTGCAGCGACTTGGCGCGAGAGGTTGAGGCGCGTGTCGTACATCGTGAGAAGCACGCCGTCGATGGTCAGCTGCTCGTTGAGACCGCGCTGCAGGAGCGTGATCGTGCTCAGGAGCTGGGAGAGCCCCTCGAGCGCGTAATACTCGCATTGGACCGGTATGAGGACCGAGTCCGCAGCAGCGAGCATGTTCACCGTGAGTAAGCCTAGGGATGGCGGGCTGTCGATCAGGATGAAGTCGTAGTTGTCGCGGATCGGCTCGAGCGCGTCGCGCATTGCCAGCTCGCGGCGGGAGCGCTCGACTAGCTCGACCTCTGCACCGGCGAGATCCGGTGTGGCGGGAGCGACGTCGAGGTGGGTGAACTGAACGCCGCGATGAAGGACTGATTCGAGCGTGGTCTCGCCAAGGATTGCCTCGTAGACCGTTTGCGTGAGGGCGTCCTTCGTGAGCCCGACACCGCTCGTCGCGTTGCCTTGTGGGTCGCCATCGATGAGGAGCGTGCGCTGCTCAGCGACCGCCAAGCTTGCGGCGAGGTTGATGGCCGTGGTTGTCTTGCCTACGCCGCCCTTTTGGTTGGCAACTGCGATGACTTGGGCCACTGGACTCGGATCTACGCGGGGAGCGGCAACTTAGTGGGCATGGCGGGCTTGGGCTAGTGTCGTGCGTCACGTTCCACGTGGAACTGTGTGGCGAATTGCAAGACCGCGTTTCAGCGTTTCACGTGAAACATTGCCCTCCTCTCTCCTTTCTCGCGCCCAACAGTAAAACGCCCCGGGCCACAAACCAGGACCGAGGCGTTTCAAGCCACATCATTCCCCTACGTGCGCCTATCTCGCGCCTGCAACGAATCTCCATCGCGCCATAACAGTGACACTCAACGTCTGTTCGCCTGGGCTGATGGGGGTCTGTGCTGCCTCTGAAGCAACGCGCGCCATGGCCATGGGATAAGGTCGTGGCGGTTCGAACGGCGTGGCGTTCAACTCCATCAGCTCGCCTAACTGGCCTCCAGCGGCGCGAGCGATCGCTTCCGCGTCAGCGCGCGCACGGCTGACGGCGTTGCCAAGCGCCGTGCGGCGAGCGTCATCGGTATTCGCGGCAAAGAACTGGAGCGAGTTGATGCCATTCGCGCCCTTCGCCAGCACGGCGTCGATGATCCGACCGAGGTCCTGTGTCCGGTGCACCTCGACTCTTACCGTGTTCACGACGTTGTAGCCGGTGATTTTGGGGGCCGAGTCGCCGCGCTGGGGCTCGTAGCGCTGCTCGGGGTAGACGTTGTACTCCATCGTCGAGATGCGCTCGTTCGGGATGCCAAGCGCGCGCAACGTATCGAGCACCGCGCGTTGTTTCCGCGCATTCTCCGCGCTTGCCTGCGCTGCGGTGGCAGACCGGGTCTGCACACCGATGAAAATCGCCGCGCGATCCGGCGTGATGCGCGTCTCTCCTTGCGCTGTCACCACGACCTGCGGTGGCAGTGGGGTCGATGGCGACTGCGGCACCTGCTGCGCCTCGAGGCGCGTTGATATTGCCAGTGCCGCAACGGCCGTCAAAGCGACAAGACTCCGTGTTCCTTGCATGCCAACACTCCAGTGGAGGTAATCGACAATAAATATCAGAGTGCTACTAATAGGCGGGCGCACGCGTCATCCGAGCGCCACCACTAGAGGACGTCAGTCACGCCGGCACTTGCACATCACAAGGCTGCGCACATCGCAACGCTGTGCAGAGCACAATCAGCCGGCACATGCGGCATGCACCGCACGGCGGCGAGCAACGCGAGTTAACTGACGTGCCTCAGGCGCGCGACTCTTCTCGCGACTCGTCGCGCGATTTCTCACCTGAATCGTCACGCAGCGATGTAGGCCCCGGCCGCCTCCCATTCGCGCCCGGCCACTTCCTCACGTATCGCAGATCCGCGTCAGCTGCCCCGCTACCGAACGAAAGTCCGCGTGCCGATCACGGACACTTCCCCCTCAAAGGTCGCGCTCAGCGATACCCGATAGGTCGTCCCCGGAATCAACGGCTGCGGCGCTCCGTCCTGCTCCGCGTCAGGCGGCACCACACCATACACCGCGCCTGACCTGATGGTATTTGGCCGCTCGCCGCCTGACGAAAAGAGCGTCCACTTGAGCTCGGCCGTATTCTCATCGAACACCGCCAACTCCGAGATCAAGCACCGCGGCACCCACTCGAAACGCGGCTCGGGATCGACGAACACGTTGATCTGCAGCGTCAGATTCGTTAGGCACTCTTCAGGACCAGTCGAGTCGCTGCACGACGCGATAGTCGCCGCCATCGCTACCGCCGCCAAAACCCGAGCGATCCTCGACCAACGGCGCATGCGCCGCGTACGGCGCGTGCGGCGCGGCTCGATGCACTGCATCATTCCATTTCGCGTTGAATTAGTCGCGCTGTGATAATTATTAACCATTCTTCAGCCTGACGAGATATGCATTGCCAAATCTGCCGAGATACGATGACGGGACACGCGTCAGGCGGTCAAGCGTCGTGCCGGGAGGGATCACTTCTTTCACAGAGCATTCCGCGAGCGCGCGCTACCCGCCAGCTGCGCCGGCCGCGCCAGCCCCGGCCAGGCCCGCCAACCGTCGATGCTTCTCCACTTCGAGCACCAGGTTCTGCAAGTCGCTCGGACTGACCCCAGGGATGCGTGACGCCTGCGCCAACGAGGCCGGCCGAATGTATGCCAGCTTCTGCCGCGCTTCGAACGACAAGGAACGCATTCCCTCATACGGTAGATCGGCCGCCAACGCGAAATCTCCCATGCGACGCAACCGGTCAGCGGCAATCCGCTCACGCTCGAAGTATCCGGCGTACTTGAGCTCGAGCTCGGTCGTGATCACTGCATCGCGCGGCAAATCGGCCCCGACGCCCGCTGCGGCGAACAGCTCGGTAAGCGTCAACCGCTGACGCTTCGCCAGCTCCGCGATCTTCACACCGTGCGCGAGCGGTGCACCACCGGCGGCGAGAAGCACGGGGTCGGCACGATCGGGATGGATCGTCGTTCGAGTGGCGAGCTCCAATGCGCGATCCTCATCGGCAAAGCGCTGCTCGACGATCCGCCGCTCATCATCGGTGAATGCGCCAAGCTCGACTGCGATCGGCGCCAACCGACGAAGCGCATTGTCCTGGCGCACGGTGAGTCGAAACTCGGAACGCGACGTGAAGAGACGATAGGGCTCATCGACGCCACGGGTCACCAGATCATCGACCAGAACGCCGATGTAGGACGTCTCGCGGCCGAGCACGAGTGGTGCGCGGGCCTGCACTATCAGCGCTGCGTTGTATCCAGCAACGACGCCCTGCCCCGCGGCTTCCTCATACCCAGTCGTGCCGTTGATCTGTCCAGCGAAGAACAACCCGCGAAGTGCCTTGAGCTGCAGCGTGGCATCGAGCTGCATCGGCGGATAGTAATCGTATTCGATGGCGTACCCGGCGCGTGTCATGCGCGCGTGCTCGAGCCCCGGCACTGCATGCAGAAATTCGAGCTGGACCTCGGCCGGCAACGACGTCGACAATCCATTGACGTAGAGCTCGCTCGTGTCGAGTCCTTCCGGCTCCAGAAAGATCTGATGGCGCTCGACGTCGGGGAACTTCACGATCTTGTCTTCGACACTCGGACAGTACCGCGGTCCGCGGGCGCTGATCGCGCCCCCATACATCGCCGAGCGCGCGATGTTGTCCTGGATGATCCGCTTGACCTCCGTGCCGGCGTGCGTGATCCAACACGGAAGCTGGGGGAGCGCACTGGGTGCCGATGAGAAGTGCGACCAGCGGTAGTCGAAGTCGCCGAGCTCACTCTCCTGTCGCATCAACTTCGAGTAATCGACGGAGCGGCCATCGATGCGCGGCGGCGTCCCGGTCTTGAAGCGCGCCACCTCCAACCCCAGCTGTTCCAGCTGCTCCGCCAGGTGTACGGCCGGCGCGTCTCCCGCGCGGCCACCCGCGAGCTTGGTGTCGGTGCCGATGTGGATGCGTCCTCGAAGGAAGGTGCCGGTGGTAATGACGACGGCCCTCGATCCGAAGCGGCGTCCCTCCAGTGTCTCGACACCGAGGACACAGCGGCTCTCTCGATCGATCAGGAGGCGGGCAACGGTCCCCTGAATAGTGTGCAGCCGCCCATGCTCCTCGAGCAGCGACCGCACGGCTCGCCGATACAGCCCGCGGTCGCACTGCGCGCGTGGCGCCCAGACAGCCGGCCCTTTGCTCCGGTTCAGCATTCGGAACTGGAGAGTCGCCCGATCGGTAGCGCGGGCCATGATCCCGCCGAGTGCATCCACCTCGCGTGCTACCGTTCCCTTGGCAACACCGCCAATCGCCGGGTTGCACGACATCTGGCCGATTGTCTCCAGCGCGCTGGTGATGAGCGCCACCCGCGCGCCGAGTCTGGCCGCGGCGACAGCGGCTTCAGTACCGGCGTGGCCGGCGCCGACGACGATGACGTCGACGTCGAGCTCGGTGGATGACACGGGAGATGTCGTCATACGGGAAAGCTAACCACGCGTGGACACCGCCACACGCATCCGACAGAATTGAGCCATGCCACTCAAGATCTCGTCCGAAGCGCCCACCCTGCTCGTTCGGCGCGATGCATTCGAGCGCTCGGAGCTCACCCGAGCCAGCGTCGATCAGCGTTTCAATCTCACGCCTGACGAGTTCCGGGTGGAGGAAGATCTGATCGCCATCGGGCCGTTGTTCGGCGATGACGCGATCGGCGATCTGGTCGAGATGTTGGAGGGGGCAGGCCTAGTACACTACGATGATTTCTTCGATCTCAGCGGGAACTGGCCCGACTGGCTCGCCCTCTTCGCCATGACGCGCTCGCGCTAACGCGCCGGCATCTTCTTCTCCACCTCGCTCGGCTCCGGTTTGGGAGAGAGCGGCCCATGGCGCAACAGTCCGTCCCAATTGCACTCGTAGCACCAGCTGGTGCGGAACCAGGGCATGAAGAAGTTCCATCCACGTGATTTGACGCGGATCGTCGGCGCGTCGCACATGGGGCATCGGTCGCCGTGCGGAAGCAGCCAGAGGAAGAACACAGTGGCCGCGATGATCCGCAGAATGAAGAAGCCGATGAAGATGACGGCGAAGAGCGCGGCATCCGACATGGTGCACCTCTATGCTTCCACCTTAGAGGCACGATCCAGGCCGCGCAAGAGAACTACAGCTGGAGCTCCTTCTCGATCCTGCTCCAGGTCTCTACGTAGGCCACGCCGTTCTCGATGCGCTCGATGACGATCTCTGTACCGTGGTCGATGCGCTGGCCATCGAGACTTCGCGCTGGAGAGACGGCGTGGATTCCGTCGTGGACGTAGCTGATCTCGCCCGGTACGGGCTCTGACGCCGAGGCGTCGGGCACGGCATCGATTGTTTTCGTGACGCGACCCAGGAAGCCCTGTAGCCGGTAGCGCTCGTCCTCGACATCGCGGGCGGCACTTGGGATCGCCCATCCGGCGACGAGACCGAGCATTCCTCCGCCAGCGCCCAGACCGGCGACGAGCGCGATCAGCGTCGTTGCGATAGGGCCGAGCGATGAGTAGCGACTGAGCAGATATCCGGTAATGCCGACGAGCGTGAAGAACGCACCGACCGTCGGATAATTGAAGATTGGCGTTCGCACGCGGCGGCGGCGTTGGCGATCGATGCCGGCCAGCATGCTAATGACGCCGAATGCGACGCCGGTGATGAAGGAGAGGAGGAAGACGACTCGCATTGGCGAGAGTGAGGAAAATGTCGGCGAAATTGTATCCCATCGGATCGCGTTCCGCGACTGTACGCGGACGCGCGGCTCGAACGCGAAGCGGGCCAGGGGTTCACCCCGGCCCGCCGTCCATACGTCGCGTGCTTCTCTTCGCTATCCGATCACTCGAGATGCTTTCGGAACCAGGCAACCGTCCTCGGCCAGGCATCCTTCGTAGCGGCAAGATTGGCGCCATTCTGTTCGGCCTGCGCGCGGAGGAATCCGTGACCGGCGCCGGTGAAGATGACCGGCTCGTAGGTCTTGTTGAGCGATTTCATCTTCGCTTGGGCGGGCGCGATCGTCGCGTTGACGCGCGCGTCGTTCTCGCCGTAGAGCCCCAGCACCGGTGCGCGCACACTCGTTAGGCGCGTAGTGTCGGGCGATGAGCCGTAATACACGACCGAGGCAGCGAGCGCGGGATCGTAGACTGCATGCCAGAACGATTCGGATCCGCCCCAGCAGAAGCCGACGATCCCGTATTTCTTGGTAGCTGCCGGGAGCGCCGTGCCGTAGTTGGCGACCGCAGTGAGCTGGCGATGTACGACGTCGCGATCGAGCGAGCGGATGACGGCCCGAGCCGAATCCGGATTAGGGTTGAGCGGCGAACCGGGGATGTTCTTGCTGGTCAGCAGATCGGGCGCTATGGCGATGAAGCCAGCGGCGGCAAGCTCGTCAGCGACAGCGCGGATCCACGGCGTGAGGCCGAATATCTCGTGTATGACGACGACGACCGGCGCCCTGGTCTTGCGCTCCGGATATACAATCCAGGCGCGGACGGAATCAGACGCGCCGGTCGGAACCATCACCCATTCGCTGTGGCGTGGGGAGGCATCGAGCCGGGCTTGGGCATCGGCGGCGCCGGCGGGGATGCCCTTTGTAGTGTCTGTGCTGCCCTGTCTTGACGCTGACGCGTCAGCGCTTTGCTGGTGCTGAGAGTGATCCTGAGCGCACGCGGCGAAATTCGGTACGGCGCCAGCCAATATGATGACGATCGAGAGGAGCCCGAAGCGCATTAATCGTTTCCTCCAATGACAGGGTCTTTCACCGGATGATGAGATCCATGCGGACCTCCCTGGTCACCGGGTAGCTGAAGTGCCACCACTCTTTCTCATAGTTCGCAAAACCATGACGCTCCATTGCCTGCACCAAACGCTGGCGGCTCATCGCCGAAGTTCCGCTCGCGTTCGCGGTGTGTGCGTCCTCCGAAAACGTGTCGAACGGCGTGCCCATGTCTAGGGCTTGTCCGGTGCTCGCGTCGACCAAGGTCAGGTCGATCGCCGCACCGAGGTTGTGGCGGCTGCGGCTGGCGATATAGCCATTTCGAACCAGATCCTGGCGACCGGCTCGTCGCGTCCATTCCATCATGGCATCGGTCGCGCGTACCGGACGGTACGCATCGTACACCAGCAGTGCGAGACCAGCGGACCGGAGGTCGCGGGCGACCTTCGCAAGCGCTCGAGCAGGCTCGTGCTGGAGCAGTGCGCGGTTGGCTTGGTAGCCCGGGAGCGGCGAGCCGGTGAAGTTATTGGGTGTCGCGTAGCGCAGCTCGACGCGAATGCTGCTGTCGAGCGATTGGACGTCGGTGAGGAGAAGAGATGCAACTGAATCGCTCGCCGTGGCGAGCTCTGCTGTCTCGACTGGCGGTGCGCTGTTCGCCGGCGACGCAGCACGAGAAGACGTGCAGCCGAGGCCGAGAGCGAGGCAAAGCGTGACATACTTTCTCACGCGCGCAACGTATCGCACGCTCGCAAGCGACACAACGCGCGATCAGCATAGAACGCAGGCAATCATTTGATGAGCTTTCGAATTTTCCTTCTGTCGCCGGCGACGGCGCACGGTCCGAAGGCGAGCACGTTGGTGGAGGATCCGCCTCGTACGCCAGCCGCGCGTCGCCTACAGACACCTGGTGGGATGACGCTAGGCGCGCTCTTCACGCATTTGAGTGGGCTCTATTTCACGGGCAAGCTCGCATATGCTCGCCAGTTCGCGAACCCGCCCAGCACTCTCGCCGTTCGTGGCGTTCACGTGGTCACGTTCACGCACGGACTTCTGGATCCCGACACGGCTGTCGACCTCGACATGCTCCGTCGCTTTCGAGCGGCAGGTGCGACCGAGTTCGATACGGTCTCACGAGTGGCGCTCGAAGCTAGCGCGCGCTCTCTGGCGGAGGTGCTTGGGGAGGTACGGTGTGATGTCGTCCTCCTCGGGTCGGTACACAGCACCAAGTACACCGAGATTCTCGAGCCCATCTTCGGAGAGCGATTGCGAGTGCCGCGCGACCTCGTGCGGCGAGGCCATCTCCAGCGCGGTGGTCTGTTGCTCGAGTGTGTCGAGGCGCGACGCGAGCTGGACTACATCGCGCTCGATGACGTGCGGGCGATGCTCGCTGACGCGCGTCCTAGCGCGCGGCGGCGCGGAATCGAGTCGAGCGCTCCCGCCGCGCGCGATGCAGCTGCTCCTCGAGAAACGCCATGACTCGCTCCTCGAGGTAGTAGCGTGGGCCCCATGGCATCCCACCCACGAAGCCGACGTGGCCACCTTGCGTGGTGAACTCCGTCGTCAGCACTGAATTCGAGGCAGCGATATTGGCGACCCGTTGGAGCACTTCGGGCGGGAGGAACGGATCGTCGACGGCGCTGAGTAACAGCGTGCGCACGCGGATCTTCGACAGAAAGCCCAGCGAGCTCGACTGCGCGTAGTAGTCGGCCGCATCGCGGAATCCGTGAATGGGAGCGGTGACGCCATCGTCGAACGTCCAAATGCTGCGTGCCCGCGCGATGGCCTCGGCGCGAATGGCATCGGGAAAACGGCGTCGCTTCTCCTCTGCTTTCCGACGCAGCGATCGGAGGAAGTGGGCTTGGTAAATCCGGGCGAATCCGCGATCGATGTGGAGAGCAGATTTTGCGAGGTCGTACGGCACGGAGACAGCGGCGGCTGCGATCACGGTGTCCGGAACATTCTCGCCCCGTTCGCCGAGCCATTTGAGGAGCACGTTCCCGCCTAACGAGACTCCGGCGAGAAGGAGCGGCTGCGCTGGCTCCGCCGCGGCCAAGCGTCGCATGACGAAATCGAAGTCACCCGTCTCGCCGGAGTGGTAGGATCGCACGAGGCGATTCGGTTCGTCGCCGCAGGAACGAAAGACGAGCGCGTCCATCGCCCAACCGTGCCGCCGCGCCTGGGCAAAGAGGCCCGCGGCGTAGTGCGAGCGAGGCGAGCCTTCGAGCCCGTGAAGGAGGACGAGACGCGGTACATCGGGCGCGCCGTCCAGACGATGCACATCTATGAAGTCGCCATCGGGCGTGTCCCATCGCTCGATCCGTGTGGCGATGGCAGGTGCGCGACGGCCGATCCTACCCCACAACGTCTGAAGGTGTGGACCTGGCAACCACCAAGCGGCGCGATAGCTAGGCAGCGTCATGGCGTAATGATAACCTTGACGCACCTCCGCCGATCGGTAGTCACGGACCCCAGAGTTCGCGCGCCGTATGACGAGTCCTTTCCCATCGGACGACACCGATGCCATGGTCGCGCGCGTACGCGCCGGCGATGAGCGTGTCTTCGAAGGGATATTCCGCGCGCACTACGGCTCGCTTTGCGCCTTCGCGAACACGCTGGTGCGTTCGCGGGAGACTGCCGAGGAAGTCGTGCAGAACGTTTTCCTCAACATCTGGACGCAACGCGATCACTGGGAAGTGCGAGGGAGTGTTCGCGCGTATCTCTTCGGCGCGGTGCGGAATCAGGCGCTGAATCAGATCAAGCGGGGGCAGCTCGAACGCTCCTGGGCCGAGGATTCTGGTGATGAAGGCGTTCTCGAGCTGCACGGCTCGATTCCCGATCCTGCAGCGCTGGTCGAGGCTGAGGAGATGGCGGCTGTGGTGCGCGAGGCAATCGATCGATTGCCTCCTCGGGCACGGATGGCCGTGCAGCTCCGATGGGAGGGGCAGCTCAAGTATTCGGAGATCGCCGAGGTCATGGGGATCTCGGTGAAGGGGGTGGAGAATCAATTGAGCCGCGCGTTGGAGGCGTTGCGGCGGTTGCTCGGCGACAGAGGGGGATAGCGAAAGCCAGGGAGGAGCGAGGAGGGAGGAGAGAGGAGGGGGGTAAAGCGACAGAGTGGGGTTTTCTCGTTCTCGATTGTCGAGTGAGTGTATGCGGAGATCGCCAGCGTGACCGAGCACTTCGACTGGAGCATTGTCGATCGATTTCTCGCGGGGGAGGCTACCTCCGAGGAGATGGTCCTCCTTCAGCGCTGGCTGGAAGGCGATCCGCGTCGCGGTCAGCTGCTGGATGAGGCACGTCAGGCGGTGAGTGCGGAGACGCGCTCGTGGGACGTCGATACGGCGTGGCGTAATGTCTCCAAGGGGATGCTCGAGCCGGCGGCAACGACAGTCATTCCGATACACACGCGGCGTCCGAGACGATACAAGGGGCTGCTTCGGATCGCGGCGGGTCTCGTCCTGACGTTGAGTGCGGCGATGCTCTGGCGGATGATGTCGGACCGGGGAAGCAGCAGCACGCAGGTGGCGATGCGCGAAGTGGCAACGACCAAGGGACAGCGCGCCGAGCTGCGGCTGAGCGATGGAACGCGTGTCGTGCTGGGCGCGGCGAGCCGTCTGGAGTACGCGCCCGACATGGGTAGCAAAACGCGCGACGTGCGCCTGATCGGTGAAGCGTACTTCGAGGTGGCGCCGGACTCCGTACATCCCTTCGTGGTCCACACCGCGGGTGCAATGACGCGAGTGCTCGGTACCGAGTTCGCGGTACGTGCGTACGCCGGTACCGATGAGGTCCAAGTCGCCGTCGCGGGCGGGCGCGTGTTGCTCACTCCGGCGGATAGCAGCTCTGGCGTCGTGCTGATCAAGGGGCAACTCGGTGCACTGCGGGCGGGCGGAAAGCCGACGGTGCGTGCGATCTCGAGTCTCGAACCGTTCGTCGGTTGGACAGAAGGCCGTCTTGCCTTCGACGCCATGCCGCTTCGCGATGCGCTTCGCCAGCTGGAGCGCTGGTACGATGTGAACTTCGTCGTCGCCGACAGCGGGCTTGCCGACCGTCGACTCACGGCGCGCTTCAAAGCCGAGTCGTTGACGGAGGCGCTCGATGCGATCGCGTTGGCGCTGGATGCCCGATACGAACGCCGCGACCGGACGATCACCTTCGTGCCGCGCTGACTTCCCTCTGCTCTCACCTACTCCGTCGTCATTCTCCCTCTTCATCCCCCCGATGCTGCGATCCCTGTTTCCCCTCCTGTTCTTGATCCCGCTCTGCGCGTCGACGCAGCAGCCTAACGAGCGATTCGTCAGGCTGCGATCGGATGGCAACGGGATCGCCGCCTTGCAGGCCGTGGTGCCAGTGGCATTCGACAGCACACGAGTCGAAGACGCGGTGCAACAGCTATTGACGCTAGCGCAGATGGGTATCGCGTACGACCGCGATCTCCCCGGCCTCGACCGGCGTGTCACGCTGAAGGCATCGCGCATGCGTGTCGCTGCCGCGCTCGTACGCGTGCTTCGAGAGACGCCGCTCGAGCTGCGTGTCTCAGCCGGCGGGCAGGCGGTGCTCGTCAGGCGGCCGGATGGAGATCGGTCGTCCCGTGGCGGGATCGTCGGGCGGGTGCGAGAGGAAGTGGGTGAGGCGCTCGCCAACGCGCGAGTACAGATCGTCGGAACGCGACACATGACGATCACCGACGCCGACGGACGGTTCGCACTGCGGGATGTTGATGCCGGCGTCTACGAGCTCAGCGTGATGCGCATCGGGTATCGGCCCGCGCAACTGATCGACGTATCGGTAGAAGCGGACGAAACAATCGAGCTCGACGTGCCGCTGGAGCGCGCACCGACACCGCTGGCGGCGGTGGTCGTGACTCCGGGGCATTTCGGGATCATGGGGCAGCAGGTGGCGAGTCAGGCATCGCTCACGCGCGATGAGATCGAGACGAACCCGCAGCTGGGCGAAGACATCTTCCGTGCGGTGACCCGTCTGCCCGGCGTCACCTCGTACGATTTTTCGGCGGCATTCCGAGTGCGCGGTGGGCCGAATGATGAGCTACTCGTGCGTCTCGACGGTCTAGAGCTCTACGAGCCATTTCACCTCAAGGACTATGATGCCGCGCTGTCGATCGTGGACGTCGCGGCGATCGGTGGGATCGATCTCAGCACCGGCGGTTTCGGTGTGGAGTTCGGCAATCGACAGACCGGGGTGTTCGACATGCGCACCGCTGATCCACCACCGGGTGAGAAGACGACCGCGCTCGCGTTGACGCTCACAAACGTTCGCGCGATGACGCGCGGATCGTTCGGAGCACGCGATCAGGGACGTTGGCTGCTCTCGGCGCGGCGCGGCTACCTCGACTACGCATGGGATCTGGTGAACGTCACCGATGCACCTGACCCCACCTACTACGATGTGTTAGGCAAGCTGGAGTACCAGCTGAGCGATGCCCACTCGTTATCGGCCCACGTCCTGTATGCCTCCGACAGACTCGACTTTGTGGATGAGCCCGAGGATCCACACCTGACCAGCTCTTACGGCAGCAGCTATGGCTGGCTCGCCTGGCGCTACGAGCCGCGATCGCCCTTGCGCGTGGAGAGCATCCTCTCCGCTGGACGCCTTACGTGGGATCGACGCGGCGACCGCATCGCGACTTTCGACAACGTGCACGACGTGCATGTGGCCGATGATCGATCAATGACGTTCGTGGGTGCGCGACAAGATTGGAGCTGGGAGCTGTCCGACCGATTCATGTTCAAGTGGGGAGGCGAAGCGCGGCGCTTCTCGACGTCGTACGACTACTTCGCATGGGTGCGGGATTTTCTGGTCGATGGCGACACGCTCATCACGGTATTTGACACCACATTGGTTCGCGCGGAGCCCAACGGTTGGGCGGCGGGCGTGTATGTCGCGCAGCGGGTGCGTCCAATTCCATCACTCACGGCCGAATTAGGACTGCGTTACGACCGCCATGACTACACGGGCGACAACGGGCTGTCCCCACGCGTGAACGTGGCGTACGCCATTGGAAGCGCCACGACGTTGCGGGCAGCCTGGGGGCGTTATCGTCAGGCACAAGGAATACATCAACTGCAGGTGCAGGATGGTGACGACATCTTCTATCCCGCGGAATCGGCGGAACAGCGGGTGTTGGGCCTCGAGCTGTCACTCCCACGAGGAATGCTGGCGCGTGTCGAAGGCTATCAACGGAAGATCGATGACACCCGGCCGCGCTACGTGAACTTCGGCAACACCGTAGCGGAGTCGTTCCCCGAGATACTGGACGACCGACGCCGCATCGCACCCGACGAGGCGGAGGCGCGAGGGCTGGAGCTCTTCGTCAAGCAGTCAGGCGCGTCGAGCATCGACTGGTCGGCGAGCTATGCGTTGGCGGAAGCCAAGGACCGCCTCAATGGAGCGTGGGTGCCGCGGTCGATCGATCAGCGGCATACGGTTTATCTCGATGTCGCGTATCGTCCGAATAGCAAGTGGCGACTGAGCGCCGCGTGGCAGTATCACACCGGCTGGCCGTACACGCCGTTCACTTTTCACCTCGATACGTTGAGCGATGGGCGCATCGCGGTGACTCGGGTGTTCGGCGCCTTGAACTCGGAGCGGCTGTCGGCCTATCATCGCCTCGATCTGCGTGTCACCAGGCACTTCCCGCTTCGTCGCGGACGGCTGTCCGTTTTTCTCGATCTCTTCAACGCGTACAATCGAATAAACGCGCGCGCACTCGATTATTTCATAATCCACTCCAACGGCGGCCGTTCGGTGAGTGTTGGTGCGCAGCGGGACGAACTGCTTCCGCGTCTCCCGAGCTTCGGAGTAGTTTGGGAGTTCTGATTCGGCGGAGCGCGGCACGCGATGGAAGTGCAGGTCTTCGGAGTGAAAAAGAGCGCGGAAACGAGAAAGGCGCTCCGCTTCTTCGCGGAGCGCCGCGTCAAGACGCATTTCGTCGATCTCATGGAGCGCGCGGCGTCACCAGGGGAGCTGCGCCGCTTCGTGCAGAAGTTCGGTCTCACGGCCTTGATCGATACCGAGTCGCGCGCGTATCGCGACCGCGGGCTGCAGCACTCGCGCCTATCCGACGATCGGTGGATCGAGGTGTTGGTCGACGAGCCACTGATTCTCCGCATGCCGCTGGTTCGGCATCAGCATCAGCTGACGATTGGCGACGCCGAGCCGGAATGGAAGCGATGGGTGACGGAGGGCCGGCAGTAACAGCAGCGTTCCATCATCGACCACGCGGCGGAGGTCGGCGCCTGACAAGCCTTCGCTCGCCGCCGCCAGGCGCGGCACGTCCGCCGGCCGTCGCCGGCCCATACCGTTCGGGCGGCGCCTCTCCGATCTTTGTGTCGTGACGCAGATCGTGCTTTCCGATGTCGGCATCGAGTATGGCGCTACCACGGTCCTCACCGACGTGAGCTTCACCGTTTCACGCGGTGAACGGTGGGGAATCATCGGTCGGAATGGCACGGGCAAGACTTCGCTCTTTCGTCTACTCACGACGGAGCAGCTTCCGTCGAACGGAAGTGTCTGGCGCTCCCCCGGCTTACGTGTCACGCTCCTCGAGCAGCACCGCGACTTCGGTGACGCCTCGAGTGTATGGGAAGTAGTTGCCGGTCGATTCGCCGATCTGCTCGCGCTCGAACGCTCACTAGCCGAGCAGGCGGAGAAGCTCGGTGAGCTCGGAGAGCGCGCAAACCGGCAAGTACTGGAGCGATACGACCGCGATCTCGAGCGCTTCGAGCGCGAGGGCGGCTACACATTCGCGCCGCGAGTCGACGCTGTGCTCCACGGCTTGGGGTTCGAGCCTAACGAGGCGCGATCGCGGCCGGTCAGCACGCTGAGCGGCGGTGAGCGAGGCCGGATCGGACTGGCTCGACAGCTGGCGGCGCCGGCGGATGTGCTGCTGCTCGATGAGCCAACGAACCACCTCGATCTCGAAACGACTCGCTGGCTCGAGCAATACCTTCGCGCCGTGGACGAGACGGTCCTGCTGATCAGCCATGACCGATCGTTTCTCGAGAACGTGATCGACCACGTCCTGCATCTGGAGTCGCACACGGCCACTACGTACGCCGGTACTTACTCGGACTTCGTGGCGCAGCGGACGGAGCGGCGGTTGGCGCAACAGCGCGCGTTCGATCAGCAGCGTCGTACGATCGCGCAGGAGGAGGATTACATCCGGCGGAATATCGCCGGACAGAACAGCGCCCAAGCGAAAGGGAGACGCACGAGGCTGGCGCGGCTGCCGAGACTCTCTCCGCCGCCGGCGGAAGACGACGCGATGGCGCTCAGGCTGGAAACCGCGGAGCGTGGTGGCGATCAGGTCGTCGTAGCGGAACGCGTACACCTGGCAGTCGGCGATCGCACGCTTGTCGAGTCATTCACCGGTGTCGTGCGGCGCGGCGACGTCATCGGGTTCATTGGCCCGAATGGCGCGGGAAAATCGACACTACTGCGCGCCATCGCCGGCGAGCGCGACGTTGAAGATGGCTCGCTTCGTCTCGGCTCGTCGATCAGCGCGGCGCACTATCGGCAGGATCTGGCACAGGTGCCGACAGATCGAGCGCTGTTCGACATCATCGGCGACCTGCGGCCGAGCTGGGAGCGAAGGCAGGTGCTCTCCCATCTGGCCCGCTTCGGCTTTCCGGGCGATGAGGCGAAGAGGACGGCGGCGATGTTGTCGGGCGGAGAGCGATCACGTGTAGCGCTGGCGATGATCGTGCTGATGCGCGCCAACCTCTTGCTCCTGGACGAGCCGACAAATCATCTCGATGTGGAATCGATCGAAGCGCTGGAGGACGCGGTCGAGCGCTACGAGGGAACCGTGATCGTGGTGAGCCACGATCGTGCGCTGCTTCGCTCGCTCGCATCGAGAGTGTGGGTGTTGCACGACGGGCGGATCATCGACTTCGATGGGAGCTTCGAGGAGTGGGAGACGCGGAGTGCCGAACGCGAGCACGCCGCAGCGGTAGCGGCGGCTGAAGAGGAGGCACTCCGGCGCGTGCGCGAGAGGCAAAAGCTTCGGCGCGTGGAGGACCGAAGTCGCGACGATAGGCGCAAGCAGCGCACGATCCTGGAAGCGCTGACAGCCGCGGAATCAGAAGTAGCCCGGCTGGAGCAGGACGTCGTGCGCATCACGAGTGCCCTCGAGGACCCTTCCTTGTATGCGACGGCGGAGGGCACACGTCAGGCAGCGGAGCTAGGCCGCGCGCTCGAAGAATCTCGCCAGGCGCTCGATGCGGCGCTCGAGCGCTGGGCAACAGCCAGCGAGGCAGCGAACGCGGTCGATGCCAGCGGAAAGGGCGGGTCGTCAGGACGCTGACGACGGGACTCGTCCCCTTCGTGGAGGGGCTCGTCCCCATGACACTGGTCCGACAGCCGTGCGTATTTAGCTTAAGGGGCCGCGCCGACGTCAGGCGCGAGAGGACCCCAACTCAAATCTCCTTCCTTACAACAACATGAGCACCAACCGCGTGCTGCTCTCCCTGGCGGGCGCACTCGCGCTTGCGCTGGGAAGTTCAGCCTCCGCCCAAACGCCGGCGAAGATCACCTTCGTGCGCGACACGCTCGACAATGGACTTGAGCTCATCATGGCCGAGGATCATTCGGCGCAGGTGGTGGCCGTCGATCTGTGGTACGATGTCGGCTCGCGCAACGAGCGTCCCGGCCGCAGCGGCTTCGCGCACCTCTTCGAGCACATGATGTTCCAGGGCTCGGCGAACGTGAAAAAGACCGACCACGGCAATCTCATCGAGCGCGCAGGCGGCTTCTCCAACGCGACGACCAACGAGGACCGCACCTCGTACTTCCAGGTCGTCCCATCCAATCGGCTGAATCTCGTCCTCTGGCTCGAGGCGGATCGGATGCGCTCGCTGGCCGTGACCGATACTAACTTCAACAATCAGCGCGAAGCGGTGAAGGAAGAGCGTCGCCTGCGTGTCGACAACCAGCCGTATCTGCGCGCGATCTTCGAGGATAACTACGCGGCCTTCGATTCAACGGGCTGCTTCGCGTATGCGCACTCGATCATCGGATCGATGGCCGACCTCGATGCTGCAAAGACACCCGATGTGAAGGCCTTCTTCGACCAGTACTACGTGCCTAACAACGCAACGCTGGTCATCGCCGGTGACTTCGACCCGGCGGAGGCGAAGCGTCTGGCGCGCGAGTACTTCGGTGGGATTCCTCGCGGGCAGGAGCCGCCAGCCGTGGCGTGCCAGACGCCGTTCAACAGCGGCGCGGTTCGCAAGAAGATCCACGATCCCAAGGCGAATCTCCCGGCGACGGTGCAGGTGTATCGGATTCCCAAGTACGACGATGCGGATTCGCCGGCGCTCGAGCTGCTGGCCACGATCCTCGGGCAGGGCGAGAGCTCTCGTCTCAACCGCAAACTGGCGCGCGAGGCGAAGGCAGCGGTTGCGTCGCAGACTTTCTATAGTCCGTTCGGTCCGCGCCGTGGTCCAGGCGTCTTCATGGCGCTGGCCATCGCGAATCAGGGAGTCAACGTCGATTCGCTCGACGCGCTGCTTTCGAAGGAAGTGGCGAGGGTCGTGGCCGAGGGGGTGACCGAGGAGGAGCTCACCAAGGCGAAGAACAACTATCGCGCGCAGGCGATCAACGAGCGACAGCAAGCGCTCAACGTAGCCATCGCGCTGAACATGGCGCGCATGTACCTCGGCTCCGCCGACGCGGTGAACACCGCTTTCGACCGATACATGAAAGTCACGCTCGACGACGTGAAGCGCGCCGCGGCGAAGTATCTCCGCGCGGACAACGCGCTCATTCTCATTCTCAGCTCGGAGGCCAGCTCATGACGCGCCGCGTCGCTCTCCTGGCCGCGGTGTTGCTCGCACCTGCGTCACTGACGGCCCAACAATTTCCTACCACGCCACCCACCGCCGCACCGCTCAAGCCGGCCAGCTTCCCGCCGTTCCAGGAAGCGGCTCTGCCTAACGGGATTCGCCTGGTGCTGGTGGAGAGCCACAAGCAACCCGTGGTTTCGGTGTCGCTCTCTCTTTCGGCCGGCGACATCTACGACCCGGCGAACAAGGAAGGCGTGGCGACGATGGTAGCAGGTCTCCTCACCAAGGGGGCCGGAAAACGCAGCGCCGAAGAGATCGCGGCGGCGATCGAAGGCGTCGGCGGCTCGCTCAATGCGAGCGCAAGCGAAGATTTCCTGACGATCTCGTCGAACGTTCTGACGCCGGATGCGCCGCTGGCGTTCGAGCTGGTGTCGGACGCGGTGATTCGGCCGACGTTCCCCGAGTCGGAGGTGGAGCTTCTACGCACGCAGACGCTCTCCGCGCTCCAGCTCGAGATGTCGCAGCCGGGCGCGCTCGCGGCGCGCTTCTTCGCCAAGGCGCTCTATGGGACGCACCCGTACGGCCGTCGCCCGACGACGGAGTCGGTGCGTGCGATCACGCGGGCCGATCTGGTCGCTTTCCAGCGTGCTCGTCTCCGCCCCGCCGGTGCCCTGCTGGTGGTGGCCGGCGACATGAATCTGGCCGATGCGCGCCGGTTGGCGACGCAGGCCTTTGGCTCGTGGCGAGGGCTCGCGCCGGCGCCGCTGGCGGCGCGCGCCGTTCCCGCGCGAGCACGCACGGAGATCATCCTCGTACATCGGCCCGGATCGGTGCAGTCGAACATCCTGGTGGGCAACACGACGTACACGCCGACCGATCCTCGCTACAACCACTATGCGGCGACGTTGGCGAACCGTGTGTTAGGCGGCGGCAGCGACAGCCGGCTGTTCACCATTCTGCGCGAGCAGAAGAGCTGGACCTACGGTTCGTACTCGCAGATCGAACGACTGAGGGGCGTCGGATACTTCCAGGCAAGCGCGGAGACGCGCACCGAAGTGACCGATTCGGCGCTCACCGAGCTCCTGCTCCAGCTTCGCCGAATTCGCAACGAGCCGGTTTCACCGGCGGAATTCGAAGGGGCGAAAGGCGCATTGGTAGGGAGCTTCCCACTCACCATCGAGACGGCGAGTCAGGTAGCGGGCGCGGTCACGACGGCGAAGCTGCTCGGCCTGCCCGCGGATTACCTCCCGACGTATCGGACGCGACTTGCCGCGGTGACGCCGGTGCAGCTCGCGTCAGGCGCGCGCTCGGTGTTCAGGCCAGACGCAGCCGTGGTCGTGGTGGTCGGCGATGCGACGAAGCTCTACGACAAGCTTCAAAAGATCGGGCCCGTGCGGATGGTGAGTGTCGAAGGGAAGCCACTTGCGGCCAGTGATCTGGTGGTAAGGGGTGCCACGCTCGACCTCGACATGACGAAGCTCGTGCCGCGTCGCGATTCCTTCACGATCCTGGTGCAGGGGAACCCGCTCGGCTTCCAATCGAGCGTGCTGGAGAAGACCGACGCGGGTTGGCGTTACAACGAGACCTTCCAGCTCGCGACGATCATGCAAGGTACGACCGAGCTCCTCTTCAGCGACAAGATCGAAATGAAGAGCGTGAAGGCGGATGGGAAGTTTCAAGGGCAACCGATGAAGACCAACGTCGAGTTCGCGTCCGGTCGCGCGAAGGGCTCGGCGATGACGCCCGGACCGACCGGCATCGAGACGAAGAACGTCGATGCCGAGGCGCCGGTCGGTGTGCTGGATGACAACGCGCTGCAGGCGTTGTTGCCGGCGCTCAAATGGGCATCAGGTGCCAAGTGGACGCTCCCAGTTTTCTCGAGCGGACAGGGCGCGGTGCAGCAGATCACGATGACGGTGACCGGTAAGGAATCGGTTACGGTTCCAGCGGGGACGATCGAGTCGTACAAGGTGGATGTGACCGGTGGGCAGCAGCCGCAGACGTACTACGTTTCGGTCAATGCACCACACCGTCTGGTGAAGCTGGTCACGGTCGGTGCGCCGGTCGAGCTGGTGCTCGTGAAGTAACGCGGGCGGCGCGTCTATCCGAATACCGCCGGATAGAGCAGCGACACCAAAAGCACGATGATGGCGATGGCGAGGAGGTCGAGCAGAACTCCCGCCGTCGCCATTTGCTTTACGCTGATCTGACCGGAGCCGAAAACGATCGCGTTAGGCGGCGTCGCTACGGGAAGGGCAAACCCCGTCGACGCGGCGAGCGTAGCAACAATCATGAGCGCCAGCGGATCGAGACCGACGACGGTTCCCAACGTCGCGGCTACCGGCATCGCCATGGCCGCCACCGCGCTGTTCGAGGCCAGCTCACTGAGCAGCAAGACAATGAGCGCCAGCCCGGTAAAGATCACGAGCGGTGGATATCCGTCGAGCGCCGTCATGAGTCCGCCCATCCACCGCGCCAGACCGGTGCTCTCCATTGCGGCGGCGAGTGAGAGGCTGCCGCCGAAGAGGAGGAGCACGCCCCAGGGGATCTCTCGGGCTTGATTCCAGGTGAGCAGCGGCTCGCGCCCTCCATCCTGTCGCGTTCCGGTCAGCACGAAGAGCAACAACGCTCCGGTGATTCCGATCCAGGCGTCGGTGGCGGCTGGAACGACGTCGACGATTCCAGGAATTACCAGACCGCCGATCTCCTTACGCTCGCGGAATAGCCAGGCTAGCGCCGTAAGGATGAAGACCGCCAGCACCATGCGCTCACCGCCACAGAGCCTGCCTAACGAGCGCCGCTTCTCCTCGAGCATCGCGCGTGCTTCGTCGCCCATGGCGACGCGCCCGCGGAAGAGAACGAGGACGAGGAGTGCCCAGCAGGCCGGGAGCAGGACGACCACGATGGGGAGTCCGATCATCGAGAACTGGAAGAAGCTCACCTCTCTTCCCGTGAGCTCGCGTGCTGCTCCGGCGAAAATGAGATTAGGCGGCGTACCGATGAGCGTGCCCATGCCACCGATCGTGGCCGCGTAGCCGACACCGAGCATGAGCGCGGTGCGGAGCTTTCGCGCATCGTCCCCTTCCCCGAAGATGTCGCCGATGGCCAGCGTGATCGGATACATCATCGCGGTCGTGGCGGTGTTGGAAATCCAGAGGGAGATGAGCGCGGTGGCGAGCATGACGCCGAACACGATGCGTCGTGCGCTGGTTCCGATCGCGTGTACCATCCCGTACGCAATTCGCGCGTGCGGGCGCCAGTGCTGGAGACTCGCCGCCAACAAGAAGCCGGCGAGGAAGAGGAAGATGAGATCGCTGGCGTAAGGCACCACGGTCTCCCGCGTGGACGCGACGCCTAACGCGGGGAAGAGCACGATGGGCAGGAGCGCGGTGGCGGCGAGTGGGATGACCTCGGTGAGCCACCAGACAGACATCCAGGCGAGGATGCCGAGGACGTGTCGAGCGCTGCCGGTCAGCTCCGCCGGCGCGGTCGCGTAGAGCAGCCCGTAGGCGAGCGGCCCGGCGGCGAGAAGCGCGATCCGGCGAGCGCGCGTACTCGTCAGAACTCTCCGATGAACCCGATCTCGGGCTGCAGATGCTGGCCGAACTTCTCTTCGACCTTCTTCTGCGCGTAGGCCACGAGCTCACGCACATCCTTCGCGGAGGCGTGACCGAGGTTCACCATGATGTTGGCGTGGATGTGTGAGATCTGTGCGTCGCCGATGCGAAAGCCCTTGAGCCCGCACTGATCGACGAGACGTCCCGCGCCGACGCCTTCGATCTTCTTGAAGATCGAGCCGGCGCTCGGGTGATACTCGAGCCACGGATGCCGTGCGCCGCGCCAGGAAAGATTCTCCTGCATGATGCGGTGCATGATCGCCGGATCCTTGCGATCGAGGCGGAAGGTCGAAGCGAGCGCGATGTCGCGACGGTGATGAAAGACGCTGTCGTCGTAGCCGAACTTCACGTAGTCGGCGCCAACTGTCTTCCGTTCGTTCTCCTCGCTGAGTATGTCGCAGGAGTCGAACACTTCGGCGATGAACATCGTGCGCTCGCGCTCCGGCGCGGGCGAAAGAAAGTGCAGGTTCTGCCAGATCGCGCCGCCGACGGTGCTGGGGATGCCGACGTAGTGCTCGAGTCCCGACAGTCCGCGGCGCACCGACTCCTTGATCAGGTCGGCCATGATGACGCCACTCTCCGACCACACGCGGCCATCGTCGTACCAGCGAACGTGCTGACTGACATTGCGAACGACGATGCCTCGAAACCCGCGATCCCCGATCAGGATGTTGGCGCCGAGGCCGAGGACGAAATGGGGGACATCGAGCTCGCGAGCGGCGAGGACAGCGTTGGCCAAGTCGTCGGCGCTGTCGGCTTCATAGAAGAGATCGGCGGGGCCGCCGATCTTGAACGTGGTATAGGGCGCCAGCATCTCGTCGCGTCTAAGGCGAGACGCTGTCAGGCGCGCGGCAAGCTCGGCGAGCGGTGTACGGATGGGAGTTGCGGCAGGTGACATCGATCGAGCGAAAGGAGCCGTCAGCTTCCTCGCGGAACGGCGAGTGCGCTGTCGAGTAGACGACCGAGCTCCGGCTCGTTTTCGCGGATCGGGCCGACCTTCCGCCAGAGCAGAGTTCCGTCGCGGGCGATCAGGTAGCTAGCCGGTACGCCGACCGCCAGAAAAGTCGCGGTGACACGCTCCGTCGGATCGAGCCAGATCGGATACGTGATTCCGTACGAGTTCGCGAAGTCTTTGATTTTTCTTTCCTCGCCCTGAGCGTCGACGCTGACACCAATGATCTGAAAGCCCTGTGGTGCTCGTGCAGTGTACATCTTCTCGAGTACTGGAAGCTCTTCCTTACATGGCTCACACCACGTCGCCCAGATGTTGAGCAGCACGACTTGTCCGTGCAGCGAGTCGAGCGAGGTAGAGTCGCCGGTAATCGCGACGCCGCGATACTTCGGCGCGGACTGACCGATTTTGACTTGCGGCGCCGCGTCACCGCAGGCTGGTATCGCGAGCAGCATCACCACGGCGGCTACACGCGTGATTGCCGTAGCGATCATCGCGATTGGTCCAGCTTGGCGCGGGCAACGCGGACGGTGGAAGGCGATCCTGGAGCTGTCCACGCGAAGATGAGCGCGTGGCCAGCGCGTACCATCCGCGGAAATCCACTGGCGCGTGCCGCGCTGGACGTCGCCACGGCAACGGGATCACTCAGCGAGCCAGTGACCGAGACGTGCCTAACGCGAACCTCGGCGTTCTCGCCGCCGGTGCGCTCGATCCAGCTTACGAACGCGCCGCCTTCAGCGTCGAGAACGATGCCGACGCGGCCGGCCGGTGTGCCATCATCGATACGGATTGGAGCGCCGAACGTGGCGCCGGCATCGCTCGAGAATGCGACGTGCACGCGCGCGGTGTCGCGCGCCGCGGTGAACCAGGCAACGGCGACACGCTCAGCCGAGGCGTCGACCGCGGGTCCATTCACTGGGCATGCTTCGATGTGCCAGCCGTCGTCGTGAACCGCTTTGGGCTCGAGCCAGCGGCCGTCGACGCGTCGAAGAATGGCAATGTCACGAATTTCGGCGGTGCTGCGATCGCGGTAGACGACGACGGGTCCGCGCGCAGTGAGAGCGGCGGCGGTTTGGCAGCAGTCGCAGACGCGGGTGTCGACGCTCCGTTCCGACCAGCTCGTGTCGCCGGTAGTGTTCGCGCTCATGAGCATCATCGTCGCCTGTGGACCGGCGGAGCGCCGACCATCCAGCCACGCCGCGCCGGCGACGCTGTCGCTCTCGGGCCAGAGAGCGACGAATCCATGCTCGGCTTCGCTGCGATCGGTGTGAAGAACGCTACCCCGGGTCCAGGTGGTGCCGCTGTCGAGCGATCGGGCGACGCGAACGTTGTAGGCGTACTTGCCGGCGCCGCTCTTCTGGAGCCAGTGCGCGATGAGGTGCCCGTTGGGCAGCGTCATGACTGAAGGAAAATCCGCCCAATTGACGAAGAGTGACTCGCTCCGCGTGATCGTGCGAGAGCTCGACCAACGATCGCCCTCGAGGGCGGCCAGGCGCAGAGCGAAGGCCGAATCCGGTTGCGGCTCGATCCAGGTGAGAAGAACCTGGTTGCCGCGGGCGACGTGCAGATTCGGCTCAGCGCTCCCCGGTGCGGCGGGTGATGGAAGCGAGTCGATGGCGACGAGGGCGAACGGCGCGCCGCGATCACCGCCGGCGCAAGCCAGTGATGAGAGCGACAGGGAGAGCGCGGCGGAAGTGAGAACGCGTCCGGTGATAAGCACGGACGTTACGATGCTTGCGTGCCGACTGGCTGGTCAACGGCGAGCATCGTTCGCACGACCTCGGCGAGTGCCTTGTTGGTGGCGATCGTGCTACCGCCAAAGACCGTGCGTCTTCCCTTCCAGTCGGTGAGCACGCCACCGGCTTCTTCGATGATCGGCAGAAAGCAGGCGGCGTCCCAGGGGTTCATGATGGGGTCGACCATGACCTCGGCCCGGCCGGTGGCGACGAGAAGATAGCCATAGCAATCTCCCCATGTGCGCGCCATTGCCGCTTGGTCAGCCAGCTGTCCCCACAGCGGTCTGACCGCGGGCGTCCCGGTAAAGCGCTCATCGGTGCACAGCACCAACGCGTCAGTGACGCGTGACACACCGGACACAGCTGAACGGGACGAGTTGTACCAGCAGCCTTCGCCTGGAGCAGCGCATAAGAGCTCGTCGAGTGCCGGGAAGTACGCTGCCCCGGCGAGCACCTCTTCGCCATCCAGCACGGCGACGAGCGAGCCGAAAAACGGTACGCCCCGGACGAAGGTGCGCGTCCCGTCGATCGGATCGAGCACCCAGCGACGCCGCGCCAATGGACGGGTATCGCCGTATTCCTCCCCGAGTATTCCATCCTGCGGAAAGCGCTGCTCGATCCAGGTGCGGGCGGCACGCTCCGCGTCTCTATCGGCCGCCGTCACTGGCGACCCATCAGCCTTGGCTTCCGCAGCGATGCCGCTTCGGAAATGTTCGAGCGCAATCGCTCCGGCGATCCGCGCGACTTCCTGCGCGGCATCGAGCAGCGACGAGACTTTCTCGGTCATGCGCGATCGGTCATTCGGTGAACTCCTCGGCGACGGCGCGCGCGTCGAGCGCACCGGTGTAGAGCGCCATGCCGATCACCGCGGCGTGGACGCCTGCATCCGTGAGCATGCGCAGCTCGTTCATCGTAGTGATGCCGCCAGACACGATCACCGGATGACGCGAGAGCTCGGCTGAATCTTCCATGAGTGGGAGATCGGTCCCGCTCAAGAGCCCTTCACGATGCACTGCCGTGACCATCACCGCGGCGAGCGGCAGATCGTTGAGCTCCTCGACTACGTCGAGCACGTTGCGCGCGAGTGTGCGCTCCCAGCCGCGTGTGACGACGCGGCGATCACGCACATCGATGGCGACCACCAGCGATCCGGCGAAATCCGACGCCGTGCCTTCGAGCCAATCTGGATCTTCGAGCGCGCGCGTTCCGACCAGCACACGACGGGCTCCATCGGCCAGCAGCTGCTCGATCGTGTCGCCGCTTCGAACGCCGCCTCCCACCTGCATGTCGACGCCGCCGTTTCGAAGAAGATCGCGGACCAGCTCACCATTGCTGCCGCGGCCGCGAGCGGCATCGATGTCGACCAGATGCAGGAGGTGAAAGCCGAGCGTGCTCCAGCCGCGTGCGACACCGAGCGCGTCGTCGAAGCGGAGAAGCTCGTGGTCGTAAGAGCCTGCCTCGAGCTGCACGCAAGCACCGCCTGCCAGATCGACGGCAGGGATGGCGATCATCGGCGCGGCGCTTGGCGAAGGACGGAGACGGGCCCGGTCGTCACGCCTCACAATGGCGAGACACGAGGCTCGCCGGAAGGAGAGCGCGACTTCGTGTTGGAGCAGACCAGTTTTCGAAAGCGATACACGCCCTTTTCTGTCCTCGACCAACGCGATGAGCACTATCTTGTCGCCACGGCGGTATCGACCCTCGAACGCGAGCATCTCCCGTGCTGACCGCGCTTGCTCTCATCGCAAACAATCTGCTCTCGCCCGACGCACCGGTGCACAACGGCCGCGCACGCGAGCTGGATGTCAGGCCCCCGCGCTCCGATGCCGAAGTGGTGATCGATGGCGTGCTCGACGAGCCCGCCTGGAGCTCAGCCGCGCGCCTGACAGGTTTCTCTCGTTATGCGCCTGACGACGGCGTCCCGGCGGACGACTCGACGGATGTGCTGGTGTGGTATTCGCCGGTCGCCATCCACTTCGGCATTCGCGCGTACGCGCAGCCGGGCACCGTCAACGCGACCCTGGCCGATCGCGACCGCATCTACACCGACGACTACATCGGGATCTTCCTGGCCACGTTCGACGACGGAAAGCAGGCGACCGTATTCGCCGTCAACCCGCTCGGCGTGCAAGGCGATGGAATTGTCGTAGAGCGCGGCGTGACCAGCGGGGGCTCGTTCAGCGGACTGCAGAACGGGCGCGAGCCGACCGACATCTCGCCCGACTACGTGTTCGAGTCGAAGGGGCGGATCACCGACTACGGATTCGAGGTCGAGATCCGGATTCCGCTCAAGAGCCTGAGGTATCAGGGCGCGGAAACGCAGAACTGGGGGATCAACGTGCTGCGCCGCGTGCAGAGCCGCGGATTGGAGTACAGCTGGGCGCCGGCGCGACGGGCGGCTGCGTCATACGTCGCCCAGTTCGGAAAGCTTCACGGTCTAACCGGCCTCTCGCGTGGTCGCGTGCTCGACCTCAATCCGTTCGTCGCCGCTCGTGCAACCAGCGCACGCACCGTCGGTGATGACTTCGATCGCTCGCGCGATGTGGAGCCTGGCGCGAACGTCCGTTGGGGGATCAGCAATGCCGTGACACTCAGCGCCACGGTGAATCCCGATTTCGCCGAGGTGGAGTCGGATGCGGGGCAGATCGTTTTCGATCCGAGGAGCGCGCTTTTCTTCCCGGAGAAGCGTCCGTTCTTTCTCGAGGGGATCGAGCAGTTCGCGACGCCGAATCAGCTGATCTACACGAGGCGGATCGCGGAGCCGCTCGTTGCGGCGAAGATGACCGGGAAGGCGGGCCGAACCGACTTCGCATTGCTGTCAGCGATCGACGACAACGATTTCTCCGTCGCCGACGAGCGGCCGATCTACAACATCCTCCGTGCGCAGCACGAGCTCGGCAGGTCGTCACGGCTTGGATTGGCATTTACGAGCCGCCTCGATGGCGACGCCTCGAACAACGTGATGGCGTTGGATGCACGTCTCGTCTGGCGGAACATCTACAGCGCTCTCTTTCAAGCGGGTGGGAGCAGAACTGTCGGCGTACAGGGAGAGCCTTTCTACGGGAGCGTGTTCCTCGCCGATCTCCGGCGACTGGGACGCACACTCGGCTTGCGCTATCGGCTCAACGTGCTGCACGACGACTTTCGCGCATCGAGCGGCTTCATCGGCCGGCCGTCGCTTGCCTCGGCGACGCTCAATCACACGTTGAGCCATTACGGACGCGAGGAGTCGTTTCTTCAGCGCGCGTCGATCGACGTGATGCTGAACGGCAACTGGAAGTATCGGGATTTCGTCGACGGGAACGAGATGCTCGAGCGGAAGCTGCATCTCAACCAGAACGTGCAACTTCGGGGCGGGTGGGAAGCTGGATTCTCGGTGTTGATCGAAACATTCGGGTTCGACAGCGATCTCTACTCGGATCTGTTCGTCGAGCGGGCGGTCGGAAATCAGGTCGAGTACGTGCCATTCACCGGTGACCCCGATCTCGGAAACCTCGATTACGTCCTCTCGCTCAAGACGCCGAACTTCAAGACGTTCTCGGCAACGGGGCAATATCTGTGGGGGAGGGACGAGAACTTTTTCGAGTGGACGGGCGCCGACATTCATTGGATAAACGTCGCGCTCAACTGGCGGCCGACGGAGCAGCTCCGTGTCGAGGGCACCTATGACGCGCAGCTCTATCTGCGCGCGTCTGACGGATCGCGTGTCGGCGAGACTCGCATTCCACGCGTGCGTGTGGAGTATCAGTTGACGAGGACGATGTTCGTGCGCGTAGTCGGGCAGTATTTCGCGGACTATGCGGATGATCTTCGCGAGTCGGATCGCAGCAACGCGCCGTTGTTCCGCCAGGTAGGAGATCAGCTCATTCGCGCGCGTGGGTTCTCGACAGTGGATGAGCGGCCGAAGGAGATCAACGAGTTTCGGCCGGAGCTGCTGTTCTCCTACGCTCCATCGCCGGGAACGGTGCTTTATGCCGGCTATGGCGGAATGTTCAGCGAGCGGGATGCCTTCCAATTCAGCCGTGATGGGACGAACGGCCTACGCCGCCAGGAGGACGCACTCTTCCTCAAGCTCAGCTATCTGTTCAGGACGTAGCGGTAGTCGTGGTGCAGGATCGGCGTCCGGGTTGCGCACCGGGAAATTGCGGACCTCTGACGAATTTTACGTGGCCATGTCTTGGCGCCGGCGGCATTGTGAAGCATGCGCGCGCAACGATCGCTCCCCTCGATACGCCCCGGCTTGGCGGCGCGCGGCGCTTGGGCGCTGGGGCCCGAAGTGACACCGCTCATCGTCCTCGTGCCTAACGCGGAGCTGGTGCGTTGCACCGGCCTCCTGCGTCGGGCCGGGTTCAACCCATTGCCGTTGGCATTGCAGGGCGCCGAGCCTAACGAGTTGGCGCTAGCCGAGTCCCCGGCCGATGAGCGGTACGTCGTGGGCGACATCGAAGTCGATGCGCGCGCGCACGTGGCGCGGCGGAACGGCGTCCCGGTGCGGCTGTCGCCCGTCGAGTTCGAGCTGTTGCTGGCGTTGATTCGGCGGAAGGGCCAGCTGGTTACGAAGAAGGAGCTTCGTGTCGCGGCGTGGCCGGGGCGGCACGCGAACATCACTGGTCGTGTGCTGGCGATGCACATTCTGAATTTACGCCGCAAGCTCGAAGTGGAGCGGAATCGGCCGCGTCACATCCTTACTGTATGGGGCGTAGGCTATCGTCTGGTGGACTGAGTAGGGTCAATGGAGGTGGGCTAGACTCTTGCGGTGAGGCCGCAGCGTTGCTCGGCGATCGAGTCGGGCGGTCCGAGGGAGTGGCGAGCGGGGCAGGTAGCGGTTGCGTCGTGCCTTCTTGTGAATAAATTCACAATGCTCGCCCTTCGCGGGCACACACTCACTTCGATTTACAAGCACGGCACTGGAGGCCTCGACACATGCGGTTCATCGGACGGGCGCTTCTCGCAAGCGCATTTGTCCTCGCCGGCTGCGGCGGCGGCGATCAACCCGCCACCGACACAGCGGCTACCACTCCCGCGGCTACCACGCCCGCGGCGACTCCCAGCACTCCGGCCGGCGCCACCAGCGGCGCGCCGATCACGGGCCAGCGGCACCGTGTAGAGATGGTGCTCAACGCCCAGGGTGAATACCGCTTCGTTCCAGCGGACATCACCGTCCGCGCGGGCGACGGCATCGACTTCGTGAACGTATCCGGCGGCCCGCACAACGTCGCCTTCGATCCGGCAAAGATTCCGGACGACGTCGAGCCCACTCTCGACGCGAACATGCCCGGCACCAAGATCGGCCCGCTGAGCGGTCCGCTGCTCACCGAGCCCAACGCGACCTACACGATCTCGTTCGCGAACGTGAAGCCCGGGAAGTACGAGTACAACTGCACGCCGCACCTCTCCTTCGGGATGATCGGCAACGTGACGGTGCAATAACGCTGCTTCCGGCACGACCATTCCGGGGCGGAGCTTTCCAGCTTCGCCCCGGTTCGTCTTTATAAAGGACCATTCCGGACATGTACGAGGATGATCGCTCGAGAGCTCGGCAGCGCGGTACTCTGGCTCGGCGTCGCCACCTTCGTCGGTGGGGCGCTGCTGTGGCGTTACGCCGCTCGACCAGGACGATCGGGCCCCCAATGGTTGGGGCGCCTCGGCGTTGCAATGAGCTCGCTCGGCATCGGAACCCTGGCGATGACCCAAGGCGGGCTCGCATGGGCCATCTCGTCGATCTGCTTCAGCCTGATCGCGATCGTGTACCTGGTGACGATTCTCTGGGAGCTGCTGCGGAAGTAGCGGGATGCAAGAACCCCTCGACCGCGACACGTCGCAATCGAGGGGCTCCTTCCGCTGGTGAGATTCGACCCTAACGGTTCAGCATCACCACGTGCGGTGATCGGATCGACTTCCCTTCTCCAGTCGCGCGGTCCGCCACTGAAGTGCCCGAGATCATTCTCGGACTACGAACTGCGTCCAGCGACCTCGCAGTCGTCTCACACGGAGCTGAACCTCCGGTGAGCTGCTGGCGTCGCAGCGTCCTGCTGCCAGCATCTCTCGGGGAAGGACCGCCTCTCCCAAGAGACCCATCTTTCGACGGGGACGGAAGACTACAGCGACGAGAATTCGCTGTCAATCTTTCGCAGTTCGTTCGGAACTCGCGACGCGCATCGCACTTCCCGCGTACGAGCAATGCACGCGCTCCCCAAAAAAATTCATCCGCAAACGCTGTGCTTGCGCCAGTCGTCCCCGCGGAAGATCATCGCTGCTCTCCTCTCGCCGAGCATCCATCAAATGCGACACGTACTGGTTCTCGCACTCGCGCACACGATCATCACTGCCTGCGCCACCGCTGGATCGTCACCGCCGCGAACGAGCCCACAGTCCGGCGCGCAAAGCGCTGATGCCCGCCCGGACACGACAGCGCGCTCGATCGCTACTCGCACGGCCGGGATGGAGAAGCGCGAGGGTTTTCTCGCGACGTACCTCGACGGGAAGCAGGGGAAGATCTTCATCGAGCTGCCGCGTGACACGATGCGGATGCTCTTCTTCGCAATGACCGCCACCGGACTTGGCTCGAACCCGATCGGGATCGACCGTGGCGCCGACGGTCCCTCGCAAGTGCTCAGGTTCGTTCGGAGCGGCAACCAGGTGCTCGCAGTCTTCGAGAACTGGAACTATCGGAGCTCGGCCACCAACAACCCGGCGCACGTGCGGTCCGTTGCCGAGTCCTTCCCGTCCAGCACGGTCGCCGCTCTTCCATTGGTAGCCGAAGAGGGTGGACGACTGCTGATCGACGTGACCGACTTCGTGATTCGGGACTGGATGGAGGTGGCCGCGACTCTTCAACGACAGAACGAGGGGAGCTACGAGTTGGCGCGTGATCGGTCGAGCATCGTGAGCTCGGGGACGAAGAGTTTTCCGACGAATACGGAGATCGACGTCGCCCTCACGTTTGCGACACGGGGTCAACCGGGAAGCACGCTGGCTGCAATCCTTCCGGACGGGAGGTCGTTCACGATTCGCCAGCACATCACGCTACTTCAATTGCCCGACAGCGCGTACCGCCCGCGAGTGCTCGACCCGCGGACTGGTTACTTCGGGATCACGTTCAAGGACTACGCACAACCACTGAGCGGCTCGCTCGAGCAACGGTGGATCGCGCGACATCGGCTGGAACGCGTCGATCCACGCGATCCGTCCAGTCCGATCAAGAAGCCGATCGTCTTCTACATCGACCGTGGAATTCCCGAGCCGATTCGCTCGGCTACCAGGGCCGGAGCGCAGTTCTGGGTCGAAGCATTCGATCAGGCGGGATTGAAAGGTGGATTTAGGGTCGAAGATCTGCCGGAAGACGCCGATCCGATGGACGCGCGGTACAACGTGGTGCAGTGGATCAATCGCAACGAGCGTGGTTGGTCGATCGGCGGCTCAATGAGCGATCCGCGAACTGGCGAACTCCTCAAAGGCATGGCGCGGATGGATTCACATCGTGCCCGCACCTCGTACAACCTGGTCACCGGACTGATGGGCGTGACGTCGACGCCGGCCGAGACGGCGTTCGTGCTCGGACGAGTACGGCAGGTGACCGCGCACGAGATCGGCCACACGCTCGGGATGGCGCACAACTACATCGCGTCGACAGCGGAGCGAAGCTCCGTAATGGATTATCCGCCGCCGCGAGTACGGCTCGATTCGAACGGCAACATCGATGTGAGCACTGCGTACGACGTCGGACCCGGTGAATACGACGTGTGGGCCGTTCGCTGGGGGTACGGAATTTTCCCGCCCGAATCGGAGACCGATTCGCTTCGTGCGCTGATCGCCGAGGGACTGCGAAAGAGGTTTCTGTTCCTGTCGGACGCCGACGCTCGACCGGACTTCGCATCGGATCCCCGCACGAATCTCTGGGATGACGCGGAGTCTCCAACGGCATTTCTGAAGCACCAGATGGATGTGCGTCGGGTTGCCATCTCACGATTCGGCGAGCGCAACATCGCGCCGGGTGAACCGCTGGCATTGTTGCAGGAGCGGTTCGTGCCCGTCTATCTGTTCCACCGCTTCGCGTTGAACTCCGTGGCGAAGACGATTGGTGGGATGGAGTACCACAACGCGATGCGTGGTGACGGCTTGCAGGCAACACGTCCGGTTCCGGGCGCCGAGCAGCGGCGCGCGTTAGGCATGCTGGTCGCTGCGCTCCGCCCGGAGGAGCTGGCAATTCCGGACACGGTGATCTCACTGTTGGCGCCGCGTCCATTCTCGTATGGGAACACCGTGGAGCTGTTTGGAAGTCGCACGCGGCCCGCGTTCGATGAGCTAGGCGCGGCCCGGACGTTGGCGCAAATGGTGGTGGACGCGGTGCTGCAGCGAGATCGAGCCGCACGCCTGGTGCAGTTCGCAGCGCGCGATGCAAGCGCTCTCACCTTATCGGAGACGATCGATTCGCTGGTCAGCGCGACGTGGCGTCGCGCGGCGCCGCGTGACGCGAAGATGGCGGCGCTTCAGCGAGTGACGCAGCGCGCGCTTGCCGACCGCTTGTTGACGTTGGCGGCCGACAGTGCGGCATCGCCGGAAGTGCGTGCCGTCGTCGACTTATCGATCTCGCGTCTGCGGGATGAAGCGCGGCGTCGCTCGAGCAGTGGAGCAGAGATGGGACGAGCACATTGGGCGGCAATCTCCGGCGATTTCACGCGGTGGATCGAGCGGCGTGAGCTGCCGGCACCCACCGGGGCACTGCGCGCGCCTCCGGGTGATCCGTTCGGTGAGGATCCGGAGTGACGGAGCCCTCGGCACCGCGTCGTCGCTCCACGCCTCGCGCGCAACCGCGACCGATCGACCGCCGTGCTGGCTGGCTCCGCCGGCGCGCGCGGAACGTCGCGCGTCGGCCCATGGCGGTTGCAGTCTACGGCTTGGCGATCTTCGTAGCGGCGCTGGTCGCCCTCGTGGTCGTCCCGGCGACGGCGCGCCGCACAACTCCGCAGCCTCCTCCGGTGCAGCGGCCGGACACGATCACGCTGGCGCGTGAGGCGGCGTTGGCTGAGTCGCGACTCAGCCGAGCGCAGAACGCGCTGCGATCGGCGCATGAGGCGTTGGCGCGAACGGCGGCCGAGCCGAGTGTTCTGGACACGCTCCCGACCGAGGTGCGCCTCAAGCGCGATTCATTGGCCGAGGCGATGGGCTCGCTCGCGCGATTGCTCAGGCGCACGGAGGAAGCGCCGTTGGTCGCCAGCTGGCGCGCGCTTGGCGCATCACGACTGCTTCAGGGCATTCCTCGCGTTAGGCAGATCGTTGATTCGCTGGTGGAGGTAGATCGGAGCCGCTCGGATTTTGGCGCGGCCGGAGGTGTCGACCCGATCTTCGTGGCGCTGACGGCTCGCGCCGCGGAGCTGGGGAAAGAGCTGGAGGCGATTGCGGAGGCGAGGAGGGCGTCGCTTCGCGCCGAGATGGATCGGCTTCCACCGATCGCGCGCCCACCGCGACAGCAGCCTTTTCTGTCGATCGACACGACTTCGCTGGTGGCGTCGCGTGATTCGGCGGATGTAGAGGTCGGGCGCACGCAGCGCGCACTCGCGCGCGCGAGGGCGGTCCATCGGGATCTGGATCTGGAGGCGGAGCGCGAGCGAGAGCAGGCGGCAAAGGGAGCATCGCCTCTGGCGATGCTGGCCGCCGCACTGGTGCTCGGACTCGCGTTGGGCTACGCGCTGGCGTTGGCTGGTGAGGTGCGGCGCCCGCGCGTAGGCGACGCTCGTGAGGCGACGATCATCACCAACGCGCCGTTGCTGGTGCGCATTCGCGGCCACGTGGAGATTCCGGAGCGAATGCGACGTCGCGCCGATCGTGAGCTTTCACCGCTGATCGATCTCGCGTCAGGCAGCTACGACGTGCTGCACAAGGAGCTGGCGGCGGGAGGTGCGCACATTCCACTCGTGGCGGTCGTGTCGGATCATGCGGGAGTGGCTGCGACCGTGTCGGCGAATCTGGCGGCCGCGGCGGCGCAGCTGGCTCGTACGACATTGGTCGTCGACATGGATTTCGAGACGCACGCCGTGTCGGCGATCCTGCGGACGCGGCGGTCGCCGGGACTGTCGGATCTTCTATCGCGTAAGATCGAATGGCCGGAGGCGTTGCGATCAGCGATGGTTGGCCGCGATCGCAGTGTCGACGTGCTACCGAGCGGACGCAATGCACCGCGTGGAACGCTGCAGAGCGCCGCGGGTGAGCTGGCGAGCGAGCTCGCACATCTCGTCAGGCGGTACGAGCTGGTGATCGTGAGCGCGCCGCACTCGCGATTCGGCGTGGTGCCGGCGGCGGCGAGCGCGGTACCCGTTGTCGTATTGTGCGTCCGGAGCGGACGCACCGGAGTGAGCGCGCTGGAGCAGCTCGTTCGCTCGGTGACCGAGCATGGCGCCGCGGTGCGCGGAGTAGTGATGTGGGAGACAGAGGATCCGGTTCCCACAGCGCTCAGCGAAGCCGATCGCGCGGCGGGGCGCGACAGCATCTTGTCGCAGACGACTGAGGCTCCGGTGTCGGGACCGTCGTGACCGTGCTGACGGAGTGGCGTCTAATGAGAGTCCTTCATTAGCCGCAGCTTGGTCGTTCCGGTCTCCAGCGCGAGTAACCAGCAGCATGCTGCTCCACCATGAACACGCCGGCCGCGCCGCTCGGCGCCTGACGAGCCTGTTGGTGTTGGGCTTTGCCGCGTGCGCCGATGGCGCAGCCATCGGTGAGCCACCGGTGTTGCCGCCGGTCCCCGGGCCTTCGGTGCTGGCCGAGCTGCAGGTGGATGTCGACGCGCGCACTGGAGAGATACGGTTCACGCCGGTGTCGTCGACCGGTCCGGCTTCGGATGTACGCGCGCAGATCTACGGCGACCAAAACTTCAACGTGCGCCTGTCGAACACGCCGGCGGTTGTCGCGAACCCGAGCTCGACGCTGCGAACAGTCACCGCCGACATCCAGGTGAAGAATTTGCGCCCGCATCCCATCGGCGATGAGCAGGGCGGAGTCGCCCCAACGGATACGATGGGCATTTTCGTCTTCTTTACCACGGAGCCAGTGGTGACGCAGACGAGCGGCGCGTGCACCGGTACGTGCTTCGTTCGCATTGGCAACCACATGGGCTCGGCGACGTTCGATCAGCCGAACCGAAAATACTTCTATTGGCCGGAGCGGCTGCGGGCGACTGGAAGCTTGTTAGGCGATACCACTCTGAATCGCCGGACGTGGCGGTTCGAGATGAGTCCGGAGGTGACGAACTTCCGGTTCTTCGTATTGGTGAGCGCGGCCTGGCCTTCGCCGTTCGAGACGACATCGAGGTGGAAGGTGGATTATAGGCCGGACTCGATCCCCGACGTCGGTACCGAGCCTGGATGGAGGGTAAACCAGACAGGCGCCGGCGGCACCTGGTCGATCACCGGAACGGCGCCTAACACGCAGCTCAATTTGCGCGGCAATCCGTTCAGTCAGGCGTTCTTCTACCGCCGGGATTCGGTCTTCACGACGACGGACGCGTGGATGGAGGTGAGCATGTCGCTGTCCGTCGGCACCACGAATCCGCAGGTGGGATTCGGCTTCACCGATGGCGTGAAGGTAGTGGGTGTGGCGATGGGCAATGGCCGCGTAGGGTTCGTCGACTACAATACCGGCACATTCATCGGTACTCCGATAACCGTCACGAACGTGGTGCACGTTTACCAGTTGCGGAAATACGCGGCAGACAGCGCGGTGCTCCTGGTGGACGGCGTGCGTCGCAGCGTGATCGCATACGCGGCGCTGGGCGCGGACGCCTTTGCCGGTACGCTCTCACCGCAGGCCGTGTGGGGAACGGGTTTCACATTCACCGGGACAAACTCGAACTGGCAGTACGTCCGCTACGAGATCGGGTCACCGACGCCCTGACCTTCCGGTAGGCATGACGCGTAACGCCATGGAGTTAGGCTCGTCTTGGTAGTGACACGAAGCCGACCCATCGCCACCAGTTAGGCAAGCACCGTCCACATCACCCCCCGCGCAATGAGTCCGCGCGTGGCCGACGACGATGTCGGTCGTGCGCTGCCGCCGACGGCGGATCGAGATCAAATGGGACACGAGTCCACGCCAGCTCTCCGCGCCACAAAGCGCCGCTGGATCACCCCACAATTGACGAAACACGAGTCGCTGACGGTGCTCACGCGCCAGCAGTACGACCCGGCAACGGGGCAGCCTCTCGATCCGAACGCGCCACCGCCTGAGCTGGCGGGCGACATTGGCGGCAGCGGGTGCGTCTTCTGTTGAGTACCGACCACCCATTTCCCGCCTCGCCGCTCGGCCGAGCGCTCGACCTCGGCTTCGAGCTCACCAATCTCTGCAACCTTCACTGCACCCACTGCATCCGTGGGTCGCATCAGACACACATCGATTCGCTCGACCTCGACCTCATCGCCAGCATCGTCGATCAGGCACGCGAGATGTTCAGCACGATCGAGGTAGTGTTCACAGGTGGTGAGCCGCTCTCGTCAGAGCTCTTTCCGAAGGCTGTCGAGCTCCTGGCAGCGCGTGGCGTCGCGTATCGCTTCGTCACTAACGGTTGGCTGATCCCGCGGCATCTTCCGCTTCTCGCGCGATACGCACCACGGTTGGTGCGGATCAGCTTGAGCGGCGCTTCACGAGAGTCGCACGACGTTCAGCGAGGCCGCGGCTCGTTCCGCCGAGCGCTGGTCGGCGCCGTGGCGCTCATGACGCGTGGCATTCGCGCCGAGCTGTCCTTCATTATCAATCGTCACAGCCGAGCCGAGCTTCGTCAGGCGGTGACGCTGGTCGAGGAGCTCGGCATCCCCGAGCTGCACTTCATCCTACCCCAGCCCACGCCGGAGACGGCGATCGACGAGAGCGACCTGTCGCCTGACGAGTGGCGTGAGGCGACCGCGGAAGTGCTGGCTCTCGTGGCGACGACTTCCGCCCGCGTGGTCATGGATTACGGCGTCCACATGCCACTCGCGGAGCGGCGCACCTGCGACGCGATGAAGCTTCGGCAACTCTACGTTGATGCGAAGGGGAGAGCGTCGTTCTGCTGCCAGCTGTCGCGTTACGGCACCGGAGAGGATCCGGTGCACGGCGATCTGCGTGCGGAGTCGCTGGCCGCCATCATGACGCGAGCATCCGCCACCTACGCATCCTTCGGCGCTGAGACGCTGCGGTTGCAGACCATCGGCTCCTGGGACGCGCTCGATGACTATCCGTGTCTCAGCTGCGCGCGACGCCACGGCAAGACGGAGTTTCTCGCGGCATTTCCGGCGCACCCGTGGGCTGGGCTCGCGCGCTCGAGTGCGCGCCAGTCGTGACCACTCCCGCGTTAGGCTATTTCCTTGGAGACGTGCGCTTCGTGGCGCGCGACGGCGGCGTATGCTTTACTCACCGGAAATCGGAGGGAACGCTCTGGCTTCGAGGCGGCCGGTTACAGCCCGGAGAGCGATACATGGCGATCCCGGCCAACGATCGACGCGAGCTCGCTCGTGCGGCGGCGATGATACGGCTGCGCGCGCGGAGTCGGTGGCTCATTCACGCAGCAGGCGTTGTGGACCCCGCAGGGCGAGCGTGGCTCCTGGCGGGTGACAGCGGCAGCGGCAAGTCGACGCTCGCCTATGCGCTTTCACGCGCCGGTTGGAGCGTGTTAGGCGACGATGGCGTGTTGGTCGAAGTGCTGCCACAGGGAGTCGTGGCCTACGCTTGGCGAGAAGCGCTGCGTGTGAGCACGGCCCTCGGCCGACACTTCCCCGAGCTCCGCGGACGGAAGGCTCAGGTTGAGCCTGGAGATCCACGGCGCCGCGTCCCGATGGTGCCACCGTTAGCACGGAAGGCGACGGTGGCGGCTGTGATCTTTCTGGAGCGTGACGTGGTGGACGCGACTCACGCACTGGCGCGCACCGAAGCATTGGCCGCGCTCGTCAGGCAGTCACCATGGGTCATGATCGATGACGCGTATTCCGGCCACCATCTGGCGGCGCTGTCGGACATCGCGCGCCGCGTTCCGGCCTACCGCCTGCGCCACACGTCGGCGCAGCTCATGCGCGTAGACCGCACGCTCCTGGAGACGTGCGCATGAGCCGCTACTCCGTCTCGCCTGACGCGGCTTTCGCCACACTCGATGATGGCGCCGTGATCCTGAATCTCCGCACCAAGCGGTACTATTCGCTGAACGAGACTGGCGCGGCAGTCTGGGGGATGCTGGAGGCCGGAACGACGACGGCTCATTCGCTGGTGGCGCGGCTGGTCGAGCTCTACGACGTGACGGATGCGCAGGCGCGCCGAGAGGTCGATCGATTGCTGGGCGAGCTCGAAGCGGAGTCGCTCATCACGCCGCACAGAGAGTAGTGGGCATGTTGGCGTCCGTAATGCTTCAGGCTCGCGCCGTGTACGATGTCATGATTCGGGCGGTGCGAGGGGCACCGGTTCCGGACTCCGTACTCGATCGGGCCGCCGGGGCATCGGCGAAGGTGTGGGTACGCGCGCTACGGATCGAGCAGTGCGGTCCGGCGGTCGAGCGATCCCTGCGCAAGAACGGTCAGCTGAGCCGCGTGTCGGACGCCGCGCGCGATGTGCTGCGCCGTACCGCCACCCGGGCAGTCCGGCACGGGCTCACGATTCCGGCGCAGCTCGACCGTATCGTGGACATTGCGCGCGGGGAGAAGGTCGACATCATGGCGCTCAAGGGCGCCGCGCGCTTGTTAGGCGGTGAAGTGCCTGGCGCGCGCACGGTGGACGACATCGATCTGCTCGTTCGGCGCCCCGAGGACGCCATGCGGCTTCATACACGCCTGGCGTCGGTCTTGGCGTGCACCATCGATGAGAATGCTCCGGCCCATCATCTTCCCTGTCTTTACCCCGCCGTCGGAGTGCCGATCGAGATTCACACGCGGCTCTCCGGGCTCATGTCGCCGCTCGACGAGCTCATATGGCGGGACGCTCGCGACGCAGCGTGCGGGGACCACTCGGTGTTGTTGCCGAGCGAGACCATGCTGCTCCTCCACACGCTCGAGCACGCGGTGGTCACCCACTGGGCGATGCGTTATCGGCTACGTGATGTACTGGACGTCGCCAGCGCGTGGCGCGGAGAGCTGAACACCGGGCTCGTGGTGCGTCACGTGAAGCGAAGCCCTACAAGGGCGGCAATACGTACGTTGTTGGCTGCCGCGTCGTCCTTCGAGCCGACGATCCCATATCGCCGCGGCAGCGCGTGGCGCACCATCGCGCGTGTGGGGCGGACGCGCTTGACCGCGAGCTTCCTGGCGCGTGACAGCCGACAGGCGGAGCGCCTGCTGACTGTGGGTGGCGTAGTTGCTGAGTCCTCGCCTACCGCGATGCGGAAGCTGGCCTGGCTCGCGGTATCGGTCCTTCGCCGCTCGCGCGCTCGCGCGTCGGCCGCGCTGTTCTTGTTAGGTGCAGCCCTCGCTACGCTCGGCGCATGTGACGGAGCGACGGGGATCGAAGAGTTGCAAGTGCCAGCCTTCGTATTTGCGTCGAATGCAGACGGAGCGGTGGCCCTCTACCGCTACGACGGCGGAGCCGTAACCCGCCTCAGCGAGCTGGCGCACGGTGATGACGAGCCGCACGCCGCCGCGGGGCTCGTAGCATTCTCCTCGGAGCGCGACGGCAATCGCGAGATCTACACCCTGAATGCGAGCGGTGCGACGCGGCGGGTCACGAACGATGGGAGCGCCGACGGGGAGCCGGCGCTGTCGAGCAACGGCGGCGAGATCGCCTTCGTCTCCAACCGAAGCGGCACGCCGCGCATCTGGATCACGGACTCGTTAGGCAGTAGCGCGAGCGCACTCGAGACCGGATCGCCCGTGTTCGTGCCGGAGCGTTCACCGTCGTGGAGTCCGAGCGGCGATCGGATCGCCTTCACGTCGACGCGCACCGGAACATCCCAGGTGTGGTTGGTGCCAGCCGGTGGAGGAACCGCGGTGCAACTGACCCACGAGACGGGTGGCGCGTTCGACCCGTCGTGGAGCGCCGACGGCTCGGCGATTCTCTACGGCTCGACGTCCGGCGCACCGCGTCTCGTGCGAATCGTCGTGACGACGGGCGAGACGAGCGTCGCGGGTGTCGACGCGAACGGCGTCGGTGAGCCGGTATGCTCGGAGACGATCTGTCTGGCGGTACGTCGGCCGTATTCCGCGGAAGGGGACATCGTCGCGTACGCAGTGTCGGGCGGCCGAGCGGTCACCATCGTTGCTCGCGCCGGGCTGGACAATCACCCTGCGTTCCTGGCGCCCTGAACGCATTGCTACCGAGGTCCGTCCCGCCTGAGTGAGCCTTGGGAACATAGATTCCCGGCATGAGACTCTCGACCGCCAGTTCTTCGCGTCGTGTGGGATGACACGCTGCTCGCCATCGAGCGGGCACACGTGATGCGCCTGCTCGTGTGGGGTGCGCTGGCGCTCACGACCGGCGCGGCGGTGCTGGCGATGCTTCGCGTTAGGCGCGCCCGTCCGCAGCTGCTCCGACACTTCGCGGCACAGAACGCGGTGTGGGGAGCGATCGAGATTCTGTTAGGCATCCTCATGCTTCGGACAGTCGCGCCGCGAGATCTGGCGCGCGCGACCAGGCTGGTGCAGACGCTCTGGCTGGAAGTCGGGCTGACGAGCGGTGCCCTGGTGATCGGCTTGACGCTCGCGTTCGTGGGGTGGCACACAGGGCGCCGCGAGGGGATGGTAGGTGCGGGGTTGGCGGTGGCGTTGCACGGCGCGGCGCTGCTGGTTCTCCACCTGCGTACCCTTCAGACGATCTCCGGCTGGATGTAGCAGCTGAGTGCTCGTGGTCGAGCCGATGATCGGTGCTTCCTTCGCACGGGCCCTCGACCCGCTGTATCTTACGAGATGCCTCCCGGTTACTCCGATCGCATCAACCACGCTTTCGCCTTCGCCGCGAAGCACCATGACCGGCAGGTGCGAAAGGGCACCAAGCTTCCTTACCTGACGCATCCGGCAAACGTCGCCGTCATCCTCACCCGCTACGGACGCGACGAGGACACGGTCGTCGCGGGCATCCTGCACGATGTGGTAGAGGACTGCGTGCGCGAGGGCTACACGCGCGAGATGCTCGAGGAGCGAATCGCCGAGAAGTTCGGCGAGGAGGTGTTGACGATCGTGCTGGCGGTGACGGAGCGCAGTTTGGACGATGAGGGGGTCGAGCTCTCCCGGGAGGAACGGAAGTCCGACTACCTCGAGCGCCTGACGAGTGCAAACGAGGCCGCGCGGTGGGTGTGCGCGGCCGACAAGATCCACAACGGCTCGTCACTACTGTCCGATCTGCGCCGAACCAGCTTTCCGGATATGGTGTGGAGCCGGTTCAATTCGGGGCGCGAGGGGACGATTCTCTGGTATCGCCGCGTCTACGAGCGGCTCAAGGAAGTGGGGTTCGACGCGCCGATTCTCGACGAACTGGAGAAGGTCGTCCTCGAGCTGGAGATGCACGCGGGAAGCGGAAAGCGCGAAGCGGGAAGCGCAACCTGAGGCACTTTCCTACTCGCCGGCACTGGCCGCAGGGAAAGCGGCACTTCCCGCGTATCTAGTCCTCACGTAGTCCTCGAGAATCTCCAAGAACTCGGCCACGATCCGGTCGCCGCGAAGCGTCGTGACGAGCTTGCCATCCACGTAGACTGGCGCTTTCGGCTCCTCGAACGTTCCGGGGAGTGAGATGCCGATGTTGGCGTGCTTCGATTCGCCCGGGCCGTTCACGACGCACCCCATGACCGCCACGCGCATCTCCTCCACGCCCGGATGCCGCGCGCGCCACAGGGGCATCTGCTCCCGCAGGTAGAGCTGGATGTCTTCGGCCATGCTCTGGAAAAAGGTCGACGTCGTGCGGCCGCAGCCGGGACACGCCGTCACCTGCGGCGCGAAGGAGCGGATGCCTAACGATTGCAGGATCTGCTGTGCGACCTGCACCTCTTCGGTGCGATCACCGCCCGGGCGCGGCGTGAGCGAGACGCGGATGGTGTCGCCAATACCCTCGCTCAGCAGAATCGAGAGCCCCGCGGTGCTGGCGACGACCCCCTTGGTGCCGAGGCCGGCCTCGGTGAGACCGAGGTGCAGCGGGTAATCGCAGCGCGCCGCGAGCCGGCGGTAGACATCCACGAGATCGTGTACGCCTGACACCTTCGCCGAGAGAACGATGCGATCGTGCCCTAGACCGACTTCTTCGGCGAGGGCTGCCGAGCGTAGTGCGCTCTGCAGCATGGCTTCGATGTAGACGTCGCGAGCGTCGAGTGGCTCGGGCTGCCGTGCATTGGCGTCCATCATCTGGGTGAGCAGGTCCTGATCGAGCGATCCCCAATTGACGCCGATACGCACGGGCTTGTTGTGCTCGAGGGCGATGCGGACGATGGTGCGGAAGTTCTCATCGCGCCTTTTTCCGCCGACGTTCCCCGGATTGATGCGGTACTTGGCGAGTGCCACCGCGCAAGCCGGATACTTGGTCAGAAGCAGGTGGCCGTTGTAGTGAAAGTCTCCGATGATGGGGACGTCGACGCCGTCGTCGCTCAAGCGGCGGACGATCTCGGGGACCGCTGCGGCAGCTTCCTCGTTGTTGACCGTGATCCGGACGAGCTCCGAGCCGGCGCCAGCGAGTGCCGCTACCTGCTCGGCAGTGGCGGTAGGGTCGGCGGTGTCGGTGTTCGTCATCGATTGGACGACGACCGGGTGCCCGCTGCCAACGGGCACTCCGCCGACCACGCAAGTGACGGTCGCTCTACGAGGAGTGAAGGACACGATCAAGGAAAAATATCATCGGGACTCGGGACTTGGGACTCGGGACTCGCCTCACAGCGACAGAGTCTCGCCGCCAAGACGCCGGGTACGCAGTGCCGAGTCCCGAGTCCCGAGTCCCGAGTCCCGAGTCCCGATGTCGTTCCGATGGCCGAGCCCCGAAAAATCAGGTATGTTGAATACTCCCATCCGACGATTATGTCCGACGATTTGGAAACGCCGCCGCGAGCGTACAACACCCCCGATCTCAGTACGGAGCCGGTGGAGGTGGCCGAGCGGCCGCGACGCCGCCGGTGGAAGCTGATCCTCGCCGGCGTGATTCTCGTTCCGGTGCTCCTGCTCGCGCTGTGGACGGTGATCACCATGGCGTATACGTACAGCTCCGGCGAACGCGTCGGGTACGTGCAGAAGTTCTCGAAGAAGGGGTGGCTGTGTAAGACGTGGGAAGGCGAGCTGGCGATGAGCAACGTACCGGGACAGATGCCGGAGAAGTTCTACTTCACCGTCCGCGAGGACTCGATCGCCAGGGCGTTGCAGGCGGCGGAGGGTGGGCGAGTGGCGCTTCATTACCGGCAGCATGTCGGCATCCCCTTCAGCTGTATCGGCGAAACCGAATACTTCGTCGACGGCGTACGCCCCGCGCGACAATAGCGTACCTGGCGTGCAATCTGCACGCGGTTCCGTCCGTCAGTGGGTCGTCACCAGGAGGACGGATGGAACGCGGCACGAAGTTTCTGAGCACACAGGTCAGCTACGCGGTTCTGCAACATCAAGCTTTCCTCGATTCGCTGCGGGACCACGAGCAGTCCGCGCGCGACATACGGCTTCGTGATCTCTGCACGAAGTTCGTTCCGATCATGCAAGAGCATCAGCGGATGCTCGAACGATATCAGGATCAGATCGGGGCCGAGCCCGGGGTTGCGAAGAAGATTCTGGGCGCGGTGGTCTCCGTGGGGCGAGACCTCGCCGATGTCGCGGTGCAGAGCGACTACTACCGGCTGATGGGCGACATCCTGATGTCGCGACAAGCCGAAGACACGCTCAAGACGTTCCGCGAAGCCGGTCGCGCGTTGGGCATGGATGAGCTCTATCGGATCGGTGAGGTCGGGGAGCGCCATCACGACGATTACGCGCGTGAAGCAAATCGTCTGGCGCAGCAGATCTTCGTCGAGCACGTGCGCGGCGTGGACCTGACCGCAGCCGTCGAGCTGGATCAGCGGCCTACGATTTGACGGACGGTACTGCCGGCGGGGCGCCTAACGAGGCGCTCCGCCCTTCCCTGCCTGACGAGTCCTGGCCGACGGCGCTTCGCCAAGCAGCCGCAGCAGCGACATCGGATCGAGGGTAGTCTTCCCATAGCGAGCCACCATGTGCAGATGCGGGCCCGTGACGCGGCCTGTCGCGCCCACACGGCCGATCACCTCGCCGCGCTCTACCGTGTCTCCGACCGCGGCCACGGCTCGGCTCAGATGCAGGTACGCGGTGACGAGACCAGCGCCGTGGTCGACGTAAAGTACGCGACCTCCGAGGTAGAAGGTGTCGACCAGCGCGACGACGCCGCGGGCGATCGCGCGCACCGGAGTGCCTGACGCGCCGGCGAAGTCGGTCCCCATGTGCCGGCTCTGGACCACGCCGTTGTATTCCCTGCCCCGCCCGTATCCGCTGGTCACCCGACCAGGCCGCGGTCTAGCCAGCGGCGCCTTCCACAGACGTGCTGTCTGATGCGAGTTGGCCGACACTGCCATCGCTCGCCGCGACTCCTCTTCCAGGCGCGCGTTCAACAGCGAATCTGGCTCTCGGCCGAACTCGGGCGCGACCGTGAGACGCTCAACGGGGTAGCTTGCACGAGTCACTGGGAGAGCGACGGCGAGCGTTTCGGCCGCCGTGCCGTTGCGCTGGACGACGACTGTGGAGTGTAGCGTGTCCGGAGCGTCGATCGGGACGCCGGCCAACGCGCGGTAGACGCCGTCGCGTTCCCGCGTGAAGTGCAGCGGCTCACCGGCGAGCGTCGCCTCGACGTCGAGGGAATCGCCGGCCGTGTTGTTAGGCAGCCGTACGGCGACGAGCACGAACGTGCCTTGTGTCGGACGCATGGGCCGGAAGCTCACCCGCGAGGATGCCGCCGGGGCCGCGGTGTGAGACGGTCGCGTTGCCTGACCTTCGGTTCCCGGCTGAGCGAGTGCTTCGGAGGCGCCGAATGAAAGCAGGCCAGCGCCCACGGCAGCGAGCATACGAATCATGACTTCTCTACCCTGTCGTTCGCGTCAGTGTTCGCGAGTTGGCGGCACGTGCGTGATCGGAAGCGTGATGCCGACATCGGCCAACGCGTGCGCGATCACCCATCCGCGGACGAACGGACTCTCGAACAGGTATCCGCCGTCCGTGCGCTCGAGGATTCCTTTGCGAACGAGGAGCTGCGCACTGTTGTGGGTAGTTCCGGTGTCGCCGAGCGAGAACCGCTCGCGAGTCGCTGACGTGGTAAGACCGTGGCTTTTCACGGAGAGTGCGCGCAGGACGTTCTGCTGGTGGGCGGTGAGCGACTCCCAGACCGATCGAGTGATGTCGGCGCAGTCCCCCACAGCGGTGGCAAATGCAACGTCGACGTCTTCAGCGCGCGCGAAGCCGGATGTCCGGACACCATCAAAACAGTATGCGGCTATCTGAGCGACATTTGCTAACTTTCGGCCCCCTAACCTGGAGATTGACTCTCCCGTGCCTTGGGGCTTGATGCCCGCCAGACGGAGCTGGTCATCGATCCAGCCGGCGACTTGGTGATGGGGCAACGGTCCGAGGTACAGGGCCTCGAAGAGTGAGAGCGGGGACCGATCGGCGGTTGGCGACGGGTGAGACGCCGCTTCGGCGGATGAGGACAGCAGATAGCAGAGGCTCGCATGCTGGCGGGCGGCGCTGGCGAGTGCCCAGTCCGCGGAGCTGCCACCGAGCCGGAAGAGCTCTTGAACTTCGTCGAGGGCGATGCCGAGCCGGGCGTCGTGTGCGTGGGCCAGCTCGTTGAGGGTGTCGAGGACGCGACGAAGGAGAGCGTGCTGCTCCTCGAGCACAGCCCGCCGAAGTGCTGGGTCGATCGAGGGCAGGATCGCGCCGGTGCGGGAGTCGGCTTCGAGGGTGACCTTGATCGCCAGGCGCCTAACGAGCTCACCCGTGGCGTCGGGCCACGCGCGAGAGGTCTCCGCGGCGGCGGCGCGCAGGATCCGGGATGCGACGTCGGTCAGGCAGGAAATGCCGGCGAGGTTGGCGGTAATGACATGGGACCCCGCCGATCGGGCGTCGGCGGCGGCGGCTCGGATGAGCGTCGTCTTGCCCGTCTTGCGAGGCGCCAGGATGAGGAGCTTGGCAGCCGGGTCACGGAGTGCCTTGGCGGCACGTTGGCGCTCGACGTCACGACCGAGCAGGTGGAAGGCATCGTCGGTCGCGCGGAACGGGTTCTTGATAGGCATTTGGCGATGCCAACGCTGATAGTGTCCCCATACAATGGAAGTCTGCTGTGTTTTTGTACAGGCCCGGTCGCACGAGGACGGCTGGCAGGGCCTAGTGTTCAATCACAAACTATGTAACAACAAAGCGACCGCTAAAGAAGTCAGCGGTCGCTTAAGGGTCACGTGGGCACGGCCTCGTCACCGCATCCACACCTCGAGCTCGTTCGCGCTTCGTGCGGCACTCGCTGCCGGGGGACGAAGACTTGCCCGTGCCGCCTCGAGCTGGGCCGCCAGTGCCTTCGGTCCAGTACCGCCCTCGATGTCTCGTCGCTCGATCGACGCATTGGCCGAGAGAGCGTCGAACACGTCTTGTTCGAACGCCTCGTGCGCCGCGGTGAAGGATCGGAGCGGTAGCGCATACAGCTCGCACTGCTTCGACTCGGCTTCGCGGACGAGCGCGCCCACGACGCCGTGCGCCTCGCGGAAGCTCACACCTTTTCTCACCAGATAATCCGCGATATCGGTCGCCATCATCGCGCTCGAGAGCGCGTCGCGCATCCGATCGGTTTGGAAGGTGATCTCGCCGAGCGCGCCGGATAGGGCAGGGAGGACGAGCTGCATCGTGTCGACGGCATCGAAGAGCGCGCGCTTGTCCTCCTGGAGATCCTTGTTGTAGCCCGTCGGCAATCCCTTGAGCGTCGCCAGGAGCGCCGTGAGATCGCCGAGCACGCGCGCACCGGACGCCCGCGCCAGCTCGAGCGCGTCAGGGTTCCGCTTCTGTGGCATCATGCTGGAGCCGGTGGTAAACGCGTCGCCGAACCGCGCGAAGCCGAACTCGCTCGTGCCGAACAGCAGCAGATCCTCAGCCAGCCTGGAGAGATGCGCGCCTAACAACGCGGCCACGAAGAGCAGCTCGGCCACGAAGTCGCGGTCGCTCACCGCATCGATGCTGTTCCGCGAAAGTGCGCTGAAGCCGAGGCTTCCTTGAAGGAGGACGCGCGAAACGGGGAAGGCCGAGCCGGCGATGGCACCGGATCCGAGTGGGAGCTGGGCGGCGCTCTCGCGGGCGTGATGCAAGCGTGCGCGGTCGCGGTCGAGCGGCCAGAAGTGCGAGAGCATCCAGTGCGTGGCAGCCACGGGCTGCGCGCGCTGGAGGTGCGTGTACGCGGGCATCACGGCGCCGTCGAGCGCCGAGGCCTTTTCGAGAATGACGCTCTGGAGCGCGCGGATCGAGGCGTCGAGCTCGGTGCACGCGTTCATCGCCCAGAGGCGGGTGGCGGTGGCGACCTGATCGTTGCGACTCCGGCCCGTGTGCAGCTTCGAGGCGACGTCGCCCACCTGCTCGTGGAGCAGACGGTCGATCATCGTGTGCACGTCTTCGTCCGACGCGACGGCCGTGGCGCCGCTCTCCAGCGCGGCAGCAACGGCGTCGAGGCCTTGCTCGATTCGGTTGCTTTCCTCGAGCGTGAGGACACCCGCATTCCACAGTGCGACCGCCCACGCTTTTGAGGCGCGGACGTCGAACGGCCAGAGCCGGAAGTCGACGTCGATCGATCGATTGAGCGCGTCGAGCGCCGGTGCGGGACCCGTGGCGAAGCGGCCTCCCCATAGACGGTGAGGGGGAGGAGACGGAGGAGGGAGGTGGGAGGAGGGAGGAGTCGTCATACTGCCGCGAGCTCCTCTGCGGTCGTCGAGATCTGCTCCTCCGTGCTCCCGCCTCCCACTTCCCTCTCCCTGTCCTTCAATGCTCGTACGCGCTGCGAGAGACCATACAGGCGAATGAAGCCTGCCGCGTCGCTCTGCTGGTACACGTCGTCCTCGCCGAAGGTGACGAAGCGCTCGTCGTAGAGCGCATGCGGGCTCGAGCGGCCCGCGATCGTCACATTCCCCTTGTAGAGCCGGAGGGTGATCGAGCCCGTCACGCGCGCTTGCGTGATGTCGACGAATGCGTCGTAGGCATCGCGCTCGGTGGTCCACCACCGTCCTTCGTACACGAGGTCGGCGTAGCGCGGGGCGATGAGATCCTTGGCGGCCAGTGTGCGGCGGTCGAGCACCAGCTGCTCGAGCTCGCTGTGCGCCGTATA
>DATFBY010000043.1:0-4151 GCA_035253585.1 Gemmatimonadaceae bacterium | reverse complement strand
GAACGAGCGCCTCTTTGCGACGTTCCCGGATACCGGAGACGGCGTGAAGGTCGGTGTGCACCACGAAGGAGAGATCACGACGCCCGCCACTGTTCGTCGCACCACGACCGCGCAGGAAGACGAAGAAGTGCGCGCGCTCACCGCGAGCGTCATCCCCGCTGCTGCCGGCAAGCTCCTCGAGGCGCGCGTGTGCCTGTACACGAACACGCCCGATCATCACTTCCTGATCGATCGTCACCCCGGGAGCCCCGCGGTCATCCTGGCCAGCCCTTGCTCCGGCCACGGCTTCAAGTTCGCCAGCGTGATCGGCGAGATTTTGGCCGACCTCTGCACCGATCGCGCGCCGGCGTTCGATTTGAGCCCGTTCTCGCTGACCCGATTCAGCGTACGAGGCGGCCCGCGCCTTGCTTGACCGTGCGGTGAGCGCATGGCACAAAACCGACTGACGTGGCGACGCGCCCTTCCGGGGCTGATCATCATTGCGATCCTACTCACCATGGTCGTGTTGGTGCTCATGCGCGCACGCGTTGGCATGTTGCGCGGCGAGAAATACCGCCTGTATGCGCTGTCGAATGAAGCGCGCGGCGTGCTCGCGGGCACCGAGGTGTGGATCGACGGCAAGAAAGCGGGATCGGTCACCGACATCCGCTTTCGCCCGCCGAGCGCCGACACGTCCGAGCGCATCGTTCTGGTCCTCGAAGTGCTCGAGGAACACCGACAGCTCATCAGGCGTGACTCGCGCGTGATGATTCGGAGCGGTGGACGCCTCATCAGCTCGCCGGTCATCTACATCACGGCCGGTAGCGTCAGCCTGCCGGCGCTCGCCGACCGCGACACGCTGCATCCCGGACGCCAGTCGGACATAGAGACACTGACATCCGACCTGGCACTCGCCGCTCGTCAGGCAGCGCCGGTGTTCCGTGACCTCAAGCTCCTCGGCGCGATGTTCGGCCGTTCACGCGAACGCCTGCGTGAAGTACGGACGGATGCGGGAGAGCCAGCCATCACCGCGGTCGGACGCGGCGTCAAGCAACTCAGCAGAAGCGCGTCCCGCGGCGGCACGCTCTCGGCTCTCATGAAGGACAGTCTGCTCTTCGACCGCGCCAACGGCGCGATCGCCCGCGTCGACTCCGTGATGCTCCAGATCAAGCGGCCGGACGGCACCATCGGCCGCTTCACGGGCAGCGACAGCGCGCTGACACGCGAGCTCAGCTCGCTGCGAAACGAGATGTCGATCTTGCGCGCGCGAATTCAGGCAGCGGAAGGCACGCTCGGACGCTGGGGACGCGACAGCGCCATCACCTGGCAAATGCAGCGACGCGAGCGCGCGCTCGAGGATCTCATCAAGGACATCAAGAAGGATCCCGCGCGATACATCGCGTTCTAGCCTCAGGGCCCGAAGGGCACGTAAACCGGCAGAGGCATGAACGTCGCCACGAACAATAGAATTGCGACGACGCCCACCCATCGCCGTCCGTGACTCAATGGGCGCTCGGGCGCCAACACGCGTGGGTGCGACAGGCGTCCGCGTCCGACGATGAGTCCGATTGCCGCCCACACCCACCAGAACGGCCAGAAGAAGTAGCCCATTGGAAGCAGCGCCAGCCACGTCGCGCGCGCGATCCATTTTTGCGATTTGCCGAACATCGCGAACGTGACGTGTCCGCCATCGAGCTGAGCGAGCGGCAGCAGGTTCAGCATCGTGATCAGCAATCCCGCCCATCCCGCGATCGCCATCGGACTGAGCTGCAGCACCCCGTGCGGCGCGACGATCGCGCGAATTGCCATGAGCAGAAGCGAATCGCCCAGATAAAACGGATGCGGTCCCCACAGCAGGAACTGGTGCGCGAATGGAATCGGCTGCAGTACCGTCGTCACCTTGCTCTGCGCGAGTCCGATGAACAGAACCGGAATCGCGATGATCGCGCCCGCGAGCGGACCAGCGACACCGATGTCGAAGAGGGTACGTCGATCGAAGATCGCCGATCGAAGACGGATGAACGCGCCCATCGTGCCGAGCACGTTGAGCTGCGGTGGAAATGGAAGAAAGAATGGAGGACTCGAGTCGACACGATATCGGCGCGCGAGCACGTAATGGCCCGATTCGTGCGCGAGCAGGATCGCCGCAAGTGGCAGTGCGAAGGGAAGTCCAGCAATCAGCACGCGAGCCGGTGGAAGTTGCCACGTATCAGGCAGCACTCCAGTGAAGCTCGCACCCGCCACCATCATCGTGATAAACGTGATCACGAACAGCAGCGCGTGCAGCCACCATCGCTCGCGTTTGCGATCGTGCTCGCGCACCAGGACGAGCCAGTGTCCATCCGGTCCGGGATCCCAGTAGTGCTCACCGTCGAATTCCGCGAGCGCCGCAGCCAGCGCCGGCGACGGTCCCGCATGCTCGGTGCGCACCAATCCCTCGACGATTTCACGGCGCCCCATCGAGACGCCGCGCCACTGCGCAAAGTATTGTGTGACAGGAACCTCGGTCACTCTTGACCACCCTTTTTGGCCGCGTTACCTTGGCGCATCAGACTCCCCGGAATCGCCCGCCGCTTCGTCGGGAAATCCCCACCGCGTCCGACCCTCCTGCCGCAAGTCACGCGCGTGCGACAGAACATCGCGCGTGGTGTATGCGCTCCCGGGTAAGTCCCCTCCGCCACCTTCCTCGCCCTCCGACCGGCTTCACGAGCACCATTCAGTGGATATCGCCGAGCTGAAGCAGAAGTCCGTGGCCCAGCTGCACGAGATGGCCGAGGACCTCAATATCTCCAACTACTCCGGGCTGCGGAAGCAAGATTTGATCTTCCGCATCGAGCAGAATCTGCTCGACTCGGACATCGTGCTTCGCGGCGAAGGAGTGCTCGAGATCCTTCCCGAGGGATACGGATTCCTGCGAAGTCAGGACTGGAATTATCTCTACGGTCCCGACGACATCTACGTCTCGCCGTCACAGATCAAGCGCTTCGACCTTCGCACCGGCGACACGGTGCTCGGCCAGGTGCGTCCGCCGAAGGAGGGCGAGCGGTATCTCGCGCTGCTCAAGGTCGAGACGATCAACGGCGAAGATCCGGAAAAGGCCAAGCATCGAATCGCGTTCGACAATCTGCGCCCGCGCTATCCCGACGAGCGGCTGCGACTGGAGCCGGCGAATGCCGATCTCAGCATGCGCGTGGTCGACATCATTGCACCGGTGGGGAAGGGTCAGCGCGGTCTGATCGTCGCTCCGCCGCGCGCCGGGAAGACGATTCTCATGCAGAAGATGGCGAACGCCATCCTCGAGAATCATCCCGAAGTGACGCTGATCATCCTGCTCATCGATGAGCGCCCCGAAGAGGTCACCGACATGCAGCAGAACGTCGGCGCTCGCGCGGAGGTGATCAGCTCGACGTTCGATGAGCCGGCCGACCGTCACGTACAAGTCGCGGACATGGTGATCGAGAAGGCGAAGCGTCTGGTCGAGCATCGCAAGGACGTGGTGATTCTTCTCGACTCGATCACCCGTCTGGCGCGCGCGCACAACGTAGTGGTGCCGCACTCCGGCAAGATCCTGTCAGGCGGTGTGGACGCCAACGCGCTGCACAAGCCCAAGCGCTTCTTCGGCGCGGCGCGCAACATCGATGAAGGCGGCTCGCTCACGATCATCGCCACGGCGCTGGTCGAGACCGGCTCGCGCATGGACGAAGTGATCTTCGAGGAGTTCAAGGGCACCGGCAACATGGAGCTCGTGCTCGACCGGAAGATCTCCGACCGCCGCGTCTTCCCGGCAATCGACATCCAGCGCTCCGGCACGCGCAAGGAAGAGCTGCTGCTCGACAAGGAGGAGCTCAACCGCGTCTACCTCCTCCGCAACTTCCTGAGCGACATGCCCCCAGTCGAGTCGATCGAGTTCCTCCTCCAGCGCATGCAGCGCACGAAGACGAACCGGGAGTTTTTCCAGAGTATGGCGCAGGGATGATGGTCGAGATGCGAGATTCGAGATTCGAGATTCGGGCGCTTCGCTGGAAAGGATATTGCCTTGTTGGGGGCGATTCGTCCGATTTGTAGTATGTTCGCAGGCAAGCAGATGCCGAATTCCGACGCCCCAAATCTCGAATCTCGAATCTCGCATCTCGCGCCCGCGGGTCGCGTCCTCGCCATCGACTACGGCGAGC
>DATFBY010000042.1:0-10314 GCA_035253585.1 Gemmatimonadaceae bacterium | reverse complement strand
CGTGCCGATGATCGAGAGCAGCGTGCTGACGATCCCCTTCCTGATCGACAAGCGCTTGTTCTCGTCGTAGAACCGATCGGCCAGCACCCGATACCGGTCCACGATCCAGCGCGACAGGCCGAACATCTGTACTTCCTTTGCGGTCTTGTCGCTGGCGCCGAGGTAGCGGAGGTAATCGAGCTGTCGGCGCTCGGGCGTCCATCGGTAGAGCAGCGAATACTCGAGCGATGCGAAGTGCGTTTCGCCGAGGAATGCGGGAATGACCGCCAGCGTGAGCAGGCCGAGCAGGAACGGGGAGTAGACGAAGAGCGCCGCACCGAGCGTGATCAACGTGACCGTGTCCTGCGCCATCGTGAAGAGCTCGGTGAGGAGACCGATGCGACCCACCGTTTGGCGGCGCGCGCGCTCGAGCTGGTCGTAGAACGCCGGGTCCTCGAAGTGGTAGAGATCGAGCGTGGCCGCGTGCTCCATGAGTCGGATGCTCGTGTGATTCGAGAAGAGATCGCCGAGCAGACTTTCTACGAGCGAGGAGACGCGGACCAGCAGCTCGCCGGTGAGCACGATGGCGACCTCGAGCGCGACCAGCTCCCAGAGCTGCGAGATGTCGCCGGTGCCGTTTCGCAGAGCGACGACGGTGTCGATGATGAGCTTGCCGACCCATAGAACGGCTACGGGAACGAACGCGCGGACGATACGAAGCGCCGCCATGGCCGTGGTGTAGCCACGGTGCGTTTCCCACACCATGCGAAGGAGCGGCGGCACGTAACGGAGCGCGCGCACGCGCTCGCGCCAGGTGGGCTCTGGCTTCGGCAGACGCGATCGAACGGGTGGATGGGTCATCTATGGAAAAGTAGCGACATCCAACCTCGAATCTCGAGATTCGAGATTCGAGATTCGAGATTCGGCGCGGCTCTACTTGATCAGCGACGAGGGGCTAGCGCGAAGTTCCAGGCGCGACGCTAAGCGCGCGCCTGGCGATCAGAACTTGAAGATGCGCTTGAACACCGACTCGATCTTGTCGCCGATGTCCTCGGTCTCCCAGATCGGCTCCTCGTGAGAGCGACAGGGCTCGGTTGGCTCGGTGCCGAGCTTGAACCAGGCGCGCTGGGTGACCGGGCACCACTCGTTGGCGAGCTCGCCCGTAAAGGAGTCGATCTCGACCGCTATCATGCCCGGCGGTGGATCCCAGGCGGACTGCGGCGAGGTCTCGCGCCAGCCATTTCGGTAAAACTCGGCCCACGCCGGCGCCGCGAGCCGGCCGCCGCTCGCGTCGCCTGACAACGCCCGCGGGCTGTCGTAGCCGAACCAGACACCGGCGACGAGATTGGGCGTGTAGCCGATGAACCAGACGTCGGCACCATTGTTCGTCGTGCCAGTCTTTCCGGCGATCATTCCGTTCGCGCCCCAATCGCGAATCGGGCGGCCGGTTCCGTGGTCGACGACCGATCGCAGCATCGACGTCAGCTGGTGCGCATCCTCGGGCGCCATCACTCGCGTAGTTGGCGCGGGCTGGCTGCTCCAAAGCACGCGGCCGTCGGTCGCTTCGATGCGGCGCAGCAATCGAGGCGTGACGCGCATGCCGCCATTGGCGAATGGCGCGTATGCGGCGACCAGCTCCAGCGGCGTCACCTCGAAGGCGCCTAACGCGACGGACGGCAATGGCTCGAGCTGGCTCCCGATCCCTGCCTGACGAGCGAAGCCGATGACGCGTGTTTCACCCACCGCGCGGCTGAAGCGCACGGTCGCGGCATTGGCCGAACGCATGAGCGCGCGTCGCATGGTGACGCGGCCGCTGTACTCGTCGCCGTAGTTCGCGGGACGCCAGATCTGTCCGCCGTCATCCACTTCGATGGGTGTGTCGTCGACTTCGGTGGCTGGCGTGAACCCCGCCGCGAGTGCGGCGGCATAGACGAACGGCTTGAACGCGGAGCCGGGCTGCCGCTTGGCGTACACCGCGCGATTGAAACCGCGCGGCTCGTAGCGACGCCCGCCGACCAGCGCGCGGATGTCGCCGTTGCGCGGATCGATGGCCACGAATGCGCCTTCGACCTGCTCTCCCCGTCCGCCGTACCATGCGCGCGATTCCCGATCGATCTGTATGGCGCGCCTCGACACTGCCCGCTCCGCCGCCTGCTGCGCGGTGAGGTCGAGCGTCGTCCACACGTCGACGTCACCTTTCTCGAGCGCCTCCGACCCGACGATGGAGTCGACCATAGAGCGTACGACGTCCATCGCCGCGCTGTACAGCTGCGGGGGGCGCCACTCGTTCCGCGCGACACGCAACGGCGCGGCGGCCGCGCTCCGCGCGCGCTCTCTGGTGATGAATCCTTCGCGCACCATGAGGGAGAGCACGAGGTTCCGGCGCGCGCGCGCACGCTCGGGGTTGCGGCGTGGCGTGTACGCTGACGGCCCTTTCGGAAGGGCGGCGAGCACCGCGGCCTCAGAGAGCGTGACCTGCCTGACGGGCTTTCCGAAGAGATCGCGGCTGGCGGCCTCCACCCCGTATACCCCGTTGCCGAGGTAGATGACGTTGAGGTAGAGCTCGAGGATCTCGTCCTTCCTGAGATTTCGCTCGATGAGGCGAGCCAGGCGAAGCTCCATCATTTTCCGGCGGAGGGAGCGCTCGCCGACCGTCTGCGGAGTGAAGGTGTTCCGCGCCACCTGCATGGTGATCGTGCTGAACCCTTCGCGCACGCCCAGCGATGTGATGTTGCGCAGCGTCGCTCTGAAGAATCCGCGCCAGTCGAGTCCGTTGTGTTCGTAGAAGCGCCGGTCTTCGGTGGCGATGAACGCCTGCCGTACGTGCCTTGGTACGACGGATAGCGGGACGTTCAACCGTTTGACGTAGGTCAGCCGCCCGATGAGTCGACCCGATCGATCGTAGACGCGGCTTCCTTCGGTAGGGCGAAAGGCGCGAATCTCGGTGCGAGAGGGACATCCCTCGAATCCGCAGCTCAACAGCCAGGCGTCGAAAAGGACGACACCGAGCACCGCGACGCCGAGCGCGGCGAGCGAACGCCAGCGACGCCGCATCCAGATTCGGGCGGGCAGCTCCGGATCAGGACGCAGTCGTTCGCGGAGCGCTTTGAGGCGTTGCGAGAAGGAAGGTTCAGCCATCTATGGATACAGGTCGGTCGAGACCGGTACTGAATTAGTACGCTCTAGAGTCTCGCAGGTTTCCGGCCACCTTCCGTGCTCTGGACTACAACTGAGGGCAGGTGGCGACTATAGTTCGCCTCCGCCGCGCCTCCCCACCTGGTGAACGTCCATGCGGTCCCCCAGCAGTCAGATTGCCGTGCTCTCCGCGCTCGCGGTGGTATCGTTCGTAACCACCGGTTGTAGCGACTCGCGCTCGCAGGAGCCGGCTCCGCAGTCGCGCGCCATGGCCACAGCGCAGCCGGCGCCCGCGAGCGCGTCGGCGGAAAACGCGAAGCGTGCGCGCGTGATTGCCGGGAGTGAGACGGTCGCCGGACGAGTGGCGAACGAGATCGGGCGAATTCCCGTTCTCGAGTATCACCTCATCGGCGACAGCACGAAGAAATCGATGTGGGTGGTAGAGCCGGCGCGGTTTCGCCGGCAGCTGGAGGTACTGTACGAGCGCGGATACCGCCCATTCACGATCGCCGAGCTGATCGACGGGAAGATCGATCTGCCGGCGGGGATGTCGCCGGTGGTATTCACCTTCGACGATGCGTCGCCCTCGCAATTCCGCTACATCGAGAAGAACGGAACGCTCGAGATCGATCCGACCAGCGCGCTCGGAATCTGGATGGACTTCGCAAAGTCACATCCCGATTGGCGCCCGCGGGCGACGTTCTGTCTCCTTCCGACGGCGCAGCATGGCCACGCGTTCTTCGGGGAAAAAGGAATTCAAGGGCAGAAGTCGGAGTGGCGATTGCAGAAGCTGCGCTGGCTCGTCGAGCAGGGATTCGAGCTGTGCAATCACACGCTGTATCACGTGAACCTGGGCAAGGTCAGCGACAGCGTGGTGCAGGAGCAGATTGCGCGCGGCGTGATGGCAATCGATTCGGCGGTGCCCGGCTATCGCGTGCGCACGTTCGCGTTGCCGTTAGGCGTGTGGCCGAAGAATCGCGAGCTGGCGCGAAAAGGGTCGTGGAAGGAGCCGCGTACGGGACGCGTCGTGTCGTACGAGTTCGACGCCATTCTCGAGGTTGCGGGCGGCCCGGCAAAGAGTCCGTACGATCCATCGTATTCACCGCTCTCGATCAAGCGCTTCATTGTTTTCGACGAGAAGCTGGAGCAGCTGCTGGAGCAGATGGATAGGCAGCGCACGCGCTACGTGAGCGATGGTGATCCGTCTACCGTGGCGCAGCCGGTGGTGGTGAAGCAGGCATTGCGCGAGAGTTCGGGTATGCGAGGCGGCGAAAGTGGCGCAACGAGCGCGACGCGGCGGCGTGCGTCCGGCGGACGTGATTAGCGAATCGTTACACAAGTCGTAGATGAGGAAGCTCTCATGAGCTTCCTTTTCTTTTTGTGCCTGACGACTCGCCGCGTGATGGTCTGGACCAGCCGCCTAACGAGTGGTGTCGCGTTGCTCGACACCATCTGGCATGATGTTTATCGACGCGACGGAGAGTCGGTCAGTGACCGAACATGATGTCCCAATATGACCATCGAATGTCCCAATTCTGTGCTTGACCACTCCCGTTGCGACCGGCAACTTGCGCGCGTCCCTGACAGAACGATCGGTTTTCTCTCTTGGAGACACGATTATGAGCGGCCCGACTCGGACGCTCTCGCACATTCCGTTTTTCGAGGCGTTGGCGAGCTCCGAGGAGACATCCGAGGAGTGGCGCGAGGTCACGGCAGGGCTCGTTACCGTGCGGCTATTCGACGCTTGGATGACGGAGGGCGTGTCCGTCGTCGCGTCCGACTCGTGGAGTCTGCTCTCGGTGCGCGAGGCGATCTCGCGGATCGAGACACGCCATTCAATCCGCTCGCTGTTGTCGAGTGTGGTCGATGCGATGGATGCGGCTCCCACGCCACGCGCGGCGACAGTCGCGCCGCGTCTGCTCGCATACGGTCGTGCCTTGCAGCTCGATGGGCAGTGGGCGCTGGCCGGCGATGTGTTCAACACGATCATCGCATACTCGTACGCGAGCGAGGAGCCTGACGTCTACGCCGCGGCGAACATGCACCTCGGCCGTTGTCTTCGCATGACCGCGGATTGGAATGGCGCGCTGGCCGCGTACCGTTCGGCGGGCGACGTGGCGATGATGGCGGGCGACACCGTGACCGCGTTGCGCTCCCGTGTCGGTGAAGCAGCGGTGGCGCGCGATCGAGGAAATTTGCCGCTGGCCGAATCGCTGCTCGATGAGACGATTCAGGAAGCGCAGAGCGCTGGTCTCAAGGACATTCGATCGACGGCGCTGCACGCGCGCGCCGCGGTGGCGCACCGGCGTGGTCAATTCGAGCTCGCGGTGCAACTCGGCTACGATGCCTTACAGGGATCGACCGGCACCGATCGCGACAACATTCTCGCCGACCTCGCGGCGTCGTTCTTCGATCTTGGCGCGCGCAGTGTGGCGCGCGATGCGTATCTGGTGCTGGCGGCGACGGCGCGCGAGCAGTACACGCGGTGGCAGTCCACGATCAACCTGATCGAGCTCGCGGCGCTCGACGGAAGCGAGCCGCTCTTCGAGCAGCATCGGCGCGAGCTCGCGGATGCGCCGCTGCCGGCGTATCTGGCGGCGTACTATCACCTGTATGTCGGCCGCGGCTACAAGCTCTTTCAGCAGCTCGACACCGCGCGCTCCGAGATGGAGTTGGCGCTGTCGATCGCGTCAGCCAACCAGCTCAATCAGGTGATCATCGAGGCCGAGATGGCGCTGCACGACATCAAGGATGGCGGCGTGGTCATTCTGTCGCAGAAGTCTAGGACAGAGTTGCCGCCTGAGATCGTGCCGGCGGCGGCCGCGATTCGCGAGATGCGCGCGTTGGCAGGAGTTCGTTAGAGACGCGAACGCCGGCCTCGAGTTGCCGCTCGTGGCCGGCGATGGTCGATTCGGGATCAGGTCGTTAGCAGCGTGTGCTACCGCCGCCGACGATCGCCCTGCACTCGATGGAGACGTTGGGTTGGACTTCCGGTCCGGTGGGACCAGTGATCGTGTTGGAGCACGCAGCGAGACTCAGGGAGGCGAGGGCGACGGCCAGATAGGCGAGCCGGCGAGCGGTCATTGATAACCTCACGTGGCAGGGGTTCGCACTGGGGGGAGTGCACTCGGCACGGAAGGTTAGGGTCGCGGAACGCGTCGTAAATGCACATTTTGGGACATCGATGTGCAGTTTTGGGACACGTTTCGCTAAGACCGCGTGCATTTCGTCGTTCGCCTACCTCCTCCTCTCCTCGCGCATCTCCGGGTCGCCGTCGGACGCGAACATGAGATAATTCCAACGGAAAGTTGGGACGAGCTCGTGTCGATCGTCTGCACGCGAGCGATCGATGTCGCGGTTGTCGATCCGCGGGCCGATGGACTGCTCGCGGTGCCGGAGATTCAGAAGCTGTTTGCACGATTTCCGACGCTGCCGGTGGTCGTATACACACGATTGGCGCCGGACACGATGAAGGCCACGGTGGAGCTCGCCAAACGCGGACTCCAGCACGTGGTGCTGCACAAGTTCGACGACGATCCAAGGCGCTTTCGCGAGTTGCTCGAGCGTCAACCCGCGTATGCGATGAGCGATGCGGTGCTGGCGCGTCTCGCCGATCCGCTCGCCGAGATGCCGGCTTCGCTCTCGCGCGCGATCGTTCGGTTGTTCGACTCGCCCGCGGGATTCGAGGACGTGGAGGATCTGGCGAACGCCGCCGGCATGACGCGGCGTCACGTCAATCGATGGTTGGAGCGCGTCGGCGTGTCGTCGGCGCGGACGCTGATCATCGCCGCACGACTGGTCCGCGCGTATCACTACATGCGCGACCCGGGGTATCGCTTGGAAGACGTGGTGCAGAAGATGGGCTATAGCACGCACCGGATGTTCATTCGTCAGGCGCGTGAGCTGCTCGGGCTGACGCCGACGGACGTGCGGGACCGGCTACCGCCTGACGAGCTCGTCGAGACGCTCGCTACACTACTGCGGCAACGCGGCGGAGTGGCGGATGATGAAGAGGCGGTGCTCGAGACGGAGGAGGTGACCGATGGGGCCAACTGAGCGGATGCGCGTGCTCGTCGTCGACGACGAGCCGACCATCTGTCGGGCGCTCTCCATCGCGCTCACGCGCGCCGGCTTCGAGGTTGTCGCGGTCGAGCAAGGTGAGCACGCGCTCAATCTGCTGCAGAGCGAGCACTTCGACTGCATGATCGCCGATCTCCGCATCCCCGACCTGCGCGGCGATGTTCTCTTCGAGCTCGCCGCCGCGAATCAGCCCCAGCTCAAATCGCGCACGCTGTTCACGACCGGCGACGTCAGCGAAAAAGCCTCGGAGCTGATCGAAGCCTGCAACTGCCCGGTGCTCCCGAAGCCATTCGATCTGAACGAGCTGATAGATACGATAAGGAAGATGACGAGGAAGGTTGGTGAGGTGAGTGCGTAGGTGAGGCGCGAGATTCGAGATTCGAGATTCGAGATTCGGACGGGGAAATCGGAGTTCATCAGGTGCCTCCGAATCTCGAATCTCGAATCTCGAATCTCGCGCTATTCAGAACGTCCACCCTCTCAACGTCTCAATCGCCTTTCCCAAAGCAATCCGTTGCTCTTCCCTCTCCGCGCTGTTCAACAACGATTCATACGTCGCAATTGCGAGCGCCAGAGCGTCGGAGTCGGACTCGGCGCTGGCGAGCGAGGCGGCGTTGTCGGCCAGGTTGGCTTTGGCGAGATCGTCGGTGGGGAATCGCTCGGTCACCTGCTGCCAGCGTGCGGTGCGCTCGCGGGGTGACGGCTCCGACAGCGCCCATAAATGCCAGGCACCGCGGTTCGATGGATCGGCGGCGATCGCTCGTGAGGCGAGATCGGACACCACCTCGGGACCGCGGCCGCTGAGCCAATAGGCGTTCGCCAGTATCACCAGTGCGCGCGCGTCGTGCGGACGGGCATCGACCACCCGCTCGTACAACGGACCGGAGACTTCGGGGATGTCGCGGTATGCCTCGGCGGCCGCGATGAGTGTATCAGGATCGGTCGAGTCGGCGATCGCGTCGAGACGTTGGAGAAGTCGCGCGATGTTTGCCGTCTCCCTGTACTCGGCGACTGCGCTGTCCAATTCGGCACCAGCCGAGCCCGCTGTGCCCGCGGCGCCCGCGGCGCCCGCCGCACCTTGAGAAGAAGTCGTCATCACGCGTGAAAGATATCGGAAGCTCGAGGAGGGTGTCACATCGTGAGCGATGCTGAAAAGACCCGCCCGGCGAGTGCCGATCAGGCGGGCGCAGAGCTGACCGCGTTACGCGAGGCGGCGGCGCGCGTCCAACATGAGGTTAACAATCCGCTCACGGCGCTGCTCGCCGAGGCACAGTTGCTCAGCCTCGAGCCAGGATTCACAGCGGAGCAGCGACGCACGATCGAGCGAATGGTGGAGCTGGTTCGCCGTGTGATAGCGACCGTCCGGCAACTCGATGCGGTTAAGGGGGAGCCCACCCTCTGACCCGGTCGCTTGCCGGTGGTTGGCTCAGAGGTTGCGGAAATCGGCTCCAGAGGTGATAATCTGGGAGCCCTCGCCTCGACGGTGATGGACACCCCTGCCTCCCCCGCGCACCATCAGCGCGCTTGGAGTGCCGTGTGGTCCAGTCGAGCGATGCGACCCGAACGGTTAGACGGCGCGTGAGTATTCCGTGCCTGGGTCGGCTCCCAAGATGTCACGCGCACTGCACGCATCTCGCGCTGCGCGTATTCTCGGCCCGCTGAGTTTGTGGGGTCACCGAGCGCTGTCCGAACACCCCGTATTACGTTTTTCGCCGCGCTCGTCGCGGCCGCTGCTCAAAGAGAGAGCGATGTTTCCAAGAGGCGCGTCGCAGCCGGCCAGTGAGGCACGGCTTCCCGCGCACACGTACCCCATGACACGAAGAGTTGCATGAGCGAACGTCGACGCCCCCCGCGGCGCGGCCGCGGCCCACGTCCGGGCCGACATCCGCGCGATGGCGATCAGAGCCCCTATCGCGATGACATCCCGCCGTACGGCGGTGGTGGCGGCGGAGGTGGAGGAGGTCCGGCTACCGGCGGCGTGATCAGCGCCGAGGACGGTGGAAGCGCCGGTAGTAGTGGAGGCGGCACAGGCGGTGGAGGTGGCGAGTCGAGCGACGCTCCTGTCACCAATAGCAGCGGTCAGTTCCCCGCCAATCAGAATCAGAATCAAAGCCCGAATCAAAACCAGCATCCGCGGCCGGAGCGTCACGAGCACCGGCAACATCAGCATGGCGGTCATCAGCACAATGGTCGCCGTGGACGACGCGGACGTGGACGCGGCCCTCGACCCGATTCGGGCGGACATCAGCCGATCGTCCAGATCGTTCCAGATGGGACGGTCATAGGTTGGTTCGACTCGGCGCGCGATGGTGGCTTCATACGCCGCGCACCCGAAGGCTATCTCCCCGCGCAGGGCGACGCATTCGTTCCTCCGCATCTCGTCAGGCAGTTCGCCATCCGTCGCGGCGATGAGCTGGAGGCTACGGCGGGACGCGATCACCGTGGCCGCCCGACCGTCGCCGAGATCGTAAAGCTGAATCGTGGTGAGCCCGCGCTCGGTGCGCGGCGGCCGGACTTCAGCTCACTCATCGCGTCGTACCCCGATCGAAAGCTGGTGCTCGAGACCGGCCGTCCCGCGAAGGGCGGTCCGGAGCTCACGCGCCGCGCGATCGATCTGATCGCTCCGGTCGGATATGGACAGCGCGCACTGATCGTCGCGCCGGCACGCGCCGGAAAGACGATGCTTCTCCAGGCGATCACCGAAGGTGTCGCGCTCAATCACCCCGACGCGACGCTACTGATTCTGCTCGTCGACGAGCGTCCCGAGGAAGTGAGCGAGGCGATCTCGTGGGGAGTTGGCGAGGTGGTGGCGTCGAGCTTCGATCAACCAGCCGAGCGGCACGTCGATGTAGCCGAGATGACACTCGAGCACGCGCGTCGCTTGGTCGAGATGGGGAAGGATGTCGTGATCGTGCTCGACTCGATCACGCGTCTCGCGCGCGCACACAACACGGTGGAGCGCGGCACGGGCCGCACGTTGTCAGGCGGACTCGATGCGACGGCGATGGCGAAGCCGAAGGCGTTCTTCGGGTCGGCGCGCGCGGTTGCTCCGCAGCACGGCGGCGGCTCGCTCACGATCATCGCGACGGCGCTGGTCGAGACCGGCTCGCGCATGGACGA
>DATFBY010000041.1:0-3655 GCA_035253585.1 Gemmatimonadaceae bacterium | reverse complement strand
TTCTCTATGCAGCGAGCGAGATGTGGGAGCATCGAGCCACCGCCGGCTTCGACCGCATAACACAGGAATTCTTCGAGACACGGCCCAGGGTTACCGACGGATTGTTTCAGGTTTTCACGGCGCACGAAGAGAAGGTTTCGGTCGGGTATAACACGTCCCTTCGAATGTGGCGTGATCGGCCTGTTTCGGCGGTGGTGACGTTGGGCGCCGATCACTTCGAGCTGAACACCGACGGATTCAACGCGACCGGCGCGCGAACGAACTCCGGCTCGATCGTCTCGGCCCCCACAATGCCTGCCATCGTGGCGCGGGGATTCGGGAGCAATACGGGATACTTCTCGCAGGCGCAGCTCGCGTTTCGCGACGCGGTGTTTCTGACGCTCGGCCTGCGGGCGGAGCGAAACACGAACTTCGGCGGAGACTATGGTACCGCAGTGTCGCCTCGAGTTGGCGCATCCATCGTTCGACGCATCGCATCGTCGACGCTCAAGCTGAGAGCGTCGTACGGCGAGGGAATTCGACCACCGGCGTTTGGCATCAACGTCGATCGCCCTGGTTTGAGGGCGAATCCGGAACTCGGTCCGGAGGAGCAGCGTGGCGGCGACGTGGGCTTCGATGTCGAGTTCGGAACGCGCGGAGCAATGTCGGCCACCTACTACAACCAACGCGCGCTCGGCCTCATCGACGGTGTGCTCGTCGATCCGGGTACCACGCCGCCGACGTTCCAATTTCAGAACGTCGGTAAGGTTCGCAACGCGGGGGTCGAGCTGGAGGGACGCGTGCGGCTGGGCAGGCTCGATGCGCAGGCGCAGTTCTCGACGATGGACAGCGAGGTACGCTCGCTGAGCCCCTCATACACGGGTGAGCTGCGCATCGGCGACCAGCTGCTGGCGATCCCACGCCGGTCCGCGGGTGGCTCGCTGGCTTGGGAGATGTCCAAACGCACTACGCTCACTGGTTCGGTGACGCATTTGGGCGAGTGGACGAATCGCGATGTGATCGCGCTGTTCGGCTTCGTCTTCGGAGGGGAACCGTTTCGAGGATCGATCCGCGCTTACTGGATGGACTATCCCGCCGTCACGAAGCTAAACGCGGGACTGGAGCATCGTTTTACGAGCGCGTTGGCGGCGTACTTCACGGTCGAGAATCTGGCGAACGAGGATCGCTCCGAGCTGAGCAACTTCAACCTCGCACCGGGTCGACGAATTACCATCGGGGCTCGCTTCACACCGGATCCGTAAATGCGGTTGTTGTGCTCGACGGCTCTCGTAGCACTCCTGAGCTCGAGTGCGGCTACTCAGAGCGCGACACCGTACGCGATAGCCGATGCGGTGGGGATGCGGCGGTTCACGCCGATGTCGGCCATCCAGCTTTCGCCGGATGGAAAGCTGGTAGCCTACTCGCTGGTCGACGTTTTCTCGCGGTCGTTCTCCACCAAAGAGGAGATGCGGACCGATCGCGGCGTACCGCAGGTCGTGAGTGGAAGTGAATTGTTCGTATCTGACATCCGCAGCGGACGAGCGCGACGCATCGCCGGAGGAAAGGGCACCTCGGCGTGGGGCGCGAGCTGGTCGCCTGATGGACGCGCGCTTGCCTACTTCTCGGATGAGGACGGCAAGCCATCGCTCTGGATCTGGTCTCGCATATCCGGACGCAATCGTCGATTGACGCGCGCCCAGATGAGGCCCGGTATACTCGATGCGCCGCGATGGACCCCCGATGGAAAGCGCGTCATCGTGAAGGCAGCGGCACGGTCGACCAGCAGGGAGCTACCTGCACCGGACACGGGACGCCGCGCCCTCACGCCGAACCCACCGCGAATAGAGCGTTTCACCTCCGGTTTGGACACGGCCGACCGGAGCGCCGACACGCGAGCGCGCTCTCGCGTCGTGGCCGAGTGGATGATCAGCGATCTAGCGATCGTAGAGGTCGAAACGGGGCGGATTCGCCTCCTTGCTCGCAACGAGCCGATCATCAACTACTGGATCGCGCCGCACGGTAGATCGGTCGCATTCAGCAGAGCTCGCAGCGATCTCCGTCTGAGGGCCAATGTAAATGCGTTCGATCTCGTCGTCGCATCGATCGATTCCGGGACGGTACGCGTCGTTGCCCCCGGGATCGCGCACGCGTTCGGCGCGATGGCCAGCTGGTCTCCCGATGGGCAGCGCCTCGCATTCTTCTCGGCGCCGGGTGAAGGCGCCGAGTCGCCGGGAATTCTCGTGCGCGGAGTCTACACGGTACGGGAGAATGGCGACTCGCTTCGATCGATCGGGCTGACGAAGCCGACAGTCGCATCGATTTTCGACGTGCCGCTGTGGGATGAGCAGGGCAGAACTTTGTACGCGGTCGCGGATGGTCAGCTCTGTCAGCTGCCCGCGGATGGATCGGGGGAGCGAAGACTCGACGCGCCCTTAGGGCGCGAGGTGATGGGTGCGGCGTCACGCGCGCAGAGCGGTCGGCTTTGGTCGCCTGATGGAAAGCATGCGTTCGTCGTGACGCGGGACACCACCACGCTGCGTCAAGCGCTGGCGCGAGTTCCGCTCGACGGCGGCCGGCCCGAGATCATCTCCGAGGACGAGCAGATGTTGCTCGGTAGCGCCGCGACGAATCCGGATGTGTTTCGGCTCGACGTTTCGGGCGGGCAGCTGGCAATCGTGCGCGAGACCGCCGCGGAGCCGCCCGACCTTTGGCTATACGACGCGACTGGAGGAAACCGTCGTCGTCTGACTCGGACGAACCCCGGGCACGCGGCGTACCGCTTCGGTGCGAGCCGGCTCGTCACATGGCTTTCGGATGACGGCGTTCCACTTCGTGGCGCGGTGTTTCTTCCGCCTGATTACACGCCGGCCAAGAGGTATCCGCTAGTCGTGTGCGTGTATGGTGGTGGCCGGCTATCACGATCGGTGTTCAGCTTCGGTGGCTTCTTGCCATCGATGCACCACGCGCAGCTCTTCACCACGCGCGGCTTCGTGGTGTTCTATCCCGACGCTCCGCAGCAATTCGGCACGCCACTCCTGGATCTGGCGAAGACAGTGCTTCCAGGTGCGAGCCGGTTGATCGAGATGGGCGTCGCGGACGCCGACCGACTGGCGATCATGGGTCACAGCTATGGCGGCTACTCGGTTTATTCGATTATCACGCAGTCGACACGTTTCCGAGCAGCCGTCGTCAGCGCCGGTGCGTCTAATTTGACCAGTGCGTACGGCATCATGATCGGGAGCGCAGGGCTCGAGGAGTTTTTCGAGGGAGGGCAGGGGAAGATCGGTGCGTCCCTGTGGGCGGCACGCGATCGATACATCGAGAACTCTCCGATCTTTCGATTCGACCGCATACGCACGCCGGTGCTGATCATTCACGGCGCACGTGACCGGAGCGTGCCAGTCTGGATGGCAGATGAAGCTTTCGTTGCACTGCGTCGGCTCCGACGCGAAGTCGAGTATGTGCGGTATCTCGACGAGGAGCATTCGGAGTGGACTGGCCCAGCGTCCGCCGACATGCATCAGCGAGTGATCGATTTTCTTACCGCGCGACTCATGCCGAAGAGTACGGAGCTCAGCAACGGAGGTGGAGACACGCGACCGTGATCGCGCGCCTCCACCAGGCGGCCCATTACATCAGATGAGGAGGAGAGCCACCCTCGTAGTACTCGATCCAG
>DATFBY010000040.1:0-11271 GCA_035253585.1 Gemmatimonadaceae bacterium | reverse complement strand
GAAGATCTACGATTTCAACTATCGGGCGACCAAGGAATCCATTGCCCGCGCCATGAAGGGCGAGCCCAAGGCCGATGCGGTGATCGCGGGGGCCAAGACGGCCCGCCATCCCTTCGCCAGCGGAGCAGAAGGCTAAGCGCTCGGGACTCGGCCCCGGCACTCGGCCCTCGGCGTGCGTGGCGATGAACACTCGATTGCCGCGAGCCAAGGCCGAGTGCCGAGGGCCGAGTCCGGCTAAGGGTCTATGGATTGCGTCATTCGTCCCATTGCGACCACCGACGCGGAGGGCGTCATGAAATCAATCGCAATAGCCGTAGCACTGCTCGCCGTAGTCGCCTGCAACGGACGCGATGATGCCGCCAGCGACACCGCCGCGGCAACAGGAGCATCTCCAGGTGCGGTAGCTGACACGACGGCTCCGGCGACGAGCACCACTCCCACTACTCCCACCACGGGCGGCGCCAGCGCAACGACGCCGACCAGCGGAACGGGCGCGACTGCCGGCACGACGGGAAAGGCCGACACCTCGCAAAACCAGACGCAGTCAGGCGTGACCGACACCAAGACGGGTAAGTCGACACTCGGTACCGGCGTGCAGAAGACGTCGCCAACTCAGGGGCAAGCAGTGACGTCGAAGGGAGACACGATCAAGCAGGGCGACACGGCCAAGGCGAAGCAGCCATAGCCGGCGGTCTTGCAGAAAAGAAATCGGGGTGCGGCCGCTGCCGCACCCCGATTCTCATTCGTGCGCGAGCGACTCGGCTCAGAGTCCGAGATTGTTCCCTCGCGAATATGCGTAGAATGCGTCGGCGCTGCTTTCGTCTCCCGCTTCGCAGTGCGCGCGGCGATCGTCGAACAACACGCAGAACACACCAACCGACTGCCAGATGCTTTCCCAGCGCATCATCACGCCGCGATCCGACCCGGAGAACGTGACGTACGGCTGGCCTTCCTTGGTGGCGATGTGGGTGTGGATGGTGCCCAGCCACTCGGGCGGCCTGCACTGCAGCAGCGATGCCGTAGCCGCGACGCTCATCGAGTCGGCGTAGGCGGCGATGACCGGCTCCACTCGAGTGATGAACGTGATTCCTTCGTGCCGGTAGCCCCCGATGCAGGCAACTCGCTCCTGCTTCGCATCGGAGCTGGTCACCCAGAGCGTGCGGAGCGACGTCCGCGCGGCGATGCCGAAACGGAATTCGCCCTGATTGAAGCCGGAGGTCGGAACGTGTGGACCGACGTCTTGCGCTCGAGCCGTGACGCCGGGGAACAGGCAGGCGGCAAGGAAGAGGGAGATACCGCAGCTGACGCGCATGTGACCGCCAGGATCTCTCGGTGCAAAGTACCGTTGACTCGAATCGAGTCGGATTGTAGGGGGGACAGCTGACGTCCACACGCGCTGCACCAGTGACGCTGAGGACGACGGTGAAACAGGTGCTTCATAATTCTGACGTGCACCTCGGCCGTGGGTCACCAAGTGCGGGCTGGTCCTGACAGTATCCGCACCGCGCTGGTGGCCTGGATTCGTCCCCATCGCGACAAACGCCTGAAGGCTGACCCTCGTTTCGCTACCGAAATACATCCCTGCTACCTGGCGAGCGTGCGCAAGGGGTAACTTTGGCAAGCGGCGAGCCAGCCCTCGACTCCCCTGCCTATCAACGCCCTAACAAGTCCATCCGTTTCATCAGAGAATTCATGATGCGTCCAATGAAGAGCACGACAGTCACGGGTGCGGTCATCACCGCGCTCTGCGTTATTCTTCCCGTCGTTTCTGCCGCGGCGCAATCCGCCGAGGTGCCGAAGCTGGCACTCATCGGCGTCGCCTTCGATGGCTCGCGCGCCAACTCCATTCAGCCCGGTGATTCCAGCACCGCGATCGGCGCTGCCGATCGGATGCGTGCAGTGCTCCGCGAGTCGTCAGGCATTATGCTGGTCGACACCGCCATGCTGTCGGCCGAGGTTGGAAAGAGCGAAGCACCCGGCATCGTCTGCAGTACGGATGTCGCGTGTGCCCGCCGCGCCGCACGAGCGGTCGGCGCGAGGTGGGTCGTCGTCGGACGCCTGACGAAGCTCAGCAACCTGATCTGGTACCTGTCGGGCCAGCTGGTGGATGTCGAGAGTGGACGGGTAGCGCTGAGCGATGAGTTCGAGCTGAAAGGTCAGCGCGACGAGATGGTTCCGCGCGGGGCGGCGTCGCTCGCGCGCAGGATCGGGCGGACGGCCAGTGGGGAGCTCGACACATCCTCGCCACGGCGATAGGCATCGCCGATGCGATTTTGGTACTATTAGGGCCGTGAGTTATGTCGACCGAAATCTCCTAGCCGGTGAGCGCGTAGTGTATCGCGCGCGGCTGCACCGTCTGATGTACACGGTGCCAGTGCTCCTTCTCATCGCCGCGATCGTACTCGCCATCTTCGGCGCCGACATCGGCTACGGGTGGGCGATCGGTGTGGGAGCAATCGCGCTCGTTACTCTCCTCGTCACGCACATCGCCTGGCTTTCCTCGGAGTTTGCGGTCACCAACATGCGAGTGGTTGCCAAGACCGGCTGGATTCGGCGGTCCACGGTCGAGACGTTGATCTCGAAGATCGAAGCGATCGGCGTCGAGCAGCAGCTGATGGGTCGCATGCTCGGCTTCGGCACGGTGCAGATCACCGGCACGGGGGGAACGCGAGAGACGTTCAAGAAGATCGCGCGCCCGCTCGAGCTCCGGCGGCAGATCCAATCGCAAATCGTCGCCGCCGACGACCGACGACTCACCGCGGCGGCCGCCGCCCGCGCGACTGGGAGCGCGGAGGCGCGAGAAGAGCGTGATTGCCCGTGGTGCGCGGAGCGTATCCTCGTCAAGGCAAAGATCTGCAAACACTGCGGGCGCGAGGTCGAGGTCGCCTAACGAGTCACCGGCTCTCTCACATACCGGCATGGCCAAGTCGAGACGAAACGCGCGCGCAACGCCGCTGGTCGGCATCATCATGGGCAGCAAGAGCGACCACGCGACGCTGGCGCCCGCCGCCGAGCTGCTCGCCGAGCTCGAAGTGCCGCACGAGGTCCGCATCGTGTCGGCCCACCGCACACCAGACTGGATGTTCGAGTACGCGAGCACGGCGGAGTCGCGCGGCCTCGAGGTCATCATCGCCGGCGCCGGCGGCGCCGCGCACCTTCCCGGCATGGTCGCCGCCAAGACGCTCGTGCCGGTGCTGGGCGTGCCGATACCCGCTACGATGCTCGCCGGCGTCGACTCGCTCCTCTCCATCGTGCAAATGCCCAAAGGTGTGCCCGTCGGTACGCTGGCCATCGGCCAGCCCGGCGCGGTGAATGCGGCACTTCTTGCCGCGGCGATCGTTTCGTCAACCCGTCCCGAGATCAGGGAGCGATTGCGGGCATGGCGCACCGCGCGTCGCGATGAGGTGCTCGGTCAGCGCGAGCTGTCGTGACACCGATCCTCCCCGGTGCCACCATCGGTCTCCTCGGTGGCGGCCAGCTCGGTCGCATGACCGCGCTTGCCGCGCGCGTCCTCGGGTACGGTGTGCGTGCCCTCGATCCGGATCCGAACTGCGCGGCGAAAGCGGTGAGCGATGAGGTAATCACCGCGCCGTTCGACGATCAGGAAGCGGTGCTCCAGCTCGCCCGTCGCGCCGACGTGCTCATGCCCGAGATCGAGCAGATTTCGACGACGGGCATGCGGCGGGCGGCCGAGCACGTGCCGGTCCGTCCGGGTGCCAGCGTCCTCGAGCTGGTGCAGGATCGCGCCCGGCAAAAAGACTGGCTCGTGCGACAGGGATTCCCCGTCGGTCCGTATGCCACCGCGGCCACGCCTGACGAGTTGAAGCGCGCCATTCACTCGTTAGGCGGCGCGTGCATTGCGAAGGTGGCGGCGGGCGGATATGACGGGCGTGGCCAGGCAAACATCCTCGATCACTCGCACGCGCTCGACGCGTGGCGAGCCATTGGTGGACGGCGGTGCGTAGTCGAGCAGCGGCTCACGCTCGCGCTGGAGATCTCGGTGTGCGTCGCACGCCGGCCCGCGGGCGAGCAGGCTGTGTACCCGGTCTCGCTCAATCATCACGAACAACAAGTGCTGGCGTGGGCGGTTCTTCCTGCCCCGATCTCGCCGGCTCTCGCTCGTCAGGCGCGTGAGCTCGCAACCAACATTGCGGCGGCGCTGGAGGTCGAAGGCCTGCTAGTAGTAGAAATGTTCGTGACTACGAGCGGGCAGCTATTGGTCAACGAGCTGGCGCCGCGACCGCACAACACCTTTCACTCCACCGAGCTGGCGTCTGCTACGAGCCAGTTCGAGCAGGCCGTGCGCGCCATCTGCGACCTTCCACTCGGCGATACGACTGTCGTGCGGCCGGCCGCGATCGTAAACCTGTTCGGAGATCTGTGGCTCGCAGACAATGCGCCAGCATTCGACGCCGCGTTGGCGGTCCGAGGGACGCGCGTCCACCTCTACGGTAAGCGGCCACGACCGGGGCGAAAGATGGGGCACCTCGTCGCACTCGGGGATACGCCCGAGCAGGCGGTGGCCGCCGTTCACGAGGCCCATCGCAGACTACTCGGCCACGAACCGTCGACGCAGGAGCTCGGGGCGACCGCCCGGCTCCGCGCGGGAGACGACCCCGAAGAGCGCGAGTGAGTCGTCGACGTGGCGCGCGAAGTGCGAGGCCTCAGCGAAGGTTTGAGCAACCGACTACCCTAACTCGACATCGCGATGCGCAAGACGACACTGACAATCGTGGCAACGGCGACGCTCGTCGGCTGCTCGCGGCGCGTGCAGCTGCCGAGCTCCGAGCCGAGGGAGATCAGTGCGAGAGCCGAGCTCAGCACGTCGTCTCGTCAAGCGGCAGGAACCGCCACGCTGACTCAGACGCCGAATGGCGTGCTGATCACGGCGCAGCTCTCGAACCTGCCGCCGGGCGCGCACGCGATTCACGTGCACGACAAGGGGCTCTGCGACGCTCCGGCATTCGAGACCGCCGGTGGGCATTTCAATCCCGGTGACGCCGTGCACGGCTTCAAGCAGGATGCCGGTCCGCACTCCGGGGATCTGCCGAACTTTCGCGCGACCGATAACGGCAGCGCGCAGATCGAGATGTTCCTCACCACGGCTACGCTCGACGGCGCCGGCGGAATGCTCGACGACGACGGTGCTTCGCTAGTCGTGCACGCGGGACCCGACGATTATACCAGCGACCCGGCCGGCAATTCGGGCTCGCGGATCGCGTGCGGCATCATCGTGAGATAGCCGCCCTTTCCGGAATCGGACCAACGAGCCACCTGGCTCTGGTCGTCGCAACGACGTCGCCCGCGTCGTCTCGTATTTGAGCGGCGACTTCGTGCTCGCCCTGCACACGGGCGTCGGGAATGTCGCACCTGCACTCAGCGACCAGCGTTCCGCGCGCCTTTTTATGGAACTCGATGGACAGCGCCGTCACGATCGCGCGTGCGTTTGCCGTCAATCCTGCGGTCATCGCCAGCCCGCTCGTCACTTCGCCAAGGTTGAGTAAGGCGACCGCGTGAATCGAGCGCAGGTGGTTCCTGACGACGCGCCGATCGCGCATCTCGACGCGAGCGTATCCGGGGCGCACCTCCAGCACTCGAGGCTTGATCGTTCCCGTATAGGGAATCATCCGGCCGAGCAGCATGGCGAAGAGCGTCCTACCGCCTGGGCGGCGGCTCCAACGTTGCCATGCGGACATGAGGCGGGTGCTGGCGGACTCGGACATCGACTTGGGGTCCGGAAGAGAGCGGCGCATGATACCCTTACGTTGAAGCACCAGCAAGCGCGAGCGCGTGCTCGCCCTTCAAACCCTCGGCAGCGGTTCACTGTCGAACTCGAGGCTCAACCCACAGACCATGCGCCCTTCTCTCTCGGTAGTTCTCGCTGGCGCCATCTTCATCGCCGGCCACCCATCGGACCTGCTGTCGCAGCAGTCCCGCTACACGCTCAGCGGACATGAAATCGCGATCTACAACCTCGCGGGCCAGTTCCGCGTCGAGGCCGGCACCGGAAACGATGTCGTCGTGGAAGTCACGCGCGTGGGCGACGACGCGGCTCAGCTGAGAGTGGAGACGGGCGAGATCCGCGGCGCGAACACGCTCCGCGTGATCTATCCCGGCAGGCGCGTCGTCTATGCTGACAGCCGCGGTACGACGAACCTCTCGGTTCGGGAAGATGGGACCTTCGGCGGCGAGCGCGGTGGCGGGCGGCACAGCAGCGTGCGAATCTCCTCGTCAGGCGACGGCGTCGAGGCACACGCGAACATCCGCGTCCTCGTGCCCTCCGGACGAAGACTCTCCCTCTACCTCGGCGCGGGCAAAGTCGACGTCACCAACGTGACGACACAGCTGTTGGTCGACGTGGCGAGCGCGTCCGTCTCGGCGCGTGGCGTGCGCGGAGCGCTGATGGTGGATGCGGGGTCGGGTGATGTGGAGATCGCGGACGCAACGGGCGATCTGATGCTCGACACCGGCTCTGGTGAAGTGCGGGTCTCAGGCGCGAAGGGCGGGCGGCACAACATCGATACCGGATCCGGCAGCGTGAACGTCACCAACATGGAAGGCGATCGGATCGTGATCGATGTCGGCTCCGGTGATGTGAACGTGAGGGGTCTCAAGGCATCTGATGTGCGCCTCGATTCGGGCAGCGGCTCGATCGACGCCGAGCTCACCGGCACTGTGCGCGACCTGATCGTCGACACTGGCTCGGGCGACGTCACCCTTCGTCTGCCGAAAGATTTCGGCGCCGAAGTCGAGATCGACACCGGAAGTGGCTCGATTCGATCGAGCTTCCCGGTCACGACGCAGGAGCTCAAGAGCGATGCGCTCCGCGGCCGCATCGGCAACGGCGGGACGCGTCTGCGCATCGATACAGGGTCCGGCAGCGTGCAGCTACTTCAGCTCTGAGCTACTCAGCGCGTGCGTGCGAGCGGCGGTTGCCCTGGCAATCGCCGCTCGTCGCATCTCGGAATGACGGAACCGAACCCCCCCGCCACGAATGGCCTCAGAGCTCGAAGCCGGGAGCAAGCGGCGGCGATCGCGGCACTCCTGGTCACCCTCGGGACCATCCTCGCCACTCTCGGCCCCCAGGTACAGTTGGGCGTCGGGTACGACGACGCGATTTACGTCGACCTCGGTCGATCGCTGGCGGATGGCGAGGGGTACCGACACGGCTATCTGCCTGGCAATCCGCCAGCCGTCCACTACCCGCCGCTCTTTCCGTTCTGGTTGGCCCTGTGGACCACAGTCGGCCGGTGGAGCGCCGATCACGCGGCCTGGCTCTCGTTAGGCAACGTCGCCCTGGCATCGGCCTCGGCTGCACTCTGGGCGTGGTGGGGAGTACGCGCGCTCCGTTTGCCGCCCTGGGTCGCGGCGGCAGCGGCGTCCGCGAGCACGCTCGTCTTTCCGGCTCGAATGCTCATCGCCCTCGCGTTTTCGGAGCCGCTCTCCTGGACATTGTTAGGCGCGGCGGCACTCGTATCGACGTCTACAGGACGCCGGTCGCCTCGGTTGTTGCTCATCGGTCTACTTCCCTTGGTTCGCACCATCCTTTTGCCATTCGCGTTCACCGCGGCACTCGGTGAGGCGAGCGACCGGAGGAGCTCGGCACTGCGACGCGCATCGGGCATCCTGTTGGCGCTCCTTCCAACGTCGCTATGGACGCTCTGGTCGGGGATGCGCGCCGGAGAACTTCCTCCCGCATGGGCAGGCTCGTACGGCACGTACACGCAGATGTACGCGAGCTCGAGCTTCCAGGCGACCGATGTGCTGCTGATAATCTGGCTTCAAGCCCGGACGCTCTCGGCGATGCTCGCCGACATGTTCACGATCCCGGGCGCGCTCGTAGTGCTGGCCTGCCTGACGATCGGCGCCATTCGCCTCACGAGAACGCACCCGTGGCTCGGGTGGGGAATGATCGGCTATCTCGCGCTGATTCTCATCTGGCCGTTCACCCCGGAGCGGTTCGTCTGGGGCCTGCTCCCCCTTCTGGCCCTGATCGCATCGGACGGTGCCGCGACTATCCTCCGCCGCGTCTGGACGGCGCCGATCGCGCGCGTCGCTACCATCGCCGCGCTGCTGCTTCCGGTCGTGTGGTACGGGAGAGCGACAATCAAGGCGTATACGGCTACGGCGTGGCTCGCACCTCTCCGCGCCGTGTCGGAGCGGAACGCACCGCTGGTTCGCTGGGGGCGAGCACTTTCTACCCGGGCGCCGGTCGCTACGGAGACCGACGGCCTGTTCGCGCTCGCCACCGGTTTGCCAAGCTTTCCAATCGTATCTCCCGACCCCGCCGACAAAGTTGGACGAGGGACGCCGATTGCCGGGCGAGTGGAACAGAGTCTGTGCACAGTCGGCGACGGCTACATCGCGCTCACTACGCTCGACTCGGATGTCGCGGAAGCCGTGCGCACGCTGGTGCGCGACTCCGCCTCGCGCGTGAGCTTCAGCCCGCCCGAGCAGATCGGGAACGGCGCGGTCGTCGCCCGGTTCAGCTGTAGCCGCTGAGAGCGCGCGTCCGCCATGAAAAAAGGGCGCCGTGCTTCGGCGCCCCGATGTCTTCGTGCCACACGAGCTCAACCACCACGTTGCGCCAGCATACGAAGCGTCGCGTCGACCTCGCTCGCCGCAACCGCCCGCGGAATCTTGTATCGGCCTTCCTGCCGCGTCGGCACACGCACCGCGGCCACTTCCCCGTTCGTTCCGATGTCGACCATGGCGGTGGCGATTCCTTGTCCGTCCCGCGAGGTAATGAGCAGTGTCCACACGCCTTCGTTCGACCATTGCTTCTTGATGGCGAAGACGCCCGGGCGACTGGTGTTGTCGACGTTCAGCTTCACGCTGCGACGCTCTCCACGCACGAGCCCTTCGGCCATCGCCGTCACCGCGAGCTGAGTCGGGTCGCCGTGGTGGTACGTGCGAACGATCACGAAGGCGTCACGCGAGGCGCTGTCGAACGGATTGGGTGGAACCTCGATGGCGATCCACGGCGGACCGGCCAGAGCGGGCGCGGCCACGAGCAGCACGAGCGCAGCGGCTGCGGCGAACATTCTTGGATTCTTGAATTGGCGAAGCATGGCTCCTCCCGAGTGTACGTTACGCGCCTCGTGGCCGTTCACGTCGAACGCTCACTGCGCGCGGATGATCACGGGTCCCTTGAAATTCCGAACTTGTACTTCGGCACCGCCATCGCCCGCCGAGAATGCGAGCGTGCGCGTGCGTCCTTTCTCGCTCGTTTTCGGGCGAGTCTTGGTGAGCCTATTCTCGATCGGCCCACCGAAGGTGCTGACGTCGAAGTCCGCCGAAACGGTGCGCGGCAGCGTGAGCTCGACGCGGCCGCTGTGACTCTCGAATGCCGACGACGTACCGCGCGACAGATCACCGGTGAAGGAGATGTCGCCCGTCACTGTCTCGAAGCGCGAGCGCTCGAGCCCGTCGGCCCTCACGCGAAGCGCTCCGCTCACCGTCGTTAGGCGGACGTTGTCTCCGCCGCCGGTGAGCGTGATCGTGCCGCTGGCGGTTTTCGCGCGTAGCGCCGGCGCGGTAGCCGTGAGCTCGATGTCGGCATCCATCGCTTCGGCGTACAGGTCGCGCATGGTGCCCGAGACACGGATCGCTCCGGTGATCGAGTTGAGATCGACGCTTCCGCTCACGTCGCGCACGTCGATCGATGCGCTCTCGGTCTTCACCCAGACCTTGGCGTTCGTCGGCACGCGGATCTCGAGATGGCTCTCCAGCGTCCGCGGCGCATCGTCTTCGACGTACATCTTCACCGCGTTTCTGGAGCCGCCCATGTGAAAGCGGTGGGCACCGCCGGCGTACGAACCGCGAACCGCGATGCTGTCGCGGTCCCAGCCTACGACGCGGATCGAGCCGGTGTAGGCGAAAATCTTGAGCGAGCCATCGGCCGCCAATGGCCGCCCCTGCTCGATCTTCTGCGCCCCCGCAAGGTGTGGGACGAGCAGCGATGCAAGGATCCACAGTCTCGTCATGGCGACGCTCACGAAGACGGCGACAGTCGCGTCGCCTGTCGCAAGAGATCGAGCTTGCGCTCGTACGTGGCCGCCAACATGCGGGCAAGCATCAAGTTGTCAGGCTCCGATTGCAGTGCCGAGCGCGCTTCGGCCAATGCGGCATCGATCACGGCCAGATTGCGCTCGACGGTGGCGATCGCTTCCGGAGATAGCTCGCCGCGCCGCGCATCGAGCTCGGCTGCCAGCTCCCGAGTGACGTCGCCGTACTGCTGGTCGACGAGCGCAACCGACGCGGCAGGCGCGGTAGGCCCCACCGCGATCGTGCGCGTGTCGGTCGCGCCGTCACGCATCACCATCACGGTGACCGCCGACGAGAGCGCCGCCACGACCAGGACCGCCGCGGCCAGCCGCGCAAGGCGCCACGACACGAGCGGACGCGGCGCCTTCCTGGTGCGTGCACGCACCTCCGACCAGCGATCGGCACTCGGCGAGAACTCACGCGGGAGCTTCCGCGCCCGAGTGACCAGCGCCCGGATCGATGCTTCTTCGTCCCGGCAACGCGCGCAGGTGCGAAGGTGCGCCTCGAGCTCTCGACGCTCGATGTCGGAGATCGTTCCGTCGACATAGGCATCGATGCGCTCGTCGCGCTGCCAGCAGTCGTCCATGTCGCCAGGCCTGTCAGTCATCGCTCGAGTGCCTCACGAAGCAGCCGGCGCGCGCGGCAGAGGTGCGCCTTGGACGTTCCAACCGCGATACCGACGATCGTCGCTATCTCTTCGTGCCGATAGCCTTCTACGTCGTGAAGCACGAACACCGCGCGGGCTCCGGCGGGAAGTGATGCGATCGCCCGCTCGAGATCGATGTCCTCGCCTGCGCTCGTCGCGCCTGACGAGTCGGCTGATTGGACCACGTCGAGGTCCGCCTCGGTCATCACGCGCGCGATCCGCCGAACTTCAGTGCGATGCTCGTTCAACACGTAATTCACCGTCAGTCTATGAAGCCAGGTGGTGAAGGCCGACTCGCCGCGAAACTGCGCTAGCCGCTCCCACACACGTACGAAAACGTCCTGTGCGATCTCCTCGGCGCGAACGCGATCACCTGCCAGTCGTGCGCAGAGCGCGATCACGCGTCCGACGTGCGCGCGGTACAGCGTCTCGAACGCGCGCTCGTCCCCATTCCGCGCCCGCTCCACGAGTCTCGCGTCGTTGTCCGGATTCCCCGGTTGAGCCACGGATTGTCGTCGTGACGGGTGAGGCGGAGTGGGTTCGTTAGATAGGAACCCGGTCGGGGCAGGAAGGTTTAG
>DATFBY010000039.1:0-31632 GCA_035253585.1 Gemmatimonadaceae bacterium | reverse complement strand
TGACACATTTCTTATCGATCTCGCGGCGACGCGCGACGTGCATCCACGTAACGTGGTTAGGCACGTCGCGCATCATGCTGCTGTCGCGTGATGCGACAGCGTTCCGGCTACGCACGTGAATCGTCATTCGGGCAACGCGCTCTCGCGCGCCGAGCTGCCAGGGTGCCCTAACGATTCATTTCTCCGTGCGCTTCAACGAACGTCTCGAACTGCTGGCTGTCTGTTTGCTCGTGCCGATCGCGCTCGCCCTTCTGCCTGGCGATCGCGTGTTCCGCATGATTCGCTCGACGCCCGCGCGCCGGCGATCGACGGCCAAGCCGCTGGCGCTCGCGCGCGCCGTCGATGGTGTATTGCACGCACTGCCGTTCGTTTGGCACTGGACGTGTCTCCGTCGCGCCGTCACGCTGGCGGTGCTTCTGCGCCGCCACGGTCTGGCTGCCGATGTCGTGATCGGTGTGCGACGTGGGAACGACGGCGGGCTCGAGGCCCATGCCTGGCTCGCCTGCGGCGGCGTCGAGCCTTATCTCGAGGCCGGCGACACGAAGCGCTTCACGCCGCTAAGACCGAGGGCGAGGATCGCATAACATCGGGACTCGGGACTCGGGACTCGGCGATCTGGCGCTGTAGACTTTACCGCCACGAGCCGAGTCCCGAGTCCCGAGTCCCGATGTTATCTTCAGTCCGAACTCGGCCTCGAGATGCGCATGGCTTCGCCTCTTCACCAACTCCACTCCATCGGACAATCGATCTGGCTCGACTACATCGACCGATCGCTGCTCACGAGCGGTGAGCTGGCTCGCCGCATTGAGAGTGATGCGCTCAGCGGGATGACGTCGAACCCTACGATCTTCGAGAAGGCGATGGCGGAAGGCTCGGCGTACGACGAGCAGCTCGCGTCTGCCGCGCCGGGGCTCACCGCGTGGGATCTGTTCGAGCTGGTGGAGACGACCGACGTACGTGACGCGTGCGACATCTTCCGCGGCGTGTACGAGGCGACCGACGGCGCGGACGGCTTTGTTTCGATCGAAGTCTCGCCTGGCGCCGCGAATGATGCGGATGCGACGGTGGCAGAGGCGCATCGGCTCTGGCAGATGGTCGATCGCCCGAATGTGATGATCAAGGTGCCGGGCACCGAGCAAGGCGAGCACGCAGCGCGCCGTTTGCTGGCGGACGGGATTAACGTCAACATCACGCTCTTGTTCGCGGTCGAGGCATACGCTCGCATCATCGACGCGTACTTCGCTGGGCTCGAAGCGCGGGCGGCCGCCGGGAAGCCGGTAGACCGCGTCGCGTCGGTGGCGAGCTTCTTCGTGAGCCGCGTCGACACCGAAGTCGACAAGCGGCTGGATTCACTGCTCGCGCGCGGAGGCGCGAGCTCCGACGAGCTTCGCTCGCTCAAGGGCCGGGCCGCCATCGCCAATGCCAAGCTCGCGTACGCGCTCTTTCAGCAGCGCTTCAGCGGCCCGCGTTGGGCCACGCTGGCGGCGAATGGTGCGAGGGTGCAGCGGCCGCTGTGGGCGAGCACGAGCACGAAGAACCCCGCGTACCGGGACGTCATGTACGTGGAGGAGCTGATCGGGCCGCACACTGTGAACACGATGCCGCCGGCGACGGTCGAAGCGTTCCGCGATCACGGTCGGGTCTCGCGCACGGTGGACGCCGAGGTCGACGTTGCTCGCCGCCAGATCGCCGATCTCGAACGGCACGGCATTTCGATGCGCGACGTGACCGACAAGCTCCTCATCGACGGGATTGCGAGCTTTCAGAAGTCGTTCGAGACGCTGGTTGGGAGATTGGAGAGTAAGACGGAGGCGTTGGTCCGGAGATAACGGGAAGCGGAAAGTCGGAAGCGCCGGCACACCAGACTCATTTCGGTGTGCCGGCGCTTCCCACTTCCCGCTTTCCGCTTACCGACAGTTCAACTGCGACAGCCTCCTCAACGCTAGGTCCAGGCAGAACTGTCGATCCCCTACGTCGAGCGGCACGAACCGCGTTCCATTGAACGTCACCACCGCCGTGAAATCGACGGTGCCGCCGCCGAAGCGAGGGCGGTTCGAGGTCACGTGGGCCGTGAAGGTTCCAGACAGTGGCCACGGATTGTTGAGCGCGCGCGGCACTGCAACCACCACATCGTCGACCTTGCTTTGCACATCGTGCGTGTAGCTGCGCGTGCCCGCACCGCCCGTGAACGTCGCTTCGATGTGATTGGAGCCTTCGCCATTCCACGTCCGACGAGTTTCCAGGCCAGCCATGCCGGTGACTGTCATGTCACGTTGCCGGTTCACGGTGCCGGTCCAGTTATCGCGCGCCACCGTCCCCTGCGCCGACCATTGGAAGTTCGCTGATGCCGTGAGTTGCGGATCGAACGCCTGCATGGACTGATTCTGCGCATCGAGAAGCGCGAAGGAGCGGTTGATGGTGATCCCTTCGCGAACGACCGGAGGACACACGAAGCGTCCGGTCGACGCATTGAACGGACACTGATCGCCGAGCGCGAGCGCGCCCTCCGCCATCACCGACGGTCCTACGCCTCCGGCGCCCATCGTCCCTTCACCTTCGAACCACTGCCCAACGTCTTCACTCACCGCGTCGCCGACGGTCTGCGCCGCATCGGTGCTTTCCTCGAGCGTGAGATCGGTGCTCGTTCCGGTGCCATCACCATTACACGCCGCGAGCGCGAGCGCGATCACACTCGCGCCGGCGAAACGCAACAAGGTGCCGCAATTCATGCGTGTCCCCCGAAGTTGGTTTTTTTCGAGCTGCCGAGCGTTGGACGACGCAGGAGGGCGGGCGTTAAGAGCACGCGTCAGGCAGGCCTCTTCAAATCTGGCAACGAATGTTCCGCCCACTGCGCAACTCCTTGAGTCGCTTGCCACAACGCACAACCTCCGCTACATCTGCTGATTCGCTCGCCAACCTCCTCTCCACCCCCGTGCCTTCCGCCCACCAACAGTTCTCCCGAACCAAGATCGTCTGCACGCTCGGACCGGCGTCATCGACGCCCGAGGTGCTGCGCTCGCTGATAAAGGCCGGACTCAACGTGGCACGCATCAACTTCTCGCACGGGACGCACGAGGAGCATGCTGCCATGATCGCCACGCTCCGCGACCTTGCCGAGCGGCTCGACCGGCCGATTGCCATCCTCGGCGACCTGCAGGGGCCGAGAATCCGCGTAGGCGATCTGGCCGAGCCGCGAACGCTCAAGGAAGGCACCGATGTCGTGCTTGCGCCCGAATCCGGCCCCGTGGCGCTGGATGAAATTCCCGTCACCTACGACGCGTTGGCGCAGGATGTACAGGTCGGCGACCGCGTGCTGATGGACGACGGGCTCATCGACATGGTGGTAATGGACGTCAGTGCGCCGCGCGTCACCGCGCGCGTGGTGCACGGCGGTCTCCTCCGCAGTCATAAGGGGATGAATTTTCCGGGCGTGGTGGTATCGGCGCCATCGATCACCGAAAAGGATCGCGCCGACATCGACTTCGCGGTCGAGCACAATGTGGACTATCTGGCGTTGAGCTTCGTCAGGCGCGCGCAGGACATCGCCTCGCTCCGCGCGCTGATTCCGAAGACGGTGCTGGTCATCGCGAAGATCGAGAAGGACACCGCGCTCCGGAACATCGAATCCATCATCGAAGCGTCGGATGGCGTGATGGTTGCGCGTGGCGATCTTGGCGTGGAGCTGCCATTCGAGGAAGTTCCGATCGCGCAGAAGAAGATCATCTCGCTCGCAAACTTCATCGGGCGGCCGGTGATAACGGCGACGCAGATGCTGGAGTCGATGGTCACCAATCCGCGCCCAACGCGCGCCGAAGCGAGCGATGTCGCCAACGCGATCCTCGATGGCACCGATGCGGTGATGCTCTCGGCCGAAACCGCCGCTGGCGCGTATCCGCGGCTCGCGGTGCAGGCGATGTCGCGCATCATCGCCGAGATAGAGCGGCACCCTCGTCACATCGAGCGGCGATCGAGCTTGCTGGTGCGGCCGCGCGACGGCCGCGTCTCGACGGAAGGCGCGATCGCGACCGCGACCGTCGCCGCCGCGCGAATGCTGGCGACTCCGCTGGTGATCGTCTTCACCAAGAGCGGCTTCACGGCGCGCATCGTCGCGTCACATCGCCCGGACGTTCCGATTCTCGCGCTCACCGATGAGCCCCGCACCTTCCATCAGCTGGCTTTGGTATGGGGGGTGACCCCCGAGATCGTGCCACGCGCCGATTCGTACGACGCGATGTTCAAGTGCGGCGCTGAAGCCGCAGTCCGTCGCGGTCTGGCGAAGCCGGGTGACCGCGTTCTGGTGACGGCCGGCGTGCCGTTCGACACGCCAGGCACGACCAATCTCCTCAAGGTCGAAGTCGTGTGAAGCTGACGTTTCTCGGGACGGGCACCAGCTTCGGTGTGCCGCAGATAGGCTGCCGCTGCGAGGTGTGCCGCTCGACGGACCCGCGGGATCGTCGAACGAGAAGCGCGGCGCTGGTAGAGAGCGACGGGGGCACACGCATTCTCATCGACACGCCGCCGGAGCTTCGACTTCAACTCACTTCCAACGACGTCGACCGGATCGACGCCGTACTGTTCACGCACGATCACGCCGATCACACGCACGGGATCGACGATCTGCGTGCGATCACCGTGCGTCGGGGAGCCGGCCTCTCGATGTACGGCTCGCCCGAAACGCTCCACAGTCTCGCGCAGAAGTTCACGTACATCTTCAACGACGCCATGCGGCCACTGCCCGGTACTTCGAAGCCGGAAGGTGCGGCGCGTCCGATGGAAGCCGGCGACGTCGTGCAGATCGGTGACGTCAACGTGGAAGCGGTGGAAGTCCCGCACGGGCCGGTCCGAGTCTTCGGATTCCGGATCGGCCCCCTCGGCTACATTACCGATGCCAAGAGCCTCCCCCCGCGGGCACTGGAGCAGCTGCGAGGCGTCAAGGTGCTCGTGCTCAACGCGCTTTGGCGAACGGAGCATCCGACTCATTTCAGCATCCCCGAAGCGGTCCGCGCGGCGTCGGAGATCGGCGCCGAGCGCACGTATCTCACGCATCTGACGCACGACAATCGTCACGCCGATCTCGAAGCGGAGCTCCCGAGGGGAGTGTCTCCGGCGTTCGATGGGTTGACGATTCGAATCGACTGACCGGTTTTTTTCCTCTACGGCGATGACGATCCGGCTCGATTACTCGCACATGCTCGCGCAGCACGTTGAGGGCGGACTCGATGCCGCGACCTGGCGCACGGCGAGTGAACACCTCGCACGCGCCCTCGGCGAGGCCAAGCGACTCGAGTCGCAGGGAATCCTCGGCTTCATGGAGATCGTGTCACGGCCGCACGATCTGACCGAGCTGAAGAAGTTCGCTGATGGCGTCGGGCAAGCATTCTCCGACGTCGTCGTGCTCGGGATCGGCGGGTCCGCGTTAGGCACCATTGCGCTGCGCTCGGCACTGCGCTCACCGCGTTGGAACGAGTTGGACGATGAACGGCGCGAGTTCTATCCGCGCCTGCACGTGCTGGAGAACGTCGATCCCGTCACCGTTGGCGAGCTGCTCGGCCGTATGGAGCTCGGTCGTACGCTGTTCATTGTGATCTCGAAGTCCGGCGGAACCGCCGAAACAATGGCCCAGTACCTCATCGTTCGCGAGCGGCTCGAACGAGAGTTGGGGAATGGGTTCCAGCGACATCTCGTCTTCATCACCGACCCCGAGAAGGGTGCGCTGCGGAAGATCGCGCGCGAGGAGCGCATCGTGTCGCTGGCGATTCCGCCAAACGTGGGTGGGCGATTCAGTGTTCTCTCGCCGGTAGGTTTACTACCGGCCGCGCTGGTGGGAATCGATGTCGACCAGCTGTTGGAAGGAGCCGCGGACATGCTGCGGCGAGGAAGAAACGCATCGCTCGACAGCAATCCGCCCGGCGCGTACGCGGTGCTTCAATGGCTGGCTGATACGAAGCTCGGCCTGAGCAATCACGTCTTGATGCCGTACTCGGATCCGCTGCGAGATTTCAGTGCGTGGTTCGTGCAACTCTGGGCGGAGAGTCTAGGAAAGCAGCTACCTGACGGGAAGTCGGTCGGTCCGACGCCGATAGCCGCGCTCGGAGCCACGGACCAGCACAGCCAGGTTCAGCTTTTCATGGAAGGGCCCCGCGACAAGACAGTGACGTTCATCGGTGTGCGCGAGCGGACAGCCGATTTGACGATACCGCGTCTGCACGCCGATGTGCCCGAGCTTGCGTATCTCGGTGGTCATACACTTGGTGAGCTGTTGGATGTGGAACGACGCGCAACGGCCGGAGCTCTCGCGCGCGCGGGACGTCCCAACATGACGCTCGAGATCGAGCGTCGCGACGCATGGCACGTCGGCGCACTGCTGATGTTCTTCGAGCTGGCCACCGTGTATGCGGGCATGCTGTACGGCGTTGACCCACTGGACCAACCCGGCGTCGAGCTCGGGAAGCGCTTCACGTACGCAATGCTGGAGCGGCCGGATGCAGATGCTGCGCGCCGTGAATGGGCGTCCGTTCCACAAGCGGAGCCTCGTTGGGTGGAGTAGTGCGTGCGCCGCGCCCTTGCGACGGTGCGAGGCGACAAACACCTTCCGGTTGAAACTGCAATAGACGCATCCGCGTGGAGGATCGATGGGAGTGCAGCAAGCAATGGGGACGTCGCTCTTTGGCGGTGACGTTCGCGTCGAGCAGGGCCACGTGTCCGTGCTCAACGAGAGCGCACTGCGCAGCGAGCGGATGGACGCGCTCGTACGCGATGCGGTGTTCGGCAGCGGGCAGACGCGCGATCACGCGCGGTGGTTGATTTGGGAGATCGCGCAAGCGGTCGGAGTCCGTCCCGCGTCGATTCACGAGCTTTACATCGCGCGCGGTCGCGGCGAGACAGGTGGCTTCACCGTGCCGGCGATCAACGTCCGCGGCATGGCGTACGATACGGCGCGCTCGATCTTCCGGACTGCCCTCAGGCAAAATGCCGGCGCCTTCATTCTCGAGATCGCGCGCTCCGAGATCGCGTACACCGAGCAGCGTCCGGCCGAATACGTGGCGGTGCTGCTGGCCGCGGCACTTCGCGAGGGGTTCCGCGGACCGGTCTTCATCCAGGGCGATCACTTTCAGGTGAACGCCAAGAAGTGGGTGGCGGACCCGACCAGCGAAGTCGCAGCCGTCAAGCAGCTGGCGCTCGAAGCGATCACTGCCGGCTTCTACAACATCGATGTCGACACGTCCACGCTGGTCGACCTCAGCAAGCAGTCGCTCGAAGAGCAACAGCGAAACAACTACGAGGTGTGCGCGGACATCATTTCGTACATTCGCGAGACGGAGCCGGACGATACGACAATCTCGATAGGCGGCGAGATCGGTGAGGTCGGCACCGAGAACAGCACGGTTCCCGAGCTTCGAGCCTTCATGGACGGTCTGTTGCGCACTATCCCGCAACGAGCGGGGAATGTGCCCGGCCTCTCCAAGATCAGCGTGCAGTCCGGGACGTCCCACGGCGGCGTCGTCCTGCCGGATGGCTCGATCGCCGATGTGAAGATCGACCTCGATGTGCTGCGCGAGCTGTCCACGGTGGCGCGCGAGGAATACGGGCTTGCCGGTGCCGTGCAGCATGGGGCGTCGACGCTCCCCGAGAACGCGTTCAACAACTTCCCGAAGGTCGAGGTGGCCGAGATCCACCTGGCGACCAACTTCCAGAACATCCTTTACGAAGGGATGCCACGGGATCTACGCGATCGCATCTACAGCTGGCTGGGCGAGAACGCGAAGGACGAGCGCAAGGCGAAGGACACCGACGAGCAGTTCTATTACAAGACGCGAAAAAAAGCGCTCGGACCATTCAAGAAAGAGCTGTGGGAGATGCCGGCCGGCGTGAAGGAGCAACTAGCCAGGTCATACGACAAGACGTTCGGCTTTCTCTTCGAGCAGCTGGCGATCGGCGGCACGGCGGAGGTCGTGGCGAAGTACGTGAAGCCACCGCGGCAGGAGCGCCGCGCCCCGGGCGAGACGGTGACCGCGGCCCCGGATGACGCGGAGCTGAGTGACTGAGACGGCAGAGGCGCCGGGCGCAATGGCCGACCGGTGGGCGGCCGGCTATCGGCGATTGGCCGGGCGCCTCACGCACGAGATCCGGAATCTTCTCAACGGCGTCGTGGTGAACCTCGAGGTTCTGAAGGGTCGGAGCGCGCGGGAGGAGGTGTCCGCCAGCGCGCTTCGTCCGTTCGTGGAGGCTGCCTCGGGGGAGGGGGCGCGTGCCGTCGCGCTGGTGGAGTCCTTCCTGGCGTTGGCGCGATCGGCCCCTGCTCCGGTAGATTTGGGGGGCGCGTTGCGGCCGCTGGTCGCCGTACTCCACGCAATCGCCGCGCGCTCGGGAGGGAGTGTGTCGCTGGAGGAGAGCGCGGTGCCGGTCGAGGCCGCCGCTGATGCGGACTCGGTTCGGTGCGCGACGCTCGCCGTAACGGAAAGCTCGCTCGACGCCGGACGCGACATTCGCCTCCAGCTCGACGCGCTCGCCGATCACGTCGAGCTCCGCTTCTCCGGCGTCGATGCTCCGTCCCCGTCCAACATCGTGATCGACTCGAACGTCTTTCTTCGGCCCGTCGCGTCAGGTGGCGTGCTGATTCGATTCCCGCGTCCAACGCGGCAAGCTGAGACCCCATGAAGCACGCGAAAATTCTAATTGCTGACGACGAGCGCGCGATCACCGATGGCTTGAGCGCCATCCTCTCCGACGAGGGGTACACGGTGGACGTCGCGGTCGATGGACAGAAAGCGCTCGACCGCCTGCAGGCCGAGAGCTACGGCGTCATCCTGGCCGACCTCAAGATGCCGAAGCTCGATGGCATCGCCCTCCTCAAGGAGATGTCCGAGCGCGAGATCTCCACCGAGTGCATCATCATCACCGGCCAGGCAACGGTCGACTCTGCGGTGCAGGCGATGCGGCAGGGCGCCTACGACTACATCGAGAAGCCGCTCAACACCGAGAAGCTCAATCGTCTCAAGGCGCTCATTCCAAAGGCGCTCGACAAGTTCAACGTCAGGCAGACCAACCGCGCCCTGACGTCGCAGATCGAGAACCTCACGCACTATGGCGAGCTCACCGGACAGAGCGAGCAGATGCGCGAGGTCTATAAGATCATCGATGCAGTGGCGCCGTCGACGGCCAACGTCCTGATCCTGGGCGAGTCAGGCACGGGGAAAGAGCTCGTGGCACGTGCGATCCACACCAAGAGCGAGCGGGCCAAGGGTCCGTTCTTCGCCCTGAACTGCGCCGCGCTTCCGAAGGACATCCTCGAGAACGAGCTGTTCGGACACGAGAAGGGTGCCTTCACCGGCTCGACCAATGAGAAGCCGGGCGCATTCGAGATGGCCGATGGCGGCACCATTTTCCTGGACGAAGTCGCCGAGATGGCGCCGGACATTCAGGTGAAGCTGCTGCGCTCGCTCGAGTCGCGACTCGTTAGGCGTCTGGGCGGCAAGAAGGAGATCGAGGTCGACATCCGGGTGGTGGCGGCGACGAACAAGGATTTGCAGAAGGCGCTGTCCGAAGGCGACCTCCGCGACGACCTGTACTACCGCCTGTCGGTCGTCGAGCTATTCCTGCCCCCGCTGCGCGAGCGTGGCGGAGACGTGAAGCTACTGGCCACCGAGTTCCTGGAGCGCTTCAATCAACAGAACGGAAAGAAGATCACCGGCTTCGACGACGCGACGTGGGAATGGATCCTGTCGCACAACTGGCCGGGCAACGTGCGGGAGCTCAAGAACGTGGTCGAGAGTGCGGTAATCATGGCCAAAGGTCCGACGATTGGCTTGAGCGACATCGTACCGCGTCGGCTTCGCGCGGGCGAGAACTGGGGCGCGGTGACGATCGCACCCGGTTCGACGCTCGCCGATGCGCGCCGGCAGCTGGTGCTTCGCACCTTCGCCTCGATGGGCGGCGACGTGGAGCGAACGGCGAAGACGCTCGGGATCGCGGCGCAGGACGTGCGGACGGAGATCGGATCGATCCTGAGTAGCAATGGAACCAGGGCGGCCGAGCCTACACCGGTGAAAGCGACGGCGAGCGCGCCGAGCGTGAAGGACTTCAAGAGCAAAGCCAAACCCAAAGGACGGCGCTAGCCGCGTCGACGGAGGACTAGGATGCGCGGGCACGACATCGACGACGAGCCGTACGTCATCATCGAGCAGCGGACCACGAGCGCGGGCTCCTTCTTGTGGGGAATTGCGATCGGCGCTGCCGTCGCGCTTCTTCTCGCGCCTCGCACGGGTATGGAAACGCGACGCGAGATCAGGCGCCGTGCACGTCGCGTGAGCCGAGCCGCGCAGGAAGCTGCCGAAGAGATCTCCGATAAAGTCGTCGACCGGTACGAGAACGCTCGTCAGGCAGTCGAGGAGCGCATCGACACGGCCCGCCGCGCCATCGAGCTGAAAAAGCAGCAGGCGCAAGACGCGATTCGAGCGGGGCGAGAGGCGGCGCATCAGGCACGCAGCGATCTCGAGCGGCGCATCGAAGAGACCAAGGCCGCCTATCAGGCGGGCGCCGACGTCGCTCGTGAATCGCGTGCTCCCGTGGTCCACGGAGACGAGGAGGAGTGACGCGCGCCGCGCGTGCTGTGCGCGGCTGACCGATGCCGAAGCGCCCGCTCCCGCTTCGCATCCTGTGGACATTACGTGACTACGCGAAGCGCGTCTGGGATAACGCCGGCGAAGACAACATCTTCTTCATCGCCGGCGGTGTCGCGTTCAGCATCCTGTTGGCCGCCGTCCCTTTCTTTCTCCTCCTTCTCTCGGCCGCCGGCTACATCCTGAACGAGGACGCCGCGTCGGCCTCGAGCGAGCTGTGGGTGTTCCTCGACCGCTTCCTGCCGCGGCAGGGTTCCGGAACGCCGGGAAACGCGGTCATCCGACAGCTCATCGACGACATCGTGGAGAACCGTGGGTCGGTCGGACTCGTGGGCGCGTTCGGCTTTCTCTGGTTTTCGACCCGCCTCTTCGGCTCCCTTCGCTCGGCGCTTGGCGAGGTCTTCGACATCGAGCAGGGACGCAGCATCATCGGCGGGAAGGTATTCGACATCCAGCTGAGCATCATGGCCACGATCCTGTTCATCGCCTACACGGTGCTCATCACGTACACGACGGCGGCGACTTCGCGCGGAATTCTGTTGCTGCAAGAGATCGGAATGCGGCAGGATTTGATGGGCCCACTGGAGTCGAACGTCGCCAGCCTCATCGCCGCGCTGTTCATCCTGCTTCTGTTCTTTCTGCTCTACAAGTTTCTTCCGAATCGCCGCATCAGGTGGCAGAGTGCGTTGCTGGCGGCGCTGGTCACCACTGTGCTCTGGACGCTGGCGAAGAATCTCTTTACCAGATACGTGGCGCAGTTTCGCCCCGGCGGGTTTTACAGCGGAACGCTTTACGCTTTGGTGATCCTCGTCGCCTGGGTCTACTACTCGGCGGTGATCTTCATCATCGGCGGCGAGGTGGGACAGGTGTACGAGCTGCGGCGAGTGAAAAGGCGCCAACGGGAGGTTTTCGAGGAGTGAGTCAGGGGCCAAAATCTGGCCCGAAGGTTGCCTCTCCCAGGGGCGCACCCTTATCCGGAGGCCAGACGTGCGTAGCATCGCCTTGGCCGCAGCTCTTGTGGCCGCCACCACGCTCGCCGCGTGCAAGAAGACGGGCGAGAACACATACGAGGTCGAGCGCCCAGTCGTCGGAACGACGACGGACACGGTGAAGACGCCCGACGTCGATGTGACCACGGACACCGCGAAGGTGACGGTGCCCGACGTGGACGTTCGCAAGGACACGGCCACAATCAAGGTCCCCAAGGTTGAGGTGAAGACGCCGTAAGGTCGACACTCCAACTACGAGAGCCCGCCGGTCACACGGCGGGCTTTTCGTTGTGTGGCCTTGCGAGCCATCTTCTGTCGATGCCCATCGACCTGCGAAGCGACACGGTCACGAAGCCGACGCCGGCGATGCGCCGCGCGATGGCGGAGGCCGAGGTTGGCGACGACGTGCTCGACGGCGACCCGACCGTGCGCCGTCTCGAAACACGAGTCGCCGAGATGCTGCGGAAGGACAAAGCGCTCTTCTTTCCATCCGGGACGATGGCTAACCAGACGGCGATCTGGCTTCTGTCGCGTCCCGGGACGGAGGTCTTGCTCGACGCCGAAGCGCACATTGTCCATTACGAAGGCGCAGGCGCCGCGGCCTGGAGCGGCGTGCAGCTCCGCTTGGTGCGTGGACAGTCCGGCGTGATGCGCGCGAGCGATCTAGGTTCGGCGCTGAGACCCGATTCGGTGCACGTTCCGCGGGCGAGCATGGTCGCTCTGGAGAACACGCACAACGGCGCCGGGGGTGTAATCACGCCGCTCGAGGAGCTGCGTGAGCTCTCAACGGTCGCGCGCAAGCAGCGGCTGCCGGTACACCTGGACGGCGCGCGGCTGTGGAATGCCTCGGTCGCCAGCGGCACCGCATTGAGCGATTTCGCCGCGGTCGCCGATACGGTGATGGTCTCCTTCTCCAAGGGGCTCGGTGCGCCGGTCGGCGCAGCGTTGGCCGGCGACGAGGACGTCATGCGAGAGGCATGGCGTGCGCGTCGGCGATTCGGCGGGGCCATGCGACAGTCAGGGATATTGGCCGCGGCCGCGCTCCATGGGCTCGACACTCATTTCCAACTGTTGGCGCGAGATCACGAGAAAGCACGTGTGTACGCAAGGCGCGTCGACGGCGTCTGCGGCGCGCGCGTCGTATCGCCCGACACGAACATCGTGATGCTGGATCTTCCCGGGGGGTACGACGCCAATGTCGTCGTAAGCAAGGCGCGAGAGAATGGTGTCCTACTCGTCCCCTGGTCGCCGAGCCGAATCCGCGCCGTCATGCATCTCGATGTGAGCGAAGAAGACGTCGCGCGCGCGGCAGATATCGTCGCGGAGGCCATTGAGGCTATGCCCCGCGCGACGCGTTGAATCGACCATGTGTTTTGGGTATATTTACCATGTCCCAGGTCCCGGAGGGCGCGAGCCCGCTAATCCCGTCAGGACCCCGAAGGTAGCAGCGGCGTGCGGTGTCGAGCGTTGCTCCGTCAGACCTGGGATATTGCGCGGGTGATGCACTCCTCGGAGATGCATCCCCGCGCTTCCCACTTCTCCTGCCTCAGATTCCACTGATGTATCTGTCGCTCGCGCGGAAGTATCGCCCCAAGAAGTTCGCCGACGTCGCCGTGCAGTCGCACGTGTCGGAGACGTTGAAGGGAGCGATCGCCCGCGGGCGGGTGGCGCACGGCTATCTGTTGTGCGGACCGCGAGGTGTTGGAAAAACAACACTCGCCCGTGTCCTGGCCATGGCGCTCAATTGCGAGCGGCGCGGGCGGGACGACAGTGGCGAGCCGTGCGGCGAGTGCGAGTCGTGCGTGCGAATCTGGAGCGGTTCGACATCGCTCGACGTGGTGGAAATCGACGCCGCCTCCAACCGTGGCGTCGACGACGCGCGTGAGTTGCGCGAGCGCGCGATGTACGCGCCGACGGCGGAGCAGCGTTTCAAGGTCTACATCGTCGACGAAGCGCATATGCTGACACGTGAGGCGTGGAACGCGCTCCTCAAGATCCTCGAGGAGCCGCCGCCGCGCGTCGTCTTCGTCTTTGCGACGACGGAGCCGCAGAAGATCGCGCAGTCAGCCGCGCCGGTGTTGAGTCGTCTCCAGCGCTTCGATTTTCGACGCATCGGCCCGGCCGATGTGCGGAAGCGCCTCTCCGAAGTGTTGGCCGAAGAGAAGATCGACGCCGACCCTGACGCGTTGGCGACGCTGGCGCGCGCAGCCGACGGCTCGATGCGCGATGCACTCAGCCTTACCGATCAGGTGCTGGCCGGCGGCGAGGGACGGATCACCGCGCAACGCGTGCGCGAGGCACTCGGCCTCATTGCCGAAGATGAGCTGATTGCGGTGCTCGATCTCGTCGCCGACCGAAAGCCAGCCGAGATCTTCACGGCGATTGCGAAGTTGGCGGATGCTGGCGTCGACCTGGGCGCGGTTCTCGCCGGACTGGCCGACCTGCTGCGCGTGCAACTGGCGCTCGCGTTAGGCGGCGACGCGCCCGAGCTCTCCGATCAGGCTCGTGACGCGCTTCGCGCGCGCGCCGAGCGACAAAGCTCCAGCGATCTGCTGCGAATGCTTCAGGCGATCGCCGAGCTGGAGCCGCGATTCCGGCGCAGCGGACAGCAGCAGATTCTGCTGGAAGCGTTGTTGGTGCGATTCGCCATGATGGATCGGACGATTGCGATAGAAGAAGTCCTTCGGGAGCTGGGCGACGAGAGCGGCGAAGACGGAGTTCGGAAGGCGAGTGCGTCCGGCGGGGGATCGCAAGGCGCACGGGCGACGCAGTCGTCGTCTGGTAGCGGGTCGCGGCGGACCGAGCCGCCGGCACCTCCGCGCTCGCGCGCCGAGAGCGCGACGATGGACACTGCGCGATCCTCCGGAAAGGATCGTCTCGACCTCAATCGGCTCGTCGAACATTGGGCGGATGTCGTCGCTCGCGTCAGACGCGATCGAAGCTCGGTGTTGGCTGCCGCACTCGACCGCGCGCTCCCCGTTGCCGTGTCCGCGCGCGGAGACGTCACACTGCAGCCGGAAGATGACTCGTTCGTGCCCACGCTCGAGACGGGCGCGACGGACATCGCGGCGGCGATCGGCGCGAGATTCGATGGCGTCTCGCGTGTCGTCATTCAAAGCGGCGCGAACGGCGACGCGTCAGTTGGATCATCGCGCCGTCTTTCGGCGGAAGCGGTGAAAGGCGAGCGTCTCGCGCTCCTGCGTCGACGCGATCCGGTGCTCGACGCCGCCGTCGACGCGCTCGATCTCGAGCTGCTCGACTGATCGCGCCGGCGTGACGCTCAGCTCGCGCGCGGCGGCGACTTGCTTCGCGCGTGACCCCTCCATAGCGTTCCGATCATGGCCGACTTCATGAAGATGCTGCAGCAGGCGCAGGAGGTTCAGGGGCGCCTGAAGCAGATCCAGGATGAGCTACAGGCGCGCACGGTGACCGCCACCAGCGGCGGAGGCATGGTGACCGTGACCGCCACGGGCGCCGGGCAGATCAAAGAGGTGCGCATCGATCCGTCGGTCGTGAGCCCATCGGACGTCGAGATGCTCGAGGACCTCGTGTTGGTAGCGGTCACTGAGGCGCAGAAGAAGGCAGCGGACCTCGCGCAGGAAGAGATGAAGCGCATCACCGGCGGCCTGCCCTTCAAGCTTCCGTTCTAAGCGCGGCATGTCGGCGATCGACGATCTCGCCACGGAGCTCTCGAAGCTGCCGGGGATCGGACGAAAGACCGCGCTCCGGCTCACGTATTACCTGCTGAAGCAGCCACCCGAGCAGAGCCGCCGTCTCTCGGCCGTGCTCGCTGGACTGGTGGAGCGCGTGCGACGCTGCTCCGTCTGCTTCAATCTCACCGAAGAGGATCCCTGTTCGATTTGCGCCGACGCGCGCCGCGATCGCGGCGTGATCTGCGTCGTGGAAGAAGCGAGCGACATCGGCGCGATCGAGCGCGCGGGCGAATTCAGAGGTGTGTACCACGTTCTTGGCGGCCGGCTCTCGCCGCTCGATGGCGTGACGCCGGACGACTTGACCATCCACCAGCTCGCGGAGCGGGTTGCCGGAGCCGCGCGTGGAGCGGGGCGAGAAGGGGTTCGAGAGGTCATCCTGGCGACCAACCCCAGCCTGGAAGGAGAGGCAACGGCGCTATATGTGCAAAGGCAGCTTGCACCGCACGGTCTGATCGTTTCTCGGATCGCGCGTGGCATTCCCGTGGGCGGTGACCTGGAGTACGCCGACGGCGTCACCATTGCCCAGGCACTGAGCGCTCGGAGGGCGATGTGAAGGGACGCGCATTTGGACTGGCGGCCACGGCTGGCCTCGCCAGTGGCCTTGCGCTGGGGTTAATCGTCTGGAGTTCGCAGACTCACCGTTATCGGCGCAACCTGTTCAGTAACCATCCATGGCGCCGGTTGGCGGCGCTTGGCTACATGCGGGGACAGCCGAGCGTGCGGAACGTACGCGTCCTGCGCGACTACGTTCGCTGGGAAGAGCATCCGGGTCTGCGGCGGCGCGGCGAGACGCTGCTCCGTCGCATGGAAAAGACCCTGCCCTAATCACACAAAATGCCCGTCGGAGCTGCCAGCTGGTCATTCACAGAGGATGACTATGGAGCGATCACACGATCGCTCCAGCAATTCCTTTTCGACTCCAATGCGCGCTGCGCGCTTCTCGTCGATCGCGCGGGGCAACTCGTGGCGACCGTCGGCGAGCAGCCGCGCTTCGACGCGACGGCGTTCGCCACGCTGACCGCGGCCGACTTCAGCGCCAACGATCAGCTGGCGCGCCTCATCGGCGAGACCGAATTCAACTCGCTCTTCCACCAGGGCGAGCAGGAATCGATGTACCTGGCGGACATTGCGCGGCGCGTCATCCTCGTCATTCTGTTCGACAATCGCACGACGCTCGGGCTCGTGCGTCTCAAAGTGAAGGGCACGGTGGAAGAGCTCACGCGGTTGTTCACCGATCTGTTCCAGCGCAGCGCGGGAGGCGCCGCCGCCAAGCCGAACGTCTTGGCGGGCGCGGATGACGAAATCGACCGACTGTTCCAGTAGGAGAACGCAGCCGTGTCGATGATCAACTACGCGTCCCGTGAGATCAACTGCAAAATCGTCTACTACGGGCCGGGACTCGGTGGGAAGACCACCAACCTCGAGCACGTGTACGGCCGCGTGCAGCCGAATACGCGCGGAAAGTTGATCTCGCTAGCCACCGAGACGGAGCGCACGCTCTTCTTCGATTTCCTTCCGGTCGACCTCGGCACGATTCGCGGCTTCAAGACGCGCTTCCATCTCTACACCGTGCCGGGGCAGGTGTACTACAACGCCAGTCGAAAACTCATCCTGAAGGGCGTGGATGGGATCGTCTTCGTTGCCGATTCGCAGATCGAGCGCATGGAAGCGAATCAGGAGGCGATGCAGAATCTTTACGACAACATGGCCGAGTACGGATACGATCTCACGAACATCCCATTCGTGATTCAGTACAACAAGCGCGATCTGCCGAACGCCGCGCAGGTGAAGGAGCTGCAGTCGGCGCTCAACCCCGGTTGGGAAGTGAGCGATCCGCAGAAGCAGCGCATCACGCCGGATCCGTATCACGCGGGCGAAAATCTGGTCGATCGATTACCGAGCGGCGAATGGGTGGAGCGCGCATCGTACTTCGAAGCGGTAGCGGTGACAGGCGACGGTGTCTTCGATACTCTTAAGGCCGTGAGCAAGCTGGTTCTGAAGACGCTGGCCTAACACACCGATCCACTGGGAGCGGCTGCCCGACGGTGAATCTCCCGAACGCTCTCACCATCTCCCGCATCGTCGCTGCTCCTCTCGTCGCGCTCCTGCCATTCGCGTCGGCGTGGGAGCTGCGCTTTGCCGCGTTCTGGCTGTTCATCGCCGTGGCGGTCACCGACTACTGGGACGGGAAGCTCGCGCGCTCGCGCAATCTGGTGACCGATCTCGGGCGGCTGCTCGATCCTCTGGCCGACAAGCTCCTCCTCATCGCGACTTTCGTCCCGATGTTTCTGCTCGGCGGAAATGGCTGGAGCGCGGACTTTCGTCTGCCGCTCGAGAATCGAGTGGTGCCTGGGATCTCGGGACCGGTGTGGACCGATGGTGGGTCGCGGATGCTGTTTCCGTTCTACACGCCGCTCGGTGCGCTGGTCATGCCATGGTGGGTGTTCGCCGTCATTCTCGCGCGCGAAGTGCTGATGACCGTCTTTCGTCAGGCAGCGGTTCGGCGTGGTGTGGTGATTGGTGCGATCGGGCCCGCAAAGCTGAAGACCGTGTTTCAGTGGATCTGGGTCGGAGCGAGCTACTTCTGGTTCGCGGCGGCGACGGCAGCGGTGCGCTTCAATTGGCAGTCGGCGCTGTGGGAAGGCTTCGCGCTCTTGAACGGGGCGGTGGCTGTGTCGAGCATGGTGATCGCCGTCGTGCTGACGATGTGGTCGATGTACCTCTACGTGAGGAAGTACGGCGCGGTCCTGCGAGGGTGACGCATCGCAAATGTGCGAAAGCCATCGCGGATATGTGATTGTATCGCATATCTGCGATTAGAATGTGCGATGTGCGATGACGGCTCGTGGCGAACGGAGCCCATCGCACATCGCACATTTTGATTGCCGATTGCAGATTCAATCATATCCGCGATGGCTTTCGCACATCTGCATGTTCTTCGCCCGCGATGAACATTGAGCTGATAACGATCGGTGACGAGCTTCTGCTCGGTTTCACCGTCGATACCAATGGGGCCTACCTCGCGCGCAAGCTGGCGGAGATCGGCGTGCGTGTTGTTAGGCGGTCGACGGCCGGCGACGCCGCCGAGGGGATCGCCACGGCGGTGCGGGAAGCGCTCGACAGAACCGGTGCGGTCATCACCACCGGCGGCCTCGGACCCACGGCCGACGATCTTACCAAGCCCTCCATCGCCGCGCTCTTCGGACGCTCGATGTACCTCGACGAAAAGCTGGTCGAATGGCTCGAGGCGCGCTTTCGAGAGCTGGGCTACAAAGGCGGGATGCCGCGGCCGAACATTCAGCAAGCGATGATCCCCGAGGGCGCGCGCATCCTTCACAACCGCCACGGCTCGGCGCCGGGCATCTGGCTGGAGGATGAGCACGGACGCTGGGTCGCAATGCTGCCCGGCGTGCCGCGCGAGATGCGAGGGATGACCGACGACACCATCGTGCCGCTGCTGCGAGAGCGCGTGGGCGAAGGAAGCGATGTCGTGCTGTCACGCACACTGCGCACGACTGGCATCGGCGAATCGGCGCTGGCCGAGCGGCTCGGGGATCTCGCGCGCGACGTCGATGGGCTCAGCGTGGCGTATTTGCCGGGCTGGGAGGGAGCCGATCTGAGGCTCACCGTTCGCGCGCCGCGTGATGTTGCTGAACGTCTCATCGGGAGCGCGGCGGACCGCCTGCGCGAGCGCGCCGAACCCTACGTCTACGGCCGCGATGGCACTGATTTGGCCGCACTCGTGTTGGACCTGTGTCGCGCGCGGCATCTCACGCTCGGCGCGGCCGAGAGCTGCACCGGCGGGATGCTCGGCGCTCGAATCACCGCCGTGCCGGGATCGAGCGATGTCTTTCTAGGCGGCATCGTGGCGTACGACAATGGGGTGAAGACCCGGTTGCTCGACGTCGATCCGCAGCTCATCGAGCAACATGGCGCGGTGAGCGAAGAAGTCGCATCGGCAATGGCTGCCGGTGTCGGTGCGCGTCTCGGTTGCGACGTTGGCATCGGGATCACCGGGATCGCTGGACCGGACGGCGGAACGCCGGAGAAGCCCGTGGGCACTGTGTGGATCGCCGTTCAATTTCCATGGGCCGCACGCACCCTTGGGCGGCGCTACATCGGCGATCGCGAGGAGATCAGAATGAGGGCGTGTCAGGCGGCGTTGGATATCGTGAGGAGGGAGGTGCAGGGGAGATAGTTGGGTTGGAACTGCGCCATCAGCCATCGGCCATCCGCCATCCGGGCTCTCCTCGATGAGGTGGGGCCTTCAGCGACGGATGGCGGATGGCGGATCGCTGATGGCGCAGTTCCGAATGCCGATTGCCAACGCCGAAGCGCATGCCCTTGAAGCCCGGTTTCGTATATTTCCGTAGTATTTGAGAGAACCACTTTCCTGTGAGCTGACGTGAAAGGACGGAAAAGAGACGAAACGCCTGACGAGCCACTGGAGCGCAGTGACCAGGTTGCCGCCAGCGCGGCACCGCAGGGCGACGGCGTCCCGGATGACGAGTCCGTCACCTCCGACGCCTCGGTCACCGCCGACATTGCTCCAACCGAGGAGCTGCAGCGTCAGATCGACGAGCAGCGCGACAAATATCTTCGCTTGGCGGCCGAGTACGACAACTATCGCAAGCGCACCGCGCGCGAGCGTCAGGAGGCATCGGCACGTGGTCAGGCGGATTTGGTCAAGCAGCTCATCGATTCGCTCGACGATCTGGCGCGAGTAGCGCACGTCGATCCCGAATCGACTGACACGGCAAGCGTGGTGCAGGGTGTCGACCTGGTCGAGCGGAAGCTGCTCAAGGCCCTGACCGGCGCCGGGCTCGAGATCGTGAATCCGGTCGATCAGACGTTCAATCCCGCGCTGCACGAGGCGGTAGCGACCGTTCCAGCCTTGTCCCGCGAGGATGACCACACCGTCGCTCAGGTATACCAGCCCGGCTATCTCTTCAACGGCCAGCTGCTGCGTCCCGCGCGCGTGGTCGTGAAGCAGTGGAACGGCTAGCGAGACGCTGACCGGCATGGCTCAGACGAAGGACTTTTACTCGGTCCTCGGTGTCTCCGCCTCGGCCTCGCAGGATGAGATCAAGAAGGCCTACCGCCGGCTTGCCAAGAAGTACCACCCCGACGCCAATCAGGGCGACGCGAAGGCGGCCGAGCGCTTCAAGGAGATCTCCGAGGCGTACAACGTCCTTGGAGACGAGGGGAAGCGAAAACAGTACGACGAGATGCGTCGCTATGGCGCATTCGCCGGCTTCGACCCCCGTGGCGGACGACCCGGCTCGACCGCCGGCGGACCAGGCGGAGGGCCGGGCGCTGGAGGGAGCTTCCGGTTCGAGGACTTCGACATCGGAGGCCTAGGCGGTCTAGGTGATCTCTTCTCATCGATGTTCGGAGGCGCTCGCGGAGGGCCGGCCGGAGCTGGCGGTCGCGGGAGAGCATCGGAGCGTGGTCAGAGCGTCGAGCTGACGCTGGAGATCCCTTTCCGCGTCGCCGCGCAAGGCGGAAAGGTCCCGGTCGAAGTGGAGCTCACGGAAGAGTGCGCTACCTGCCATGGAAGTGGCGCGGCACCCGGCGCCTCGCTCAAGACGTGTCCGGAGTGCAGTGGGCGCGGCGTCATCAGCTTCGGGCAGGGCGGGTTCGCGGTCAATCGCCCATGTCCCATGTGTCTGGGGCGCGGTCAGATACCCTCGGAGCGGTGTCCGACGTGCAATGGCGCGGGCGAGACTCGCGTGCGGAAGAAGATCACGATCACCGTACCCGAGGGCACCGATACAGGTACGCGACTCCGCCTAACAGGGCAGGGTGGCAAAGGCCAGAACGGCGGGCCGGCCGGCGATCTTCTGATTACATTTCAGGTGCAGCCCGATCGGTTCTTCCGGCGCGACGGTCAGGACATTGTCGCACCGGTGCCGATCAACATCGCGCAGGCCACGCTGGGCTCGAAGGTCAGCGTGAAGACGCTCGACGGGAAGAAGGTCACGATCCGGATTCCGCCGGGTACGCCGTCAGGGAAACGCTTCCGAGTGCGCGGTCAGGGGATCAACAAGAACGGTACGCGAGGCGATCTCATCGTCGAGGTTTCCATCGTCGTGCCTGACAAGTTGACGCCCGAGCAAGAGCAGATGATGAAGGAATTTGCCGAAGCTGGTGGGCTTCGGTACTGATCGCCCGTCGCGTTTCTTCCGTTCCATCTCCGACACAGTGGCCTGGTCATGAACAAAGCGTTGTGCGCGATGCTCTTCGTGTGTATGGCAGCGGTCATTCCGACCTCAACTCACGCACAGGCGTGGCCTGGTGGGCGCGGCTCGCTCGCCGCCAAACAGCGTAATGATTACCTCGCGTTCGTCCGCGAGGGCGTGGACGAGATGGTGCGGAAGTTCGAGAACGCGGCGAGCGAGCGAGATGCAGCGAAGCTCGCCGAGCTGTACGTCGATGCGGCGACGCTCGTCACGGCGCGTGGAACCGTGCTCGGCCGAGAGCCAGTTCGCGACCGCTTTGCACGGGCGCTCCCTCGCATGCGCGCGATCAAGCTTCGCATCGAGACGTTCAGCGCATCCGGCGAGCTGGCCTTCGTCGCTGGGAGGCTCAGCTACGAGGTCGTGCACGCGAACGGCGCCCACGCGTACGATCTACCGGTCAGCATGGTGTTGGAGCAGCATCGGCAGAATGCGTGGCGGATTCAGGCGCAAGTCGGGGGCGAGCTTCCGGTCTTCGTGGCGGCGCTCTCCGATTCGCCTAACGAGGCGGCGCCAGGAAGCTCGACGACGATCGGCGTCGTGGTGACCGACGCCGCAGGCATTCCGATCCCCGACGTGTTGGTCGCGTTCGAGCTCGATGCGGGACACGCCAAGCTCGTTCCCACCGTCGTCAGCACCAACGCCAAGGGCATCGCATCCACGCAGCTCGAGCTGGGCGATTCTTCTGACAATGTAAGAGTACGCGCGACGGCCTCGGCGCTGGCTGGCGAGCCCGTGATCTTTTCGATAAGTCCTACGCAGCTGGCTGGCAAACCCGGCGCGAAGAGCGTTGGAGCGCCTGCACCAATCGGGGAGCAGTAGACCGCGCGCTGGGCATCCACACATTCCGCTGGTAACAATGCGAGCACTCAGCGGCGCGCTCGTCATCGTGTTCCCGTTCGTCGCTCTGGTGACGAATGGCTTTGCGGCCTCCTGCGATGCGCAGGTCGTGCCGGGCGAACGTGGCGCCTCGGCCAATCAAATGGTGCGCGCGCACGAGACCTACGTGCGCGAGCAAGTCGATGCGACGCTCGAGCGGTTGCACAAAGCCATCGACGGGCGAGACCCTCGCAAGGTGTCGGAGCTGTACGCGTCGGACGCAACGCTCGTCACCGACGTCAATTTCCTCCAGGGGCGCGGCGCGATTCACGACCGCTTCGAGCGCGCGCTTCCGCGAATTCGGAATCTGCGCATCACGGTACAAGACTTCGAGGCGAGCGGCGCGCTGGCCCACGTACTCGGCAGCGTACGCTATGAGCTGATGCTGAGTACAGGCGGCTCCCTCGAGGTCGAGAGCCCGATCAGCCTGGTGATCAAGGAGCGGCGGTTCGGTTGGCTCATCCAGTCGCAATCGGGAGGGGCGCTCCCGGCCACCCTGACGCAACAAGACAAAACGCCAAGGCGTGCACGCATCGGTGACAGCACGACAGTCAGCGTTCGGCTGCTGGATGCGTCGGGGCTCGGCATGGCACGCGAGCTCGTGATCTTCGAGATCGATGCTGGCGACGCATCGCTCAAGCCGTTTGCGGTGCAGACCGACGCGACGGGTGTCGCGACCGCGGGAATCCGGATCGGAAACACTCCCGGGCTGGTAGTCGTTCGAGCGACAGCGGGCGGCGCAATCGCCGAACCTCTCTTCGTTTCGATTACCGTCGCCGACCCGACGGCGGCGCCATGACTCGCGGCCTCGCCGCGGTCGCGCGGATGCCGTAGCTTAGCAGACTCACCTCGAACATGACGCACATGATCACCGACGCCGAAGAAACCGCCGAAGCGCTGCGGCAGCGCCCGGCGCCCGACGAATACGCCCAGGGCTTTGCCGGCTACATCGCGCGCGTGCCCGATGGAGACGTGCTAGTCACGCTGACGAGACAGCTCGACGAGACCGCCACGCTGCTCGGCAGCGTCGCGGAAGAGCGTGGGAGCTATCGTTACGCCTCGGGAAAATGGAGCATCAAGGACGTAGCGGGCCACATGCTCGACACGGAGCGGATAATGGCGTATCGCGCGCTCCGAGCCGCCCGAGGCGATCGTACCGAGCTGCCGGGCTTCGAGCAGGATGATTTCGTGCGTGGCGCAACGTTCGACCGGCGTCCGCTGCGCGAGACGTTGGAGGAAATGCGTCTGGTGCGGCTCGCCAACATCTCGTTCTTCCGGTCGCTCTCCGACGACGAGTTGCTTCGCCGCGGCGTGGCCAACGGCAACGAGTTCACGCCACGCGCCATGGCATTCATCATCGCCGGGCACGAGCGCCACCATCTCGAGCAGCTGCGGGTTCGGTACGGTCTTGCCTAACTAGATGACGTACGACCTGCGGTCGCTCCGGCTCCCGCGCGTCGGTGGCGGCACGCTGGGGCTCGTAGCGACGCTGCTTGAAAATGCGGTGACCGGGGCGGCACTTCGCGCCAAGCTGCTGCGCGACGCCGGAATCGATCGCCTGCATCACACGCGCGCCGATGAAGTGCCGACGTACGTTCCGATCCACTTCGTACACGGTGACGGACAGCGCGCACCCCTTCCACTCGACATGGAGCGCCCGCTGGGCGCGCCTCGCGGCTTCCGCTTTCCATCGGTGGCCGACTATGCGCGCGCCTACCGTGAGGGCCGGACGACCCCGGACGACGTCGCTCGTCGGCTGCTCGACGCCATCGCGGCCGGCGAGGCGAACGATCCTCCACTGCGCGCCGTCATTCGAAGTGACCGGAACGACGTGCTAAGTCAGGCACGTGCATCGACCGAGAGATGGAGAGCTGGGCGGCCACTGGGCGCCTTCGATGGAGTCCCGGTTGCGACCAAGGACGAAGTCGATCAGGTGCCTTATCCGACGTCGGTCGGAACGAAATTTCTGGGGAAGCATCCAGCGCGCTCGGATTCCACCGTCGTTGCCCGCATGCGCGCGGCCGGGGCGCTCCTCTTCGGCAAGACCAACATGCACGAGGTCGGCGCCGGCGTCACCGGTCTCAACATTCACCATGGCACGCCTCGTAATCCGTACGCGCCGGCGCATCACACTGGCGGCAGCTCGAGCGGGTCGGCTACGGCGGTCGCCGCCGGACTGTGCCCCGTTGCAATCGGTGCCGATGGCGGTGGCTCCATTCGCATCCCAGCCGCGTTGTGCGGCGTCTTCGGCCTCAAGCCGACGTTCGGTCGCGTGAGCGAGTACGGCGCGACGCCGCTCTGCTGGAGCGTGGCGCATCTCGGCGCGATTACCGGGAGCGCCACCGATTCAGCTCTTGCCTACACTGTGCTGGCGGGACCCGACCCGAACGATCCCATGTCGCTGCACCAGCCGCCGCCTCGCTTCGACGACATCGGACGCGAAGATCTTCGAGGATTGGTGTTAGGCGTCTACCTGCCGTGGCTTCGGCACGCGACGGCGCCGATCGTGAGCGCGTGCGAGGCGCTGCTCACGCGCTTCCGGGAGCTGGGAGCAGAGGTTCGTGACATCGTCATTCCGGAGCTCGATGCGGCGCGGATCGGCCACGCGGTGACGATCGGGTCCGAGATCGCGGCCGCGATGCTGCCCTACATGGCGCACAATGGCGACTTCAGTCCGGAGATTCGTGTCAACCTCGCGCTCGGCCGCGCCTTTCACTCCGGCGATTATGTGCAGGCGCAGCGCATCCGCACGCGTGCGATCGCGCACTTCGCGCGTGCGCTCTCGCAGGTGAATGCGATCATCACGCCCGCCACGGCGATTCCGGCGCCGAGGATTCGCTCTGATGCGCTGGCGCGCGGTGAGTCGGATCTCGGCATGCTGGACGAGTTAATGCGATTCGCCGTCCCGCCGAACTTCACCGGTCACCCGGCGATGTCCTTTCCAGCGGGATACGACGACGCCGGGCTACCACTCGGAGTGCAAGCGATCGGCCGGCCGTGGGAGGAGCACGTTCTACTGCGCTTGGCTCTCGCCGCCGAGCGTGCGGTCGAACGCAGGAAACCAGTACTCTACTGGAATCCGCTTGGCGGCTAAGCGGCGAGCACCGGAAGGGAGCCGCGACGCGACCGCTCGATCAAACCGCCGCCGATAAGCTGCTCGCCCTCATAAAGCACGAGCGATTGGCCCGGCGTGATCGCGGCCACCGGTTCGTCGAACGCCAGCTCGATCTCGTCAGGCTCGACGCGGATGAGCTCGGCGCGCGCGGGCTCGGCACGATGGCGCACTTGCACGTCGACTCGCGCGCCGACCGACGGCACGGCGTCGACAAGCCAGTTGATGTCGCGTGCCACGACTCCGCGGCCCAACAGTGCTTCACGCGGACCGATGACCACGGTCCGGTCGGACGGGCGGATGTCGACGACGTACATCGGCTGCGCGTATCCACCGGGCAGCCCGCGACGCTGTCCGATCGTAAAGCGCGCGAAACCGGCGTGCGTCCCCACTTCGTTCCCCTCGACCGTGACGATCGGTCCCGGCGAGAGCGCCGGCGCGTCGCCGCCCAGGTGCCTGACGAGTACCTTGGTATGATCGCCGTCGGGCACGAAGCAGATGTCCTGGCTTTCGACTTTCTCGGCCACCACCTCGAGTCCGAGGGCGTGCGCGCGCTCACGCGTCTCGCGCTTGGTGAGAGCACCGACGGGGAGCAGCATCCGACGCACCACTTCGCGATCGATTCCCCAGAGGAAGTAGCTCTGATCCTTGGAACGATCGAGTCCGCGCAGGAGCACGCCATCGGCGGCCCGCGCGTAGTGTCCGGTCGCAATGAAGCCCGCGTCGATCGCGTCGGCCTTGCGCAGCAGGTCGCGGAACTTCGTGAACGTGTTGCAGCGCACGCACGGGATCGGCGTACGGCCGCGCGCGTACTCGGTCACGAAATTCGACACGACATCTCGGCCGAATGCACTCTCGAGATTCAGCACGTAGTGCGGAATCCCGAGCCGCTCGCACACGCGGCGCGCGTCGTTGATCGAGTCGAGCGAGCAGCACGGGCGGTCGGGAACATCGTCACCGTAGCAGAACAGCTTCATCGTCGCGCCCACGACGTCGTATCCAGCTTCGACCAGCAGCGCTGCCGCCACCGACGAATCGACGCCGCCCGACATGGCGACCAGGACGCGCTCGCCGCTCATGTCAGGTCGTCACGCCGGCCAACCGGCGCGCCTTGGTGATGAGGGCAGGGAAGAGCTCCGAGACGCGCTTGACGCAATCCTCGGTGCTGAGCTTACCAAGGCTCATGCGGACGGCGGCCGAGGCAAGCTCGCGCGGCACGCCTAACGCGGCGAGCACGTGCGACGGCTCGACGCTGCCGCTCTGACACGCCGAGCCGCTCGAGCACGCAACGCCGGCGAGATCGAGCGCCATGAGCAGTGACTCGCTGTCCGTACCCGGCACCGAGATGTTCAGAATGTGCGGGGCTCGCTGCGCACCCCGGCCGTGGACGACCGCGTCAGGCACGCGGTCCACGAGTGCGGCCTCCAGCGAGTCGCGCAGCGCTCGCAAACGCGCCGTCTCGTGCTCTCGCTCCTCGATCGCCAGCTCGCACGCGCGCGCCAGCCCGACCGCGTACGCAACGTTCTCGGTGCCGGGACGACGGCCGCGGTCCTGCGACCCGCCGTGCATCAGCGGCTCGAGGGTGAGACCGCGACGAATGAAGATCGCGCCAATGCCCTTCGGCGCGCCGATCTTGTGGCCGGAGATGGTGAGCATGTCGACCATCAGTCGCCGAACGTCGATCGGCAGCTTGCCGAACGCCTGCACGGCATCGGTGTGGAACACCACGCCGCGCTCCCGCGCCGCTTCCACCAGCACTTCGATCGGCTGGATGGTGCCGATCTCGTTGTTCACCCACATGATCGACGCAACCGCGGTATCGTCGCGCAGCGTGGCGGCAAAGGCGCCGACATCGACGACGCCATTCGCGTCGACCGGTACGACACGCTCCTCAGCGCCTTCGTGTGCCGCCCGGTGAACGGCGGCGAGGATCGCCTTGTGCTCGATGGCCGAGCTCACCACCGCGCGACGAGGGCTTCCACGTGCCGCGCGCCATGCGCCGAGGACCGCCATGTTGTCGCCCTCGGTACCGCACGATGTGAAGCAGATCTCCTCGGGAGCAGCGCCAATGCAGAGTGCGACACGCTCCCGCGCCTCATCGAGTGCCGCGCGCGCTTCGCGCCCCCACCGATGCGTGCTCGAGGGGTTACCGAAGCGCGGCCCAAAGAAGGGCTCCATCGCCTGGAAAACCTCCGGTCGCACCGGTGTCGTGGCCGCGTGGTCGAGGTAGATGGGAGCAGGCATAACCTAAGAAATTTAACGGGAACGGCCGGCCTTGGCAGGCGGGCCCTAACTTACGCCCCGAGGGCTATCTACAAGCGAACAGCCAGGCCTCTCCGCGGCCCTCCAGTCGAACGCGCTGGCTGACCGAAAGCCGGGAGCCTCCGCGGCCGAGCAGCTGGCGTAAGGCCGCGCCGACCTGATCGGACGAGTCGCCGACGGCCAGCCAACCGCGACCCAGCGCGCAGGCGCTGCGCTCCAGTCGCTCCGATGGAGTGGATCGCGGTCGGCCGCTGGCCTCGCCGAGATCGGGTGGAAGGGCGGGCGCGGCCCGCAATCCGGTAGCGAGCGCGAATAGCGGGTCATTTCCGGTGAGCACCGTGGCGTCGCGCGGCAACGTACGTCCCCAGCGGACGAGCGGGGCCGCATTACGTGCGGCAATCTCCTGCGGAACGATCCATCCGCTGTTTACATAGCCGCGCATGGTCCATCGGCCGCAGGCGCCCAGTGGAAGTGCAAGCACCAGGATGACGGCCAGCGCCGCCCACCCGCGGGCTCGCATTCGCCTAACGAGGGTGGCCGCGCCGATGCCGGCAATCAGCGTTATCAGCGGCAGTACACCCCACACGAAGCGATCCGGCTCGATCGGCCAGATGAGAACAAGCGCGATATAGCCGGCGAAGCCGATCGTCAGCCAGCGGTCGACTCGCCAGAGCGCGATGATGCCGAGCATGATGGCCGCGAAGGCGATCAACGCACCGGGCGCCGACCAGATCGCGCTCGCAATTCGCCAGAAGCCAGCGAGCTGATTCGCCACCAGTGCGATGAGGTCGGCAGGGGTGCTCCAGCTCTCGCGCCACATCGACGTATACGTCCCATAGCTGCCGCGCCAGGCGTCCGGAATTACGTCGGCGTGCCTCGCTGTCCAGAGCGTGAAGACCAGCGTTGGCAGAACGCAGAGCGCTGCCAACGACGCTCGGCGCGCAACCGGTGTCGACCGCTCCCGAAGAAACGCGAGCGCATATGCCAGCGTGAATGGGAGGAGGGCCGAGCGGGTCACCGAAAGCACGCCCGCCGTGAGAGCACCAAACCACACACGTGTCGTCGAGGGAGGCGACTCGTTAGGCATCGACGGGCTCGTAACACCTCCTCGCGGCGCGAGCAATAGCGCCGCGGCGAGCAGCACCCAGGACAGTGGCTCGGAGAATAGGGTGCTGGTGACGGCGCGGGCCGGCACGATGAGTAGGGAGGCGGCAGCCAACGTGGACGCGACCACCGGATGCAAAGAGAGACGCTTCACACCCCAGATCGCCCAGAGCGCCACGGCGAGCGCCGCGAGGAGCGCGTTGCCGAGCTTGAGCCACGCGACGACATCGTGCGCGCCGAAAAGCGACCGGAGCCACGACCACGCCGCGAGCCACGCGGGGAAAAGCGGCGGATAATGCACGCCAGCGGGCGAGCCGGGAAGCGCCGAGTGACGATAGCCTTCACCGGCAATGAGCGATCGCGCCAGGTCGAGGTAGATGCCGTCGTCGTAGAACACGCCGACTGGCCACCCCGCGCGCTCGGTGAAGAGAATCACGGCGAGCGTGATGAGCGCAGCCAGCCAGGGCGCGCGCGCGACCAGCCACGCGCGAACGTTGGCGGTGCTGGAGCTGTTGTCAGGCTGTGAGGTCGTCATGGGGCGCGGCTAAAGGACGATTCGGCCGAACGCGCGCCACCACCGCCGATCAGCGCATCCGCAGGAAAGCGCGAACCGGTGCCGCGTCGACGCCGATCAGGCGCATGGGGAGCGCTACGAGCTCGTACTCTCCGTCGCCCACCCCGCGGAGATCGAGATTCTCCACGATCGCGGCGCGACCGCGAAAGAGAGCATGATGCACGTCGAGCGTCTTGCTCTCCTTCGCATCGACGGACGGCGCGTCGACTCCGAGCAGCGTCAACCCACGGGCGATCAGCTGCTCGGCAACGTCGACGGTGAGCACCGGCCACGTCTCGGGAAACCGCCCTCCGGCGATCGACTGTCCCGTGCGCAGCAACAGCCGCTCGGTCCGTGTATCACCGGGAAGCGAGGACAGAAGCGCGCCTAACGAGTGCTCGTCATCGTTGAGCGAGCGCACGGCCACCGGGCCGAGAAAGACGCTCGCATCGAGGGAGTCCGAGGCGGGCCATCCGTCCTTCACATGCATCGGGGCATCGGCGTGCGTGCCGACGTGCGGGCTCATGGTGATCGCCGAGACATTGACGCTCGCACCGGCAGCGATCGACCAGGGCCATCCGCAGGAGAAAGGCGTGTCACCCGGCCATTCGGGCGTACCCGTGCCCGCGGCGATCGTGATGTCGTGCAGCGTCACCATGAGCGACTCACTCGGCGTTCGCGCCGAAGAAGCGGCTCCTGAGCTCCCAGAGCTTCGGGAAGAACTTCTGCGAGACGGTGCGTTGGAGGTACCGCGCGCCGAGGGTGCCACCGGTTCCGGTCGTCCCCGGCCCAATGATCCGCTCGACGAGCTGCACGTGCAGAAAGCGCCAGCGCGAAAACCCCTGTTCGTACTCCAGGAGCTCCTCGGCCAACAGCAACAACGGTGAGTCCACCCGACTCTCGTACACGCTGTCGATCGTCTGCCCTTCGCTCTCCACCAGCCGCTCGAAGAGATCCTGAAGCGTGGGGCGATCCAGCCAGCGCTGAACGAGCGGCGGCGGCGCGCCGTGCTCGGCGAGCGCGTTGAGAAAGTGCGGCTCGCGCAGCCCGGAAGCAGCCTCGATGGCGCGAAACTGCGCGCTCTGCGAGCCGCTGGAGCTTCCCAGATACCCGCGAAACTCGGCGAAGCGCTGCGGCGGGAGAGTCTCCAGTGCCGAGAGCTGCTCGGTGACGATGCGCACCAGGGCGTTGACACGCTTGACGGTGAAGACGGCACCCAGCGCGTCGCGGTCTTCCAGGCGCCTAACGAGCGCATCGAGCTCGTGCAAGATGACCTTGAACCAGAGCTCGCTCGCTTGGTGCACGACGATGAAAAGGAGCTCATCCGGATGCTCGGGACGCGACAGCGGGCGCTGGAGCTCGAGCAGCTCGTCGAGCGCGAGATAGCGCCCGTAGTCGATCTCGTCAGGCACCGGCTGACCGGAAGTCGAAGAAGTCAAAAGCTGGACACCTCGAGGGCGGTGATGTCGTCGACGCGCATCGTCTCCGACGTGAAGAAGGGCTCGCCATATCGAGTGCGGATGAGCGTGCCATAGTGCGCTGCCTGGATGCGAACGACATCGTACAGCGGCTCGCCGTTGGGGAACACTTCGCCGCCCTGTACCACACCGTCGAACTGTGAGCCGTAGCAGCGGATCGCCTCGAGCTTCCGCTCGAACGCATCCGAAATGTCGACCACGAACGTCGGCTTGATCGGATCCTCTCGATAAGTCATGCAGTGAACGACCTTGTGCGGACGATGCTTGGGGACGTCGGGCGCGACTTTCTGCAGCCCGGCCACGAAGCAGGCATCGCGCACGAGCTCGGCGGCGACTCGATGATCAGGGTGACGACCGTCACGCGCCGGCGCGATCACGACGCGCGGCTGGAAGCGACGGATGGCGCGCGCCAATTCCATGCGCGTTTCCGGAGTGTTCATCAGTCCCGCATCCGTCAAGCCGAGATTGACACGTGCGCTCAAACCCATGATCTCCGCCGCGCGGCTCGCCTCGCTCGCTCGGAGCTCCGCGGAGCCGCGTGTTCCTGCCTCTCCCTGCGTGAGATCGATGACGGCCGTTCGTCGCCCCAGCATTACTGCTTTGATCAACGTCCCACCGCAGGTGAGCTCCACGTCGTCGCGGTGGGCCGCGATCGCCAGCAGGTCTACTGTGGTCATGGCGGGG
>DATFBY010000038.1:0-10402 GCA_035253585.1 Gemmatimonadaceae bacterium | reverse complement strand
GTCGGGTCGTACAGCTCAAGCCATCGCGCGAGCTTCCGCTCGCCTGCGCGGGAGAGATCGTCGCGCCTAACGAGTTGGGCGAGCCGACGAAGGGGTTCGCACGGTACGCATTCAGCACCTACGGTCCCTTTCAGATCGATAGCATCGCGTGCGGCTACAGCGATGGCTGCCCGATCGGCCCGGTCGTGATCCGCTTTTCGACTCCGGTTCGCGGCTCGGCGGTGCAGCGCAAAGTGCGACTCATTCCAGAAACGCCGTTCACGGTGCGAGACACCACCGAGGAATCGGCGATCTGGCATCTCCCGGCGACGCTCAAGCCGCGGCAGACGTACGCCGTAGCGACCGACACCGGCTTCACCGACATCTTCGGCCAGCGCCTAACAGGCAGCTCGGCCATCGCCGTCAAGACGACTGGCTACTCGCCCTCCGTGGAGTACCCGTTCGGCCGACTGGTGGTCGAGCGAAAGGCGTTTCGGACGCTGGCGGTGCAGCACGTCAACGTCGACACGTTGGTCGTCTCCGTGGCCCCAGTACCGGACTCGCTGGAAGGGAGCTTCCTCCGCCGTTCGCCGTGGAGCCTTTATGATCTCTGGTCGAAAGTCGCCCGCGGACGGCGCGTAATACGCATTCCCGTCTCGGGTACACCTGACGTCCCCAAGGTGACGGGCGTGAAGCTTCCGGTCACCGACGCCGCGCGCCCCACGCTATACGCCGTGACGATCACCGCCCCGAACGTAAGCACGCGGGACCACGGCGGACCGCCCATCTCACTCGTACAGGTGACCGACATCGGCGTTCACGCCAAGCTCGGCGTCGAAGGCGGCGCAGTGTGGGTGACGTCGGCAAACGATGGCACTGCCCTGGCTGGCGCGGATGTCACGGTGTTCGACGCCAAGGGCCGGCGTGTGACGGCCGGCCGCACGGACGCGCGCGGCCTCGTCACGTTCGCGGGACTGCGCGTGACGTCGGCGCGCGATACGTCGGACGACGATGACGATGACTGGCAGAGTCAGAACTTCGAGGGATACGTCGCGGTGCAGCGTGGCACCGATCGCGCGCTGGTAGGGGTCAGTCAGTACGATCCGGATCTCAGCCCGTGGCGCTTCAACGTCTCGAGCGCCTGGGGAGACGATCGTCGTCAGGCAGCCGGCGCCGTGTTCACGGAACGCGGCATCTATCGGCCCGGTGAGCCGCTCTACGCCAAGGCCATCGTTAGGCACGGCCCGCTCGGCGCCTTGCGCGCGCCGGCCCGCGGCGACTCGCTCCGCTGGCAATTCAAGGATCGGGAGGACGCAACCCTCAAGGACACGATCGTCGCGCTCTCGGAGTTCGGCACGGCCAGCTACGAGTTCCAGGTTCCACGCGGCGCCCAGCTCGGCCACTACGGGATCACGGTGCAAGCGAAGTGGCAGGGCACTTGGCAGAACGTCGGGTACACGAGCTATCGCGTGGCCGAGTATCGGCCGCCGGAGTTCCTCGTCGATCTGACCGCTCCCGAGGATCCGCGGTTCCCGGGCGATACGCTGCGCGCCACGGTACAGGCGCGGTATCTGTTCGGCGCGCCGATGGGACGCGCGGCACTCACCTGGCAGGCGCGTCAAGTCGCGATCTCGAGTTGGGAGCTCGAGATCCCGAACACCGAAGGCTTCTTCGTTGGCGAGAGTGGCTGGTGGTGGGAGGAGGACGGGTACCGCGCGCCCGACGTACAGGTGTTCGCCAGCGGCACTGACACGCTCGACGCATCCGGTCGACGCGAGTTGCGCGTGGCGCTGCCGACACCGACGAAGGGACGCGCGGCGCGTGTGACACTCTCGACTGCGGTGAGCGATGTGAATCGGCAGGTCGTCGGTTCCAGCGCCGCGGCGATCGTGCATCCCGCCTCGTTCTACATCGGCGCGAAACCGCTCGGTGACGAGTACTTCTGGCGCGCTGGGCGCGAGCAGCAGATCGCGGTCATCGCGGTGCGTCCGGACGGTCGACGAGTGAGTGGCGTGGCGATCAAGGGCACGATCACGCGCCGCGAATGGCATCAAGTACATCGCGAGCGCGGGGGGATCGCCGAGACCGTCGGGGAGTGGGTGACGGATACCGTCGCACGCTGCTCGCTGACGACCACCGCGGAGCCGGCAAACTGCGCCGTCACGCCGAAAGCCGGCGGCACTTATGTCGTAACGCTCACCGCCACCGATCCCGCAGGACGGACGGCGTCGACGAGCTTCTATCGATGGGCCGCCGGCAGCGACTGGGTTCCTTGGAACGACGAGACACGCTTCAAGATGGACGTCATACCAGATCGAACGCGTTACTCGGTTGGCGATACCGCGACCGTGTTGTTCGCGTCGCCCTTCACCGATGCCGAAGCGTGGATCACCGTCGAGCGCGAGGGGCTCCTCGAGCAGCGTCGCCAGAAGCTCTCGTCAGGCTCGACCACGCTCAAGCTACCGATTACCGAAGCGCACGCGCCCAACGCGTTCGTGTCGATCTTCGTGGTGCGCGGCCGGAGCGCACCGCCGGGTCGATTCGACGATCCCGGGCGCCCTACGATTCGCGTCGGGTACGCCGAGCTTCGGGTGACGCCCGAAGTGAAGCGACTGAAGGTGAACGTCGAACCGCTGGAGAAAGAATATCGCCCGGGTGACACGGCGCGCGTTCGGCTCGCGGTTCTCGACGGGCGAGGCGCCGGACAGCGGAGTGAGGTAACGCTCTGGGCGGTCGATGAAGGCGTGCTGGCGCTCACCGGCTACAAGACGCCTGATCCACTCGATCTACTCTACCGGCCACGCGGACTCGGAATGCGGTTGGCGAGCAACCTCGTTTCAGTCGCGCCGCAGATACCCGAGGGAGAGAAAGGGAAGCGTGCGCCGGGGGGCGGCGGCGGAGCGGATCTCTCCGAGATACTGCGGTCGCGATTCAAGACGACGGCGTTCTTTCTCGGCTCGGTTGTTACCGACGCGCAGGGGCGAGCGACGGCGGTCGCCAAGCTGCCTGACAACTTGACCACGTTCCGCGTCATGGCAGTGGCCGTCACTGCAGGCGATCGCTTCGGGAGCGGAGAGTCGCCGATGCTCGTGACGCGGCCACTGATCGCCAGACCAGCGCTTCCGCGATTCGTCCGCGCCGGCGATGAGGTGACGGCCGGAACCGTGGTCAATCAACGTGCGGGCGGTACGCCAACGGTGCGCGTCGAGGCAATCGCCAACGGCGTCGAGCTACGCGGCGACAAGGTGCAGACAGCGCGGCTCGAGACTGGGCGCGGGAGGGAGATTCGATTCCCCTTCCGCGTGTCAGAGCGGCTGGGTGACAGCGCGACCTTCCGATTCAACGTGACCGGCGCGGGCGATGCCGATGCGGTGCAGCTCAAGATCCCGGTCAAGCCTGATTACCATCCGCGCGCCTACACCGTGAGTGGGACGCTCGTCGATTCATCGACGGTCGAGCTCACGCTGCCGGCCGGGATCGATCCGGCGCGATCACGTTTGTCGATGAGTCTCGGGATGTCGCCCCTGGCGGTGATTCGCGGGGCCTACGAGCGGCTTCGAGTCTACCCGTACTACTGCACCGAGCAGCTGATGAGCATCGCGCGGCCGCTCATCGCGCTATATCGCGCGCAGCAGGCAACCGGTCAGAAGCTCTTAAAGGGCGACCCGAAGCGGGACATCGAAGAAGCAGTCGACCTCATCGCCGCTCGGCAGCGCACCGATGGTGGCATCGGCTACTGGAGCGGCACCGACTGGAGCACGCCGTGGCTGAGCGGCTATGCCGGTATCGTGCTGCTCGACGCTCGTCAGGCAGGAATCGTCGTCAGCGACACCGTGCTCGCCCGGCTGGCTGCGTACCTCGAGCGGGAGCTCAAGAACCAAACGCAGATCCTCACGCCCGTTGCCCACTGGTATGAGAACCGGCAGACGCGGCTCAGCGATCAAGTTGCGGCGGTCGACTTCCTCAGCCGCTTTGGACGCCCGGATGTCGCGTCGGAGAATCAGCTGATCGCCGTCGTGCCGCAAATGGCGTGGGAGGATCGCGTCAGGCTGGCCGAGGTTGTGGCCCGACGCGGCGCTCGCACCGCTGCGCGGCAGCTGCTCGCCGCCGCCTGGAATACGGTGAAGGTCGAAGGACGCCGTGCCGTGCTCCCCGATTCAATCGCGCGGCAGAACTTCTATTTCATGTCGACGTCGCGGCCGGCCGCGAGACTCCTGACGGCCACGCTCGCCGTCGACTCGGCGCATGTGCTCATTGGGCCATTGGTCGAAACGCTGCTCCAACAGCATCGCTCGCAGCCCGCGTGGTATCGAAACACGCAGGACGATGCGTCGATGGTGAACGCGCTGGAGCAGCTCGAGCGCCGTCAGCGAGAATCGGCGGGGCGCACGGTGCGTGTGCGTGCCGGTCGCCGCGTATTGCTGGAAGCGCGCACGGCCGCCGGCCAGGTCCGCGACTCCGTGATGTCGCTGAGCGGACTCCTGTCAGGCAACGGCGATTCACCGTCGGCGCTGAGATTATCACTGGACACGGAACGCCCGGCCGGCTCCTCGAGCGGTGGCGCGCTCTACTACTTCGTCACCGTGCACGAAGTCCCACTTCGCCGGCCGGTGACGCCTGACGAGCAAGGCATTCAGGTGGAGCGGTGGTACGAGCGTGTCGACCGGCCGACACCGATCGTGAGCGCCGAGGAAGGCCAGCTGGTGCGCGTTCGTCTCCGCATCACCGTGCCGAGCGAACGCCAATTCGTCGTGCTCGACGATGCGCTACCTGGGGGATTGGAGGCGATCGACGTCAGCTTGCGCACCGCGTCGTCGCTCCCGGGCCCAGGTACGGTCATGCCCGATACCGGTGGGCGTGCGGAGAGGGAAGATCCGGACGCCGAAGGCGCTGAGCAGGAGGAAAACAGTCACTGGTACTACGGGAGCTGGGATTCCGGTTGGTGGTCGCCCTTCGATCATAAGGAAATTCGCGACGACCGCGTCGTGTACTTCGCTACCGTGTTGTGGAAGGGGACGTACACGGCGACGTACATCGCACGCGCGACGACACCGGGTGTGTTCGTCCGGCCGCCGGCTCACGCTGAAGAAATGTACAACCCGGCAGTGCACGGTCGGAGCGACGGCGGCGTCTTCACAGTCACCGCGAAAAAGGGTCGATGAAGCTCCCTACTCGGCGCCTAACGAGAGCAGCTGTCACGTTGCTCGGGGGCGTGGCGTTCTCGCTGGCCGCGATCGCCGCGTGGATCGCCTGGCCGCTTCCGCCGCACGTGTCATCGCGCAATCCGGCGCCGAGTATCGTCCTGGAGGATAGGAATGGCGTGGTGCTCCGCGCGGCACGTGCGGCGGACGGGAGTCGCACGAGGTGGATTTCCCTTTCCGAGATGGACCCCGATCTTCTGCGCGCCTTCGTAGCGGTCGAGGATCGCCGGTTCTTCGATCACCGCGGCGTCGACGTTCGTGCAGTAGGACGAGCGCTGCGCGACAACGTCCGCGGACGAAGAATCGTTTCGGGCGCGTCGACGATCACGATGCAGCTGGCGCGACTAATTCGTCCGGTAGATCGTGACGTCGCCGGAAAAATCGCGCAGGCTCTTTGGGCCCTGCGACTCGAAGCGCACCTCGACAAGCAGGATATCCTGGAGCAGTACCTCAACCGCGTGCATCTCGGCCAGGGAGCCGTGGGTGTCGGCGCCGCTAGCGCGCTTTACTTCGGTGCCACGGCGAGCGAGGTGAGCACCGGCCAGGCCGCGCTGCTGGCGGGATTGGCGCACGCGCCGTCGACTGACAATCCGTTCGTCTCTCCTCGCCGCGCGCGCGCGCAACGCGGCCTCGCGCTCGAGCGCATGTCGCGGCTGGCGATGATCACCGACATCGACAAGACACGTGCTCTCGAGGAGCCGGTGCTGCGCGCGCGCGATGCCGGGCCGTTCTACGCACCGCACTTCACGACGCGCCTCCTGCTCTGGGCCCGCGACTCCACTCGTCAGGCAGATGGCCGCTGGCGTACCACACTCGATCTCGGCCTACAGCAGGCACTGGAGGCCGAGGTGCGGCATACGGTGACGGAGCTTGCGGATCGCGGTGCGCAACACGGCGCGGCCGTCGTGCTCGACAATCGCACGGGCGACATTCTGGCGTGGGTGGGCTCGCCGGATTTCTGGGCCGATACGTCGGGGCAGACCGACATGGTCGTGTCGGCGCGCCAACCGGGCTCGGCGCTGAAGCCGTTTCTTTACGGACTGGCATTCGACCGCGGGTATACTCCGGCAACGGTCATTGCCGATGTGGCGAGAACCTATCGCACGTCGACCGGTCCGTATCGGCCTCGGAACTACGACCACCGCTTCCACGGTCCGGTTCGGGCTCGTGAGGCGTTAGGCAGCTCGTACAACATTCCGGCCGTCGAGCTGACCGAGCGCATCGGTGCGTCGAGTCTTCTGAGTACGTTGCGGCTTGCGGGGTTCACGTCGCTGTCGCGGAGCGCCGAGCACTACGGACTCGGACTGTCGTTAGGCAACGGGGACGTCACGCTCCTGGAGATCGCGAACGCATATCGTGCGCTGGCCAACGGCGGTGTATGGCAGCCCGTTCGATGGCTAGCCGACGTTCCGGCAATCGGCGAATCGCGTCGGATCGTGTCGCCGTCGTCGGCCACGATCGTGCTCGATATCCTGGCCGATCCCGAGGCGCGGATCCCCGGTTTCGGGGTGCAGACGCCGTTCGATTTCCCGTTTCGCGCCGCGGTAAAGACCGGCACCAGCCGGCATTTCACCGACAACTGGGCGGTGGCCACGACCGCGGGCTTCACCGTCGCAGTGTGGGTCGGGAACTTCAGCGGACGCGCGATGGAAGGCGTGAGTGGTGTGACGGGTGCTGGTCCGCTTCTTCAGCGTGCGGTATTGCAGACCGCGCGGCGTTACGCGCCTGGTTCGCTGCCCACGCCGGCCGACGTCGGTGCGCGCCCGGTGGCGATCTGCCGCTTGTCGGGGCATCGTGCTTCGCCGAACTGCCCGCATGCCGTGGAGTGGTTTTCCCCGGGCAGTGAGCCGATGGAGGAGTGCAGCTGGCACACGGGGAGCGGGGTCGTGCTTCCCGCGGAGTACGATGAATGGTCGGCGAGCGTGAATGGCGGAGAGATGCGCGCAGCTCACGGCGAATCGTCGGACAGCAATGCTCTCCGCCCGGCGCAGCTCGCTTCTCGTCAGGCACCAGCCGAGTTTCGCATCACGTCACCGATGAACGGCGATACATACGCCGTTCCACCGGGCGTCGATCGCCGTTATGCGACGGTGGCGCTACGCGCAAGCGGTGGCCGCCGTGCCGTAGCCGTGCACTGGACGGTGAATGGGAACCGCGTCGTTACCCCGCGCCTTGAGCTCGTACGCGGGACGCACCTCATCGTGGCGCGTACCGCCACCGGCGACCGGGACAGCGTGACCGTTCAGGTGGAGTGACCGAGAACGCCGGCAAAGTTAGGTCACTCTGACCCTTGCTTGCGGCCGCGCTGGATACGACTCTGCCGGTGTACGCCCACCGCTCCCTTCGCAGTGACCCCCTCCGGAGACCTCATGATCGCTTTCCAGGGTCGGGCGACCGCGTACATCCGCGTCGCACACAGGCTCGTCAGCGCACTCTTCGCGTTCACGCTCGCTGCCACGCTCGTTACCGCCGCGCAGGCACAGGGAGGGACAGCCACCGGCACCGTCGCGGGGCGCGTCACCGACAGCGAGAATGGCCAACCGCTGCAAGGCGTCACGGTCAGCGTTGTCGGTACACAGAACGGTGCCGTGACTCGTGGCGATGGCAGCTTCCGCTTCTCGATAAACCCGGGGAGTTACCAGCTTCGCGCTCGCTTCCTCGGCTACGGGCTCGCTACCCAGGCGATCACCGTTACCGCGGGTGCAACCACGACCGCCGACTTTGGTCTCGCGCGCACCGTGACCACCATCGACGAGGTGGTGTCGACGGGCACGCGTGGCGGCGAGCGGACGGTGACCGATGCACCTGTACCAGTAGACGTCTTCAACGCCGATGACATGAAGATCACCGGGCGCACGGAGACGAATCAGATCATCCAGTTCCTCGCGCCGTCGTTCAACTTCCCTCGCGCGACGATCGGGGACGGTACCGACCATGTTCGGCCATCCACGCTGCGCGGTCTCCAACCCGACCAGCTTCTCGTGTTGATCAACGGCAAGCGTCGGCATACGAGCGCGCTGGTGAATGTGAACAATACGGTCGGCCGCGGCTCCACCGGCGTCGATCTCAACGCCATTCCCGCGGCGTCGATCGAGCGCGTCGAGATCCTCCGCGATGGCGCCGCCGCGCAATACGGCTCGGACGCGATCGCCGGCGTCATCAACATCATCCTCAAGAGCACGAGTGGAAGTGAAGCAAACGGAACCTTCGGCCGGACGAAGGAAGGCGACGGGACGGTCTACCAGACCAACGCCAATTACGCGCTGCTCCTCCCGGAGAACGGCTACATCAACGTCACCGCCGAGTATCGGGATCGCGAGAACACGAACCGCACGCGCCCCGACACGCGGCCACAATACTTTCCGGGCGATCCCCGCAACAACGATCCGAGCCTCACGAACCAGATCAATCATCGTCAAGGCGACAGCGACTCGCGCGACATGGGGATGTTCTTGAACTTCGCGCAACCTCTGGCGAATGGCGTCGAGCCGTATGCGTTCGGAGGGGTCAGCTATCGGCGTGGCGAAGCGGCCGGATTCTGGCGGCGGGCGCTCGATGATCGCACCGTCCGCGCGATTCATCCGAACGGATTTCTTCCGCTGATCGTCACGCACATCTGGGATTACTCCGGGACGGCGGGCGTGCGTGGAACGTTCAGCGGATGGCGTTGGGACCTGAGCGGCGTGTACGGCAGAAATTCGTTCGAGTTCAACGTTCGCAACAGCAACAACGTCTCGCTGGGCGCGGCGAGCCCGACCGAATTCGACGCCGGCACGCTCAAGTTCAATCAGTTCACGGCCAATCTGGACATCGCTCGCGCATTCGAGATCGGACTCTCGTCGCCGCTCAACGTCGCTTTCGGCGGCGAGTTCCGGCGTGATGGTTACGGCATCGATCGAGGTGAGGAGGCGTCGTACATCGACGGCGGTGTCGACATCCTCGATGGGCCGAACGCGGGACGTCAGCCGCAGATCGGCGCGCAGGTATTTCCGGGCTTCAAGCCTGACGATGAGCAAGACGCCGACCGCAACAACGTCGCCGCGTATCTCGATCTCGAGGCAAACGTGTTGCCGCAGCTCATGCTCGGTATCGCCGGACGCCTCGAGCACTACAGCGACTTCGGCAATACCGAAGACGGAAAGGTCGCGCTCCGCTTCGAGCCGATCTCCGGTTTTGCGATCCGTGGCGCAGCCAGCACCGGATTCCGCGCGCCATCGCTCGGCCAATCGTTCTTCTCGTCGACCGCCACGAACTTCATCGTCGTGAACGGTGTGAACACGCCCTTCGACATCCGCACGCTACCGGTCGGGAGTCCAGCCGCGCAGGTGTTGGGCGCCGAAGAGCTCGAGCCCGAGGAATCGAAGAGCTGGAGCGCCGGCCTCGCCATTCAGCCGATTCGGCTGCTCTCTCTCACCGCCGATTACTACCACGTCCGGATCGAGAACCGGATCGTATTTTCGGGCAACTTCATCGGTGACAGCGTGCGCGCGCTGCTCGCTCGGAACGGCTTCCCGGAGCTCGGTGGCGGCCGTTACTTCACCAACGCCGTTGACACCAGGACGCGTGGGCTCGACGTCGTGATGCAGACCGGTTGGACGCTTCCCTCGTTAGGCGAGACGCGCCTGACGGCCGGGTACAACCGCAACAAGACGAAGGTCACGCACGTGGATGAGACGCCGGCTCAGCTCAAGGACGTGGGCGAAGCACTGTTCGACCGAACGGAGCGAGCGCGAATCGAGGAGGGGCAACCGAGGAACAACTTTCACGCGGTGCTCTCGCAGAACGTTCGAAACTTCGGCATCAACCTGGGCGCGGCCCGATATGGCGAGGTGACCGTGCGCGGAGTGGCACCGGATGGGTCGACAGACCAGACCTTCAGCGCCAAGTGGATCGCGGACGCGAGCGTGTCGTACCGGTTCCCGGTCCGTTACTCGCCGCAGGGTGCGACGATCACCGTGGGTGCCGACAACATCTTCGACGAGTATCCGGACGAGAACATCCCGGTGAACTCCAACGCGGGCATCTTCCCGTACAACGGCATCTCGCCGTTCGGCTTCAATGGACGGTTCACGTATTTGAGGTTGACGCTCGGTCTCTGAGCGCGGGACGCGAGACGCGAGACGCGGGACTCGGGACTCGGGAAAATGAATGCGCCGGTCGGCTCCGCCGACCGGCGCTTCTTTGTGTTCATGCCCAGTCCCGAGTCCCAAGTCCCGAGTCCC
>DATFBY010000037.1:0-43556 GCA_035253585.1 Gemmatimonadaceae bacterium | reverse complement strand
GCATCGCCGTTCCCGGGATGCCCATGGGATCGCCGGGAATGGAAGGCTTGTATAGTGAGCGGTATGAGGTGGTGACGTTCGATAAAGCGGGAGCGACGAAGGTCTTCGCGTCGCACTGATTAACCGGGACTCGGCCCTCGGCGCTCGGCCCTCGGCGATGTGCACTCGAATCGGACGCACGACGAGCGTTCGATGAGACATCGCCTCGGCAAATCTGAATTCTTGAAGCGACACTCAAAGGATTCAGAATGCGCTGCGACTTCCACGAGCTTCGCGTTTGGCAGAAATCGATGGACCTCGTTGTGGCCGTCTACGAGCTGACCGGCCAGCTCCCGCCGACCGAGCGTTTCGAATTGGCAAGGCAGTTACGCCGCGCTGTAGTTTCCGTCCCCTCAAACATCGCCGAAGGCAATGGCCGGGCACACTTGGGCGAATACATCCATCACTTGTACTACGCCCGTGGCTCGCTCATGGAGGTGCTCACGGCGTTGGAGATTGCCCGCCGATTGGCGTACTTAGGCGAGACGCAGGTTGCGACTGCTCTTGAGTTAGTCGACCACGTCGGCCGAATGCTGTCGCGCCTCCTCGGGCGGCTCGAGGCACATCGCCGAGGGCCGAGCGCCGAGGGCCGAGCGCCGAGTCCCGACTCACGGTCTTCCGCTCGCTTTCAACCTCTCCAAAATCGCAACGAATCCGCTTTCCGCTCTGAGTCCGGCTAACGTCGGTTCTCGCGACAGCGCATCGGCGCCGATCGAGCTCGACTGAACCGCGCACTCGAGGGCCTCGAGCGCGAGGGCGTTCTGACCCAGCTCCGTGTGAGCCCGCGCGAGGGAGAAGCACACTTGCGCGCTCTGCGGCTTGATACGCCGCGCCGCGTTGAGAAGCGCGATTGCGCGAGGCTGCTGATCCGACGCGAAGTACTCGCGCGGCTCATAGAACGCGAGATACACGAAGGCGCGCTCGAGCAGGCGCTTGGCCGCTAGCGCGCGCAGTGTGTCGTCGGTTCGTGCCGCGTCGCGCTTGAGCGACTCGAGCTCCAACGCGCGTTCGATCGCCGACGCAGCGGGCGGCTGAGCGGTCTCGCGCACGCCGCGCAGGAAATTCACCAGCTTGTCACCGTATGCCGAGTCGCGCGACGCGTATGTGCGCTGCGCATCGACCGCCCGTCGCACGCTACGATTCCGCGCCAGTGCGGCGACCTTCTTGCTTACCTCGCTCACATCGCGCAGGTCACGAAAGTCATCGTGCACACGCTGATACGCCATCCACGCGTCATGCGGACGCGTCTGCTCCAACCCGCTGGCCTCGGTCACGCGCGCGCGATAAAGCGAGTCGATCCACGCGTCGTCGCGCGGGCGAAGTGCGGCGCGCATCGCCTGGAGCTCCATCCACTCCAATGCTCGCAACGCCACCGTCGCCGGTAACCACTCGTGCGCACCATCGAAGTACTCGACGTGGTTGCGAACCGGCAGCGCGTCGAGCACACCGTCGAGCGCTCTCACTTCTTCATAGTTGAAGTCGGTGAGTCCCGACGTGCCGAAGAAGACGAACGGCGACGGTCCGAGCCGTGCCAGCTCGAGCAGGAGCAAAGGTGTAGGAAGCCCCGCGCCCACGCCGATCACCCCTGCCACGTTGTCGCGGAGCTGCACGGCGAACTGCCATGACATCCGCGCCGTTCCCGAGAAGCCTCCCAGATAGATGCGCTTCTCGTCGACCGCGAAGTGCTCCTGCGCGTCTTGAAGCATTGCATCGAGCGCACGGACGTTCGGCTCCACCGATGCATCGCTCACCGTGTTGTACGAGCTCAGAACGACATACCCGAAGCGCTCGGCGGCATCCTTGAAGAGGTTGAGCGGCACCAGAGCGCGTCCCCGTGGATCCATCAGGAACAGCACCGGCCAACGCCGCTGCGCCGTGTACGATGAGGGCACGTACAACGCGTACGTCTCGCTCGGCGTGCCGGTCGCCGTCACGCGTTCGGTAACGACGCCGGGTGTGAACTGAAGCCGAGTCGTGGGCTGGGGCGGTGGCGCGGCCGGCTGCGCCTGCGCGTTGGCGTGCGTGGACGCAGCCGCCGTAACGGCCGCGATGCAGATTGCGGGTAGTGAGACTCGCAGAGCCGGTCTCATCCTTTCAGTCTGCGCGCGTGCGCGCCCGGGCTCAAGTCGTGCAAGGCGGGGGCCCGTGGTTACCTTCGTGACTTCGCCATGCGTGACGATAACATGCCAGCACGGGTCGAGTCTCCGGGGTCCGTAGACCGAGCGCGAGCGCTCACCCGGATACTGGATGACGCGATTCAAATTCCCGGGACGAATTTTCGAATCGGTCTCGATCCGATCATCGGCCTCATCCCGGGTGCGGGCGACGTGGTGGCCGGAGCCATGTCGGCCTATCTCCTGCTGGTGGCGCAGCGCGCGGGCGCGCCCACACCGGTGCTCCTCCGCATGCTCGGCAACCTCGCGGTCGACAGCGTGGTGGGCGCGGTTCCGTTCCTCGGCGACTTCTTCGACGCCGGCTTCAAGGCGAATCGGCGCAACCTCACCCTCATCGAGCGCTATCTCGACCGTCCGGTAGCGACTCGTCAGGCAAGCCGCGGTTTCGTGCTTGCCGCGCTGGCCGTCGTGGTCCTCATCACCGTCGGTGCGGTGGCGATCGCCATCTGGCTCGTGCGCCTGTTGCTCTCGCTCTGAGCGTGTTCGTCGCCGCGCATCTCGCCGCGCACGTGTGGGGCGGAGCGGAGCGTGCGGTGACGCTGCTCCTTCGCGGTCTCCAGTCACGCGGGGCGCGCGTACATCTGTACTGCAATGACAGGAAGGTCGCCGATCGCGCCGGCGCCCTCGGCGTCCCGACGAGCATCGCCGCGTTAGGCGGAGACGTCGCCGTCCACGACGCCATCCGCTTCTCCTACGTGCTGCGCCGCGACAAACCCGATGCGCTGATCGTCGGCACCTTCAAGAAAATGTGGCTGGCGGCGCTCGCCGCGCGGCTAGCGGGCGTGCCGCACACGGTGGCCCGCATCGGACTGCAAACCGATACTCCGAGGAACGTGAAGTATCGGGCGGTGATGAGCCGCTGGGTCGACACCATCGTTCTCACCGCCGATGCCACCCGCGACACGTATCGCCGCTTGCTCCCTTCGTTCGTCGCCGAGCGGCTCGTCACGATCCCGACGGGAGTCATCCCGCCGCTCGTCACCCACACACGCGACGGAGTGCGCGACGAGCTCGGCGTTCCGCGCCATGCGCGCGTCATCGGCGCGGTGGCACGACTCGCAAAGCAAAAACGATTCGACCGGCTCTTGGAGGCGATGGTCGAGCTGCCTCCCGATGTCTACTGCGTCGTCGCCGGAGAGGGAAACGCGCTCGGGCCGCTCGAAAACCTGGCCCGCACACTCGGGATCGACACGCGTGTGCACTTCGCTGGGCGCCGGGAGGACGTCGGGAACATTCTCACCGCGCTCGATCTGTTCGTGATCTCTTCCGACAAAGAGGGGCTCAGCAACGCGATGTTGGAGGCACTTTCGCTCGGCGTCCCGGTCGTGAGCACTGACGTAAGCGGGGCGCGCGAGGCGCTCGAGCCCATGCGAGATGGGACGGCTCCCGGCGAGATCGTTCCATTCGAGCCGAAAGCTCTCGCCGCGGCCATTCGGCGCATCCTCGACGATCCCTCGCTGCGTGCACGGATGTCGCAGGCGGCCGCTCGTCGCGCTCGCGAGCGATTCGATTTCGACCGAATGCTCGACGAATGGGAGCGCGTGCTCCGAATGACATAATCTGGTCAGAGCGGGGCCATGCGGCCCCGCCGCGTGCTGGTGAGTCTCGACGATTCGCACTAGTCTAGCCCTATGGCAAGCACTGCCGTCGGCGAGCTCCATCCCGGTGCTTACACGGCACCCGTTGCGCGCGCGCGGGTCGATTCCGTCGACCTGCTTCGTGGCATCGTCATGGTCCTCATGATGCTCGACCACACGCGCGACTTCGTGCACAGCGGGTACACGTTCGATCCGACGGATCTCGAGCGCACGCACCCACTGCTCTTCTTCACGCGCTGGGTCACACACTTCTGCGCGCCCATCTTCGTTTTCCTCGCGGGGACGGGTTCATACCTCCAGCGCGTACGCGGCAAGCCGGTCGGCGAGCTCTCGCGTTTCTTGCTGACGCGCGGGCTCTGGCTCGTCGTCCTGGAGTTCACCGTCATTCGCTTCGGTATGGAGTTCAACCTGAACTACCTGGCCGAAGCGGGGTTCATGCAGGTAATCTGGGTGATCGGCGTGTCGATGATCGTGCTCTCGGCGCTGGTCTGGCTCCCGGTGCGAGTCGTCGGTGTCATCGGCGTAGCGATCATCCTCTTCAGTAACGCGCTCGACGGTTTTGGCGTGCAGGGGTGGCGAGGGCCAGCATCACCGGTACCCAGCTTCAGCGCCGGGTTGTTCATGATTCTCCATCAGCCCGGTCCACTCCCGATCTTTGGCTTCCCTGGGCCAGTGGTCTTCGTGCTATATCCGCTCCTTCCGTGGATCGGTGTTCTGTTGGCGGGCTATGCGTTCGGCGCCGTGTACACCTGGGACGCGGAGCGTCGCCGACGCTTCCTGGTGCGCCTGGGTCTTCTCGCCATCGCCGCGTTCGTCGTTCTCCGCTTGACCAATCTCTATGGCGACCCCAGGCCGTGGAGTCCTCAGCGCTCGCCGGTTTTCACCTTCCTTTCGTTCCTGAACACCACCAAGTATCCGGTGTCGTTGCTTTTTCTGCTCATGACTCTCGGCCCCGCCATGCTGCTTCTCGCATGGTTCGAGCGCGCCAGCCTCGCTTGGTTCGGCCGTGTCATGGTGACGTTCGGCAGAGTGCCGCTCTTCTATTACATTCTCCAGTGGTACGCGGCGCACGGGCTCGCCGTTCTGCTCGGGCTGGCACTGGGTCGGGATGTATCGTGGCACTTTGTCCCACTCTTCCAGCGCTTTGGGCCGAACGCGCAGGGTTGGGAGGGGTTCAATCTGGCGGTGGTCTACGCCATGTGGTTGCTCGGGATCGCGCTCCTGTACCCGTTGTGCCGGTGGTTCGCCGGCGTGAAGCAACGGCGTCGCGACTGGTGGTTGAGCTACCTCTGATCCTCGCCTAAGGCCCATGAAGCTCCAAATGATGCTGGCCGCCGCGCTGTTAGGCGCGGCGTCGCTCCCGCTTGCGGCGCAAGCCGCGACGCAACGCGCGTCGGATGCGTATCTCGAGCGCGCCAAGCGCGTGCTCCGCTCCACGCCGCTGATCGACGGGCACAACGATCTGCCGTGGACGGTCCGCGCGGACAGCATCCGTCCGCGCGACGTCGACGCCTACGATCTGCGCACGAAGACTCGCGGCCATACGGACCTGGCGCGCCTGAAGGCCGGACTCGTCGGCGCGCAATTCTGGTCGATCTGGATACCCGGCACGATCGGCGACTCGGGCTTCGCGCGCGTCCAGCTCGAGCAGATCGACATCGCCCGCCGGATCGTGGCCAAGTATCCCGAGCTCGCCTGGACGCTCACCGCCAAGGACATTCGCGCCGTACACCGGTCCAGGCGCATCGGCTCGCTGCTCGGCCTCGAGGGCGGTCACGCGATCGAGAACTCGTTAGGCGCGCTCCGCGTGTACTATGGCTTGGGCGCGCGGTACATGACGCTCACCCACAACTCGACCCTCGACTGGGCCGACGCGGCCGCCGACAGCGCGCGCCACGGTGGACTCACGCCGTTCGGGGAGGAAGTCGTACGCGAGATGAACCGGCTCGGCATGCTGGTCGACCTCTCCCATGTTTCCCCGGCCACGATGAGCGACGCGCTCAACGTGAGCGAAGCGCCGGTCATCTTCTCACACTCGTCGGCTCGCGCGCTCACCGAGCACGTGCGCAACGTCCCCGATTCGATCCTACAACGGCTGCCGAAGAACGGGGGCGTGGTGATGGTGACCTTCGTTCCGGCGTTCGTGTCGAACGAAGTCGCTGCCTGGTCGGCCCGGCGCGATGCCGCGCGAAAGGAAGTCGAAGCGCGTCTGCCTAACGATGAGCCGGCGCGGCGTCAGGAGAACGACGCGTGGGAGAAAGCGAATCCGTCGCCCAAAGCGACGCTGGCCCAGGTAGCCGATCACATCGAGCACGTGCGCAAGGTGGCGGGCGTCGATCACGTGGGGATCGGGAGCGACTTCGACGGCATCGACTCGACGCCCGAGGGACTCGAAGACGTGTCGACGTTTCCTTTTCTCTTCGCCGAGCTCGCGCGTCGCGGTTGGAGCGACGCGGACCTCCGGAAGCTCGCCGGCGAGAACATCCTCCGCGTGTTGACGCGAGCCGAGCAAGTGGCCGCGCGGCTTCAGCGCGAGCGCCAGCCATCCACGAAGACGATCTTCGAGCTCGATGGGCGGAGGGCGAACTGAAGCTTCGCGGCTAGGTGGCTGCAGCATGGGTTGCAGAGTTCGCATCCGGCCGTATTTGGCGAGTCTGCTGGCGCTGCTCGCGGTCGCCTGCGCGCCGGCGGCCGTGCCACCAGCGATGAGCACCACCGCCGCACCGCGCGCGTCGCCCACCTTGCCGCGCACGCGCGCCGAGCGGACCGAGTACCGCGAGACGTCGAGCTACGAAGACGTGATGACCTTCATCGACTCGCTCCGTCTTCGTGGCGCACCGATCGTGATCTCTACGATCGGCAAGACGACCGAAGGACGCGACATTCCACTGGTGCGCGTGGACCGCGTGTCTGACAGTCGCGCGCCGGGGCGCGCCCGGCGTCACCAGCAGCCCGTGGTCTACGTGCAGGCGAACATCCATGCTGGCGAGGTGGAAGGAAAGGAGGCGATGCAGGCGCTCATCCGCGACCTCGCATTCGCACCATCACCGAGCGTGCTCGATTCGATCGTTCTCCTGGTCGCGCCCATTTACAACGCCGACGGCAACGAACGGCTCGCCGCCCAGAGTGTGAACCGTCCGGAGCAGAACGGACCAGAGCGAGTTGGCGAGCGCGCGAATGCGCAGCGACTCGATCTGAATCGCGATTACATCAAGACGGAAGCTCCGGAAACGCTCGCGTCGCTCGAGATGATCCGTGCGTGGAATCCCGATGTGTTCGTCGACCTGCACGCGACAAACGGCAGCTACCACGGCTACGCGCTCACATATGCACCATCGCTTTCTCCGGCGGCGATCGTGACCGGTCCGTACACGCGCGATACTCTGCTGCCGGCCGTCAGAGAGCGTCTGCGGGCGCGTCACAATTTCGAAGCATTCGACTACGGCAATTTCGTCGCTGACGACGATCCGGCCAAAGGCTGGACGACGTACGATGGCCGGCCACGTTTCGGCACCAACTACATTGGCGTCCGCGGCCGCATCGGGGTCTTGAGCGAAGCCTACTCGCACGATCCCTTCGAGCGGCGCGTAAAGTCGACCTACGCGTTCGTGCGCGAGCTGCTCTCGTACGTCGCCGAGCACGCGGCCGAGATTCTCGCGCTCTCCGAGAGCGCGGACCGGAGCGCGATCGAGTGGGGACAGCGTCCATCTCGAGCTCCGGAAATTCCGCTCCGGTCGCGCCTAACGACGAATCCGGAGCGCGGGTCGATTCTGGTCGAGCGAACGGAGCGCACCGGAGATTCCACGCGCCGAGAGGCCGGTCTTCCACCCGGCGTGCGCCGATCGGGCTCCATCGCTCCGACCGACATGCCGCTCTACCTGCGCTTCGAGCCGACGCTGACGCGGCCGCTGCCTTACGCGTACGTACTCGTCCAACCGCCGGAAGCAGTGGTGCAGCGGCTTCGCGTCCACGGCATCGCAACGCGGACGCTCGCCCACGAGTGGAGCGCACGTGTCGAGCGCTTCAGGGTGGACAGCATCCACCGCGAAGAACGACTCTTCCAGGGGCATAACGAGATCAGATTGGAGGGGCGTTGGTTGGCCGAGCGCCGGCGATTGCCGAAGGGCTCGGTAGTCGTGCCGGCCGCGCAACCGCTCGCGGTGCTCGCAGCGTATCTGCTCGAGCCGGAAAGCGACGACGGGCTCGCCACCTGGAATTTCTTCGACCGTTCACTCTCACCAGGCGGCGAATTTCCCGTGCTCAAGTTGGCCGAGCCACTCGCGGAATTTCGCGTCGAAGCGCCCTGACAGCGCAAAACGGGCCCGGGTATATTCCCCGGGCCTTTGTGTGCCGGCGAGCGACGGCGGCGCATGAGACGCAACCATAGCCGAGGCCAATGCTCCGCCAGATCTTTCTCTACCTCTCCAATCAGGAACGGCTTTACAACTTCGCGCGCAACAATCGGCTCGCTAGAAGCTTCGCGTCGCGCTTCGTGGCCGGCGAGACGCTCGCCGACGCGCTGACCGCCGTCGGCGCGCTCAACCGAAAGAAGATCTCCGCGTCGCTCGACCTCCTCGGCGAGAGCGTACGCAACGAAGCCGAAGCGCGCGCGGCCGGCCGCGAGTACATCACGATTCTCGACCGCATCCACGCGCAGGGGCTCGACGCGAACGTGTCGGTCAAGCTCACGGCGATGGGGCTCGACATCTCGGAAGATCTGTGCGCCGAGGTCATGCAGGACATTCTCGATCGCGCGCGCCAGCACAAGACCTTCGTGCGGATCGACATGGAGGGGAGCGCCTACACCGAGCGCACGCTTCGACTCTTCGAGGATCGGCTCTATCCGCATTATCGCGAGCACGTCGGCGTGGTGCTTCAGAGCTATCTGTATCGCACGCTCGCCGACACCGAGCACTCGATCGACCTCAAGTGCCGCGTGCGGCTGTGCAAGGGCGCGTACAAGGAGCCGGCGACCGTCGCATATCCGGAAAAGAAGGATGTCGACGCGAACTACGTGCGCTGCATGCACCTCCTGATGGAGCGAGGCAACTATCCCGGTCTGGCCACGCACGACGAGCTCATCATCGCCGAAGCCAAGCGATTTGCGCGCGACAAGCAGATCGCGCCCGATCGATACGAGTTTCAAATGCTGTACGGCGTACGGCGCGATCTTCAGGAGCGGCTCGTACGCGAAGGCTACCGCATGCGCGTGTACGTGCCATTCGGCACGCAGTGGTATCCGTATCTCATGCGTCGTCTGGCCGAGCGGCCGGCGAACATCGCGTTCATTACCGGCAACATCGCGCGCGAGATGCTGCGGCGCGGTCAGTGATGGGTGGCCGCCATCTCCCGCCTGACTACTCGGCGGGCGACGAGCGCACGCTCGGCGGCTACATGGCGGTGCACGGGCGGCCGGCCGCGTTCGAGGGAAGCGACGGACTTTCCTACAGCGTAGACATCGCCGTCGATGAGACGGGCGAGCCGAACACTCCCGTCGGAGCCTACCTGTTGTTCGTGCGCTGGAGCCGCGGCGAGCCCGGCGTCGCCGGACATCTCGAGAGCGAGTTCCTGGTACGAGCGCCTGACGAGGCCACGGCGCGCGCGCGCATCGGTGCCATGCCACTCGACGATGTGAAGCAGTTGCTGGACGTGCTGATTGCCGCTCACGAGCCGCGCTCGACTCGGCCCTGGTGGGAAGTCATGCGGGACGAAGACGCATGAGCCTGACGCCCGAGCGCGGAGTCGTGCTGCGCGGCACGGGCGGTGTCTGGCATATCCTGACGGACGCGGGCGAACAGCGCGAGGTGGTGCTCCGCGGTCGACTCAAGAAAGGAGATGTCGAGAAGCTCGCCGTGGGAGACGAGGTGGAGCTGGAGCGGGATGCGCGCGGCGGCGCCTGGGCGATCGGCGAGATCCTTCCGCGTCGCTCTCAACTCACGCGACGAGAGCCCGGCGGCGGACGAGGCGAGCGCGTGCTGGCGGCCAACATCGATCAGGTGGTGGTCGTCTTCGCCGCGGCCGAGCCGGAGCCGCATGTGCGCATGCTCGATCGCTTCCTGGTGATAGCCGCCGCCAACGAACTGGCCGCGCGGATCGTGATCAACAAGGTCGAGCTGGTCGGCGAAGCGGTCGCTCGGCAGCGATTCGGCGACTACGAGCGCGCCGGATATCCCGTCCATCTCACCAGCGTCAAGCGCTCGTTAGGCTTGGCCCCGCTGGGCGATGCCTTGGCGGGACAGGTGTCCGTGCTCACCGGTCCGTCCGGCGTGGGGAAGTCCTCGTTGCTCAACGCCATTTATCCCGGATTGAATCTGCGCGTGGGTGAGATCAGCCGCTCGGTCATGAAGGGGCGTCACACCACTGTAGGGGCCGAGATGCACCCATTGCCTGACGGTGGCTTCGTGCTGGACACACCGGGCCTTCGCGAAGTCGGCGTGTGGAGTCTTCCGCCTGACGCGCTGGACCATTGCTTCCTGGAGTTCCGCTCGTTGTTAGGCGAGTGCCGATTCGTCGACTGCACGCATCGGGTGGAGCCCGGCTGCGCCGTGCGCGCCGCCGTCGACGCGGGTGCGATCAGCGCGGCGCGCTACGAGAGCTATGCGAGGCTGTACGAGGAGCTCGACCAGAGTTGGGAGCGATACTGAGATCGGGACTCGGGACTCGGGACTCGGGACTCGAGGTCTCGGCGACAGAGTTCCGATCGGCGCGCACCGAGTCCCGAGTCCCGAGTCCCGAGTCCCGAGTCACGTGCGACGCAAGCAGAAACGCTCTGAGATCCGTTGGCTTCCGCTCCGTGCGCGACCGCAGCGCGGCATAAACCGCGCGCGCACCGTCGAGATCGCCCTGGCGCAGCTTGGCCACCACCGCACCGTCCCGTAGAATGTCTGGGGGTAGCCAGTCCTGGCCGCGTGCGGCCAGTGGAACGAGTGCGTCCGCCGCGCGCGATACAGCAGTGAAATCCCACGACGCAATCCCGGCCAGGAACGCCGAGGCCTGACGAACGGGTTCCGGCGCCCGCTCGCGCGCGACGTACGCGCGAACCGCGGAGTAGAACGCAGTATCGATCACACCAGCGGTGCCACCGTGCACCTCGTGCTCCGCTCGCACGAAGTCGCGCATCCAAAGATTCCAGTCGGTGGGCGGGGTAGACGACGCGAGCTGTAGCGCGAAGACCCAGCGCGCATACCGCGCCGATCCGGCCAAAGGCACGGTCGTCGTATCGACACCCATGGCTATGCGGCCCGAGCGAAGCACCGCGCTTCGTGCCGCCGCATCGAGTCGCGGAATTCCCACCACCGGCGGCTCGACCTCGGTGCTGAATCCCGCGCGCCGATCGGTAAGCGCCGCGGCGATGTCGAACCGGTCGCTGCTCAATCCGGCGAAGCCATCCGCGCTCTGCCGGCGGAAACGCGCGCGCTCGCCACCGAGATCGAGAACCGGGAAGAAATCGGAGTTCGGCTGTCCCCAGCTGTCCAGCAGCGGCGCCAGCACATCGCGCGACACGAGCCGTGTCGCCTCCAAGCTGCGAACAGTGAACGGTACACGTCCTTCGAGGTCCTTCTTCACGGCTGGAAGCTCGAACACCGACCAGTCAGGCTGCGGCACTTTGGATCCGTTTGCCGCGAGGATGAGCATGTCGCCTGACGCGGTGAGAAATACCTCGTAGGCTGGGAAATTCTGGTGAATCGCCGCCAGCACGCTGAGCACGAGACCGTCGTTCAGCTCGTACAGATGCAGCCACTGCCCGAGCACGCCGCCATCTGCTAGGTAGCGCTTGATGCGGGCGTAGAACTCAGTAGTGAAGAGTCCCGAAACTCCACTCACCCATGGGTTCGAGGGCTCCGACAGAATGAGGTCGTACTTCCGTCGATCGACTGCAAAGAACGACTTGGCGTCGTCGATCACGAAGCGCGAGCGTGGATCGTCGAACACTCGCCGATTCGCTGGATAGAAGATGCGCGAGCCATCGATCATTTCCGGCTCGATCTCGATCGTCACCAGGCGCTCGAGTGTCGTGCTCGCCAGGAGCATGTGTGAAGACATGCCCGAACCTTGGCCGATCACCGCCGCGCTCTTGGCGCGCGACGCGTGCGCGAGAGTCATGAGCGGCAGAAGCACTTGCGTCGGCTGATCCTGCGCCATCGGCACTCGCGGAGCGCCCGGTCGCGGCGGCCTCATCCAGACCGGGTCGAGCGAGGCGTCCGGCTTGCCATTGGTCATTATGAAGAGCGAGCTGTCACGCCTCGATCGGCCGACGGCGACCGTCGCGGTGCGGCCATCTTTGTAGAACAGAATCTCGCGGCTCCCCTCGGCGACCATTCGGCCGTGGCGATAGACGCCGCTGGTCAACAACGTCGTGTCGAATCGATTGCCGACGACAGCCAGCGTGACCATGGCGGCCGCGCTCGCCAATGCGAAGTAGGCGACGCGGCGCTCGGCGCTTTCCTTCACCGCGCTGCGCAGCAGCGCCACTCCCAGCACCATGTCGATGACGGCGCCGATGATGAGCAGCAGCTTCACGCCGACCAACGGCATGAAAATCAGACTCGCCAATACGACGCCCGCGATCGAACCTAGCGTGTTGACCCCGTACACGGTGCCGATCGACCGCTCGCCATGTCCGGCGCCTAACAACGTTCTGGTGATGAGCGGCAGCGTCATCCCGGCGCAGAACGTCGCCGGCAACATGACTATGAGACAGAAAGCGTAGCGCGCCACGCCGAACACCGTGTAGCCGCCGTCGGTGTGTGCCAGCGACTGTATGAGCGCCGCGGTCCACTCGAAGGACCGGAGATATAGCGGAAGCGTCGCCAACGCCAACGTCCCCATCGCCAACTGCACGAGTCCGAGAGCGCGCAGCGGATTCCGGAAGCCGTCCGCGTGGCGATGCGTCCAGAGCGCGCCGAGGGCGAGCCCCAGGATGAACGCCGAAAGCATGAGCTCGAACGAGTGCGTCGCGCTCCCCAATACCAGCGAGAGCATCCGGATCCACGCGATCTCGTAGATGAACGAGGCGACGGCGGTGCCGAAGGCCAGGATGAGGAGCAAACGGCGGACATCGAGATTCGAGATTCGAGATTGGAGATTCGGGGACGAGCCGACGAGGTCCAGTTCCGCCTGTGAATCTCGAATCTCGAATCTCGAATCGCGTCTCGACCGCGCGGCTATGAACGTCACCAACGCCACGACCAGATTCAAAATCGCCGCGATCAACAGCGTTCCCGGCAATCCCGCCACGGCCAGCAGCCAGAAGCCCGCGATCAAGACGCCCACCGCGGCGCCAAGACTATTGGCGAAATAGAGAAGGGCGAGCACGCGTCCGGGCTGGGCCGGCGCCAGGCGAATGACCGCCGCGCTCATCAGCGGGAAGGTCGCGCCTAACAACACAGCCTGCGGAAGAATCAGCGCGCTGGCCAGCCCCCACTTCACCAGGGTGACCAGCACACCTTCGCCCGGTAGAGCGGGGAAGATCGTGTCGTAGGCTGCCGCGCTCACGAACCGATAGATGTCGTCGAACACCAGACCGATCAGCCCGACCACGCCTTCGACCACCGCGTAACCCATCAGCGGCTGCGCAATTCGCTCGGATCGCTTGCCTATCGCCAGCGCGCCTAGTGACATTCCGCCCAGGAAAATCGCCAGTACGATGATCTGCGCGTACGCGCTGTGGCCGACGAACAACCCGAGATAGCGGCTCCAAATGGACTCGTACATGAGTCCGGCCGCGCCGGAAAGAACGAAAGCGAGGTAGAGAAGTGCTTGCATGTGTTGGATTTCGGATTGGAAGGGCGCTGCCATCAGACTCCCCGAAGCGGCCCCGGGAAACAGAGGCGAGGCACTCCGAGGGATGCTTGGCCGCCGGGTCAGAGCGCCGCGGCAGGGTGATTGCTATGGGTGGGGACAAATGAACCGACTACCATCATCCAGCGCCCGCGCAGCGAAGCTTCTCCTCCTCTTGGCGACTGCCTGTCTGCCCGGCGTCGCCCTGGGCCAGAACGGCCCGCTGCAGCAAGGCATCTCGCTCTTCGAGTCGAGGCGCTACTCGGAAGCCCGTGTTCGCCTATCGCCCCTTGCCGCGCGTGCTGGAGGTAACGCAACAGCGGCCCAGTACCTCGGGCGTATCGCGCTCCTGGCGCGGGATCTGGACGCCGCCGAGAAATACCTCACGCTAGCCGTGAAGCTCCAGCCGAACGTATCGCGGCATCGCCTCTGGCTTGGGCGCGTCTACGGCCAGCAGGCACTCCGCACCGGGAAGCTCAAGGGCTTCTCGCTTGCCAAGCGTTCACGTGCCGAGCTCGAGACGGCAGTGCGGCTCGACCCGAACGACGTGGAGGCACGATCGGAGCTAGCGTACTTCTACGCGATGGCCCCCCGCATCGTCGGCGGCAACAAGTCGAAAGCGCGGGATGAAGCCGAGGCGATCGCGGCGCGGAATCCATATCGTGGTCTGCTCACCCACGGATTCCTGCACGAGCGCGACAAGCGTTATGGTGACGCCGCCAACGAGTATCGCGCCGCAATGCGGCTCTTCCCCGACAGCTCCGCGCCGCACTATCTGCTCGGGCTCATGTACCAGAACCGCCAGATGCTCGACAGCGCGCGCTCGGTGTTCGAGCACGCGATGTCGAAGTTCCCGGCGGAGCGCGCGCCGTACTACTACGTGGCGCGAGTCAATGTCATGTCCAACGAGCGGCTCGATCGGGCCGAGGAGCTGCTCAAACGTTATCTGTCGCTCTCGATCGACGAGAGCGATCCGCCGTACGCGTCAGCACACTTCCGGCTCGGGCAGATCTGCGAGCGCACTGGGCGGCCTGACATGGCCCGCCACCACTTCGAGGAAGCGCTCAAGCTGGATCCGACACGCGGCGAATATCGTCAGGCACTCGCCTCTCTCCAGTAACGCGCTTCTCGCCTTTGGCCGACCGGGCGGTAGTGATCAACGCTACCGCGCCGACGATCACCGCAGCCGCCAGCAGCGTGCGTGAGGTCAGCGGCTCGTCGGCCAACCCCCAGCCGAGCAGTACGGCAACCACCGGATTGACGTAGGCGTACGTCGCCACCTTCGCCGGTGTCGACACGCGCAGCAGCCAGATGTACGCGGTGAAACCGATCAACGACCCGAAGACGATCAGATAGAAGAAAGCCAGGACGGACTTCGTCGAGGGCTCGAACGAATCGAGCGTCGCCAGCTCGCCACGAACAGCGCCACCGACGAGAAGCGCCAACCCGCCGGCGAGCATCTGCATCGCGCTGGCCAGGAACGGGTCCGACGGCGCCGGCGCGGAGCGCGAGTAGATGGAGCCGAGTGCCCACAAGAACGACGCGAGCAGCAGCACGGCGGCACCAAGTGGATTCACGCGCCCGCCGCCCGCCAGCTGGGCCGGCCCGATGAGCAGCACGAGTCCCAGAATGCCTAACACGAGGCCGATGAGGACGCCGGTTGTGGGGCGCTTGCCTCCCGGCCTGAGCGCGTCGAGCGTCACCATCCATAACGGAAGGGAGGCGACCAGGAGCGCCGCGATCCCCGAGGGCACCAGCTGCTCAGCCCATACCACACCGCCATTGCCGCCTAACAAGAGCAGGGTACCGACGATGAACGCCGCTTTCCACTGTGGCGCGGTCGGCCGCGCCGCACCTTTTGCGCGAAGGAACCCGTAGAGAAGCGCACCGGCGGTGATGAAGCGGGCGCCTGCCATCAGGAGCGGCGGGAGGGTCTCGATCGCGTAAAGGATCGCCAGATATGTCGAGCCCCAGACGATGTAGAGGGCCGCAAAGGCGATCGCCACTTTGGAGCGGGAAGGCATGCGCTGAACGAGTCGGTGGTTGAAAGGGTGGTCGCGGCTCGCGATCCCCCTTCATTGTTTAACGCGCAATGTCCCCGTTTCTATCCAATTCGTTCACGGGAAGTCCCATTTCGGCCATCAACCGCAACGCGTTTCGGGTGGTGGCGATTCCCGGCCGCAACCGGTAGTCGAAGTGCATTCGCGGGCCCTCGGGCGTATCGACCACATCCTCGCGGAAGTGAACCCTGACGGCAACGTCCCGGAGGGCCGGGGAGTCCGCCAGCTGAAGATCGTGCGAGGTCACGGCGCCGATCGCGCCCAGCTCCACCAAGCGCCTCAGGACTCCCCGCGCCGCGATCGTACGCTCGGCGGAGTTCGTTCCGTGCAGAATCTCGTCGAGCAGGTAAAGGACCATCTGACGCGGCTCCCGAGCCACCGCAGCGGCGTCCACGATCCGCCGCAGCCGCTCCACTTCGGCCATGAAGAGCGAGACTCCCCGCTCGAGCGAGTCCTGCACGCGCATGCTTGTGTGAAGCCGTACCGGAGGGAGCACCAGCTCTGTCGCGCTGACCGCGGAGCCGGCCTGCGCCAGCACTACGTTGATCCCAACGGCGCGGACGAGCGTGCTCTTCCCGGACATGTTCGAGCCCGTGACGAACAGGAAGGTGCCGGCCGGTCCGACGATGACGTCGTTCGGCACTCGCGCCGATGCTGGAATCAGTGGATGGCCTAACGAGTGGCCGTGAAGACAGCTCGCTCCTTCTGTGTCAACGCGGGGGAAAGTCCAATCGGGATTGTCGTGCGCCAACATCGCCAGGGCGGCCAAACTCTCGATCTCTCCCAATGCGGCGAACCACACCGGCACACGACCGCCGACGCGACCGCGCCAACGCTCGAGGAGATGGAGAACGTGGAAGTCCCACAGCGTCAGACCCTGCACGATCGCGTATTGCAGACCGGAGTGACGCAGCTCGGCACAGTCGGCGAGGCGTCCAAGCGATCGCATGGCGTGATCCGCGCTCATGCTCCCGTCGCTCAAGACCTGTTGAAGCTCTCGAAGCCGAGCGGCCCCGAACCGCGTGTCTCCGATGAGCTTCACCATCTCGCGGTAGGCGCGGAATACGCCGACGGGCGCCGAAGCGCGAGTCAGCTCTCGCGTTACGCGCTCACGAAAGCGAAGCGTCAGGCCGGCGCCGGCGAGCACCGGAAGGACCCACAACATCGACGGTCCGGCGATCATGAACGCGACCGTGACCACGGGGAGAATCCGCGTGATCCACACCAGGGACGCGTTCGTGCTCCACCATCCGTCCTCTGACGCCCACCGCTCGAATGCTCGGACGTGTGCGCTTCCCAGGGCGCTGCGTGCCGCATGCACCGCGAGCAGCTCGCGCAGCTCGCGCATCTCGACGAGCTCGGCTATCGCTTCCTGTCGACGTACGATCTCGTCAGGCGGTGCCGGATCGAGCAGCCACGCACGAAGACGTGGTCGTCCGAGCGCCGGACTGAGTGGAGGCAGCAGGCGCGACAGCGATCCTGGACCAGTGAGGTCGAGGTCGAGCGCGTACGGATGATCGGCGTCCGCCGGCTCGAGCTGTTCGGTCCGCAGCTCTCCCCAGCGCCTTTCGACGCGCGCCGGTCCGCTCTCGGCAAGCGCGGCGAGCTCGCCGAGCAGCTCCTCCTCGCGTTTGAGACGTCCGTGCCTGACGACGACAATGATGAAGGCGCCGACCACGGCGAATGCGATTGCGACCAGAATCGTCGAGAGACGCGTGTCGACACGTGTGCTGGTCCACCAGGCGAGAAGCGCGACGGCGGCCAACAGCACGCGCAGGCGTGACAGCGCGCGTGAGCGCCGCGCCACCTCGCGCTCCGCGTCGCGGAGCCGGCGGCTTCGCTCGGCGTAGATCTCGAGCACGTCGCGCACGTCAGCTCGCCGCGCCGGTGATGGCGGGAATCGTCGCTGCCGCCGTGGCGCGGATCGAGATGTCCGCCGCGCCCGTGAGTGGCGTGCGCTCCGGATTCACTTCAATGATGCTTCCGCCGTGCGCCGCGGTCATCGACGCCAGTCCAGCGGCAGGATGCACGACCGCGCTCGTGCCGATCACGAGGCAGATGTCCGCCTGGCGCGCATGGTCCATCGCTTCATCGAGGATGGCTGAATCGAGCATCTCGCCGAACCAGACGACGTCTGGCCGAAGCGACCCACCACACGCTTCACAGACAGGAAGTTGCGATTCCGACGATGCAGGCTGACCGGACGCCCGCGTGCCACATCGCGTGCAGCGAGACCGAAAGATCGAGCCGTGGAGCTCGAGCGGAATCGCCGGTGCCGGGTCTCCCGCGCCCGCCAGCTCTCGCGCCGCGGTGGTGTGCAGCTCGTCCACGTTCTGCGTAACGATCCGCATCCCTCCGCGCTCGAGTGCCAGGCGAGCCAACGCGTAGTGCGCCGCGTTCGGGCGGCAGTCGCTCACCAGCTTCCGCCGCCATCTATACCACTCCCACACCAGCTGCGGATCGGCCGCGAACGCCTCGGGCGTCGCCAGCTGCTCTGGCCGGAATTCCTTCCAGAGTCCGCCGGCGCCGCGGAAAGTTGGAACTCCCGACTCGGCGCTGATCCCCGCACCTGTGAGCACCACGATGCGGCGCGCCGACGCGAGCATGTCCCGCGCTCTGACGATCAGGTCCTCGGACACGCGCTGCGGTTGGGTCAGGGCGAGAGACGCTCGCGAATCCACTCGCGTCCGGAACCGCGGCGATAGCGAATGCGATCGTGGAGTCGGCTCTCACGCCCTTGCCAGAACTCGAACTCGTCAGGCACGACGCGGAAGCCGCCCCAATGAGGCGGCAGATCAGGCTCGTTCTGGCCGAAGCGCGACTCGACGCGTTTGAGCTCGGCGTCGAGCATCTCGCGGTCCTTGATCACCGCGCTCTGATGCGACGTCCAAGCGGCGTGACGGGAGCCCAAGGGACGCGTTCTGAAGTACGTGTCCGATTCGTCGAACGATGTTCGCTCGACGCTGCCGGAAATGCGGATCTGACGCTCGACCTCGGACCACCAGAAGCAGAGGGCGCCCACCGGATTCGCCGCCAGCTCGATCCCTTTGCGGCTCCGATAGTCGGTGTAGAAGACGAACCCGCGGTCGTCGAATCCTTTGAGCAGCACCATCCGCGCCGAGGGCCGCCCATTCGGCGTGGCGGTGGCGAGCGTCATCGCGTTGGGCTCGAAAACTTCGGCCGCTCGCGCTTCCTCGAACCACCGCGCAAACTGCCGCACGGGATCCGCATCGACGTCCTTCTCCGTGAGGCGAGCGCGCGCATACTCGCGACGAAGGTCGGCGATTCTCGCGGTTACGACGTTTTCCGGCATCTCCGTGCTCAGCCTCGGGGTCGGCATTGGCCTTGAAACAACTCGAAAGTCGAGGAAGCTTCAAGCAGGAAACAACTCACTCGGAGGAAGCGCATGCGCAGGCTCCCGATCGCTCTCATGGCCGGACTCGGCGCGTTCGCCGCCGCGGGAGGCATTCTCGCGCTTTTCGCGCTTCTCGTGTGGATGAGCACCCCGCGGCCTGGCACCAGCGGCATCGACATGACGAACGCTTGGGTGACCTACATTTCGGTCGGAGCGATCATCCTCGCACTGGTGATTCCGCATCTCATCTTCGGACTCATCCTCTTCCGTCAGGGACGCGAGACGAGATGAGCGGCCCACACTCGTCAGGCAGACTGTAGCGCCAGGGCGCCGGCGTCCGCGCGCACGCCCTCGGCGACGCGGTCGGCAAGCGCCATGACGGTGAGATACGGATTGATCTCCACTGAGTCGGGGAAGAGGCTAGAGTCGGCCACCCGCAGCCAAGGCACGCCGTGAACGCGGCCCTGCGCGTCGGTCACCGAATCACTCGCACCGCGTCCCATCCCACAACCACCCATTAGGTGCGCGGCGGAGATCGAGATGCGTCCGGTCTTGAAGTTCCGCGCGTCGACCAAATCATCGATGCGGCTGGCATCTTTGGCATCGATGAGCGGTGGATTCGCGCTCGGCGCGTGCACGCGAATCGCGCCCGCCGCGAAGAAGATTCGCGCGGACATGCGCGTGGCCCTGACGAGCGATTCTACCGTGTCGCGCGTGAACGTGTAGTGCACGACCGGCTTTCCCGCGCGATCGACGGCGATTCGGTTTTGCGGGACCGCTTTGTCACACGCGAGCACCAGGATCATCTGGAGCTTCGGGAAGGCCCGCATGAGCGCCGAGTGTTCCGGACCGAAGCCCGTCAGATTCTTCGCCGTGATGAACGGGAAGTACATGCACGTCTCGAGAACGTATCCCTCCTCTTCGGCGCGATCGAGATAGAAGGACTTCGGATGTCCGACATCGTTGGTGATCGCGCGCGGGTGCTCGGCCACCAGGATGTGCGCCGGATGACAGGTGAACCTCGCGCCGAGCCTGGGGAGACGCGCGTTGATGGCGGAGCGTAATAGCAGCGCCGTCGAGCCGATCGAGCCGCCGGCGACAACGATCGTCGACGCCGATACACGATAGTCGCCGGGCGCCCACTCCGAGTGTGCGCCTTTCTCGCCGCTCTTCTTCTCGCTGACGCGCACCACGACCGCGCGCTCTTCCAGGCGAAGGGCGTCGGCGCGCGTAACCACCTCGACGCCATTGCGCTCCGCGTTAGGCAGCTGCACCCGGTTCGTTCCCTGTTTAGCGGCGTTGGGACAGCCGAGGTTGCACAGACTCGATCCGAGACAGCCTTTGACGTTCACGGGGAACTGCTCGGCGTGGAGTCCGAGCGCCTCGCATCCTTTTACGAAAAGATTGTTGTTCTCGTTGATCTCCTCCGGCGAGAGGAGGTGGACATTGTTCTGCGCCATGAACTTTCTCGAGCGCCGCGCAATGTCGTCGTGTGTGAGACCCGGCACGTTCCACTCGCGAATGACTCGCTCGGGCGCGATGAGTGAGGTGCCGGTGTACACGACCGTCGAGCCACCGTAGATCCGGCCGAAGGCGAGCGTCATTGTGCCGTCGGCGGTGAGAAAGCCGCCCCCGTCTTCGTAGAGCGAGCTCGCCATCTCCAGCTCGCTGCCCGTGAACTCGTGATCGGCGAGCCGCGCACCTTTCTCCACAACCAGGATCCGCAGTCCATCGCGCGTCATGGCACTGAGCTCCTGCGCCACGGTGCCCCCGCCCGCGCCCGAGCCGACGATGACGATGTCGTAGCGCTTCTCGATCATCGGCGGCTCTCCGCCGTCCACCCACGTGGCGATGCGCGATAGCCGATCGCGGCGGCGACCGATGGTCGTGCGTAATAGCCCATGAAGACGAGCGTCCGAAGTCCCCAGAAGCCCCGCCTGACGAGAAGCACCGGTGCATTCTCGAGCGAGTGGAGAACGCGTGCGCGTCGTGCATCGTCGAGCGCCGTGAACGATCGTCCGAATCGCGCTACCGGCATCTTGTCGACAATGCGAATGAACGTCGCAAGCTGACGCTGCACACTGGACGGGCGTTGGGAGACCGCTTGGTCGACGATTCGCTCGACGTCCTCCCAATCGGCCGGCGTGAGCGACCGAGCTTCGGGGACGACGATGGAAGCGATCGCGCGAAACGGCGCGCGTAGGGCGGGGAAGAGAGGCATTGTGTCCGATTCGGATTCTATGGCGGGGGACGCCATGTGCAAGCTGCACGATCGCCGGCGTCTCCTCCTCGAGCGCGCTCGACGTCGCGGGTCATTTCGCGCGCACTACACGGGAGGTCCCATGAGAGTCCGCTACACAGCGTTCCCGCTCGCCGCACTCCTTCTCGGAACATCGCTGGCCGTCAGCGGCGTGAGCGGAGCGATGCATTCCAGCTGTCCGACGCCACCACGCGGCATTCAACCAGGATCCATTTCGGGCACCCTCACCGACTCGGTTACATCGAGAGCGATTTCAGGTGCGCAGATCCGACTGATCGGAACTCCGTGCGGCGCGATCACCGACAGTACTGGGCGCTTTCGCATCCAACGACTGAAGCCTGACACGTATACCGTGGATTTCAAGCGAGTCGGCTACCGCAGTGCACAGCGTCGGGTGATCGTGAGCGCCGGGCGAGACACGTCACTGACGGTGAAGCTCGCGCCCGAAGTCGTGCAGCTAGGGCAGGTCGTCACCACGAGCGCCAACGTGCGGGGCGCACGCCGCGCCTACGTCCAGTCGGGCGCCGGATCGGCAGACTTTGCGAAGTCAGCTCCCGCGATGATGCTCGAAGAAGGCGAGATCGAAGGGGCGGATGAGCTGCTCCTCTTCGATGCGGCGGAAGCCGCTCAATCCAGACGCGAGCTGGCGCAGAATAAGCGCGTGGACAAGTTCAGCGAGAAGGATCCGGACAGCGGCGAGCCGGCGCCGCCCGCCACGCAAGGTACGCTTCGCGCTCGCACCGCTGAAGGAAAGCCGCTCGGCGACTTCCCACTTCAGCACACTGACGTCGCCGCCGAGATCAGCGGCTCGCTCGCGCGCACCGTCGTGGAGCAGCGCTACGCAAATCCTTACAAGGATGTGATCGAAGCGGTGTACATCTTCCCGCTTCCATCGTTAGGCGCCGTCAACGATTTCGTGATGCGCGTAGGATCGCGGAAGATCGTCGGCTTGATTCGGACGCGGGAAGAAGCGGAGCGCATCTATCGCGATGCACGCGCTCGGGGACAGACAGCCAGTCTGCTCACGCAGGAACGCCCGAACATCTTCACGCAAAACGTGGCCAACATCGAGCCGGGCGGCGTCGTCACCATCTCCATCACGTACTTCGAGCGGCTGCCGTACGACAAAGGCGAATACGAGTTCGCGTTTCCGATGGTCGTCGGTCCGCGTTACAACCCCGGACAGACGACGACGCCGCAGGTTGTCGTCATGCAACCTACCAGCGGCACCGATCGCCCTCCGCGTCATTATGGCGGCGGGCATTGCGTGAACCTTCCGCTGCGCGCCGATACCACCAGCGTCAATCCGCCGGTGCTTCCTCCCGGACAGCGCAGTGGACACGACATTTCGCTCAAGGTCACGCTCGACGCCGGTCTTCCGATCACGCAGCTGGCAGCCATCGCGCACAAAGTCGACATCGAACGTTTATCGCCGACTCGTCACGTCATCACCCTTTCGAGCAAGGACGCGATTCCGAATCGCGACTTCGTGATGCGCTGGAGCGTCGCGGGAGCCGAGACGCGCTTCGGCGTGTTGGCGCACGCGGCGAACGGGAACGGCTACTTCTCGCTCACCATGCAGCCGCCGCTGGCGCCGAGCGACGAGCAAGTGACGCCCCGCGAGATCACCTTCATCCTGGACATCTCGGGGAGCATGATGGGACTGCCGATCGACCTCTCGAAGGAGTTGATCGAGCGGACGCTCGATCGTCTGCGCCCCGACGACCACTTCAACATTGTGTACTTCGCCGGCGGCAACGCGCAGCTCTGGGAGCGTGCACGACAGAACACGCCCGAGAACGTCGCCACGGCGAAGCGCTTCCTGACAAATCTCTCCGCGGGCGGTGGGACCGAGATGTTGGCGGGTGTCCAACGCGCGCTCTCGGCGCACCACGAGCCGGAATTCCTGCAGATGTACGTGTTTCTGACCGACGGATACGTCGGTAACGAGGAGCAGATCCTCGAGGTAATCAAGAAGGAGCGAGGAGACGCGAGATTCTTCGGTTTCGGCATCGGGAGCAGTGTCAACCGCTACCTGATTGACGGTATCGGCGAGCACGGTGGTGGCATGTCGCAGGTCGTCATCCCGCGCGACACCTCATACCAGACACGAGCTGTAAACCGGCTCTTCGATGCGATCGACTCGCCGGTGTTGGTCGACATTGCAATCGAATGGAACGGCCTGCCCGTCCGGGACGTCTACCCGGCGAAGGTTCGCGATCTGTTTGCTGGTCAGGTGATAGACGTGGTCGGCCGCTATGAGGGGCAGGGGAGCGGTACCGCGTACGTGACCGGTCGCATTGGAGCACGGCGCGTTCGGTATCCGGTTCGCGTGGATCTACCAGCGGTGGAGAGCCGCCACGCGGCGCTCGCTCCGACGTGGGCACGTCTCCGCATCCACGACTTGTCAGGCGCCATGCTCGGCGCCGATTCCACGGCCCGCGCTCGACTGCGCAGCGAGATGACCGAGCTGGCGCTCAATCACCGGCTGGTGAGTCAGTACACCGCGTTCGTGGCAGTCGACTCATCGCGGGTCGTCGGCGATGGTCGGCCGCTTCGCGTGATGCAACCGGTAGAGCTTCCCCAAGGCGTGAGCTACAAGGGAATCTTCGGCGAGAATCCGACCGGCCGTCCGGTACGCATCGACGCGTGGGGCATGACGCTTCAGGAAACGGAAAGCGGGAAGGTCCGCGTCGCCGAGGTTCGTGAGGGAGGAGCGGCGGCGCGCGAAGGAATCAAACGCGGCGCGCAGCTTCAGACCGTGAATCGGGTGAAGGTCGAAAACCTGTCGCAGCTCGAAGGGCTGCTGCTGCAAAGTGCGGGGCAGGTAGTTGTTGGAGTGGAGAAAGGAAAGGCGGTGAGTCTGCCAACGCCGTAAAAAGCAGATCGACATCGCTGATGTGCGATCACATCGCAGATGTGCGATGTGGAAGATAGAAGGCTGATTAACGGCTCTTTCCAGGTCGAACCGATAGTCACCTCTGCCTTCCACATCGCACATTCGCCATGTGATCGCACATCAGCGATGTCGATCTGCCCTCCTACTGTTTCGTCAGGATCTCCTCGAACAAAGCCAACGCTCGCGGATCTCCACTCTGTCCCAGCCAGAACAGCGCCTTCTTCTTGATCTCAGGATCCTTGTTCGTCCGCACGACGCGGATCAACAACGGAACGCCTTCGTCCTTCGGTCGCTGCGAGAGCGCGAAGACTGCCTGCTCCCTCACCTCGCGGTCGACATCGCTCGCGTAGACGATCGAGTCGAGACCGGCGGCCGCTGCTTCGCCCGCGGCGTGGCCCAGCCAGAACACCGCATTCTTCCGGACATCGCGTGACCGGCCATCATCGCGCGCGATCCTGATCAATCGCGGCCACACCACCACGCTGTCGGCCAGGATCGCCGGCAGAACCGCGTCCTTCGCCGCGCGTCCCGCGTCCCGCTCGGTGATGCCTAACAGGTAATCGGTCGCTTCCCGCACCGAGACCATGCCCAGATCGACCGGCGTCGGACGTCCCTCGCGCGGAGGACGCCACCCACCGCCCACGTAGGTGCGAATGCGGCTGACGTTGCCATCGTTCACGGTCAACGACACGCGCACCGGACCGGGCTCGCACTCGTCCGCTTCCCATTCGTCTTCGTCGCTGCTGTAGCGACCCGACCAGTTCATCGTGCGCGACGGGCCGAAGCTGATGGAGTTCGCACCGTTACCACACACGCCGGGACGGGCCGCGTAGCTCATGTGCACGACACCGTTCCGCACGCCACGCACCCGGTCGGCAATGCTCTGTCCCTCCATGAGGGAGGGCGCGGCCGCGAGCAGCAGCGCGGCCACGCCACCACTGAACGTCACTCTCATTGCTCGATAATCTCCAGGAGGAACTGGGCCGCACGCGGATCGCGCGACTGCGAGAGCCAAAAGATCGCCTTTTTACGCAGCTCGCGGTCAGGATCCGACTTCGCAATGCTCATGAGCTTGTCCACCGCCGGTGCCTCCCGCCGCTGCGAGTACACGAAGATCAGCTGCTCTCGCATCTCGCGATCCTTCATCCGGTCGTACAAACCGACGAGCTGCTCGAGCGACACCTCGCGCATCTGACCAGCCCAGAAGAGCGCCTTCTTCCTGAGCTCGGTGTCCTCGCCTTCCTTGGTCGCGATGTCCATCAGCCATTTGTCGTTGCCCATGCCTCGCTGCTGCGAGAGCGAGAAGATCACCTTTTCCTTGAGCTCCTGATCGTCGAGCCTGCCATAGAGGCCCTTCAGGAAATCCACGTTCTCCTGCGAGGAACGTTGCCCGATCCAGAAGATCGCCTTCTCCCGCAGCGAGGCGCTGACGTTCGCGCCCTGCGCGTACTCACGCAGCAGGCCGGCGGCGCGCGGGCTCCGGTGCTGCGACAGCGCGAACAAGGCCTTTTCCTTCACCTCTTGCTCGTTCGACTTCGTGAGGATCTGGCTCAACATGTCCACCGCGCGCTCGTCGCTGACCTGCCCAAGCCAGAACACTGCTTGCTCTCGGACTTCGTTGTCCGGGTCGTTCTGCGCGGCGTTCAAGAGAATGTCCGCCGCTTCTTCGCTTCTTTGCTGCGAGACGACGAACACCGCCTTGCGCCTCAGCTCGGCTGAGCAGGCGCCGCCGCGCGCCAGGACCTTCTTGAGGATCGGCATCGCGCGCTCGGCGTCCATCTGCATCAGGCCGTTGATGGCGGCGATCCGGACGTCGTCCTCCTCTTCCGGGCACCCCTGCGACGCCACACTCGTCAGGCGCTCGGCTTCGGTCGCGTCGCCACGCCGCGCGAGCTCGCCGCGGATGCGTGTCGCCAAGGCCTGCGCATCGCGCCGCGTAGTCGCATTCGGGAAGCGCTTCCCCTGTTCGTCGAGCAGCGAGAGCGCTTGCTGCAAGCGGTCGTTCCGGTTCAGCGCGAACGCCTGCCAGTAGTACGAGTCGGCGACGTACGTCGACCGTGGGAAGCGATCGCGTAGCCGCGAGAACAGCTCTGCCGCGCGCTGATAGTTCGCGTCGCTCAACGCGCGGCGCGCTTCGCGGTAGAGCGAGTCGGCTGGATCCTGCGGCGCCCACGACGGCGCCGGCAGCTCAGCCATATGAATCACCGGGGGCGTCTCCGACGCCGCAGCATCGCGGGTCAGCAGCAGGATCGTCGCCCCAAGCAGTAGGTATCGCATGCTCATTCTCCTCAAGTTCCAGTCGGCAAGCCGCCCGCGGGCACCGCGGTGCGCAGCCGCATCATGACCTGTCCATTCTCCAACGTGCGCTCGATAGACCCGCGATCGCTGGCGCCCGAGTTAGGCGCCAGGTTCACGATCTGGACGAGTACCAGCTCGAGATCCTCGAGCAACCGGCGATTCTTCGCATCCTCGGCAGCCGGCGAGTCGAGGAGAAGACGCGTCGACGACAACAGGTCGCGCGCCCAAGTGGAGAGCTGCGCGTCCACTTGACCGTCGCGATTCGACGCGCGGAAGGTGGTGAGCAGCGCCTCCATCTGCGCCAGATGGTTCATCGTTGCCACTTCATACGAACGGTCCGATCGGCTGTCGCGCGCGTCCGACCCGCCTCGCGAACCGGGCGTCCTGGGCTCTGGAGCCGTCGACGCCAGCTCACGCGCGTCAGGCGACGCGTTAGGCAAGAGCGAATCAGTCGCTTCCTGCTTCTCCAATCCCCCCTGTCCGCCCGGTTGGTTCGGGCGATTCTCCGCCGTGATCGACGTCGGAGCGCGCTCCCAGAAACGGCCGACCAACACTCCGATCGCCAACGCGGCCGCGATTGCGGCGGTGACGGCGATCCACTGCGTACGGCGACGAAGCGGCGTGATCGGCGGCGCAACGTGCGCCGGCGTCGCCGCTGTCTCGTGGCGATTCGTACGACCGCGCTCGATCCGCGCCCACATCTCTTCACGCGGTACGCGGCCGCTCGGGCGATTGTACTCCTTCGCCGCCTCGTCGATGAATTGATCCAATTTTTCGTCGCTCATGACACCCACTCTCCCGCGAAATCCTTCAGCGCGTCCCGGAGCTTGGCGCGCGCCCGGTGCAGTTGCGCCTTCGACGTCCCCACCTGCACCCCGAGCGCGGCACCGATCTCCTCGTGCGTATATCCCTCGACGTCGTGCATCACGAACACGACTCTATATCCTTCCGGCAGCGCATCGATCGCACTTCTGAGCCGCATCTTGAGGTCCGGCTCGGCACCGCGGTCGCGCGCCCCCACATCGAACGTCCCATCCAGCGTCACGTGACGGCTGTCGAGCCGCTTCACCTTTCGGAGCGCGTTCAACGCCACCGAGACAGCGATCGAGTGCAACCAGGTCGACAGGCTCGACTCGCCGCGGAATGTCCTCAGCCGCTCAAAGGCGCGGATGAAAGCTTCCTGCGTACAGTCCTGCGCCAGATCTTCGTCCCCGGCCAACCGATACATGAGGCGGTAGATGCGGTCGACGTGCGCGTCGTACAGCTCGCGCTCGGCGAGCGTGTCTCCACTCAGGACACGCTCTACTAGCTGGCGATCGTCCACCCGCTCACGAGGCTGAGGAACACGAAGTAGCGCTGGCACCGGGAGTCTGATGCGCCGAGCGAGGAAAGGGTTGCGTGCATTTAAGGGGATTAGGGATTGGGGACTAGGGATTAGGAATAGGGATCAGGCATGTGAGGTCCGGAAGACACCGCGCTCGTCATCCCTAATCCCCAATCCCTAATCCCTAATCCCTCCTTCCTAATCCCCGCACCCTCCCTATGCCCCCGTCCCTCCCCTAGCTTTCCCGCTCCACTACCGCCAATCCATGACGCCACGATATCCGCTTCTCGCCCTCGTCGCATTCGGGTGCTTGAGCTGCTCGAGTGGGCAGCCCGCCGCGAGCACCAGCACGGCTCCCGCGCCCGCGACGCAGCCCTCGACCACCGCCGGCCCCGCGACCGGCTTGTCCTCGGCCGAGCGCTCCGTCTTTGAGGGGGTCAGCGAGCAGACGATCCGGTCGGTCACGACCACGCTCGCGTCACGCGAGATGGAAGGACGGGGGACGGCTACGGCAGGCGGCGAGAAGGCTGCACGCTGGCTCGCCGACCGTTGGCGCGCCCTGGGACTCGCTCCGGCCGGCGAATCCGGCAACTTCCTCCAGCCGATCCGCTTCATTGGCTCGGTCGCCAGCAGCAGCTCGCAAATCCGTGCCGGCTCGGCCACGCTCTCGTTAGGCACCGACTTCGTCCCGTACCTCAACCCCAGCACGGATTCGCTCGACATCACGGGACCGGTGCTCTTCGTGTCATACGGTGTACAGTCGAAGGCGCTCAACCGCGACGACTTTGCCGGCGTCGATCCGAGCGGAAAGATCGTCGTGCTCTTGGCCGGCAAGCCACAGGCTGCCGACTCGGCGACGTGGGCCGCAAACGCCGGCGTCCAACGTGCGATTCCGGTGCTTCTCGGCCGCGGCGCGAAAGCGATTCTGCTGGCCAACGTCGGTACCCCACTCCAGTCGTATGAGACGATCGCCGGTTATCTCACACGACGTCGCGTCATCCTCGATCCAGGCGGCACCGCGCCGCAGACGGGGCCCGTGCTCGCCTTCCTCAGCGAGCAGGGAGCGGGGAAGCTGTGGAGCGCGGCGAATCTCGACTTCGCCGAGTCGAAGCGAAAGGCCGACGCGGGCGAAGCAGCGTCGCGTGCACTGTCGTCGACGGCGACTGTCGCCCTTCGCTTCACGCGCGATCGCGGAGTAGGGAGCAACGTCGCGGGAGTGCTTCGCGGCAGCGATCCGTCACTCGCCGAGGAGGCTGTGCTCTACACGGCGCACTATGACGCCTTCGGACTTGGCGCCGATGGAAAGCTCTATCCCGGCGCGGCCGACAACGCGCTCGGCGTGGCGATGATCACCGCCGTCGCTGAAGCGATGTCGAAGCTGCCACAAAAGCCTCGCAGATCGGTGGTCTTCCTCGCCGTGACGGGCGAAGAGCACGGTCTCTTCGGCGCCGAGTATTGGGCCGCGCATCCGACGTGGCCGCTGGCCAAGGTTGCGGCCGACATCAACCTCGATGGCATCGGAACCGAGACGTACGGCGCGGTGGAAGGGGTGGTGGGTTGGGGCTCGGAGCATTCATCGCTCGGACCGCTGCTTCGTGTCGTCACCGAGGAGACGGGGAACAAGATCCAGCAGGATCCTTTTCCGGAAGAGAATGTCTTCGTTCGTTCCGATCACTACGCCCTGGTGAAGGCAGGCGTGCCCGCCATCATGTTGATCGGCGTTCCAGCCGACACCACTTGGCCGCAGCGCGCCAAGACCTGGCTTTCCGGCCCCTATCATCAACCGGCCGATTCCATTCGCAGTGATTGGAACTGGGCCGGCCCACGCGAGCTGGCCGGCGTGAGCGCGGCACTCGGCGTGAGGATCGCGAATGCGGACAGTATGCCGGCCTGGTATCCGTTGTCGCCGTTCAACAAGCCGAGAGGGGGATCGGCTACGCCGTAACGCACATCTGCACTTCTAAGGTATGGTGGCGTAGGTAATGTGCGGCGGCGTCCCTTCGTCGTCCGCATACAGAGCGGTACTCAAGTATCGCGCGCCCGAGTCGGGTGAGATCATTGCGACTCGCTTCCCGGGTCCTAGCTCTCGCGCGACGCTGAGCGCTGCCCAGGCGATCGCGCCGCTCGACATGCCGACGAAGAGTCCTTCTTCGCGCGCCAACCGGCGCGCCATGGGGAACGCGTCTTCTTCCCACGCTTGAATCACGCGGTCCACCACCGACCGATCGAAGTTGTCGGGCACGAATCCCGGACCCATCCCCTGGAACTGATGCTGTCCGCGCTGTCCGCCACTCAATACGGGTGAGCGTGCCGGCTCCACCGCGATGACTTGTATACGCGGATCACGCTCCTTCAGGAATCGGCCGACGCCACTGATCGTCCCTCCCGTCCCGGAGCCGTACACGAACGCGTCGAGCCGCCCTTCCATTGCGTCCCACAATTCCGGCGCCGTCGTGCGATAGTGAATCGCCACGTTCGCCGGATTCGAGAATTGGTTAGGCAGCCAGGCGCCGGTAGTGTCGCGGATGCGCTCTGCTTCTTCGATCGCGGCGAGCATGCGACGCTCGGGATCGGTGAGTACGAGCTCCGCTCCATAGGCGAGCAGTGTCCGCTTTCGCTCCTCGCTCATCTGCGCCGGCAGGCAGAGTATCAGCCGATATCCGCGCGCCGACGCGACCTGCGCGAGCCCGATTCCTGTATTGCCGGACGTCGGCTCGACGATGGTGCCACCGGCCTTCAGGATCCCGCGCTCTTCCGCGTCGAGAATCATGCCGAGCGCCGTGCGATCCTTGATGGACCCGCCCGGGTTCATCCCCTCGATCTTCACCCATACTTCGGCCATGTCCTTCTCCACCACGCGGCAGAGACGGACGGAAGGGGTGTGGCCGATTGCGGTGTCGATCCTCATGCGGGAAGCGGGAAGTGGGAAAACGGGAAGCGCTGGCCAGACGGTACTCGTTAGGTGTGCCGAGTAGTCGCTTCCCGCTTCCCGCTACCCGCTTCACCGAGTTCGATCTCCCACTCAATCGGCACATTAGGATCGAGCGAATCCTTCACCGAGCAGTACTTCGTGACCGCGAGCTCCACGGCTCGCTCGGCTTGATCGCGGTCGATGCCGGCGCCGGTGATTCTGAACTTGAGCAGGACGTGCTTCAGGCGGCGAGGGATGGTGTCGACCCGCGTGCCGATCACTTCGATCTCCATGGACTCCGCGGGAGTGCGCCGCTTGGCGAGGATCTGAGCGACGTCGCCGGATGCACAGGCCGCCAGCGCGCTCAGCAGCGAGTCGACAGGCCCGGGGCCTGTCTCACCCGTTCCATCGATCCTGATAGATGGACCACCGGGGCGATGAGCGTCGAATCGCTCACCGCCCCGCCATTCTACGAGCACGCGATTCGGCGGACGCGGGCCCGGAGCCGGTACCGCGAACGCGCCGGTCTTCGGTGTCGTCACTTCTCGATCGGCGAGCGCACGGCGTTCCCCCACTCGGTCCAGCTGCCGTCGTAATTCCGCACCTTGTCGTAGCCGAGGAGGTACGTGAGCACGAACCAGGTGTGCGAGGAACGCTCGCCAATGCGGCAGTAGGCGATGACGTCATCACCCTTCTTGAGACCGATCTCGCCCTCGTAGATCGCGCGCAGCTCGTCCGCGGTCTTGAAGCTACCGTCGGTGTTCGCCGCGCGTGCCCACGGAACGTTCTTGGCGCCCGGAATGTGCCCGCCGCGAAGCACGCCTTCCTGCGGATACTCGGGCATGTGGGTCTTCTTGCCGGTGTACTCGTCAGGCGAGCGCACATCGACGAGTGGCTTCTTCGACTTCATGTGCTCGAGCGTCTGATCGCGGAACGCGCGAATCCTGGCATCGTCGCGCTCCTTGGCCTTGTAGTTCGTGCGCGGGAAGGTTGGGACGTCGGTGGTGAACGGGCGCTTCTCCTGCTCCCACTTGATGCGTCCGCCGTCGAGAATCTTCGCGTTCTCGAAGCCGAACAGCTCGAAGACCCAGAGTGCGTACGTCGCCCACCAATTGTTCTTGTCCCCGTAGAAGATCACGGTGGTGTTCTCGTCGATCCCCTTCGAGCGCAGCAACTCCTCGAAACGTGCGCGGTCGATGTAATCGCGTTGCACCGGATCGTTGAGGTCCGCGTGCCAATCGACTTTCTGCGCGTTCGGGATGTGTCCCATGTCGTACAGCAAAACGTCTTCATCGCTCTCGATGATGCGGAGCGACGGATTGTCGAGGTTGGCGGCCAGCCATTCGGTGGTCACCAACTTTTCTGGGCGCACGTAGCCCTTCTGCGCCGGCACGGGATCGAGTGCGGTTGCTGGAGTCGCGGTGGTTGTCGGCATATGACTTCCTCGGGTGTGGGGCTCTCTACGGACAACGCGTCAGCGCCGCTCGTTGTTCGCACGGCGGCGAAACGAAACCGGCCGCGTTGAGGCGGCCGGCGGTGGATTCGAGAATCGATGAAAAGTCGATCAGCTCACCCGGCACGCCGGCTCGCCCCGTCGCGTCGCGCCGGGACATTCCATACCGCCGTGCCCATCGTGACTCCGTCTCGTGTGAGCGGGCATACGTCGTAGTATGCCCGGCCGTCGAGGGGTGTCAAGGTGCGCTCACTCGCTACGGAGCGCCACCAGCGGGTCGACGCGCGCAGCGCGGCGCGCGGGGATCACACTCGCCGCTAGCGCCACTGCTGAAAGCAAGAACGCCACTGCGACATATGTCGGGGCATCAGTCGCCTCGACGCCGAAGAGAAGCCCGGCGAGCACCTTGGTGAGCGCGACCGCGCCCGCCGTGCCGAGTACGATTCCGACCGCCGTCAGCACGACGCCGCCTCGCACGACGTGCCGAACGACGCGCCCCGGCTTCGCGCCAAGCGCGATGCGCACGCCGATCTCGCGCGTGCGTTGAGCGACGCTGAACGCCATCACGGCGTAGATGCCGAGCGCAGCGAGCCCGAGCGCCACCACGGCGAAGAGTGAGAGCATCAGCGTACTGAAGCGCGGGACGGCGAGCGATGTCCGAAGGTTCTCGGCGAGGGGCTGAAGATCTCGAATAGGGATCGTGCGGTCGATCGACCGGAGCTCGCGTCGAACCGCGGCGGCAACCGACGTCGGATCACCGCTGGTCCGGACCATGAACGCCAGCGAGCGCACCTGCACTTGTCGATTCGAGAGAAACATCACGTCCTGCGGCTCGGCCAGCTCGATGTCCTTGATGTCGCCGACGACGCCGACGACGGTCCACGGCTCCGGCGGACCGTTCACGCGAATGCGTTTCCCCAATGGGCTCTCGTTCGGCCAGAGCTGTTTGGCCAACGATTGGTTGATCACGACGATGTTCGGGCGCGTCGTGTCGTCCGTCTGTTGGATTCCGCGGCCGAGCAGCAGCGGGATGCGCATCGTTCGGAAGTAGTCGGGCGTCACGCTCCGCCACGACGCCGAGCGGAACGGCGCGTCGATTCCTTCGCCGTCGATCTGGAAGTCGATCCCAGTGCTGCCGCCGACGAGCGGCGCGATGTTGCTCGTCGCCGCGGCCTGCACGCCGGGAATCGCGGAGAGGCGCTCGATGAACTGACGCTGGAATTCGGGAATGCGATCCGGTGGATACGAGCCGTCGGGTAAGGTGATGCGCCCAGTGAGCACGTTTTGCACATCGTAGCCCGGGCTCACGCCCTGAAGCCGCGCGAAGCTCCGAACGAGGAGCCCGGCACCCACCAACAGCACCATCGCCACGGCGATCTGCGTCACCACCAGCGTCCCTCGTAGGCGGTGCGCGCCCCCCGCCACTCGCACACCGGTCTTGAGGAGGTCGTGCAGGTTCCCGCGTGTGGCGTGAAGCGCCGGCACCGCTCCGAAGATCACGCCCGTCACGAGTGACACGATGAACGCGAATACGAGCACCACCGTGCTGACCCCCACTTCGTCGACGCGCGGAATGTTGCTCGGATCGAGGCGGCGGAGGAGCGCCACACCACCGTAGGCCAGAAGCAGGCCGGCCACGCCACCGGCCAACGCCAGCACCGAGCTCTCGGTGACCAGCTGCCTAACGAGTCGCCCTCGGCCGGCGCCTAACGCGGCGCGAACGCCGAGCTCTCGCTGGCGCGCGACGGCGCGCGCCAGGAGGAGGTTGGCGACGTTTGCGCACGCCAGCAGCAGCACGAAAGCCACCGCGCCCTGAAGCACATACAAGCGGCGAGTGAACTCTGGACCGATGAGCCAATCCTGCGCGCTCTCGAGCCGCACTCCCCAATCCTTGTTCGACTCCGGATACTCCTCCGCCAACCGGCCGGCGATCCCCGAGAGCTCGGCCTGGGCCTCAGCGAGCGTGATCCCCGGCCGAAGCCGGCCGATGGTACTCAGCGTATGGTTGCCGCGACTCGAGTTGGGATCAGCTACCAGCGGGAGCAGGATGTCGGTCTCGCCGAATGCGAAGTCAGCCGTCAACACGCCGATCACCGTCATGCTTCGGCCGTCGAGCTGAATCGAGCGGCCGACAACCCGCGGATCTGCGCCGAACTCGCTGCGCCAGAGTCCGTCACTCACCAGCACCACGTCGCGGCTTCCCTCGGGACGGTACTCTTCCTCGCCGAAGACGCGACCGTACGCGATCCGTGCACCGATCAGGTCGAAGAAGGATTCCGTGACGGAGATACCGGCAAGACGCCGCGGATCGCCATCGCCCGTGAGCGCGCGCGACGCGCCGCGAAATGCGGCGAGCGACTCGAGTGTGCGGCTTTGGGCGCGCCAGTCGAGGTAGTTCGGATCGGAGCTCGAGAAGGAGTCCGTGTTCGGATTCGTCTCGTAGATCCGGACGACGCGATCGGGGTGAGGGAAGGGCAGCGGCGCCAACACGACGGCGTGAACGACACTGAACATCGCCGTGGTGGCGCCGACGCCGAGCGCGAGCATGAGCACTGCCGCTGCAGTGAAGCCCGGATAGCGCCGAAGCTGCCGGAGCGAGTAGGCGGCGTCCTGTCGCAGCTCGCTGAGATACTCGGTGAAGCGCATGTCTCTCTCCATACCGGTGGCGATGTCGCGGCAGGCGGCTTCGATGCGGGAGCGGTCGCCGAATCGGGCCAGCGCTGTGGCGCGCGCCTCGTCAGGCGTCATCCCCGCGGCGATGTACTGTCGCGTGAGCATCTCGATGTGAAAGGCGAGCTCGGCGCTCACCTCTTCGGCGACGGGCGACTTCCAGAAGAGCGCGCGGAGCTGTCGTCCGACGCGTCCGATTCGGTGCGGCGTGCGGCCGGGGCGACTCGGCATCGTCAGGCGTGGCGGAGCACGCGCGACACGGCGTCAGTGAAGCGCGTCCACTCCTCCTGTTCTTCCATGAGGCGGGCGCGGCCGGCGTCGGTGAGCTGATAGAACTTCGCGCGGCGGTTGAGCTCGCTCGTTCCCCATTCGCTCTGGATGAGGCCGCGTCGCTCGAGGCGATAGAGCGCGGGGTAGAGCGAGCCTTCCTCGATTTGCAGGACCTCGCCCGTCATCTCCTCGAGCCATCGTGCGATGGCGTAGCCGTGCCGGGGCCCCCACGACAAGGTCTTGAGAATCAGGGCGTCGAGGGTGCCGTGGAGGAGCGCGGCTGGTGACGGACTCACGGGCTCTTGCCTAGTGGGACTGGGTATGCAATGGATGGAGCGAAATACCTAGTCCGTCAAGGGGAGCGTGCGGTAGTGTCGAGAATCTGGCGGGTTCGGTGGGAGCGGCGGCGCTCGGAACACATGAAGCCGAAGGTAGCCAGGGTGATGATCGAACATCCCGCGCCGATGCGTCAGGTCATAATGACCGTTAATGTAACGCTTTGCTATTGCTGGAGTTAGCGCGCGCTTCCGTTGCCACTGACCGGCGATTTCGTCCTCTGAAGGAGTGACTCCACTACCCCACGTCGGAGCACGGCATGCAGAGCTTGCAGCGAAACACACTCGAAGTCGCCAGCCGACAGCTTCGCGCCACATTGGCAACGCTGGTCGTGCTCCTTGTTGTGGCGGGATGTCGCGACGGCGACGGCACCGGACTCGGATCTCGTTTTCGAGCCTCGGAGCAAGAGCTGATCAACGTTCACACCGCGTTGATGGACGCTCGCGATCGCCTCGTTCCCGCGCTTCACACGACCGAGATGATCCCGCACATGCAGGTGCATCTGTCGACGCTCATGAGTGCGCTCATGACGCGCCGCCGCCGGGAGACGACCGGCGCCCTCATCCTGGCGCGTGAGCTCATGATCGGCACCGAGCCCGCCGCGCCGGTCGAGGACGGCCCTGATCGCGCCGCGATCCATCTCGCGCTCGATCAGGTGGCCATCCTGCTGGGGCGACAATGAGCCCCGTGCCTAACGAGCGCCCGACTCTCCGACCCGGAGCAACAATGCCGGACTCTCTCGAGCCGCTGAGCACGATCACCCGCTTCGCCGTCTGGCGTCAGGCGATGTGGCGGTACGCCGTCTTGTTAGGCGCCGGGTTGGCGGCGCTGCTGTGCGCGCCCGCGATCGCCCGCGCGCAGGGCACGGTGATCACGATGTGCTACGTCCCCGCGAGCGGTACCGTGTATCGTGTGGGCGAGCCGAATACGCCGGCGGACTGCACCAATCCGCTGCACGTGAAGTTCTCGTTCAACCAGCAAGGCCCAGCGGGCCCGGCCGGTCCTGCCGGTACGCCTGGCGCACCAGGAGCGATCGGCCCGCAAGGACCGCAGGGTCTTCAAGGTCCTGCTGGTCCGCAGGGGCTTCCCGGCGCGGCTGGTGCGCAGGGTGAAACCGGTCCGGCCGGTGCGGTGGGCCCTGCAGGTCCCCAAGGTCCGCAAGGTTCACCTGGGCCGGCAGGTCCTCCGGGGCCCGCCGGTGCGAATGGCGCTGACGGCGCACAAGGTCCTCCAGGTCCCGCGGGCACGCCGGGGGCCCAGGGTGCCACTGGTCCCGCCGGCCCCCCGGGTCCTTCCGGCCCCGCAGGCCCTGCCGGCCCGCAAGGACTGCAAGGACCTCCCGGTCCTGCGGGAAGCGGCGGCATCACCGGTCTCGTTCTCGTGAGCTATACCGCCGCGGCGGTGCGCCCCGGTCACGAAGCGTGGGGCGTGGCGTTATGCCCGGCCGGAAAGAAGCCGATCAGCGGAGGCTTCGACTTCGGTCCGGAGAACCTGCACGTACGCGTCTCAAAGCCGCAGGGACTCGCCAACGACGGTGCGCCAGGCTGGAAGGTGCTCGTCGACAACGCCGGCTCGACCAGTAAAGCGTTCGTGGTGTACGCGGTGTGCGCGAGCGTGGGCTCCTAGCACCGAATTCCGGTTGACGCGTCACCACGGACGCGAAACGCCGCGGCAGCGATGCCGCGGCGTTTCATTTTCGCTGCCTAACGAGCTCCCACTAACCGATCTTGGTACCGTTCTCCGCTGGCCGCTCCAGGGCGAGCAACACCACTTCCGTGGCCGTCGCCATCGCGCCGAGCACCAGCACTTCACTGTCGAACGTCGCTATCCGCCGCGGCGGAAAATTCACCACCGCGATCACTTGCCGGCCGACCAGCGCCTCGCGCGTGTAGTGAATGGTGAGCTGCGCGCTGGAGCGCTTGACGCCAAGCTCCGGACCGAAGTCGATGAACAGCTTGAACGATGGCTTGCGCGCTTCGGGAAACGGCTCGGCGCGCAGCACGGTGCCCACACGGATATCCAGCGCGTTGAAATCATCGATCGTTGCCATGCCACACGATAGTCGCGCGCGAGGAAAATTGACACGGCCCGAGTGATGGCGCGCACTACCGTGGAAGCGATCACGGCAATAGTGTAAGAGTCTGGCCGGCGCGCGGCGCGCGTGTGACCGGCTGTCGTCCCATCGAGAGCGCCCTCCGTGACTGCTGCGCCCACCAAGACGTGCCCACAATGCGGCACGACCTACGAACAGGACGTGAAGTTCTGTCCGCGCGACGGAAGCGGGCTTCGCAGCAATCGCGAAGACGGAAGTCTCGTCGGCGAGATACTCGCCGGCCGCTACGAGGTGCTTCAGCGGCTCGGCTCCGGCGGCATGGGCGAAGTGTACCTCGCCGAGCATGTGAAGATGAAACGGCCGTGCGCGGTGAAGGTGATGAACCGCGGTCTCAGTCACGATGCCGAAGCGGTGGCCCGCTTCAATCGTGAGGCGGCCAATGCCAGCCGCATCAACCACACGCACGTCGCCGCCATCTACGATTTCGGCGAGACGCCGGAAGGGCTGACCTTCCTCGCCATGGAGTACATCGACGGCGAGCCACTGTCGTCGCTCCTCGATCGCGAAGCACCACTCACCCCCGGACGCGCGGCAACGATCGGCAGACAGGTCACCGAGGCACTGGTGGCCGCGCACGACCTCGGCATCATCCATCGCGATCTCAAGCCCGAGAACATCATGCTCTCGCGCACCCGCGACGGCCGCGACCTGGTGAAGGTCGTCGACTTCGGGATCGCCAAGGCCGCGTTAGGCGCTGGACAGACGGTGACGCGGACCGGCTTCGTCGTCGGCACACCCGAATACATGAGCCCCGAGCAATTCATGGGCGTCGGCGTCGATGTGCGGAGCGATGTCTTCGCCGTCGGGTGCATCCTGTTCAAGATGCTGACGGGACAGGTACCCTATCCGGAGCGAATGACGGAAGGGCGGATGCGCGAGCGCATTGTCGAGCCGCCGCCACGCGTGAGCGCGTTGAACCCGCGCGTGCCGCGGACGCTCGACAATCTCGTCGCGAAAGCGATGGCGTTCGATCCCGTGGAGCGCTTTCAGACCGCGTCGGCGATGCGCGACGCGCTCGTGCTCGAGCAGGACTCCCCGAGCCAAACACGCCGGGCGATTCGGATCGTGCGGCTCTCGCGGCGCACGTGGTTCACCGCCGGCGCGGTGGCGGGCGTTGCCCTCCTCATCGCGCTCGGCATGAGCTCCCGCAACTCGGTCACGCAGCCACCGCGTGTCGCGGAGCAACCACCACGCGCGCCGGACAGCGCGAAGGTCGCACCATCACTGCCCACGCCGTCCACGACGCCGCCTCCTCCGCCGCGGTCGATCGCGGCGTCGGACACGACGCCGGCCGCCAAGTCGCCGATCGCCGCGCCCACTCGTCAGGCAGTCCCGTCGACGTCGCGGCAGCGGGCGCCGGACACGGCCGTCGAGCGGCTGCGCGCGGAGGTGGCGCGCGCCGAACGTGACGCGGAGGCATCGCGTCGTACGGCGGACAGCATGGCGTTGGCCGAAAGGCCGCCAGCCGCCATCGCACCACTGCCGGCAGGTCCCTCACGCGCACCGGCAGCTCCGCAGCCTCGAGTGCTCCCCACACCTTCGGCGCCGGCCGATCCGCTTCCCGACATCCGGTTGGCGATCATGCGCTACGCCCGCGCGCTCGAGTCGCGCAACATCGCCGAGATGCGCCGCGCGTATCCGGGCCTGTCCGAGGTCGAAGAGCGGCGGTGGCGCGATGTGTTCGATGCGACCGACAGCCTCGGCGTGTCGTTCTCCATCGGACGCGTGCAGCTCATCACACCCGACTCGGCTACCGCGCCGGTCGATGCCGCGTACACGTTCGCCTTTCGCCGCGGCATCAGCGGCGAGCGCACCCCGCGCGCGACGTACCGCGCCTCGCTCCGCCGCAATGGGTCAGGCTGGCAGCTGCTGTCGCTTCGCTAGACGGCGCTAGAAGTTGTACTCGAGCCCCGCCGTCCACACGGCGCGCGGGCGAAGACCGCCCTGTCCGATCGGCACCAGCATGTTGAGGATCCCGGTCGCGCCCGAGTCCATGCGGAGCTTTGTGCCGACCGACAAACCGATGAGATCGTCGCGGCGATCTTCGATGTTCGTCGGCTGCACCGTCCGCGCGAACGGAAAGCTGTAGACGACGGGTTCTGGAATCTCGAGCGCGCTCTCACCCAGCTGCCACTCGGAGAGAATGTCGAACGCGAACGTCGCCCAGGGCGCGAGTAGTTGATCGAATCCGGCGTTGGCGATGAGCGCGCTGGTCTGACGATCCCCGCTGCGGTGGACGCCCCCGAAGTTGAAGTGCGGCGAGAAGTCACCGAAGCGCGCGGAATAGACGCCGAGCCCACGCAACGCCCAACCGCCCGCGCCTAACAAGTCGTCCTCGTCGCCGGTCGGGAGATGGCCCTCGGCCAGCACCGAGAAGCTGGCCCGCGCCGAGCGATTGAGATTGAGCTTGGCGCGCACCGCCACATCGCCCAGCCCAGTGGCGTTCCCGGAAGCGTGCGTGCTCGCGGTCAGTACCGGGTTGGTCGAAGTGCCGCTGAAGAAGTGCAGCGGCGCGGTGCTGAACGTGACGATCTGAGCATCGCTTTCGCCGCGGAAAGAGGTATGCACCAGCGGCACCGCGACGCCGATGTCGAAGCGGTCGGTCACACCGTACGTCGCGTAGAAGGACGCCACGATGAGGTTCAAGCTCATCGAGGTCCGGACCTCGATGAAATCATTCTCGAACGCGGGGCTGCCCAGGCCCGGCGTCCCGACGTCCTGATGCGTGAAGTTGAAGACCAGATCGTCGAGCGACGTGCCGCGAAGGGAGCTGAACGACATCGCGCTCATGTTCGCGCCCACCACCAGCCGTCCGCGTCCGAGGGTCTGCGCGCGCTCACCGAAGATCGGGCCTGAGGACTCCGACGTCTTGACTGGAAGGCCTCCGACCAGCGTGAACGTGGCGCCGCTGGACGTGGCGCCAAGCGGAATGTTCGACACGTTCGTCCCGATGGCGTCGAGGATGAACGAGATGATCGTCTCGTTTCCGCCTAACGCGGCAGGGATGAAATGCTGACCGTGACCATTCTGCGCGTTCACGGAGCCGTCGAGACACAAAGGGTCGGCGCAGTCGCCGAAGGAAAAGAGTTCAGCGATGCGGGACCGAAGACCCTGAGCGCTCGAGCTGGCGGGCATGATGACGACGAAGAACATCGCGACGAGAAGCGCCCGGCGGCGTCGCATAGGTGATACCTCGCGGTGATGTGATCGGTTGCGCCCATGATGACGCCGCGCGTCACGCTCGGCAATGGCGCGACGGCGGCATTCTCCAGTTAACTTGAGGGTCATGGGACAATACAAGTATCACGTCTTCGTCTGCACATCCGGCGGCACCTGTCCATCGCAGGGCTCGGACGCGGTGCACAGCGTTCTCAAGAAGGGAGTGAAGGCTGCCGGCCTCAAAGGGGTCGTTCGTGTGAACCACGCCGGGTGCATGAACCAGTGCGGACACGGCCCGATGGTAGTCGTCTATCCCGACGACGTCTGGTACCACTCGGTCGATGTGCACGGCGCGCAGCGCATCGTGCGCGAGCATCTCGTGCGCGGACGCCCGGTAGAGGCGTACCGCTACAAGGCGCCTCCCGGAGACAACAAGATCGACGACTGATGCCTTCCATGGAGCCATACTCGCGCCACGTGCTGGTGTGCACGGGTGGCTTCTGCTCGCCCAAACACCGCGGGCGAGAACTTTACGCACTTCTGCCGCAGCTCCTCGAGCGTGCGGGGTTGCTATTCGGAGCGACCAGAGTGAAGCGGGGCGAGACGCCCTGTCTCGGCGTTTGTGCGGATGGTCCCATCGTCGTTGTGTATCCGGATGGGATCTGGTATCGAGATGTCACGCCGGAGCTCCTCGAGCGGATCGTCGACGAGCACCTGCTGGGCGGACGCCCGGTAGAGGAGGCAGTTTTTCATCGCCTCGATCAATCCACGAGAGCTACATGAGACTTCGAAGAGTGCTCCTGGCACTTCCGTTGTTCGTGGAGGCCTCGTCACTGGGCAGCGAGCTCAAAGTGGGCACACGGCTCACGTACGCCAGCGAGGCGGGAGAGCAGCCGGCGTGGCGCGTGGATTCACTGGTGCGTGGGCTCGCGCACGAAGGAAGGACGGGATGCGTGTTCGTACGCTTTGCGCCGAGCGATGCGCGCACTGTCTGCGCGGCGGGAGACACGATCGTGGCGTGGTCGGCGGCCGCGCGGCGCTGGTCGCCGTCGCGGACGATCGGCGCGCACTCCAGGCTCGAGATCGCTCAGCCGTCGGGCGCGCGCGTCGTGTACACGACCGGTGCCGTAGAGGCCGACACGATCTCGGGACGTACGCTGTCTGTCGTAGTGACTCGCGTGAGTACGTTCGACAGCACCGGACGCGAGGTGCGTCGCTTGGACGAGCGTTATGCGCCCGGTCTGCTCACCGCGACCTCGGGCGTGTTCGCCGTGCCTGACAGCGCGCGTGAAGGTGAGTGGAGAACGACGAGGAGCTTTCGGTTGATGCGGATAGAATAGCGAATCTGTCGAGATTCGAGATTCGAGATTCGAGATTCGCGACGGCGAATTCGGAGCTCATCAGGTGTGCCGTTCCGAATCTCGAATCTCGAATCTCGACTCGCTATTCCTGCCCTCCGACCCTAGCCGCCAGACTCTGCAACGCCGCCACTCGCTCCGCCGTCGGTGGGTGCGTCGAGAACAGCTTTGCCATCCCGCCGGAGTACGCCGCGAGCGGGTTCACCTGCGCGAGTGGCGCCGCTGCGGGCGGGACTTCCATCGGGATACGGTGTGCGTAGGCGTCGAGCTTCTCGAGCGCACTAGCGAGCCGCAGCGGACGTCCGCTGATCTCGGCGCCGACCGCGTCAGCCTTGAACTCGCGCTGACGGCTGATCGCCATCTGAATGAGCATCGCGGCCAGCGGCGCGAGGATCACCATTGCCAGCGCGGCGATCGGATGACCGCCCTCATCGTCGCTGCGCCCACCCGCGAACATCGCCACGTAACCCATGTTGCTGATCGCGCCCGCCAACGTCGCGGTGATCGTCATGAGGAGCATGTCGCGGTTCTTGATGTGCGCCAGCTCGTGCGCGATGACGCCTTCGAGCTCTTCACGGTTGAGGGCTTTCACGATGCCCTCCGTGACGCACACGACGGCGCGCTCCGGATTGCGGCCGGTAGCGAACGCGTTAGGCTGCGCGTGCGGCGCGATGGCCACGGTCGGCATCGGCAGACCAGCGCGCTGGCGCAGCCGGTCGACCATCTGATAGAGCTCAGGCGCGTCCTCCCGACCGATGATCCGCGCGCGATACATCCGCAGCACCATCTTGTCCGAGGCGAAGTACATGAAAAAGTTGATGCCGAACGCGAAGATGAGCGCCATCGTCATCCCGTTCGGGCCGCCGAAATAGCTGCCCAACGCGCCGAGCAGCGCGGTGAGCCCCGCCATCAGCACGAAAACTTTCAGGTTGTTCATCCTCGCTCCTCTCCAGATCTCCAATGCGCGAAAGGCGAGCCCTCCGCGCGGCGAGATGTCTCGCCTCCGCGAAGGTCTCGCCTCGTCTCATCGACCCCTGCGAACCGTGCGCCATCGCTCGAGCGATGTGCGCAGTCCTGACGATCCACAGGCACCGGCAGACGGCCGGTGTGGCTACTCCCCTTCCGTACTCAAGTATAGCTAGTACACGGACACCGTGCGAGAGTTCCGCTAAGGACAGCAGAAAAGCGGCATGAGGCATCCGGCATCCGGCATGCGGGTCTCGGCGGAGAGTCTCAGTCGCCAAGACCCGGATGCCTCATGCCTCATGCCGCATGCCGCTCTTGATGTTCTACTAGCGCGTCCCTCTCAACTCCTCCTCGACGGCTCGCAGATGTCTTTTCCATACGTGTCTCGCCAGGCGAAAAAAATTCCGGCGCGCAGCCGGATCGTCGGCCAGAAAGCGCGCGAGCGATGTGTGCCCTTTTCGTACGTTGCAGGGAATACAGGCCGTAACTATGTTGCCAGCCGAGCGGTCTCCGCCGCGCACGCGGGGCTGCAC
>DATFBY010000036.1:0-7646 GCA_035253585.1 Gemmatimonadaceae bacterium | reverse complement strand
AACCTCCGTCTGCTGCGCACGCGTGGCCCGTGTCTCCACTATCAGAATCAGCGCCTTTCCGTTCGGCGAGACATCGATCGACACTACGCGCTCGTCGCGCTTGAGGTGGTACGGCTTCGCCATCAGTGAGTCGAGGCGCTTTCGTTCCGCCTCAGCGATGCTGTCGGCACGAATTCGGTCTCGCACCGATTCCAGCAGCTCCCGCTGCTCGCGCTCGATGAACGCCCGTTGCCCTTCCGGTTTCTTGTCGCTCGGCGCCGAATCGGTCCGGATGTTCGAGAGCTGCCTGACGAATCCGCTGCCGAGGTCCAGCATGAAGGCGTTGTTCTCGCGCGCGAAGTACAGCTTGCCGCCACCGGCGTCGAGCTGCGGACTCGACTCGCGCTCGATCGTCTGCGTCAGACGGCGCACCGTGCTCGCACGGATGTCGACCAGGAACAAGTCATTGCGGAACGCGACGGCGCGAAGCTGTCGCGTGCTGCTTTCATTCCCCGCCGCCGCGAGAGGACCGAGCGTGTCCAAATGCGCCGTGGTGAGCCGCTCCGGCTTTGCACCTGCCGTCGGACGAACGCGATATGTACGAAGCGGCTCTCGCCAGTCGGTGCCGGGCTCGTTCCACGAGAAGTATATCCAGCGGGAGTCCGGCGTCCATCGCACCGAGTCGGGAGCGCGACCGTAGACTTCGGGGCCGCGCATGATGTTGGCGATGGTGAAATCGAAGGCGCTGGTCGACGCGGCTCCTTGCGGCGCGGGCGCCTGCCGAGTGTCGACCGCCTGCGCCTCGACTCCGAGTGGCAGCGACAGCAGCGCGGTGAGAGCGACGAGTGTCTTGGTGTGCATTCGAAAATCCCTATGAAAACTTGAGCTAATCGCCCGCCAACGCGGGCTGCGCCTCGAACGGAACCTCGGTCGAGCGTGCGGGCTTTCGGCCGCGCAGGATCAGCAGCCATTCGCGCGCCGAGTCGGCGAGGATGACGAGCACCGCGATCATGAAGAATCCCGCCACGGCGGCATCGAGCCGATCGTTGAAGATCATCCGGCGCGCGGTCTCCACGTTCTGAACGGCAGCCGGAAGCGTGCCGGCAGCAATGGCATCCTCCAGCATTCGCGCGTGCGAGAGGAAGCCAAGTCGTGGATCGGTCGAGAAGAGCTTCTGCCACCCCGCGGTCAATGTGACGATTACCAGCCAGGTGAGCGGCGCGAGCGTCACCCACGCGTAGCGCGCCTTCCCCATCTTGATGATCACCGTCGTGCCGACACAGAGCGCGACGGCGGCCAACAGCTGGTTCGAGATCCCGAACAGCGGCCACAGCGAGTTGATCCCGCCTAACGGGTCCATCACACCCTGATAGAGAAAGTGCCCCCACATGGCGACGAAGATCAGGCTCGACAGCACTACCGCCGGATACCAGGACACGCGGCCGAATGGCTGCCAAACGTGTCTACCCAAATCCTGCAGCATGAAGCGCCCCACTCTCGTTCCGGCATCCAACGTCGTGAGGATGAAGAGCGCCTCGAACATGATCGCAAAGTGATACCAGAGGGCCATCGCGCCGGGTCCACCGAGCGCCCGGGAGAAGAGATGCGCCATCCCGACGGCCAAGCTGGGCGCGCCGCCAGTGCGCGAGAGCAGCGACGTCTCGCCCACCTGCCGCGCGAGGCTCTGCATCTCACCCGGCGAGAGTGTGAAACCCCAGTTCGCAATGGCGATCGCCGCGCTTTCCGCGGTCGTGCCGATGACACCCGCGGGCGCGTTGATCGCGAAGTAGACACCCGGCGTCAGGACGCAGGCCGCGATCAGCGCCATCACCGCCACCGTTGCCTCGGTCAGCATTCCCCCATAGCCCACGGGACGGACGTCGACCTCGTTCTCGATGAGCTTCGGCGTAGTGCCTGACGCGACCAATGCGTGAAAGCCCGAGATCGCGCCGCAGGCGATGGTGATGAACGCAAAGGGAAAGACCTTCCCGGCGAAGATCGGTCCGGTCCCATCCACGAATTGTGTGAGCGCCGGCATCTGCAGCGGTGGCAGGACGACGAGGATGCCGAGCGCGAGCGCAACGACGACGCCGATCTTTACGAAGGCCGAGAGGTAATCGCGTGGCGCCAGCAGCAGCCACACCGGAAGAACGGATGCCGCGAAGCCGTATGCCATCACGAGCCACGCAAGCGCGACACCGCTCAAGGTGAACATCGGCGCCAGTGCCGGATTTTCGGCGACCCACTTGCCCGCGAAGAGCGAGAAAAGGAGGAGCACCAGCCCGATACCAGTTGCCTCCAGCACGCGACCGGGGCGGATCCACCGCAGATACACCCCCATCAACATGGCGATCGGAATCGTTAGGCCGATCGTCACGGTGCCCCAGGGACTCGAGCGCAGCGCGTTCACCACCACGAGGGCGAGCACCGAGATCAGCACGATCATGATCCCGAGCACGGCCACGAGCGCGGTCATCCCGGCCACCGGGCCAATCTCGTCCTTGGCGATCTGCCCGAGCGATCGTCCGTCGCGCCGCGTCGACGACGCGAGAATCACCATGTCCTGCACGGCGCCGCCCAACACGACGCCAACGACGATCCAGATCGCACCGGGAAGGAATCCGAACTGTGCGGCGAGCGTCGGTCCGACCAGCGGCCCCGGGCCCGCGATCGCCGCGAAGTGATGGCCGAAGACGATCCACCGGTTCGTTGGGCAGAAGTCGCGACCATCTTCCAGTCGCACCGATGGCGTCGGGCGTGCCGCGTTGAGCGCAAAGATCTTTGCCGCGATGAACTTGCTATAGAAGCGGTACGCGATCGCGAACGTGCACAGTGCGGCGGTCAGCAGCCACGCGGCGCTGATCGTCTCACCGCGCGAGAGCGCGAGCCAGGCGAAAGCGCCGGCACCAGCGAGCGCGATCGCAGTCCAGACCAGGATCGACAGCAGCCTGGGCACGCCGGGCACTCCGGGTAATGAGAAGGGTTGGTCGGATCGGGAGCGGTTCGCGCGGAAAATTGCTCGTGCGGCCCATCCCGGTCAACGAATGAGGGACGATCGCTCCGAAGACCAGTGTGACTCGCAAATTGCCGCGCAAGTCAAGCCGTTATACTGTTCTGCAACCTCGACCCGGATTATTCGTGCGCGCTTTCAGTCTCTCGCTCGCGCTTCTCGCACTCACCCTCCCCGCGTGCGCGCGCTCGCAAACCGCCGCTGCCGATGGCGAGCGCGAACAACAGCGGCCCCTCTCCTCGCTCGCGGCCCAACGTCTCGTCGTTCTCCCCGTGCAGTATCTGCGCGAAGCCGACAGCTTGGGCTGGGCATCGGCGGCCGGAAGCCCACGCGAATACCTGCGAACGGTGGACAGCGAGATCACCTTCGCGGTGAAAGGTCGCGGCGTCGAGAGCATGTGGGTGTTCGCCGAGCAGATCGCGCGCTCAGCCAAGCGAAACAGTGGCTATGCCGCCGATCCGTACGCGCTCGCCGCGCAGTCGCTCCGGCCCGGAGTGAAGCGCAAGCAGGAGCTGCTGCGCGAGCCGCTCGCCACGCAGCTGCGCTCGCTGGTTGCTTTCACCGAAGCGCGGTACGCGCTGCTGCCGGTCGAGCTACGCTTCGAGCGGGGTGGTGGGAGCGACGGAGCAGTGGGGCGAGCGGTCTTGCATCTGGTCTTGGTCGACGCGCGCCGCTCGCGCCCAGTGTGGGCCATCGAAGTGGCGAGTGACCCAGCGCAGCGGTTTTCACCCGCGCTGGCGGCGAGCGTCGCCGAGCATCTGGCGGACCTCGTCGCGGAACCTAACTAGCAAGCCATGACGATCACCGCGACGCTGATCCCGGGCGACGGCATCGGTCCGGAGATCGCCGAGGCGACCGTGCGTGTACTCGACGCCGCGGGCGCCGACATCACCTGGGACCGGCAGATCGCAGGCATGACGGCAGTCGCACAGACGGGCGACCCGCTCCCCGATCCCACGATTTTCTCCATCGGCAAAACCAAGGTCGCACTCAAGGGACCGCTCGAGACGCCGGTCGGCGGCGGCTATCGTTCGGTGAACGTGGCGCTCCGCGTCCGCTTCGATCTCTACGCGAACGTGCGCCCGGCGCGCACGATGCGGCCGGGCGGGCGATTCGAGAACGTGGACATCGTGCTGGTGCGCGAGAACACCGAGGGACTCTACAGCGGCGTCGAGCACTACATAAAGATCGGGGACGATCAGCGCGCCGCCGCCGAGTCGGTCGCCATCATCACGCGCTATGGCGCCGATCGGGTCATTCGCTTCGCCTTCGAGCACGCTGTCCGCAACGGGCGGAAGAAGCTGACGCTGGTCCACAAAGCGAACATTCTAAAGTTCTCGCAGGGACTCTTCCTCGAAGTGGGACGCATGATCGCCAAAGAGTACGAAGGGCGCGTCACCTTCGAGGAGCGCATCGTCGACGCCATGGCGATGCATCTCGTGCTTCGTCCCGAGCAGTTCGATGTGATCGTCACGACGAATCTCTTCGGCGACATCCTCTCCGATGAAGTGTCTGGGTTGGTAGGTGGCCTGGGGCTTGCTCCCGGCGCGAACTACGGAACGCACGCGGCGATTTTCGAGGCGGTGCACGGCACGGCACCGGACATAGCGGGGAAGGGGATCGCCAATCCCGGAGCACTCATCCTCGCGGCGTGCATGCTCCTCGAGCACGTTGGACGCGACGCAGTGGCCGCTCGCATTCGAAAGGCGCTGGCGGAAACGGTACGGGAGGGACGCACGCTGACGCGTGACCTGGGCGGAACGGCAAACACCGCCGAATTCGCGGACGCGCTCATTGCCAAGGTGCGATGACGGAGGCTGACCCGACGTTCGAAATGCACCGGCCATGACGCGGATACTCCACGTTTCCGATCTGCATTTCGGCCGGCCCGCGGTACCCGAGCAGATCGATGCGATCGAGGAGTTGATTCAAAGCGGTTCGTTCGACGTGGTGGCGATCTCCGGAGACTTGTCGCAGCGCGCGAGGTCGGGAGAATTCCAGAGGGCGAGGGCGTTCATTCGGGCGGCCGAGCGAGTGAGTCGCACGATCGTGGTTCCGGGAAATCACGACGTGCAATGGTGGAAGGCACCCCTGGGTATTGGGGGGAGGGCGGTGATCTACGCGGCGTACCGAAAGTACATCGCGCACGACCTCGAGCCGGTGCTACGCGTCCCCGGCGTCACGATCGTCGGCATCAATACCGCCCACGGGGTTACCCACCACACGCTGACCTGGAACGTCCGGGACGTCGGCATCATCGGCGACGTGCGGAAGAGCCAGATCGAGCGCGCGCGCGAGCTGTTCGAGGAATCACCCGATCAGGACGCGCGCGTCATCGTCATGCACCATAACCCGGTGAAGGGCGAGATCTCACAGCGCCACGGACTCGTCAACACCAAGCGCGTACTGGGCGCGTTCGCCGAGCTCGGCGTGGAGCTCGTGCTCTGCGGGCACGACCACCAGGAAGCGATCCATTACGTCGAGCATACGCGTCGCGGGACGGTCATCTCGACCGCCGGAACGGTCTCCAACCGCTCGCGCGGCGGTCGCCCCTCGAGCCTCAACATCATCGACGTCAGCGTGGAGTCGCTGCTGGTGATGACGCACATCTGGTCCGGTGCCGACCGAACCTTCGTGAAGGGACCTGTGAAGACCTTCGAGCGATGACGCGCGCCGAGGAGCTCTTACAGCTCTATCTCGAGCTCGACGCGGCGCCTCGCAACGCCGACGAGATGCTCATGAGACTTCGCTCGCTCGGGCTGAAGGGAATCACGCGCTGCCGCCTGACGAACAATCGGGCGGTGATGGTGAGCTTCAACGGCGACGAGTTGCGGCTGCATCAGGCATATCTGACGGCGCCGCGAGAGGTGATGCAGGGGATCGTGACGTTCATCTGCGGTCGTACCCGCGCCGACCGTCGCGCGGCGCAGCGCCTCATCCTCGGCTACTCCGTGAGCGCACCGATGCGCGCGCCGGTGCGGCGTCCCGAGGAACCGCATCCGGAGGATGGCACGCTCATTCGCGAGCTCGAGCGCTGGCATCGGCAGTACAATCACCGGTACTTCAGCGGCTCGCTGGCGTCGATCGTCATTCGGATCTCGGGGCGGATGCGAAGCCGTCTCGGCCAGTACACGTCGGCGTCGCGGTACGGGGAGCCGGCCGAGATCTGCATCTCACGCGCACATATCCGTCGGCATGGGTGGGCCGAAGCACTCCACACCCTGCTGCACGAGATGGTGCACCAGTGGCAAGCTGAGCACGGTCACGCGATCGATCACGGTCCGGGTTTCCGCCGCAAAGCTCGCGAAGTCGGTATTGCACCGTACGCGCGCCGTGAGCTGACGTCCGCTCGCCGCTCGGGACGAATAGAGCGGTTTGAGGACGTTCCCGATGCGGCGAGGCAGGAGTAGGTAGCGGGACTCGGCCCTCGGCACTCGGCCGTCGGCTCGTGGCTCTTTGAGTCCCTCTCGGCACACCGCCGAGTGCCGAGTCCCGATGGCCGAGCCCCGAGTCCCGCTTTACTCGCCCCACCGCTTTCGGATACCTTCCCCGCATGACAAACCGGGACTTCTACGCCATCGACTCCGTGCTGTCCGAGGAGGAGCGGGCGGTTCGCGATAGTGTGCGGCAGTTCGTGGACGAAAAGGTTCTGCCGATCATCGGCAGGTGTTACGACGAGGGGCGTTTTCCGAAGGAGCTGATCCCCGAGATGGCCGAGCTCGGCGTCTTCGGGGCGAACTTGCCGGAAGAGTACGGGTGCGCGGGTCTGAACAACGTCGCGTACGGCCTCATCATGCAGGAGCTCGAGCGTGGGGACTCGGGCGTGCGGTCGTTCGCGTCAGTGCAGGGCGCACTCGTCATGTATCCCATATATGCCTTCGGCAGCGAGGAGCAGAAGCGTCAGTACCTTCCGAAGATGGCGTCAGGCGAGGTGATCGGTTGCTTCGGGCTGACCGAGCCCGATTACGGCTCGAATCCGGCCGCCATGATTACCATGGCCAAGGAGCAACCCGACGGCAGCTGGGTGCTCAACGGCGCGAAGATGTGGATTACCAACGGATCAACCGCCCAGGCGGCCGTGGTGTGGGCGAAGACGAACGGAGACAAGCACGAGCGCTCGATCCGCGGCTTCGTCGTGCCCACCGACACCAAGGGATTCTCGGCCAAAGACCAGAAGGGAAAGCTTTCTCTGCGGGCCTCGGACACGAGTGAGCTGGTGATGCAAGACGTACATCTGCCGGCCGACGCGCTTCTCCCAAAGTCGGGAGGACTCAAGAGCCCGCTCATGTGCCTGACGCAGGCGCGGTACGGCATTTCGTGGGGCGCGATCGGCGCCGCCATCGCCTGCTACGAGGAGGCCGTCTCGTACGCGTGCAATCGCGTCATGTTCGATCGGCCGATCGCCGGCTTTCAGCTTCAGCAGCAGCGGCTTGCCGACATGCTGACCGAGATCGTGAAGGGTCAGCTGCTCTCGCTGCACCTCGGACGGTTGAAGGATTCGGGCACGTTCACGCCGCAGCAAGTATCGCTGGCGAAACGGAACAACGTGAACATCGCCACCAACGTTGCGCGGGAAGCGCGGCGGTTGCTCGGCGCCAACGGGATTCTGGCCGAGTACGCGTCGATGCGGCACATGGCGAATCTCGAGAGCGTGTAC
>DATFBY010000035.1:0-27273 GCA_035253585.1 Gemmatimonadaceae bacterium | reverse complement strand
AGCACTCGTTGCGAACGTCAGCGATGGAGGCTCCGACTGCCGCCGCCATAACAACAACAACCGGCTGGACACACCGGCAATCCAGCAGTGGATCGACGAGACGATACGCCGAAGTCCCTGAGACATCCGACCGCGTCCTCGCTAGGCGCCGATCGCGTGACTCGAGATGATACCAACAGGAGAGCAGGATGAGCGTTCAATCGTGCATACCAATCATTCCGAGCGCCGACCTCGAGAAGAGCTTGCGACTATGGGTGGATGGTCTGGGATTCACGATGGACACGGAGATGCGCTCGGAAGACAGACTCATCTTCTGCATGCTGCACAACGGAACGCTGTCCTTCATGCTCAATCGGCGAGCCGGTACACCGGAGAAGCCGAACAGCTATGAAGGCATTCGACTCTATTGGAGCCCGGTCGACATTCACGCCACGAGAGAGCGTCTGAGTCAGCTCGGTTACTCAGTGTCAGCGATCGCCGAGCGAGAGTACGCTCAGACGGAGTTTTTCCTGACGGACGACGACGGGTACTCGCACTGCTTTGGCGTACCCACAAAAGGTGCGCGCGTGTAGATATTTGCAGTACACGGTCCGGCCCGATCGATGGACGGCGCCGCCGGGTCGTGTCGCTCGCGTCAGTCGCGGTTGAACGTTGAGCGAAGAGGTACCTCCAATCGTCAAGCGTCAGAGGCACCATGTCCAACGTCAAGATGAAGCCGCGAGTGACGTCGTTCGCGCCCCAGTTCCTCGTCGATGATCTGCAGCGGTCACTGGGCTACTACCGGAAGCTCGGCTTCACGTTCGGCGAGCCGTGGAACGGCTTCTACGCGATTGGCGAGCTCGACGGCTTGGAGCTGCACCTGAAGGAGGCGCCGAAGAACGTCGCGGAACGCGAGCACCGGCGCGCACACGAACATCTCGACGCAGCGGCCGGCGTCGACGGGATCGAGGCGTTCTACGATCGCTGTGTCGCCAACGGTGTCACAATTCGCAGACCGCTGATGCCCACGGATTGGGGCACGAAAGACTTCTACGTCGAAGACCCTGACGGCTACATCATCGCGTTCGGGGGTCGCACCGGGTAGGGCCTACTCTGGGAGACGCATCAGCGCCTCGCTCCTCGACGAAGCGTATGTGCCGCTACGGATGGGCTATGATTCCGGACGGTCCTTCCGGGCCATTCCCGCCAAATTGATGAGCCGCGACAGCACCAGCGCGATGTACATGATGCCCGCGAACGACTCGAGCATCACCAAAGCGCGGGCCATCGGCGTGACGGGAATGATGTCGCTGAGACCGACACTGGAGAGCACGGCGACGCTCAGATACAGGAGCTCCGTCCAGCCTCGAGGCGTGAGCTCTGCGCCGGTGTATCCAAAACTTCCCGGCTGTAGACCCTGGCAGACCACGAACACATACGCGAACGCCCACGCGAGAAGCGTGAACGTCGCGCCGGCCGCGAAGAGCTCGTCGACCGCGATGTGCCAGTCCTGAAGCATGTAGGCGATCAAGCTTCCGGCGGCGTAGAAGTAGAAGATCCCTTCCAGCGCCGCGGTCGTAATCATGAGCTGGGGATGAGGCCTGAAGGCGATGATGACGGAGAATACGACGACCGGCACCGCCAGCGTGACGGCCAGCCAGGTCAGCCACGGACCTCGCCGAACGACCCACAACGCGAACGCGAGCACGAGCAGACCGAACACTCCGAAGACCGCGCGGCCACGCGGCGACGACTCCATCAGCGGATAGAGCACGACGCCTAACAGCTGCACGAAGAGCAGGCCGGCGGAGGGGTATCTTTGGACGAACGCGATGGACGGCACGCGCGTAGTATAGCTCCGTCAACACACGATCTCGCAACGGCGCGCCTTCCCGAGGTTCCCGCACGGCCTCCCGAAGCGTATCGTCCTTCGGCAACCGATCCTCAGAACATTTTACTCCCTACCGATGCGCACTCCGGCCGAGGTGCTCGCACAGCTCGCCCGCGGCCCCGACATGCTGCGAGCAATCGTCGCTGACGTACCGGCGGCAGATCTGAAGCGGCGTCCGCTTCCCGAGAAGTGGTCCGCGCACGAGCATGCCTGTCACCTGGCGCTCATGGAGCCGATGTGGGCGGCGCGTGCGGAGCGGATTCTCACCGAGGATGTGCCTACGATCGTCTCGTACGAGCCCGACGCGGACGAGGCGCCAGACAAGCTCCTTGGCATGGAGCTCGCCGGCGCTCTGGATACGTATGCCCACGGACGCCGGCAGTTCGTGCACCGACTCGAGGGGTTACCGGCGAGCGCGTGGGAGCGGCGCGCGGTGCACACCGCCCACGCACGCTACTCTCTGTTCCTCATGTGTCGTCACGTAGCGTTGCACGACATGCTGCACTCGTACCGAATCGAAGAGAGCGTCTTGGGCACGCACTGGGCGACTCGTTAGGCACCCGATCGGTAAGAGCGAGCAGAGCGAAATCTGTCTACAGGAGGCTGAGTGAGAGCGCAAACGCTGGACGGCCCAGTGATCGATCTGCCGGAGGACGCCGTCGATGGCTTCAGAGCGCGTCTCCGCGGCCCGCTGGTCATGCCCGGTGATGACGGGTACGAGAGCTCACGAACGGTGTGGAACTCCATGATCGACCGCCGGCCAGCGGCCGTCGCTCGCTGCCTCGGTATAACCGATGTCATCGAGTGCGTGCGATTTGCGCGAGAGCGCAATCTCCTTCTTTGCATCAAGGGCGGCGGACACAACATCGCCGGCTTAGCGGTGGCTGACGGCGCTCTCATGCTGGACATGTCGTTGATGCGAGGCGTATGGGTCGATTCGCAGCGGCGCGTTGCCCACGCGCAGGCTGGCTGTCTGCTCGGGGATGTCGATCGTGACACACAGCTGCACGGCCTGGCGGGCGTGCTCGGATTCATCTCGCTCACCGGTATCGCCGGCCTCACTCTCGGAGGCGGCATCGGCTACCTGACGCGGCGCTGGGGGTGGACGGTCGACAACGTGCTCGGGATGGACGTCGTCACCGCCGACGGACAACTGGTGCGCGCGAGCGGCGATGAGAACGCTGATCTCTTCTGGGCGCTGTGCGGTGGCGGGGGAAACTTCGGCGTCGTGACCGGCATCGATTATGTCCTTCACCGCGTCGGGCCGGAAATCGTCGGCGGCGTCGTCGCCTGGCCCGCGACGGAAGCGCCGAAGGTCCTCGAGCTGTACAGGAAGCTGGCCGAAGAAGCGCCGCCGGAACTGACGCTCGTGGCGCTCATGCGCCCTGCACCGGCAGCGCCGTGGCTTCCAAAGGACCGGCATGGTACGCCCATTGTCGCACTCCTCGCCTGCCATACTGGAAAGCTCGAGGAGGCGGAGAAAGCGGTCGCGCCGATCAAGGAGCTCGGCAAGCCGATTGGAGACGTACTCAGTCGCCGGACGTACGTGCAGATGCAGTCGCTGCTCGATGCGACTCAGCCGAAAGGACGACGCTATTACTGGAAGAGCGAGTATCTGCCGCGCGTCGAGCCCGCGCTCTGCGACAAGGTCATCGAGCATGCGGCGAAAATCACTTCACCGTACTCGGCGGTGATTCTGTTCCAGATGGACGGCGCACTGAATCGACTCAGCGAAGAGCGGTCGGCTGTCGGCAACCGAGATGCGCGCTACTTGCTCAACATCACCGGAGCGTGGGAGCGGTCGGATGACGACGCTTCGAACATCCAGTGGGTCCGCGCAGCGTGGAACGACATGAGGGGGTACTCGACCGGCGGTACCTACATCAACTTCCTGACCGAGGATGACGGGATCGACCGCACTCAGGCGGCCCTCGGTGGAGCGCTCGAGCGGCTGGGCGAGGTCAAGGCGCGGTGGGATCCACACAACGTCTTTCGGACGAACCGAAACATCAAACCGGCTAGCGGGAAGCCCATGGTCACTTCGTCCGCGGCGGTTCGATGACGATCGACGTCAGTTGAAGGATCCGTCAGGCGAGCAGCTTCGTGAAGCGACGCGCCGTTAGTTTTCACTCTTGACTTCCACTCCATACGTGATGCGCGAAACCAAATCTCGGCTTGTGATTTCAAAGTTCGCCAGCGTGATCGCGTCCATGCTGCTGGCTTTCGAGGCTCAGGCCCAGTCTACGACGATGGTCGAAACACTGCCGCACGCGGACAGCACCGTGCGCCGCAGTCCGTTCGATATGAGCCCGCCAGACATGCAGGCGGCAGCGCGGCTCATAGGTTGTTACGCCGTGAATCTCGAACCGTGGTCGAGCCTGCAGGCGACTGGGGACAGCATTCCCGTCCCATCCAGGCTCGAGCTGTTGTCCGAGCGGCACACACGCATATACATCGGCTTCGGCCTCGTCGCTCGCACTCCCGGTTTCGAGTCCGCGAAGCAGAAGTCGCCACCAGCATGGTCGCCGATCGGTGGCGACTCGCTCCAAATTCGCGCCTGGGCCGACGGAGTCAGTTCACTCATGCTCTTCCTGCGACGACAGGCTGACGGCGAGCTTCGAGGAACCGCGCGATATTTTCACGACGCACGTCTGGAGGACAGCACCGGACGCTGGATGTGGGAACGCTATCCGAACGCGCCGGCTTCGTTGCGCGCCATCGAATGTGGAGCTATGCAATGATGAACGAGCTGCGCAGGCTGGAGGAGCAACTTCGCGCGGCAGTCGAGGGATCGGCCTGGCATGGTCCAGCCGTGCTCGAGCTGCTGAGCGATGTCACTCCCGAGCAGGCCGCTGCCCGACCGATCGCTGGAGCGCACAGCATCTGGGAGCTGGTGCTCCATCTGGCCGGCACATATCGCCTGGTCCTGCGACGCGTGCGTGGCGACGGGCGGCAGCTCTCACTCGAGGAAGATTGGCCGGCAGTGGGCGCAGTGTCAGCGATCGATTGGCGCGAGTCGGTAGCGGCGCTGCGGGAGCTCAACGCCGAAGTGCGCCGCGTCCTGTCGACGTTTCCCGCGGATCGACTCGACGAGCAGCTGGTGTCGGAATCGCCGTATACGGCCTACACCCAATTCATCGGACTCACACAGCACGATCTTTATCACGCGGGCCAGATCGCGCTCCTCAAACGTGCTGTGACCGGCCGAAGCCCCACCAGCCCTACTGCCTAACAACGCGCGGAGGGACGCACCGATGCCGATGTATCTCACCCGATTCAGCTATACGCCGGAAACGTGGGCGAGGATGATCAGCAATCCCCAGGACCGACGCGCGGCCGCGACGCAATACATCGAATCGGTCGGCGGGAAGCTCCATGGGTTCTGGTACGCGTTCGGTGAGCATGACGGCTACACCTTGTGGGAGGCGCCCGATAACGTCTCCATGTCCGCCGTCGCCCTCGCCATCGGCGCGGGAGGCGCGCTGAAGTCGATCGAAACGACAGTACTGCTCACTGTTGAAGACACGCTCGCCGCGCTCAAGAAGGCATCGGCGATCGCCTATCGCGGCCCGGGTGCATGACGGAAGTCCGCTTCTTGCCGGGTCGTTGAGAACGACTGGAGATGCCTTCGGCGAGTTCTTGCTCGCCCACTATCGCAGCGGTGTTCCGGCCGCCGAGATCATCGAGCGCGACGACGGATACATCCACTTCGGGTCCGAGCCCGGGATGTATTTCGAGTCCGTCGATTCGTGGTCCAGATCGGAGCGCGCCCTGATCCGTCTGGCGCGCGGCCGTGTGCTCGACATTGGATGCGGCGCCGGACGACACGCGCTCCATCTGCAGGACCTTGGGCTCGACGTGATGGCGATCGACGAATCGCCGGGAGCCATCAAAGTCTGCAAGCTTCGCGGGGTCACGTCGGCGCGCGTACTCTCGATCACACAGCTCCAACGGCTGAAGGGCCGCCGGTTCGATACCGTCTTACTGCTGGGCAACAACTTCGGCCTCCTTGGGAGCCCGCGGCGAGCGAAGAGGATCCTCGCCACGCTGCGCGAGTTGACCAGCGACGACGCGGTCATTCTGGCGGGAACGAGGGATCCTTATCGCACCACCGACCCGGACCATTTCGCGTACCACCGCCGGAATCGGGCGCGCGGAAGGCTCGCCGGGCAGCTTCGACTCCGGGTCAGACACCGCAACGTAATCGGCCGCTGGTTCGATTATCTGTTCGTCTCTAGCGCGGAGATGACGCGAGTTCTGAAAGGAACCGGCTGGCAGGTCCACCGAGTGCTCGCCAAGAGTTCGCCGAACTATTTCGCCGTAATCGGGAAAGGCCCGTGCGCAGCGTCCAAAATGGCGTAGATTGGGGTGTCTCTCCTCAGTGTTGTCCCCACCAATCACGCGGAGCGGACCACTATGATCCGACCGACACATGCATGGATCACGGCGCTGAGCATCGCCGTGCTGGCGAGTTGCACGACGACCGACAGGCCGGCAGCCGATACCGTGGCGACGGCCGCCGGCGTCGCGGCACCGGATGCTGCCGCCGATGAGAATGCGATTCGCGCCAACGATGCGGCCTGGTTCAAGGCGCACAATGCGCACGACGTCGACGCAGTGGTGGCGCTCTATGCCGACGACGCGGTCGTCAGCGCGCCCGGTCAGCCGGCGGCACGCGGCCGCGCGGCGATTCGGGAAGTAATGCAGAAAGACATCCAGGCCGTCACCCAAGCGGGCTACACGTTCGTCGAAGGACCCAACGCCGAGGCTGGCGTCTCGGGCGATCTCGGCTGGATCTCGAACACCTTCACGGTAAAGGACGGCGCTGGGAAGACGGTGGAGTCTGGGAAGTTCGTCACGCTGTTCGCGCGGCGAGACGGCAAGTGGCAGATCATCCGTGACATCTGGAACTCGGATTCGCCGCCAACGCCACAGACCTAGCCCGGCGGCGTTCACGAGCTTTTCGTTGCCCGGCGTGAAGCGAGAAGAGGGCGCAAACATCGAACGACGGCTTCAATGTTTGCGCCGTTTTCATAGTCGTCGCTCTTGGAGGCAGCCGCGGACATGATCCGGAGACTGAAGTCCGGAGAGTACAGGTTGTACTCACGCAAGAAGGATCCGAAGACCGGTAAGCGCCGGAACCTTGGCACGTTCAAGTCTCGCGCGGCGGCGGAAAAACACGAGCGCGCGGTCCAGTTCTTCAAGCGCAGAGGGTAGGACGTGGGGCGATTCCGTCGGTGCTCGTTAGGCGCAATGCAACGTAGCTCGTAGGCCGTCGATGCGCGGCCTGGCCGTGTTCGACATCGATGGCACACTGACGGATACGAATGCCGTGGATGATGAGTGCTATCTGCAAGCCGTGGGCGAAGCGCTCGGAATCGGCGTGCCGTCGCTCGATTGGTCCGACGCGCCGCATGTCACCGATTCGGCGCTCCTTCGCTGGCTCGCCGAACGTCATGCGTGCGAGCTGGACGCGTCACTGGAATCGGCGATCATGCAGCGCTTCGTGAAGCTATTGCAGCAGCAGCTCCGCGAGAGTCCGAACCGCTTTGGCGCCGTACGAGGGGCTGCCGGCATCCGCGCCGCGCTGGAGAATCGCGGATGGCATGTGGCGCTTGCCACCGGCGGTTGGGCGATGTCGGCTGAGCTCAAGCTGGGTGCGATCGGCTTCGACATGACTGATGTGGCGATCGCCACGGGCAGCGATGCCGTAACCCGCGGCGCGATCGTGCGGCTGGCGCATGAGAAGGCGATGGCGAAATACGGAACCTTCGGGCGAGTCGTGAGCGTCGGTGATGGCGTGTGGGACGCGCGGACGGCGGCCGAAGTCGGCTGGCCGTTCGTCGGCATCGCGTCAGGCGCGCAAGCGGATCGGCTGCGCGACTGCGGGGCGGCAACAATTCTGCCGGATCTGGAGGATGTGTCAGCGGTCTGCGCCGCTCTCGACGCTGCCACGATTCCAAGGCCACGACCGGCGACGGATGGAACGCACACCGCTTTAGCCTAGCTCGTTAGGCAGCAGCGAACGCAAAGGAGGATTCAATGGCGCTGCCAGTCAAGGAGTCGATAAGTGCTGCAGTAGCGCTGGCCGTAGCGGGGCTTGGTTACCTCCAGTGGAAGCGCTCCAAGCCATCCGGCCGTGCCATCAAGGATCGCAAGGCGGCGTACGACGCTGTCGGGCAAGCGCTCGAGGACATCCATCTTTACGTCCGGCCCGGGCAGATCGATCCGTCGACGCTGGAGGGGCTCGTCAAGAACGCGAACACCCTCATGATCCAACACGAGCGTGATATCGCCGATGAGGACAAGCAGCTCGCGGCCACTTACCTCTCGTCCGTCAAGCTGCTGACCTTGGCGCTGGCGCAGGTGGACGACGCGGCACCGGCGCGCCAGCAACTGTCGGCCACCGACGCGAAAGTTTCTGTCCCTTCGGCCTTGAGCGCCGCGTACGAGGGGTACAGTGCTGCGCGGAGCGCCACCATGAAGCGCTTCCGCCGGACACTCGATGATTGATCGTTTCAGTGACGCCGCCGCGGCGCTCTGGCGTCGCTTCCAACGCCCATCCGAGGACGCCTGGTCATGAGCCCCCCACTGCGGCATCGCTTCCGGAGTGCAGTCATGTTGGTCGCCGTCACTACCGCTTCATGCTCGCGCGTGACCGAGCAGCCCGCCGCGGCAGCGTCACCTTATCTCTTCGTTTGGGCCGGGCCGCATACGGATCACGCTGCGCCGCACGACAGCTCGCACGCTACCGCGAGCGACTTCATTGCGGTGTTGGACGTCGATCCAGCCAGCGCCACATACGGGCGCATCATCAGCACCACTGCCGTCGACGGCGCGGGCGCGATGGCGCATCACACGGAGTACTCGCTCTCGACGACACGCACGCTCTTCGCCAACGATTACATGAAGGGTCGTGTCGCGCTCTTCGACCTCAGCGATCCGCGTGCGCCTCGCCTAACGACAACGCTCGACACGGTGCCAGGCTATCGCCGTCCGCATACCTTCGCGCGACTTCCGAACGGGCACGTCATCGTCACGCTCCAATTCGGCAACGGCTTGGTGGAAGGCGATCCCGGCGGCATTGGGGAGCTCGACGCGTCTGGACAGCTGCTGCGAGTCGCCTCGAGCGCCGATCCGGCATTCCCAGGGGCACGCATTCGGACATACGGGCTCGAGGTGCTGCCGACGATCGATCGCGCGATCACGACGAGCTCACCGATGGATGATGAAGTTGCCGCGGACGTGATTCAGCTCTGGCGTCTTTCCGACCTGAAGTTGCTGCGTACGATTCCGGTACCGAAGGTCGAAGGGGATTCGCTGCACCGCTATCCGTTCGAGATTCGCGCACTGCCGGACGGGCGGAGCGCAATAATGCATTCCTATTATTGCGGCTTTTATCTGTTGAGCGATCTCGAGACCGATGCCCCCCGCATCGAGCTCGTGCACGCCATGCGGAACCCCACGCGAATCGGCTGTTCAGTGCCGACCCTGGTCGGCAGGTACGCGGTGGTCCCAATCGCGTTCGGCCATCGCATCGTGGCTCTCGACCTGACGAATCCGGCAAAGCCCGTGGAGGTGAGCGCGCTCGAGACGGATACGACAACGTTTCCGCACTGGTCGTCGGCCGATGCACACAGCGACAGAATCGTAGTCACCGAACAGGGGTCAGGCGTGCCGCGTGTGTTCATCGTACGGCTCGACTCCGCATCAGGTCGGCTCTCCTGGGATGAGCGATTCAAGGACGCGGACTCGACGACTCACGGCGTGAGCTTCAATCGCGCGAGCTGGCCGCACGGCGGCGTCGGCAAGATGATGCCACACGGCGCCGTATTCGGCCGCGCGGCCGACACTCCTTAGGGGGACAGAGCGTGCTCCACGAGTGCCACGCCGCGGACGTATCGATACGGGTCGAAGCCTGCGTTTCGGGCTCATGGTAGCTGATCTGCGCGTGCCGTCGGACGTGTTAGCGGAGGAGGATGATGCACAGCTTTCCTGGAAGGTCATCGAGCGTGCGTACCATGCCGTGGACATCTACGATGGCCCAGATGTACTGGACGCGGATCTCGCGCGTTTGACGCCAGGGCAGCGCGCACTCCTCGCGCTCCACTGGACGGTCGGCGAGGTGTCGAATGGCGGCTTCGATCAGTATTTCACCAATCCGACCGGCGTGCTCGCCTCGGAAGCGCTCGCGGGCCTGCGCCGCATCGGCGCGAGCGAGACGGCGGCATTGTTCGAGCAGCTGCTGAAGACATTCCCCGACGGTGAACCGCCGCGCGACAACGGCGCACGCTTCGAGGCGGTCGAGGCGATGCGCCAGGAAGCTGATGACATACTGTTCGAAGCATTCAGTGACCGCTTCTTCGACCTCATAGACTCGGAGATCTACCCACGGGCCGCCGCGTACGCTCGCGCGCACCCGGAGGAATTCGTTCGGACGGCCTGAGCGGCCGTTTCGTTATCCGATTTAAGAAGTGGAGGCACAGCATGCGTATCGACAAGAACGACGTCCCGGTGAAGGTCGAGGCGCCCGGCGCCACCGCTCGACTTCGCAGAGGATTTGGAAGCGCGGATGGCTATTCGACAATGAGCGCCGAGTACTTTTCGTTGCGTGCCGGCACCGATATCGCACCGCTCCTTCAGGGGCTGAAAGGCGACATGTGCCAGGCGCCGCACTGGGGCTACATGGCGGAAGGCGCCGTCACCGTCACGTACAGCGATGGGTCGCGCGAGCAGGTGAAGCGTGGCGACCTGTTTTACCTGCCCCCGGGACATTCGGTGCGCGTCGATCAGGATGCTGAGCTGGTCATGTTCAGCCCCGAGCACGAGCACATGGAAGTGCTCGATCACATGAAAGCGAAGTTGGGCGGCTGATGCGCGCGAGCCCGGGTCTGGCAAGCGCCTGCACTCCGAGGAGGACCATGCATGCGTGAGCTGATCGTCGCCGAATTCATCACGCTGGATGGCGTGATTCAAGCGCCAGGCGGCGCCGATGAGGACACAGACGGCGGCTTCACGCATGGCGGTTGGACGATGCCGTATTGGCACGACGACATTGGTGCGCACTTCTTCCAAGCCATGTCCAAGGCCGACGCATTGTTGTTAGGCCGCAAGACCTGGGAGATACACGGCGGTGCGTTCGAGCCGACGCCACCGGGCGATCCGTTCGCCGACGCGCTGAACGGCATTCGCAAATACGTCGTGTCCACGACGCTCGAGTCCGCTTCGGCATGGCGGAACTCGACTATCATCCGTCGGGACGTGGCCGAATCGATCCGGAAGCTGAAGCAACAGCCGGGGAAGAGCATTCTCGTGGATGGCAGCAGCGTCCTCAACCGGACCTTGGCCGAGCAGGATCTGGTCGACGAATACAGCCTTCACGTCTATCCAATCGTGCTCGGCACGGGTAAGCGGCTCTTTCCGGAAGGACCACGGCGCGATCTCACGTTGGTGGAGGCGTCGCCACTGCCGACCGGTGTCGTGTTCATGCGTTACCGGCGTAGCAGCTAAACCATCCAGCCGCGCGCGATGCATCTGCACCTCGTCGCACTGATCGTAAAGGAGTACGATCCGGCGATCGACTTCTTCGTGAACATCCTGCGCTTCGAGCTGCTGGAGGACGCCCCCTCGGTGACCAACGACGGCCGGCCCAAGCGGTGGGTAGTCGTTCGTCCGCCCGGCAGTACCACCGGCATCCTGCTGGCGCGCGCTGACGGCGATCGCCAACAGGCGGCCGTGGGCGATCAGTTTGCGGGCCGCGTTGGCTTCTTTTTACGCGTCGATGATTTTCAAGCGACGCACGAGCGCATGACCGCCGCGGGCGTCAGGTTTGTCGCGGCTCCGAGGACGGAAGCCTATGGGCAAGTGGCGGTCTTTCTGGACCTCGAAGGAAACCGCTGGGACTTGCTGGGCCCGCCCACTGTTAGGCAGTGACACCGGGAACATGGACCGCGCTATCGTCGCGTACCGACAGGACGACGACGGGCACTGGGTCGCCGAGCTCGCGTGCGGACACACACAGCACGTCCGCCACGAGCCGCCGTGGCAGCTTCGTCCGTGGGTTTTGACTGAAGAAGGCCGACGATCATTTGTCGGCACATACCTGAATTGTCGACTGTGCGACACGTCGGAGCGTCCACATGGCGAACCCTGAGCGAGCCGAACATGGCAAGGAGCAGCAGGCGGAGCTTCTCCGCGCCGTGGAGCGCGAGCGACTGCGCGCGCTGGTGGCCGGCGATGTCGCTCGCGCTGGCGAGCTCCACGCGGATGATTTTCAGCTGATCAACCCACTGGGCGGCGCAATCTCGAAAGAGCAGTACCTCGGAGCGATACGCGCTGGGCAGATCAGATACCTGTTTTGGGAGCCGGACGAGATCGCCGTACGACTTTACGGCGAAGTGGCGGTCATCCGCTATCAGTCGCGCCTCGAGATCGTCGTCCAGGGACGTCACATTCCGCGGCAACGCTACTGGCACACCGATGTGTACGAGCGGCGGGAAGGGCGATGGCAGGTCGCCTGGTCGCACGCGACCGAAATTCCCGAATCGGCGAAAGACTGAAACTCGGTGGGGCTCAGTTCGTATGGGTAACCAATAGGAGCAAATGGTAGTTACCCTCGCCGAGCCGACCATGTCGATCGCCCGAATCTTCGCCCCCGATTACCAGAAGTACGAAGGTGTCCGCCCGATCAACATCTATCTCCTGAGGACCATCTACTTCCTCATGGTGGCGTACGTCGCCACGTGGGCATGGGGAACGATCCTTCGGCATCAGGGGCCGTGGGACCCGATGCACGCAGTAGCGATCTGCGTCTGGGCGATCTACCCAACCATGGCGATCCTGGGCGTCATTCACCCGCTGCGAATGTTGCCGATCATGATCTTTACGGTCGCCTACAAGCTGCTGTGGCTGACCATCGTCGCGTACCCTCTTTGGCGCGCCGGCACCCTGAATGGCCAAGCGGCCGAGCTCACCAATGGCTTCATCGGCATGCCGATCGCCGTAATCGCCATTCCATGGGGCTACGTATGGCGGACGTACGTGACGGGGGTGCGCAAACCGGCCGTATCGAGCGCGTAAACCGACCAGCGCGCTCAACCGGCTCGTCCGGGTCTCGGTGACCGACCCAGCCGATAGTGTGGCGGCTCGCGCTGTGCTATTGGTAGCAGCATCGGCTCCACAAAGGCACGATGCTGCAGCCAACCTACAACCCGTTCCTCGTCGTTTCTTCGTTCGTCGTAGCCGTGCTCGCGTCCTACACCGCGCTGTGCATGACGCCGCGCATGAGGACGTCCCACGATCGGATCCGCGTCAAGTGGCTCGTCGGTGCCGCGCTCGCCCAGGGTATCGGGATTTGGGGCATGCATTTCACCGGCCTGCTCGCATTTAACCTTCCGGTACCGATCGCATACGATGTGAGGCTCGTCGGGCTCTCCATAGCCATATCGTGCGTCGGTGCGTTGATGGCGCTGGTGCTCGCGTCTCGCCCGCAGCTCGAGTCATCCTTTCTCGTCGCAGGTGGGCTCGCCATCGGCGTCGCCATCGCCGGGTTGCACTACATGTTGACCGAAGCCATGCGCCTGGCGGCGACCGTCGATCACCAATCGGCACTCGTCGCCCTTTCCATCGTGGTGGCGTGTGGCTGCGGCATAGGCGGTCTCGCTTCGGCCCGCAGACATCGAACGGACGATAGCGGCAGATCAGGTTGGAGGCTGGCAGTAGCGGGCTTAGTGCTGGGCATCGCGCTTGCCGCGCATCATTACACGGCAATGGCCGGCACCAGTTTTCTTCCTTCGCCGCCACAGTCTATCGATCCGTCGAGCGTAGTCATTTCAGCGCCCGCCCTGCCGGGCGTTGTCGTTGTTGTGACATTGGGCATTCTCGCGCTCGCGCTCCTGAGCGCTAGGCACGATCGGCGAACGCGCGAACGCGTCACACTCTCGCAGCGATTCCTCGGCGCCGAGGAGAGCGAGCGGCGCCGGATCGGGCAGCTCGTCGACGAGGACCTGGGCCAGCTGCTCGAGGAGCTGAGGACGAATCTGCAACGCCTCTCGTCGTCCGGAGTGCCCGCGGCAGCAACGGCCGAGAACATCGAGCTTCTCGACGAGGCACTGGAGCGTGTACGAGCGCTATCGGTGCGGCTTCGTCCCGTAATTCTCGATCAGCTTGGTCTGAGTGCAGCGGTGGCGTGGTACGCGAAACGACAGGCCGAGCGCGCGGGCTATCGAGTCGTCATCGACGACACTCTCACGCCCACACGACTCCCGGCGGAGATCGAGACGGCAAGCTTCCGAATCTTCGAGCAAGCGCTCGCCAACATCGAGCGTCACGCGGAAGCACGCACCGTACACATCGTGCTTCGGAAGAAAGCCGACCGGTTCGAGCTGTGGGTGACCGACGACGGCGTCGGATTCGACGTCGCTCAGGCGCGCGCTCGCGCTCGGGCAGGAGGTAGTTTGGGTCTGCTGCATATGGCCGAGCTCGCCACGCTCGCCGACGGACAGCTCACCGTCGTATCGTCACCTGGTCGCAGCTCGACGGTCATTAGCTCCTTCCGGATCAATTCGAAATGAGTTGCATCGTCGCCATGAGTGATCGATGCTAGCTTGTGCTGGGTGCTGACTCCCATATCTGTGCGACGCACGTACTGCGACTCGCATCCAGGACGGTTATGGTGGATGAAGACTTGACCGAAATGTCGCGCGAGCAGCTGATCGAGGAAGCTCGAAAGCTCCGGCAAGGGATACGGGCGCACCGCGACAGCACGGAACATGAGCTCTGCTGGCATCATCCGAAGCTTTGGGGTTTGCTGCCGGAGAAGCAGGATCCGATCCCGGTCGTACCAGAATGGCCCCAGTTCATGCGAGGATGCATCAGGTATCGACAATCACTCGATGAGCAGCTGCCGAACGCGCCCCGATCGTCGCGGCCTTACGACCGACGTTAAGGGCATTCAACATTCAGCGAGGTGGACGCCATGGCAGGGCAGGGCACAGCAGGCAACGTGATCGCCGCGTTGGCCAGTTTCTTCATTCCTGGACTCGGGCAACTCATCCAGGGCAGGCTGCTCATTGCCGTCGTGCAGTTCGTTCTGGCGGCCGTGCTCTGGCTCATCCTTCTCGGATGGGCAATTCACCTGTGGTCGGTGCTGGATGCGGCGCTCTGGAAGCCCAAGGTCACCGACGGCTGAGGACGAAGCCCCAGCGCCTAACGACGCAACAGTTCACTGTCCGGCGCGCATGCGCTCTCGCAACTCCGCCACCCAGTTGTGCACGAGGATGGTCTTTGAATCGGCGCCGGCGCGACGAAGCATCAAGAGGCGCCCGCTCGGAGGATGCTACGTGCCGGAGCGCCTCGGGATTGCCTCGTGCGCCTCGACTGGCAACTGGCGCACCGCCTCAGCATCTTCGGGTCGTAGCAATCGATCTTCACAGCGGAGGCATCATGTCGGACGAGAGCAGGGAGCTACGGTGCCGGGACGTCGGACTCGATTGTGATTACGTGGTCCGCGGCAAGACGGAGGAAGATGTGATGCGCCAGGCAGCGGCGCACGCAAAGCGAGACCACGGCATCCAGGAAATCACGCCGGATCTGGCAGACCGCGTTCGCTCGGCGATTCGCCCGGTGTAGGCGAAGCCCGTTCGGCGGAGCGGGACCGAAGACACCGTCGGCCTGACAGGCCAATGAGTCGTCCTGTGCCTCAGGACCTGCCGGCCAGTCTCATTGGCGCGTGGCGGACGAACAACCGCGTCACTATCGAGCTGATTCAGCGCGTGCCGGCGCCATTGTGGGATCTGGCGCTTCCCGGGATCTCGCGGACGGTCCGGGCGATTTGCGCGCACATGCACAACGTGAGGTGCATGTGGGTCAAGACACTCGGACGCGAGCACGGCATCAAGGTTCCCGTGCGGGTCGATCATCGCCGAGTCACAGTCAGGCAGTTGGTTCCGGCGTTGAAACGGAGCAGCGAGGGCATCGAAGCGCTCCTCGAGCTGGGAATCGCCGACGGCGGACGCGTCCCGCCGTCCAAGGGATACGTGTGGCGCAACTTGTCGCTCGACGTCGGTCACGTATTGACGTACTTCGTCACGCACGAAGGTCATCATCGTGGCCAGATCGTAATGCTCGCCCGTCAGGCGGGTCACCGACTTCCGGCTGACGCCACCATGCGGTTGTGGCAGTGGAAACCTTAGAGTGCCTAACGAGTCAAATCAAAACAAGAGAGTCGACAATGGGAACCTTCGACCGGGTGATCCCAGTCTTGAGCTATCGAGACATCGCGGCGGCACACGACTTCCTCTGCGAAGCGTTCGGCTTCGCATCAGGCGGCGTCGAACGTGCACCGAACGGAGAGGTAGTCCACGGCGAGGTTCGCGCCGGAGATTCCACGATCTGGCTTCACCGGGTGACCGCCGAGCACGGGCTCGACTCTCCGTTGACGGCCGATGTCGCGAATACCGGTCTCTTCCTCTACGTGGACGACGTCGACGCGCACTATGAGCGTGCTCGCTCGGCCGGCGCGAGAATCGACAGCGAGCCTGTCGACCAGCCCTACGGCCAGCGCGAGTACGGCGCACGCGACCGCGAAGGTCACCGCTGGTGGTTTGGGACCCCGCTCAAAGCCTCGCGTTAGAGAACTGGAAGAATCGAGGCGGCGTGCTGTCCGCGGTGCGGCTTTGGCGCTAGGATGGAGCAGAGAAGGAGGCGCGAATGATCACCGCGATCGTTCAGCAGGTCCGCCGCGCGCTGCCGCTCGTCATTACCTGGATCGTCTTCGCGATGCTGCTGACGCTGATCGCCAGCACATACGTGGGGCACGCCGCGAGTCCATACGACATGTGCACTCGCGCCGACGGTCGGCCGATCGCTTGCGCGCTGTTGCGGGCGAGCGGCCCATAGACCGATCCAGCGGCCGCCTAACTAACGCCCTCGCTATTGGATCTGTACCGGCGCGCTCAGCGACGACACGCCGTTCTCGTCGAAGCTCTCGACGGCGACCCAGTAGCGCTGGCCGACGGTGAGCGCGCGAAGCTCCAGCGACGTCCCTTCGTCGGCGAAGCGCTGGTAGGTCTGATACAGCTTCGAGGGCATGATTCCCCAACGCAGATTGTACCCCACCACGCCGGGTACCGCGCGCCACGTGATCGTCGCGTTGCGTGCATCGCGATCGCGCCGCGCCGAGAGCGCCCGCGGCGTCATCGGTCGGCGTCCGCTTCCATTCCCGAAGACGCGAATGTCGCTGATGGCCAAGTTGGCAGCCCCGACGTGCACGTGCTCATAGCGCACGTAGCGCGCGCGAACGGGGGATTGGAGCTCGACGTACGCATTCGGGCGATCGCGACTCTCGCGCGAGAGATCGGCCACCGTCTGCCACTGCGCTCCGTCGACTGACGCGAGCAGCTTGAACTGCGTGACACCCGTAGAATCGGTGCCATATAGCCCCGATTTGTAATCGGCGTAATTCACCTGGACCGCCTTCACCTCGTATTGCTTCTCGAGATCGACAGTGAGCCACTCCCCAGCCCGATTCTCTCGTGCGACCCAAAACGTTCGCGGATTTTCGTCGGTGATCGTCTGAGCGGGGAAGCTGTCGCGCGCCGAGGACGCGGTCACGCGCTTTTTGTACGACAAGAGCATCCATCCGGTAAATAGCTCGTCGCTGCTTCGCCACCGATTGGTCGGAAGCCACCGCGGGAAATCGCCGAAGCGTGTGTCGACGTACATCTGACCGTCGCCGTCGAATCCAGCCGGATGCAATCCGATACGTCGCTCGAAGTTCCAGTTCACGCCGATCCACGGCGTTCCGGTGTTCCACCAGTTGCCGTGAACGTCCTGAAACGTGTTCCCGTGACCGGCGCCTTGGACGAAGCCACCGGGCTTGTAGGCGATTGGATTGTATGGCGCGTACGTGAACGGCCCGAGCGGATCGTCGCCGACGCGCACGCCGGTCGCGTAAACGTTGTACTCCGTGCCTGGCGCGCCGTACTGGAGATAGTAGCGCCCGCCATGCTTGGTCATCCACGCGCCTTCGATGAACGGATTGATCGTAGAATCGCGATGGTCGCGGCCGAACCGCTCCCACCCGTGCTTGTCGGGCTCGAGACCGAAGAGCCACTTCGGCGTGCCCTTGTACGCCAGGCGCCTACTCTTGTCGAGCTCGATTACATGTAGCGGATACGCGTTGGAAGAATTCCAGTACAGGAACCAGCGTTCGGTGTCGGGATCGTGGAAAAACTGCGGATCCCATGGACCCGGCTGCACGGAGTCAGGCTTCACCAGCGAGTCGTGGTGCGTGGCGCGCGCGAGCGGCAGCCAAGGGAGGAGCCGATTATAGAAATCCACGCGCCCCATCGCCGGCTCGGTCAGCATCAGAATCGGCAATGGGCTGGTGGTGCTCGGCAGCAGATATACGGTGTCGCGCACTGCCAGCACACCTGGAGCGACCAGGTCGTTGATCGGCCACCGTGTCGGGGTGATGTGGCGCCAGGTGCCCAGATCGGCCGACTCCCAGTAGCCGCCGCCAAGCGTCTCGAAGAGGTAGTACTTCCCGCGATGCACGACGATGACCGGATCCGCGCCGGAGCGATACGAGATCCCTTGGTTCATCTGCTCGAAGTTGTATCGATAATCGATGTCGATCGGGTTGGCGTACGTACGTGGTCGCGGCGGCTGCGCGGCGAGCGGCGTGACTACGCCGAGGACTACGAAATACCAGATCCAGCGCATGGCTCCTCTTCGCAAAGACAACGGGCGACCCCAGCTCGGGTCGCCCGTACCGTGTCTTGTTAGGCGGTGACCCTACCGCTAATTCCCGCCTCGATTTTGACGCGGAAGGGCGGTGGGCGGCAAGATGTTGTTCAGGCGCATGTAATTGGCGAGCTGGCTGTAGTGGTCCGCCATGTCGAGCGCGTGTCCGAGCACCATGCCGGCGCGTGTCACGGTTCTCGACTGTCCGCGGAACGTCGTCGTCACCTGCTCGGCCAGCTTGGCATCGTCCAGCTGGTTGAGGGCGTTGGCGCAGAACGCGAACGACGCCTTGAGCTTGGTGACCAGCGTATCCTTGGGCCACGTCGCTCTCACGGTGTCGGCGGTAGTGGTGTCGGCCGCCGCCGGCGTTCCCTTCATCGTGCCAAAGTTGTTGCAGAAGAAGTAATTGTCGCTCGCCAGGTGCTGCGCGATGTATCCGATGGTCTGCTGCGCCGGCGTCGGTTTGTAGCTGAACTTGTTCGCGGGAATCGAATCGAATGCTTCCGCCAGATTCCGGTGAAAGTTCATGATGCGTCCGCGGAACGCCGTGGTGATCGGATTGGCAGGTGGGGTGGCAGGGGGTTGTTGCGCGGCAAGCGTGACTGGGAAAATGAGCGCCAGCATTGCCACATAAGAGGTCTTCATACGCTCTCCGGGGAAGATGGCAGGGGATAGCCTCGTGATAGTGCGCGGCGTGACGCAATTTTGCAACGTGGCTGAGCACGGCTGCGATCCGTCCCAGAAACCCTCATGAGATTCGTACATGAAAGATGAGTCGCCGGCGGATGCATCCCATTCTTCGTTGCGCGCGTGCGAGTCAGCGTTGCGAGAGGCGCAGCTGGCAAGCGATGTAGCTGCGCTAGACCGGCTGTTGGACGATGCACTCGTCTTCACGGGTCCCGACGGCGCGCTTTATGGAAAAGAGGACGACCTCGACGCTCACCGCCGAGGCGCCATTCGCATAACGCGCTTGGAGCCGAGCGACGAGCGCATCCAGCGATTCGGGGCGATCGCAGTGGTCAGCGTTCGCATGGAGATGAAAGGGACGTTTCAGGGATCGGAGTTCGCCGGACCATTCCGCTACACGCGCGTGTGGCGGGCGCACGGCGACGGTTGGCGCATCGTGGCGGGGCATGTGAGTGCGGTGACAGGCTGACAGGTTGCACACCGTCCGATCGGGTACGGAACGTGCCCGCACTTTGCACACACCGGAGCGGACCATGAACAGACCCGAACGTCATTCGCTTTCGGCGCTCTTCGCAGTGCTGACGAGCGCTACATCGCTCAGCGCGCAGACACCGCCCGCACCTCCACCGGATGTGGTGGAATCGAGTGCAGGTAGGATCAGGGTCGAGCGCTTGGCTACACTCGAGACGCCGTGGGGAATGGCGCTGCTCCCCGATGGACGTCTGCTGATCACGGAGAAGGCCGGCCGCCTTCGCGTCTGGGCAAATGGACGTCTTTCGGAGCCGGTGCAGGGTGTTCCGAACGTGGTATTTCGCGGAACGCAGTTCGAGCAGGGCGGGCTGCTCGACGTCGAAGCCGATCCAAATTTCGCCACGAATCGCTTCGTCTATTTCTCGTACGTAGAGGCCGATTCGATCGCGCCCAAGGTCGGCGAGACCGGCGAGCAGCGCTTTGGCACATTCGTCGATTATACCGACAGCATCGTGCGTGGCGCTGCGGTAGCACGCGGGCGTCTCGAGGGGAATCAGTTGCGTGACGTGCAGGTGATCTGGCGGCAAGTTCCGAAAACTGCCGGTCGGGGTCACTTTGGCGTGCGCATCGTGTTTGCGCCCGATGGGAAACTGTTTCTCACATCGGGCGACCGCATGCGGTTCGATCCGGCAGGGAGCTTGAGGTCGAACCTCGGCAAAGTCGTGCGCATCAATCCGGATGGCACGGTGCCTACCGACAATCCGTTTGCGGCGACCGACACCTCTCTCGCCGACATCTGGTCAATCGGACATCGCAACATGCTCGCCGCGGCCATCGATCGCTCAGGAAGGCTCTGGGTGCTCGAGATGGGCCCACTCGGCGGCGACGAGCTGAATCTCGTGCAACGCGGAAAGAACTATGGATGGCCGTTGGTGAGCAACGGTGACAACTACGCCGGTCCGTCCATCCCTGATCATCCGACGCGTCAGGAATTCACGGCGCCCGTACGTACGTGGACGCCGGTCATCTCAGCATCAGGTGCAATCTTTTATTCGGGCGCCATGTTTCCAGCGTGGCGCGGAAGCGCGCTCGTAGGCGGGCTCTCTTCACAGTCGCTCATTCGCCTGACATTCGACGGCGACCGCGTGGGAAACGAGGAGCGACTCTTCATGGGCAGGCGGATCCGCGATGTGGTGCAAGCGCCTGATGGCGCGATCCTGGTCATCGTCGACAACAAGCAGGGCGACCTGCTGCGGCTGACGCCGGCTTCCGGGACGGCGACCAGCAGGCGTTGAGCCCAAGCCTGTCCGGGAGCTAGAGCGAACTGCCTAACTAGCACAGGGCACGCTACGGCTTGCCGAAGATCTGGATGTAGTTGCCGGCATTGTCGCGGATGATGAAGTTGGCGGGTTGGCCGGCGCGCGCGGGAAACGGTCCAATGGCGATCGGGATGCCGCGTGCGCGCACACCGCCGAGCGTCTCATCGTAGTTGTCGACGACGACGCCGACCTTGAAGATGCCGTGGACGTACAGCGCGCCGCCTCCCGCGGGGCGGCCAGTCCGCAACGGAGCTGCCTCGTCGTGCTTCACCAGCTCGACCGTGAGGCCACCGCCCTGCAGAACGGTCGCGGCCGACATTGTGGCGTCGGTTCGCGGCGCTTTCATTATTACGGCGAGCCCCAGGTGTTCGCGATACCATCGCTCGCTCGACTCGAGGTCGGCAACGGAGAGAGCGAAAAAGGCGCCGGCGACCGACATGAGTGGCTTGGCCGGCGATTGTTGGTTGGGGTGCGTGAACGCGAGCGAGACGAAGATGATGGTGCCGAGCATGCCGCGCATGAGGAAGGACTCCGGATCGTGTATAAGGCGAGATTATATAGAACGGGCAGGCTGCTGTCACTCATCGCCTCGAGCCTAACGACGATCCTCACGGCTTGCCGAAAGCCATCGGAGACGCGTGACGGCAGTGTCGATACGTCCGTGACACGCCTAGCATCGGGCGGTGTCGTCGGCGATCTCCGCCTGATCCCGTTCACGAGCCGCACCTTCGGCAATACGAGAACTCTCCGCGTGCTACTCCCCGCGGGCTACGATGCGCCCGCGAACCGCACGCGACACTACCCGGTGCTGTATCTCAACGATGGACAGAACCTCTTCGACTCGGCCACGGCGGTGCTCAACCCGATGGAGTGGAAGGTCGACGAAACGGTGCAGGCGATGACGGCAGCGGGCGAGCTGCCTCCACTCATCGTCGTTGGAATCGACAACGCCGGCCGAGGTGATCGTTTCAAGGAGTACTTTCCGTGGGTAGATGAATTCCTCCGACCGCCAGAGCCGGAGCCGCAAGGAACGAAGTACCCGGCGTTCCTGATCGATGAGGTCATGCCGTTCATCGATGCTCGATTCCGCACGGCAAGAGCTGCCGAGCACCGGGCGATCGGCGGATCCTCGGCGGGAGCACTCGCCGCTCTGTACACGGCGGTGACGCGTCCCGGCGTGTTCGGCGGATTGCTGATCGAGAGTCCATCGCTGTATGTGGATGACTACCACATCGTCCGTGATGCTGCGCCGCTGCGTATCTGGCCGCGTCGCATCTTCCTGGGTGTCGGCACCAACGAACGGAATGCGCCTGACTGCGATGTACGCGCAACGGCCGAGAGCGAGCTGGAGACGGATGTACGGCGCCTCGCCGAGACGCTGGAGCGTGCTGGCGTAGGCCGGGAGCGAATTCAGCTCGTCGTAACGCCGTGTGGACGGCACGACGAGGCAGCGTGGGCGGCCCGACTCCCGGCTGCGCTCCGATTCTTGTTTGCCTCCGCGAGCGCGGAGTAGCGCTCCCCGGAGTTGTCGACGTCAGGGCCGCCCCTTCCTCGGCAGACCTTTCCTATTGCGCTCCTTATGGTCCGCGCGATGCTCGCGCGTGCCGAGAACGCCGTGGAGATTGCCGGTGTTGTCACTCGGACCGTCGGCGCGTCCCCGCCGGGCCTCGTCGAAAAGCCGCGTCCGCTCGCTGTTCTTCTCTCTCTCGTCGTGCTGCTGACGGTCTTCGACCAGACGCCGCTTGCCTTTGCGCGCGGCGCTGGCGCGGTCGCGCTCGAGCATCTCCGCCGTTGAAGGCTCCGGCGGAGCTGACTCTAGTTGCTCGATGAGGCGGGCACGGGTCTTCGGACCGTGCTCGCCTTCGCCATGCGGCACCGCGTGTGATGTATCCTGCTTCCGTCGTTTACCCATTGTGCGCTCTCCGTTGTCGCAACGATCCGCCGGGTCTTGCCAGCCTTACGGCTCGGAGCAAGCTCTGTTCTCGCCAACGGATCAGGAGAGTTAAACCTTGGCTTTCCTGCACGGCGAAGGTGGAGAAGTCATCGGAACTCTCCGCCGCACGCCGTAGCCCTCCAGAGCGCGACTCGGCCGTCGAGGAATCGTACGCCACATGAATGCCGGAATGGAGTTGCCTCACCGGCTTCGGCAGAGTCAGGAGAGATGGTGTCTACCACTCTTCTGGAGCGATGATGACTCTACCCAAATACGCCGTGCGCGCGTGCGCGTTGGCGGTTGCGCTTGCGGCATTCGCGCTGCCATCCACTGCCGATGCGCAAGGGAAAGGAAATGGCAAAGGAAAGACGCCGCCCGGTCATGCCAAGAAGCAGGTCACGACGTCGCAAGCAGTGATCGTTTCGCGCGACATCCTCGTCGCACATGGATATCAGATCGTCCGGGTGGAGCGCGCCGAGGGCGTGCAAGTGATCTACTACCGGCGCGGGAACAATGGGCGGGGACGGGGACTGGGGCCTGTCGAGCGGATGATCATCAAGCCGGCTGGCGACATCGTAGTCTTCGAGTCGGCGCCGTCGAAAGTGCTCATCGACATCAACCTGCGCCTCGGGCTGTAAGTCGACTCGTAGAATGATCGAGCCCCCGTCGCGTGCGTGACGGGGGCTCGTGTTTTTTCCGCGAGCGTGCCGAGAATCCTTACGGAATCGTTCCCGGCCCGAAGACGGTGTTCACCTCCGTGGCGATCTCGTCGGCGAGGAGCTCCTGGAACTCAGCCGATGGGTGCAACGCGTCCAAGGAGACCATCACCCCGAACATGTTCGGCGCGGACGTGGCTCCTGTAACGGGGCAGGAGTTGAGCACGGCCTGCTGAAACTGCGCCGCGGTCGTCGCGGTAGGCAGCAGCTGGCACTTTCGAATCTGTTGGAACCGCCCATTGGCATCCGTTTGGGTGAGCAATGGAGCAGCGACGGGATTGGGATCAATGAACGCCCACCCGTTCTGCGTAGCCAACGCCGAGAGCGCCTGATTGAACTCCGCGACGCGCGTGCTCAGCGTCGACGCTTCGTTGGCGTCCAACAGGAACTCGCCGTTGTTCTGCGCGGGATCACAGTTGATCTCGGCGGGCGTCGCCGACAGCACGGTGCCGAACGATACGAGATTGGCCGACAGCGGATTCGGTTGTCCGAGCGGCGTCACTGGTGAGCAGTTGTTGTTCACCAGCTTTCCGTTGAAGCGACCCGCGGCATCTCTGGCCAGGAAGTAGAAGGAACCGCGCAACAGTACAGGCGAGTTGATCACCGGATCGAGGATGCCAATGACCGCGGCACCCTCCAACGATTCGATCGCGGCCAGGGCGCTTCCGATTGCAGCAATCGACTGTGTGAACGCGGCGGTGGTCGGAAGATTCACCGTCGTACCACCCGGCGGGACCCCGAGGATGCCGCTGACCGCGGCAGCGTGTACATCGGCCTCACCGACTTGAAGCGTGACGAAGGTCGCCTGTCCATCCTCCGCGACGTCGAGGGCCGTGCGGTTCTCCATGAGCCGGCGCTTGAACGCGAAGATCGCGTTCTGTGGCGGATTGGTGGCCGGGACGAGCACATTGGCCACGCGCTCCTCGGGCACAGCCAGCAGCTGCCCGGGCGCGTCATCGTCGTCTTGCAGTGCACACGCCGGCGCGCCGGTTGGCGGCGTCATCGGAGCGGTGAAGGGGGCGGGACATCCGGGGTTCGCCACGAGTGCGATCTCGAAGTCGACTCCCGCACGCGCGGCGAGGAGCGAGGGATACGCCTCCAGTTGGCTGGCGGCAGTCAGCCCGCCGGAGCGAAAGCCGGCGGCCGTGGCGCCTCCGATGGCGAAGTATCGGCGAAGTAGGTGGTCGCCATCGGGGCCCGAGGAATCATTGCATGCGCCGAGAGCGATCAGTGCGATCACGGCGATCACTAGCGACGATCGGACAGCGGCGCTCTGGCGACGCATAATCACATACTCCGGCAGCGAGGGCAGCGAGAGGAAAGCTCGACGATCGCCGAACAGGTGATGGGCTCGGCGATAATGCACGTTCGAGATGATCGGAACAAGTATGACGCGTTTTTCAACGCTTTTGTCACGCGAGGGTCATCGCCACATGTACCGAGTACGGGAGGAGGATCTGCCGTATCGAGGCAGCTCGCGCCATTTCGTCGGCGCCAAGCAGGGAGAAGTCGGCATATCGGTCTTCCTGTTCGATGGTGAGGCAGGGAGCGGGCCCGGGCCGCACCGTCATCCCTACGATGAGGTGCAGTTCATCCGCGCAGGTCGCGGGCGTTGGACGGTCAACGGCGAGGAATTCGAGGCCGGTGCCGGTGACATCCTCATCATCAAGGCCGGTGAAGTGCACAGCTTCAAATGCATCGGCGAGGAGCGCCTAGTGCAAGTCGACGTTCACCTCAGCCCAAAGTTCATCCAGGAGAATCTCTAGCGACCGGCCGTCGACGGTGCGATCGCTTCGTCTTCCAACTCTGGTGGCCGGGTGTCTGTCCAACTGGACGTTGTCTCCCTGTCTGCGACTGCGCGCTCTCCACGAAGCTCGAGGAGCTTTCACGATGCGACTCCGGTTGACCATTGCCGCTCTCACGCCATTGCTGTTCGGCTCGCCGCCCGCCGCGGCGCAACCGCCTAACGATGCCTCGGCCGCGCGGGCGGAGGTGCTGGTACTCGGCGTCTATCACATGGCGAACCCAGGGCGCGATCTCTTCAACACCCGCACCGACGACGTTCTCGCGCCGAAGCGCCAGGCTGAAATCGCCGAGCTCATCACGGTGTTGAAGCGATTCCGTCCGACCAAGATCGCGGTGGAGGCGGGATTCGCCGACGAGACCGTCGCCAAGCGCTACGCCGACTATCTCGCCGGCAAGCACGAGCTCTCACGAAACGAGACGGAGCAGATCGGCTTTCGCCTGGCGAAAGAGCTCGGCCATCAAAAGGTGCACCAGGTCGACGTTGACGGCGAATTCCCGTTCCCGCGCCTGGCCGACTATGCCAAAGCGCACGCACGTCAGAAGGAGCTCGACACGCTGATGACCGAAGTCGGCGACTGGGTCAAAGCGACGAGTGCGTTTTTGGCCTCGCACTCCGTCCTGGAAACGCTGCTCTTCATCAATTCCGATGAGCACGCCGCCCAGGGCGTCGGCTTCTATTACCGGCAGGCGCACCTGGGGGAGCCATGGAACTGGGCGGGTCCGGATCTGGTCGCCGACTGGTTCCGGCGCAACATTCGGATCTACGGAAACGTGGTGCGGCTGGTCGATGGTCCGAGCGAGCGCATTCTCGTCATCTACGGATCCGGTCACCTCGGGTGGCTCCGACAGAACTTCGCCGACGATCCGACGATCCGTCTGCGGAAGCTCGCCGAGTTCGTGAGGTGACGTCGCCTAACGAGTGCCCGACTGCGCCTTGTCATCATGACTGAGCAAGTCCCGGCAGGTATCGACCGCGCGGTCGCCGACTTCTATCAGAATTGGCCGGAGGAGTCACGCCTCGAACAGGGGGCGTTTCTGCTCGAGCAAATTCGGACCAGGGAGCTGATCGAGCGGCACATCGCACCGCCGCCGGCGGATGTGCTCGACGTCGGCGGGGCGGCTGGCGCCTATGCGCTCTGGTTGGCGGAGCGAGGTTACGACGTCAGTCTGGTCGACGCCGCGCCGCGTCTGGTGGCCGAGGCTCGACGGCGGAGTACGGCGGCTCCCCGCGGCCTTGCGTCGTGCGAGGTGGGCGACGCACGCGAGCTGCATCAAGGCAACGAGTCGGTATCCGTCGTGTTGCTGCTCGGTCCGTTGTACCACTTGGTGGATGCGGGCGACCGGCGCCTTGCCATTCGCGAGGCGCACCGCGTTTTACGGCCGGGAGGGATGTTGTTTGCGGCTGCAATCTCGCGTTGGGCCTCGGCGCTCGATGGTTTGAGTCGCGATCTCTTCGAGGACGAGCGCTTCGCGCAGATCGTCGATCGCGACATTCGCGAAGGACAGCACCGCAATACGACCGAGCGCGTCGACTACTTCACCACGGCGTACTTCCACGAGCCTGCTGAGCTGCGGGCGGAGGTCCGCGGTGCGGGATTCGAGGTCGAGGCGCTCTACGGGATCGAGGGTCCGGGCTGGATTCTCTCGGATTTCATGGAGCGGTGGAACGACCCGCAACGGCGCGCGGCGCTGCTGCACGTGGCGCGGCTATTGGAGTCCGAGCCG
>DATFBY010000034.1:0-11462 GCA_035253585.1 Gemmatimonadaceae bacterium | reverse complement strand
GAATGGGATCGTGCCGCCGTGGAGTGGAGGCGGGAGCCAGTAGGGAAGAAGCGGGAAGCGGGAAGCGGGAAGCGGGAAGTGGGAAGCGGGAAGTGGGAAGCGGGAAGCGGGAAGCGCCGGCGGAGACGGTACTCATCAGGTGTGCCGCGCAGTCGCTTCCCGCTTCCCGCTTCCCGCTTCCCGCTTCTTCCCTACTGGCTCCCGCCTCCACTCCACGGCGGCACGATCCCATTCACGCGCGCGTACGCGATCGACTGGCCGAGATGCTCATGCGCGTGCGTGGCGATCGAGACGAGGACGCCGCGCTTCGTGGTCTGCTGACCAAACATCGTCACCGCCGCATCCATCTGCGCATCGGGGACATCCATCACCGCCTGCTTCGCATACGCGAAGGACTTCTTCAGGAGATCAACCACCTGCGCCTTGTCAGTGACCGTCTTCTCCGAATCGCGATTGAGCGTAACGCCGCGCTCACGCGTCACGCCGGCGAACTGGGGCAGCAGGAAGTTCGCGCCGGTCACGTGCATGAACACTTCGCTCGTCGACCGCACACCAGTGGCCGGACGATAGCTGAACTTCTCCTGCGGCGTCGCTTCCGCGAGCGCCACCATCTTCCGCTCAGCGTCCTCGATCTGCGCCAGCACTTCCTTCTTCACGCCCGTGGCGGCGGCCGGTGCGGCACCTTGCGCGAAAACGGGCGCGGCAAAGAGAGCCAGCGCCATCGCGGCCCACGGAAGCGTCATATGACGGGTACGCACGATTCCTCTCCAAATAGGGGGTCGGAGCAGGATATCGTGCGTGATGCCGCGCGTCCAGCGCGCGGAATGTCAGCAACTGTTGGTGATTAGGGCTAGTGCGCGAGCGCCGTGCGGTAGCGAACGACGAGCGGCCCATCCTGTCCAAGGCGCGTCTCCGGCCACACGACGATGCGCCAGTCGCCCTTCCCCGCAACGGTCAACCCTTTCGCTGGCAGCTCGCGCAGCAGTGTGCGCGCATCGCTCACCAGCTTGCCCGGGTTCGCCGCTAGCAGCGTATCGGCCAACCCGCCGTAAATGCGCGGGAGGGTCGAGCGCAGCAGCGCATCGAACTTGTCTGCCCGGCGAGTGCGCGCCTGCGGCGTGTCGAAGGAGACGAAAACCGTGTCGCCACGGCGGACGGCCATGATCTCATCGGGGAACGCGGTAGTTCCGGGTAGAAGGATCGGGCCCCTCACGGTCGGTGCATTCGTTGGCGGCGCTGGTGGCGTCAGCGCCACCATCCTCACGCTCTCCGCAGCCCATCCCGCCGAGCGATCGTTGGCGACGGGCGCCGGCGGAGTGGCTGCCTGGAGCGTCGGCTCCCCGTCGTCACGAACGAGCTCGAGCCACGACATTCCCGCGTTGCCGCCTGCGGCCAACGCCGCGATCGCGATCACTATCACCGAGCCCCACACCGCCCCTTTGCGGAGCCGCTCGCGCGAGGCGACCCCCGATTCGTACCGACAGCGGAAACAGACCGTGGTTCCCGGACCGCGGTCGTGCGTGCATTCTGGCTGCTGATGTGATGACATGGGCGGAGCCCTGGCGGCGGACGACGTGCTCTAATGGAGGGGAGGGAGCGTGACCGGCGGGAGCGGAGGGAAAGGGGGATGGGCAGGCCGTGCATTGCCACACTTCACTCACCCAGACGTCTCGCCATCCCGGTGACGAGCAACGCCGTCACACGCAACAATACTCTTGCGAACGACGACTCCGACGGTATGCTCCCGCATGCTCGCGTACGTTTTCTGGCACTGGCGTCAGCCGCACGTCGACCAACGAGAGTATGAAAGTCGACAGCGCCGATTTCACGACGCGCTGGCAGGAGAGCCGCCGGCTGGCTTCGAGCACTCGGTCAGTGTGACCGTTCGCGGCGCCTCATGGGCGAACGACGGTAATGAGGCCTACGAGGACTGGTATCTCGTCCGCGATTCGGCCGCACTCGATTCGCTGGACGAGGGCGCGGTGTCTGCCGGCCGACGAATGCCGCACGACGCCGCTGCCTCCGTTGCCGCCGGCGGCACGGCTGGCCTTTACAAAGCTCGCGTGGGCGAGCCGACCAGAACGCCGCGCTTCGCCCATTGGTTCGACAAACCGGCGGGAATGTCTTACGAGCAGCTCTTTGCCACAGTGCAGCCACTCGTCCGCACGAAAGACGGAGGTTCGCTCTGGGTCAGAAAGATGGTGCTCGGTCCGACGCCCGAGATGTGTCTTCAGACGGTGGAGCCGGTGACACTTCCTGCTGCCTTCACACCGATCGTGATCGAGCTACGGCAGGTTTATCCCGCGAGCGAGAGGAAACAACAGCGCTCAGGCGCGTAGCCTCGCGTTTCCGGAGGGAGCGTGCGACACGAGAAGCCCACGATCACGATCGACGGTGCAGCATTCAGCGACCTCGAGGGCTTCTACGATGAGATCGAGACGAAGCTCGTCGGCGCGAGCGATTGGGAACGTACTCTCGATGCGCTCGATGAGCTGCTCGACGCGCCGCCTCCGCCTCTCCCATCCGAGATCCGATTGGTGTGGGAGCACTCCGCCCTCTCCCGTCGACAGCTCGGCGATCGGGGCCTCGGCTCCTTCACCGATCTCATCGATCGCATCGCGCAGCACCCCAACATCGAGCTCATCCTCTCGTGAGCGAATACCCGGATCGTGTCCTCCTCTCGCCGTCTGAAGGAATTGGGCGTCTCCCCACGCCCGAGGGCAAACGCTTTGTCGAGATGTACCGGCACGGTACTCTCGTGGTAGAGATCTACGCGCCGCGCGGCTCCGATCCGCAGAAGCCGCACACACGTGACGAGCTGTACGTTGTCGTTGCGGGCGAAGGATTGTTCTACGATGGCAAGGAGCGGCGACAATTCCGCGCCGGCGACCTGATCTTCGTCCCAGCGCACGTTGAGCATCGCTTCGAGCGCTTCACCGACGATCTGGTCGTGTGGGTGATGTTCTACGGGCCGGAGGGCGGCGAGAAGTAGCCGGCGCTAACGCTCGCCTTCGGAGCGTACGGCTACACGCTCGGCCACACGATCCCCAGCGCGATCCGACAGGAGCTTGGTCGTAAATCGCTGTCCCTCGGAGATGCGCTCGGTCTCGACCGCGATCGTGTCGATGGCCTGCTCGATACGAGTGAGACGATCCTCTATTCCTTGCAAACGTCGGTCGGCCGCCGGGTTCTTTCCGGGACGGTTGAGAAACATCTTCGTGATCGAGATGACGGTGCCGGAAAGGATCGCAATCATTGCGATCACGAACGGCAGATCGGGGTCCATGTTTCCTGACCTCCTGGTGTGGACGGTCCCGTTGGGACCTTACGGGGGGCGCCGGGCGGCGGTGTCAGGCGGCTGTAACTTGACCGCGCGGATTGCGCGCTCCGGCCGAAAACCCTAAAATCGCGGGCGGCAAACCACTGATGTTTGCGTTGGATCGCTCTTTTTCTCGAACGCTCGAGCAGCTCGAGATGATGACTGAGCACCCGGATCGGCGGCGCCACGTTGCGAGTCTCGCCCGAAAGCTGTTGGAAGGCGAGATGACGCTCGATGCCTTCTTCGGACAGCTACAGAGCGAGGATTGGGATGACACCATTCTCGCCGAGCTGCTCGACCTCATCGAGGACGAGCCCGTGCGCTCGCGAGTGTTCGGGGTCGGGCCGCGCGGCTACGAAGAATACAGGGGTCGTGTGCGACGCCTGATCGAGCGAGCCGAGACCGGCGCCTCGCCGGACTTCTGATCGGCCTCAGGTGCTGAGCTCGTCGAGATGTTTTCCGAGCTCGCCCGACTCGCTACGCCACATCGGAATCGCCGCGCCACCAGCACTGTCGCACAAAGCCTCGAGCGCTTCGTCATCGAGGTCGCGCCAATCTTCCGGATAGTCGGCGATTCTCCGAAGCACACGCGCCGCGCCGGTGCCCAGCTCGAATGTCAGATGCGCGGGCGACTGGTCGACTACCCGATCATCGAACTCGATGTGGCTCCCCGGGAGCTCGTAGACGGTCCAGGTCAATCCACGCGAGTCGGTGAAGTCTCGATGTCCGCTCATGGCGATTCCTCCGGCGTGTAGCTTCGCGCCTCCCGCTCGGCCTAGCAAGCGTACATCGTCCATCGACTGGCGGCTTCCCGCGCGCCGGCTCATCTTCGCGGCGTTGTCAGCAGAGAGGATCGCGCGCCGATGCACCGTGCATTGATCGTCTTTGTCGCTTGTCTCGTGGCGCTCCCGGATCTCGCGTCGGCGCAAATCGTTCGCGGGCGGGTGCTGGAGACGAGCAGCCGCTCGCCGGTAGGAGGCGCCGTCGTCTGGCTCCTCGACAACGAGACTCGGCGTGTCGGGAGCGCGCTCACCGACGACCAGGGACGCTTTGCGATCTCGGCGCCCGCCGGCGGCGAGTTCACCCTCGAAGTGAAGCGGATCGGCGTCACTCGCGTGAGCACGCCGGCCTTCTCACTGGCCCAGGGGGCGACACTCGAGCGCGATGTCGAAGTGGCGACGATTCCGGCGGTGCAGCCGGAGGTGCGCGTCTCGGGTCGCAGCCACTGCGGGACGAAGCTGGCGGAAGGACCGGCGCTCGCCGAGCTGTGGGAGGATCTCCGGGCCGCGCTCACCGCCACCCAACTCACGCAGCAGCAAAAGCTCTTGCGGGTGAAGACGTCAGTCTACTCGCGGCGTCTCGACGCGCGCGGCCAGCGCGTGATCTCCGAGGAGCGACACGAGAAAGATGGCATGACCGAGAGTCCGTTCGTCGCGGTGTCGCCGAAGAAGCTTTCGCGCTCCGGATACGTCGATTCGTTGGGCGCCGACGCGGTGATCTACTATGGTCCCGACGCGACGGTGTTGACCTCCGACGAGTTCGTGCGCGATCACTGCTTCAAGGTGATTCGTGGCGAAGGCGCCGAGCGCAACTGGCTGGGTGTGGAGTTCGAGCCGGTTCCCAGGCGGACGCTGCCGGATGTCGAAGGCGTGCTCTGGGTCGACGCCGCATCGCGCGAGCTTCGCCGCATCGACTACGCCTATACGACCCATCGCAATCTTCGCGGAAACGTGACGCTCGGCGGCCGGGTGGAGTTCGCCCGCATGCCGCCGGGCACGTGGATCGTGAGCCGGTGGTGGATTCGAATGCCGCAGCTCACGCTGGTTGCCGGCCCGATGCTTCCGGGTGTTGGCCGCACCAAGGAGCCGAAAGTTGTCGGGGTGCAGGAGGATGGCGGCGAAGTGGTGACGGCGTCCGCTCAGGGGCAGACGATCCGACCCAACCACCAGTAGTCAGGCGCTCGTTAGGCGCCTAATAGATGTACACGTTCGTCCCCACGGGCACGAACGTATAGAGCCATTGGATGTCTTCGTCGTGGAGCCGGATGCAGCCGTGCGTGGCGGCCGTGCCGATCGTGTAGGTGTGCGGCGTGCCGTGCAGCAGGTAGCCGTTGCCCAGGTCGAGCATGTGGTGCCCGAGCTCTCCCTGTATCGCTCGATTCTTGGATTCCAGCGGCGGAATGAACAGCGTGTTGTCGAAGACGATGTGCTCGTCGAGCGGGAGCGGCGCGAACTCGGCGCCCGGCAACACCAATCCGACCTCACCATTGCGCACTTCGATGCGCGAGCCGTCGTAGAGCACGTACGGCCGCGACATCTCCAGTGAGCGCAAACGCAGCCCGTGCATGAGCGCCACTTCGGCGTAGTGCCAATCCGGCGGCGACCACACCGGGTCTTCCTTCTTGTTCAGCACGCGGCGGATGCCGCGTGGCGTGGTGAACTTCCAGGTCCGCCCTTCATAGGACAGGACGTCACCGGTGGCCACCGCGATCGGCGCGCGCAACAGCGTATCCTTGCCGACGATCGTCCACAGCATCCGATCCTGAAGCGAGATCTCGATCCGGAATCCGGTCGCACGGCGCGCCAGCGCTCGTGCCGATTCCCACTCCAGACTGTCGCGCCGTGTGGTGAAGCGCGCCACTGCCGCCGGCGCCGTCGCACTCAGACTTGGCCGCGCGGTCGACGAATCGACGACGGGCCTCTGCAGCGGGTTGGTCAGCGTGTCGGCGGGCGCCGTCGCCAGCGGTGGGACGCGCTCCGGGAGCTGGGCCACGCCGAGGGCGGGGACCCACGTACTCGTTAGGCAGAGCAGTACTGCGACGCGAATCACTGCGGTCGACGACGGTTTGGCAGGGCACCAGCGGGAGTGGGCGCGCCGCCGCCAGTCCCGCGCGGCGGCGCAACCCCGGTACAGCGTGGAGATCAGAAGAACCTCACACCAAGCGTGATCGGGATGAAGTTCGTGTTGTCGTTTTCGGTGAACACGCTCACGTACCGTGCATCGACGAAGATGTCGGCTGCGCCGACGGCGAAGTTGATGCCCGCGCCGCCGTTCAGACCGAACTTCGTGATGTTCTCCGACTCGACGGTGATTTCGGTGCCTGACGAGTTGATCTCACCGAAATCGCGGAAGTGGTACGCACCACCGCCGCCGACGAGGTAGAAGGAGGTCGAGCTCGCGCCCACCGGCCACTGCGCCGTCAAGCCGAGCGTACCGGACCAGATGTCGCCGTCATCGAGCTCCACTTCTCCATCATCGAACTCGGCGACCGCGCCACGGATGCGGTTATACGACAGGTCCGCGCGAACGCCCCACGGTGTGGTCATCGACTGCCAACCGATCGGCACCGTGACGTTGAAGCCCGCATCGTATCCATCACTCAGGTCGCCCATCGGGACCGTTCCACCACCGCCGATTCCGATGTAGAACCCGTTGCCGAACATACCGCGCCCGACGAGCACATCCGAAACGGGCTCGGTCGTCACTGCCACCGCCGTAGTAGCCGTGTCACGCATCGTGGTGTCACGCATGGTGGTGTCGCGCATGGTAGTGTCACGCATGGTCGTGTCGACCGGAGGCGTGGTGACTACAGCAGCCGCGGCAGTGTCAGCCGCGGTGGTGTCGCGCATGGTGGTATCGCGCATGGTGGTATCGCGCATCGTGGTGTCAGCTACGGTTCCCGTCGACATCATCGTCGTGTCGGGCCGCGTGCCTACATCCTTTCGCACCGGAATGCGCTGCGAGGACGTGACTCCCGTCGTCGTCGTCGTTGTCGTCGTCGGCGTCGTCGGTGTCGTCAACGTCCGCTGCGCCCGTGCGGTCGAATCCCGCATCAGGCTGTCACGCCTGACGCTGTCGCGCGCCACGCTGTCACGCATGACACTGTCGCGCGCGATGCTGTCCCGCCGTGCCGCGGAGTCGGCTGCTGTTTGCTGCGCTCCGAGCTGGCCTGCGAACGTCAGCACGGCAGCCATTCCGAACGCGCAAGCGGTTCGTGTGATTCCAAGATTCATAGCCCCTCTCTCCTCTCGTCTGATTCTCGAACGTCCCCGCAGAGCGAGGGCGGGCGAGGCACCGGAACTTCTCACGTCCAAACCGCGAACGCGGTGGCCTCGGGCGACGAGGGTCGCCACACCGCACCCCCTCACAGGCATTCCGCATGCCGACAATCGCCCGATCCGTCGGCTCTACGGAGGGCGGGCTGGCACGGTTCTGTTATCCGATTCGGACTCTCAGAAAATCGGAAGGGCGGCCCCGGGCCGCCCTTCCATGTGTTTACCGTTCAACGACCTCCGCGATCAGCGGAGCGCGATCGTATTGGTGGTCTCGACGGTCATTTCGGTTCCGGCCGGAAGCTCGGCGTTCACGTCGCCGAGTCCGAGCGAGATGATCGTGCCGGCGGCGGCACCAATGGCGGCGCCACCCAGAATCTTGCCGACGTCACCCTCGCCGATGATCGCGCCAAGCACCGCACCCGCGGCCGCGCCGATCCCGGCCTTCTTGATCGTCTCGTCGCGCGACTCGCCGGCGCGCTGGACGCTAGCCTGCGCGATGTTCGCCTCGAAGGGGTAGTCCCGGCCGTTGAAGTTCAGCCGCTCGAAGTCGAGACGAATCGCCGCCTGCTCGCTGGCGTCATCCGAATCCTTGAGGCCGGTCACCGTGCCGTGGACGACCGCGCCGCTCGGAACGACGATGGCGCCGTTCTGCGCCCGCAGGTCCGAGGTCACAGTGGCGGTGAAATGGTCGCCAACCTTGCTGCTCTCCGTCCCAAGCTTGTCGTTCAGCCGCAGCCGGAGCGTCGTGCCGCTCGGGATGCTGTTGGCATCCACCGGCATCGAAACACTCGGCGAAACGGTGCCCGCCGACTCCACGGTAGCCGCGCGCTGACAGCCGGCTGCCGTGACGCCAACCAGGGCCGTAATCCCCAGTATTGCGATTCTCTTTCTCATTGCTCCTCCGTCAGTTCGAAAAACCTCCAAGCCAAGCTCGGGTTGGCAAGTTGTACACCAAGCGAGGGTTTGTTCGCGTACGGACGGCACTGTCCGGATACGAACGCCGTGAAGGCGTTGCCCGGTCAGTGCGTGCCGCGTAAGGTGTTGTGGATCAACACATTGTGCGCGACCGGTCATTGGCACGCACCTCGCTTTGGGGGCGATCACTACTTCCCTCGCCTGATGCGACCGGACCTGACCAGAGCGTACTTCACGAGCGCGCGACCCGGCGCCACCGGCTGGGTTCTCCAGTCGCTGATCGTCGTGCTCCTTCTTGGAGCAGGCGGTCTGGCAGCGCTGGTTGCGCGACGCGGCGATCACAAGCTGGTCCGAGTCCTAGCTACGGACGACAGCGGTGCCGCTGTGGCGGGCGCCTCCTACCCGCTCTATCTCGATTACCGAGCGAAGGTCACCGCGTTTGCCGGCCTGGCGGCGTACTTCGACAGCGTGGCGGTCGTGATGGAATACGGCGCCGGCTCGGAGGAGATGACAGGCGCGCTGGTGAGCGGAAACTTCTTCGACGTTCTCGGTGCACGCGCACTGCTCGGCCGCCCGATTCGCGTGGAGGATGAGCTCGCCGACGCGAGTCCGGTGGTCGTACTCTCACATCGGGCGTGGCAGCGCAACTTGTTAGGCGACACGGCCGTCATCGGCCGCGCGCTCATCATCAATGGCGGCCCGTTCACCGTCGTCGGCGTGATGCCGCCTGATTTTCGAGATGTGTCCGACGGGGTGGGACCGGAGCTATGGGCGCCGATCGCCGCCGTCGCCAAGCTCTCACCGGCCGCTGCGTCGCTACAGCCGCTGAGGCGACGCGGACTCTGGTGGCTCTCGATGGTGGGCCGACTAGCGCCGACGGCGACGATCGAGGATGCGCGCGCTCAGCTCGAGGCGATCAGCGCCGCGCGCAGCCAGACGCGCTCGCTCGATCCGATCCCACGCGTCGTGCCATTCGAGCCGCGCGAGTCGCCGGCCGTCATACGCACCGCCGCGGTGCCGGCTGCCTAACGAGGATAGAGCCGGTAGGGCTCGGCCGCGCGCTCGAAGGTGGCCGACTGTCGGCGCCACCTGGCTAGGAGTGCGTCGACTGTCCCGCGCTCGACGGCAGTGCGCAAGGCGCGGGACCCCGACAGACGCTCGATACCGGCACCGATCCAGCGCCATTCCCTCGGGTGACGACGATACACGGCGCGCAGCATGTGCGCACCGAGCTCGACGGACCGCAGCGCGTTTCGATCGGTGACTGTGATCCGGATCATCGGGATCCGACGTCCGCCCCAGCGCATCTCTCCGGCGGGTATGAGGCGCGATGTCGAGTCGAAGCGCACGCCTGGAAGCCGCTTGGCGTTCAGCTCGCGCGCGATGGCGCCTGCGTCGGTGAGCCATGGCGCACCCACTAGATGAAAGGGTGCCTCGGTGCCACGCCCGACGCTGAGGTTCGTTGCCTCGAAGAACACGATCCCGGGGTAGAGAAGCGCTGCCTCCACGCTACGGACGTTCGGTGACGGGTTCACCCACTGAAATCCGGTTTCATCGAACCATGCCGATCGCCGGTAGCCGCTCATCGGAATCACCGTGACGTCAGCCGCCAGCTGCCTGGTTCCGACGAGGTAGCGCACGAGCTCGCCAGGCGTGAGACCGTAGCGGAGCGGAATACGCCAGCGTCCCTCGAAGGACCGAAACGTCGTATCGAGCATTCCACCCTCGATTCGATCGCCGCGAATCGGATTCGGCCGATCGAGCACGATGAATGGCTTCTTCGCCGCGGCGGCCGCTGCGGCGGCCAGTCCCATAGTCGAGATGTAGGTGTATGGCCGGGCGCCGACGTCCTGGATGTCGTAAACGAGCACATCGATGTCGGAGAGCATCGCGGGCGTGGGCACCAGTGTCCGGCCATAGAGCGAATGCACCGTGACGCCGGTGGCCGAGTCGATGCTCGACGCGATGCGCTGTCCGTCTCGTGCCGTGCCGCGAACGCCGTGCTCCGGACCGAAGATCGCTGTTAGGCGGACGTCGGGCGCGCGGTGCAGCAAGTCGATCGAGCTCGTTCCGTTTCGATCGCGTCCGCTGTGGTTGGTGATGAGCCCGACACGCTTGCCGCGGACCAGATGCAATGAGTCGGAGAGGAGGACTTCGATTCCCGGGCGGACTTGAAGCGCGGGAAACGGGAAGGGGGAAGCGGGGAGCGCGAGAAGAGCGGGCGCGCACACGAGCGCCAGGCGGGCAGGGAAAGGCATGCGGAATCATACAGAGCCCGACGCGACTTTGTTCGGTCATCCCTTATATTGATCGGATGCGCGAACTCCTCGTCATCTCGATTTTCATCGCTGCCTGCTCGCCATCGACCGCTGACAATGCGCCGCCCAGTGAGTCGGCCGCTGTCGTCGCGTCGGCGCAGCTCGCCACCGACACGATCACGGTATACAAGACGCCCACCTGCGGCTGCTGCGCGAATTGGGTCGACCACGTGCGGAAGCATGGCTATCACGTGGTCGCCATCGACCAGAACGACCTCACCGACGTGAAGCGCCGACTGGGCGTCCCGCAGCAGCTATCCGCCTGTCACACGGCGACTGTCGGCGGCTACGTGGTGGAAGGCCACGTTCCAGCCCCCGACATCGCGCGCCTGTTGTCCGAGCGCCCCGCGGTTGCCGGCATCGCCGTTCCCGGGATGCCCATGGGATCGCCGGGAATGGAAGGCTTGTATAGTGAGCGGTATGAGGTGGTGACGTTCGATAAAGCGGGAGCGACGAAGGTCTTCGCGTCGCACTAACTAACGCTGGAGCCGGCCCGCGGTCTGCGGCCTGCGGCCCGCGGCAAAGGTCGACGTTGCTCAAGCCGTTCAACGAGACGGCAGAGCATTCGCGAGACATGGTCGACGAACTCCAGACAGGCTACAAGGCTCGACTCGCTCAAATAATCCAGTCTCCGTGCGATCTCTAGCAAGGTTGAGACTTCCATGAGCGAGCCACGGGCGAAGTACAGATGATGTATGTATTCGCCCAAGTGCGCGCGCCCGGTGCCTTCGGCAATGTTCGCGGGGACCGAAACTACCGCGCGCCGTAACTGTCTTGCCAATTCGAAACGCTCGGTCTGCGGCAACTGGTCGGCCACCTCGTAAACGGCCACAACGAGGTCCATTGACTTTTGCC
>DATFBY010000033.1:0-5025 GCA_035253585.1 Gemmatimonadaceae bacterium | reverse complement strand
TCCCCATCGTGGGCGACTTCGAGCGCATCTTGAAAGCACCGGTCCTCCTCATCGGCTTCGGACTACCGGGCGAGAACGCCCACGCGCCTGACGAGTGGATGGCCGAAGAGAATTTCGTGAAGGGAATACAGGCGATCGCGGTGCTGTGGGAGGAGTTAGGTAGAGGAGCGTAGACAGCGAGATTCGAGATTCGAGATTCGAGACTCGCGACGGCGAATTCGGAGCTCATCAGGTGTGCCGTTTTCCGAATCTCGAATCTCGAATCTCGAATCTCGCTTTCTACGCTCCTCTCCCTAACTCCTCCCACAGCACCGCGATCGCCTGCATTCCCTTCACGAAATTCTCTTCGGCCATCCACTCGTCAGGCGCGTGGGCGTTCTCGCCCGGTAGTCCGAAGCCGATGAGGAGGACCGGTGCTTTCAAGATGCGCTCGAAGTCGCCCACGATGGGGATCGAGCCCCCTTCACCCTGAATGATCGGCTCGCGTCCGAAGGCGGCCCCGAGCGCGCGCCGTGCGGCCTGCACCAACGGACCTTCCAGCTCGGCGCGCCAGGGGCGTCCGCCATGCAGGTGCTTAACCGTTACCCGGACCCCTTTCGGCGCTACGCGATTGACGTGCGTCTCCATCAGACGCTCGATCTCGCCCGGCTCCTGATCCGGTACCAGACGGCAGCTCACCTTCGCCATGGCCTTCGCGGGCAGCACCGTCTTCGCGCCCTCACCGGTGTAGCCGCTCAGCAATCCGTTCACCTCGCACGTGGGACGGGTCCATACTCGTTCCAACGTCGAGAAACCGCGCTCGCCATCGACCGCCGGCGCGCCCACTTCCTCGAGATAGTGCTTCTCGTCGAACGGCAGCCCGCGCATCTGCTCGCGAATGTGTTTCGGCCATTCGCGAACCTTGTCGTAAAAGCCGGGGATGGTAACGTGCCAGTTCTCGTCGTGGAACGACGCGATGATGCGTGCCAGCGCTGTCGCCGGATTTACCACCGCGCCACCGTACACACCTGAGTGAAGGTCGCGAGACGGTCCGAACACCTCGATCTCGAAGTACGCCAGCCCCCGCAGCGACGACACGATCGACGGTAGTCCCGGAGCGAACATCGCGGTGTCGGAGATCACCACCCAATCTGCCTTCAGCCGCTTCGCGTGCTTCTCGATGAACGGTGCGAGGTGCGCGCTCCCGATCTCCTCTTCGCCTTCCGCAACGACGACGACGTTCACGGGCAGCGTGCCCCGCGTCCTCAGATGCGCCTCGAGCGCCTTCACGTGAAGGAAGAGCTGCCCTTTGTCGTCGACCGAGCCGCGCGCGAAGATCTTCCCGTCGCGCACCGTCGGCTCGAACGGAGGCGAAGTCCATAGATCGAGCGGCTCTACCGGCTGCACGTCGTAGTGCCCGTAGATGAGAACGGTCGGTGCTTTCGGTCCGGCCTTTCGCCATTCGCCGAGCACTACCGGATGCCCGTCGGTCTGAATGATCTCGGCCGTAAGCCCGGCGTCACCCATGCGCGCCGCGAGCCACTCGGCTGCGCGCTGCATGTCGGGCTTGTGCTCGGAGCGAGCGCTGACACTGGGGATGCGCAGGAAATCGAAGAGCTCGGCATGTATCCGCTCGTCGTTCGCTTCGAGGAACTCGAGCAGGTCGGAGGGAATCATTGTCGTCGTCATGTGTCAGCCAGTGCGAAGAGACTGGCGGAAGTTATGATTCAGAGAGAACGATGGCAAAGGACTCGCGACCCACCTGCGCATGCCCAATCGCCTCGCCAACGAGACCAGCCCTTATCTCCAGCAGCACGCCGACAATCCCGTGGACTGGTATCCATGGGGCCCGGAAGCGTTGGAGCGCGCGCGCAAGGAAAACAAACCGATCCTCCTGAGCATCGGCTACGCGGCATGCCACTGGTGCCACGTCATGGAGCACGAATCGTTCGAGGACGAAGAGACAGCGCGTCTCATGAACGAGCTTTTCGTGAACATCAAAGTCGATCGCGAGGAACGCCCCGACATCGACGCGATCTACATGACCGCGGTGCAGGCGATGACCGGGCACGGCGGCTGGCCCATGACGATGTTTCTCACGCCGGAGGGAGTTCCCTTCTACGCCGGCACGTACTTCCCTCCTCGAGACCGGCAGGGGATGCCATCGTTCTCCCGCGTCATGCGCTCGGTGGCCGATGCGTACGCCAATCGCCGCGGGGACGTGGAGCGCTCGGCCGAGCAGGTGCGCGAGCTTCTGAATCGAAGCAGCCAGGCACTACGGGGCTCGGGCACGCTCAACCCGCAGCTGCTGGAGCAGGCATGGCGACAGCTCGCACGCAGCTACGATGACAGACACACCGGGTTTGGCGGCGCGCCGAAGTTTCCGCAGGCGATGGCACTCGACTTCTCACTCCGCTACTGGCGTCGCACCGGCACACAGCAGGCGCTCGACATAGCGCGCGATTCCTTCCTTCGCATGGCTCGCGGCGGCATCTACGACCAGATCGGCGGCGGATTCCATCGCTACGCAGTCGACGCCGTGTGGCTCGTCCCGCACTTCGAGAAGATGCTGTACGACAACGCGCTCCTGGCGCGGCTCGGTGTCCACCTCTGGCAAGCGACGCAGAGCGAGGAGATTCGCCGCGTTACCGAGGAGACGCTGGACTGGGTGCGGCGCGAGATGACGTCGCCAGCGGGCGGCTTCTACTCATCGCTCGACGCCGACAGCGAGGGACACGAGGGCAAGTTCTACGTTTGGGAGATGCATGAGCTCGATTCATTGTTAGGCGAAGATGCCCGGCTGGTCATGCAATACTATGGCATGTCGCCGGAGGGGAACTTCGAGGGAAAGAGCATCCTGCACGTCCCGCACGATCCACGCGCGGTGGCCATTCGCGCCGGCGTCGATGTCGAGGTGCTTCGCAACGTGGTCGCCGCCGCGCGTCCCGTGCTGTACGAAGCGCGTACAACGCGAGTCTGGCCGGGACGTGATGAGAAAATCCTGGCCAGTTGGAACGGGCTCATGCTGCGCGCATTCGCCGAGGGAGCGCGCGTGCTCGATCGCGACGACTATCGCGCGACGGCGTTGGCCAATGGTGAATTTCTTTTCGCGCACATGGTCCGTGACGGACGCGTGATGCGGTCGCACAAGGATGGCGAGACTCGTATTCCCGGATTCCTCGAGGATCACGCCGCGGTCGCGCTCGGCGCACTCGCGCTCTACGAGCTCACCTTCGACCGCACCTGGCTCGTCCGCGGCGAGCAGGTGGCGAATGCGATGGTGGATTGGTTCTACGACGAAGAGGCCGGGGCGTTCTTCGATACGGCCGGGGATCACGAGAGGCTGATCACCAGACCGAAAGAGGTCACCGACAACGCAGTGCCGTCGGGCACGTCACTCGCCACCGAGCTCCTGCTTCGTCTGGCCGAGCTCACGCGCAACGTCGACATGCGGCGTCGTGCGACATGGGTGCTCGAGACGTTGGCCGAGCCGATGTCGCGCTACGGCCTGGCGTTCGGTCACCTGCTCGGCGTGGCCGACATGGCGATTCACGGCGCGGTCGAGGTCGCGCTCATCGGCGAACCGGGTGACGGAAGCTTTCGCGCGCTCGACCAGGAGGTCGCACGTCACTATCTCCCATCGCTCGTGCTGGCCGGGGGCAGAGCCGCGGACGCGACTGGTGTCGCCTTACTCGAAGGGCGCACGACACACGATGGCGCAGCCACCGCCTACGTGTGTCGCCAGTATACCTGCGACGAGCCTACGACCGAAGCCGCGGTGCTAGGCCGGCAACTCGAAACCGCGGCCAGCTCGAAGGCGGAAAGCTGAGCGTCAGAAACGTCAGAGATCCGCGCAGCTCATGACGATCGCCCGGCAGTTCCGGCAGATGAGCTTGCACTGGATCCATTCGGTATCCGGCGAGCCGCATACGTCGCACGGGGGCTGCTCAGGTGCCTGACGAGTGGGAGGGCGCTCGTCGGCCATCTCACGCACCGCCGGCAGCCAGCCACCAGGCGCCTACGGCGATGCTCGTCAAGCCTGCGGCAGCGATCGCGCCGCGATGAAGGAGCGACGAGAGCCGCGACGCACCATGCATGAGCCAGCCCGCGGCCGCGCCGAACAGCGCCATCGCCACAATGGTGCCGACACCGAAAGCGGTAAGGAAGAGCACGGCACGTGGCATCGTGATCGACGCTGCTACGGGTAGCGCGACGACGAGCGCGCCTGTGCCGGCGAGTCCGTGCAGCATGCCGATTCCCAGAAGCGCCTTGTGCTCGTGCCGGTGTGACTCCTCGTGCAATGCGGCATGCGCTGCTTTCTGATCGGCTCGGTGAGCATGAAGGTGCCAGTGCCGGTGTCCGTCATGCACGTGCCAGTGGCCGTGCAAGCGCTTGGCGCGCCAGAGCGCGATTACGCCCAGTACGATCAGCGTCATCCCCACGATCCGCTCGGCCGCCGATGCGAACCGGTCGGGGAGGCGCGCGCCGGATACCGCCAAGGCGGTGCCCAACAGCACAATGATCAGTGAGTGGCCGAGTCCCCAGCGTGCGCCGAGCGACAATGCGCGCCGCCAGCCTGGGCGTCGGGTCACGAAGATGCTCACCGCGGCCAGGTGGTCTGGCGCGAAGGAGTGAATGGCGCCGAGTGTGAGCGCGGTGATGGCGAGCAGCGAAAGCTCTGACATATGGAAAAGGTAACGGGGGCGCTGCACGCGTGATAGGTTGAGTGCGTCACATGTGTCGACTCGTTTCGCTCCGTGCATGCGCGATCTTTGGGACCGCGGTGCTGGCCATCAGTGGGTGCGGGCCGAAGCAGCCGCCGGCTCCGCGCGTGACTACGATCACGATCGACAGCGTGACGCTGCCGGTGCGGCGCACCGAGATTGTCCCACGCAACACGCCCTTCTGGATAGCGATCGCCAATCTCGAGCTGACCGCGCTCGATCGTCAGGCGATGACAGCGGACGAGCGACGCTTTCGCGACGCCTTGGCGATGATTCTCGCCGGCGATGCGGCAGCAGCGGAGACGGAGTTCGCTACGCTGTA
>DATFBY010000032.1:0-26929 GCA_035253585.1 Gemmatimonadaceae bacterium | reverse complement strand
GAGCCGGCACATCTCGCGTCTCTGACTCCCGCGCAGCGCGACGACCTTCGTCTCTGGCACGGCCGAGTGAATCTGCTGGATCGGATCAAGGCAGCGCGCTGGTATGGAATAGTCACCGTGGCGATGTGGGGAGCAGGGCTGGCGACATTCGGTGCCAGCATCTCCGAGGGGATTCCTCCCGGCGTGCTGGCGCCGATCATCCCCATTTACATGTCGCAAAAGCTCTGGCGACGCGGCCGCTCGCTTAAGGAGGCGGGTGTCAGGCTGCGGCGCGTCTTTCTCATGCCGCGCACAAAGTGGGTTCTGCCGGCGCCGGCGCCGCACCCAACGGACCAGCAGCTCGCCAAGCTCGCGCCGCGTGATGTCCTCGAAGGGCCGCACGGTCGCTCGATCCGCCGAGCGGCGGAAGAACGGCAAGCCATCCTCGCACTGATCGCTGGTCTCTCGAAGGAAGACCGCGCGATGCTACCCGACCTCGCGCCCACCGTGAACGCGCTCGTAGATCGTGTAGCGAACCTGGCCCAGACGCTTCACCGGCTCGATCAAAGCATCGATCCGGGTCTCGGCGAGGAGCTGGAAGCACGCATTGCGACGGCGGCGAGCGAAAGCGAAGCACCCGAAGGGCAGCGTCGCCTGGCACTGCTCGAGCGCCAGCGGGATACGCTACGGGACATCGCGCAGCGCCGCGCGGCACTCATGCGTCAGCTCGACACCGCCGGGCTGGCGCTCATCAATCTTCGCCTCGACTTGATCAAGGTGCGATCCTCGGGATTGCAGTCGGCGCTTTCGACCGTGTCGTCGGCGACGCAGGATGCGCGCGCTCTCTCACGTGAGATCGATGTGATGCTCGACGCCGCGGCGGAGGCGAAAAGTCTGTAGCTGGCCGGTCAGACGTGCGGGGCGCGTCGAGCCAGCGATCAGCTGCTTCGAATGATGTACCTGATCAGCACGTCCTCGACGAACTGCGCTTCCACGAGGCCCGCGTCGCTCCGAAAGGTGAGCGTCATCACCTTGAGCGTTCCTTCGGATCGCTCGGAGCTCGACAAGGGTTGGCCGAGTGCCGCCTCCACTTCGGAGCGAAGGGCACCCTTTCGCAATGCGCCGAGTCCGGTCGGCGCACTCGCCGGGCGATAGGCGCTGCCGCTGACGACGCCAGCAGCTGTCTGCGTGAACTGCTGCGGCGAGAAGTCGAGGTACTTACCTAACGCCTGCATTACCGACTCGGGCGTGAGCTGGCTCGCTACCAACGTCGAGCGATATCGGATGTTGAACCGTGAGCCTGACGAAAGGGCTTGCTGTCGCGCGTTCGCTCTTCGCGCCTCCTCGGCGCTTGCCCGAGCCGCGGCATTCCGCGCATTCTCGCGCTCTCGCTCCTTGCGCAAATCATCCAGCTCCTCGCGGATTTTGCGACGCTTCGCGGGATCGGTCTCGTTCTTCAGATCGCGCTCGAGATTCTTCTCGCGGTTGGTCTTCGAGGCATTCGGGATGTTGGTGTGCGGCGAGCTCGTGAGATCACCGAAGGTCCCGAAGCCGCCGCCCCCCAGCTGGAACTCGATGTGAGAATCGCGCACGCGAACCTTCGTCACGATGATCGATTCGCCCATTTTGACGGCGGTCCCGGCTTCTTTGAGCCGATTCGCGTATCGACTGAAATCGACCGGCGTCGCGGCTTCGGGGTACACGTCGACGCCCTCGGACGTTGCCGGCAGATCCATCTTCGTGACGACGGTCTTACCTTCGAAGTAGCCACGCAACACCGTCTCACTCTGCGCGTCGAGCGGAGCGGCAATGAGGACGGTGACGATGAGCCAGAACGCGGACCGCATCATTGGATCTCCGAAGAAGACGGAGAGAGATACTGAAGACGGGAGCCCGCTGGAAGGCGTGAGAGGGAAGAGGAAGGAGGGAGCAGAACAAAACGATGACGCGCGCCGCGCGATCGCGTCGCCGCGCGTTCAGGCCTCCCTATCAGACTTCGCTATCGCCCAGCCCCTAAACCAAGGCCGGCGCTTCGCGACTCACGCTGCGGCGCAGCGTCTGTATGCGCGCCTGAGTTGATCGACGCAGCGCTCGGCGAGCTCATCCGACGTAAATCCTACCGTCTTCTCCGCAGACGGGCGCCATCGCCACGATTCTTCGTTCTCCGCGGCGGCCGAGACGATCTCCTCCCACAGCACCGTGGCCGTCGTCGACGCTTTCTCCCGCGGCTTCTCGGGGAGCGGCGCCGCACGTCGCGCAACGGTGCCTTGCCAAACAATGACGAGTAACTCACCGTCGGACACAGTATCGAACCTGCTTCGCAGCCATGCGACGCTCAGTGCCACGGGTCCAAGCTGCACGATGTACCGGTCGGGAGACGAGCGCACGACGGCTTCCATCTCTTCGTTGCCGCTCAGCATGGTGACGCGCCGCGCAACTTCCTCCCGGAGACGTGCGAGCTCTCGGCCGCACGCACTACGTGCGCGGTGAGAGTCTATGAAGGTAGGCCGGTCGTACTTGCCGCCGTCGCTCGCGGCGCGACCATTGTCTATGAACGAGCTCATTGCTCCTCCACCTCAGCGTTACGTTGGCTTTCGCTTTCCGTCTCAACCGCGCTGCGCACGCGCGGCTTTGTGCCGCGCGCGTTCGGCAGCCTTCGACTTGATCTGCCGAGCCTCGCTTGGCTTCACATGGTGTCGCCGACGGCGCAGCTCGCGGAGAATTCCTGCTTTCTGCATCTGCCGCTTGAAGGCCTTGAGCGCCCAATCGAGCCGGTCGTCGTCCGCAAGATGTATTTCAGGCATGAATGTCTCTCATGACACGGTGAGTTGCGGCCAACGCCGCGGCGGTCCGCAGGCATTCCTGAAACGAGAGCGCCGCGCATTCATGCCGGTTTGCGGGCACGAATTCGCGGCGTCGCTGCCGCCATTGCTCAACGCGGTGTCTTTGGCTCAACGAGCCATCTTCGTCACATTCTCGGCCGCGGGGCCTTTCTGACCGGGCACGACGTCGAACTCGACGCGGTCACCTTCCGCGAGTGACTTATAACCCTCGCCTTGAATGGCGGAGTGGTGGACGAAGCAATCCTTCTCGCCGTCCGCACGCGTGATGAAGCCAAAGCCTTTCTGATCGTTGAACCATTTAACAGTTCCGGTCGTCCGCATCGTTACTCCTGGTGTCGTGGTGCTGTGTCCGGCGTTCGCGAGGCGAGGCGAGCGGACGTGCGTCCGTATGAAAAAGGGCCTGCTCGCAATCGCAGGCCCCAGGTCATTCGGAACTTGTGCACGCGCGCGGCGCGTGTCTCGCTTGTATGAAGCATAGCGACCTGCACCGGCGGGCACAAGTCGATCGCCCGTGTAACTAGGCTTCGCTGGCGCGGACCCGCGGTGCAAGCCGTACTCGCCGAAGCGCGGCCAGGGCCGCGGCTAGGAGCGTCGGCGAATCTCCCTCGTTAGGCCGCCGCAGCAGCAGCGACAGTCCGTACAGGTACACGAGCCCGACGTTCATGTCGGCCATGAGCAGATGGCGTACATGGAAGGAGGCGCCCGGGTCGACGTAGAGGAACTGGAGCTGCACCGAGAACCACGTGAGCGCGGCCATCGTCAGGGCTTGCGGAAGCGTGGCCGCGAGCAGGAAGAGCGGCAGCATCTCGTACTCGGAGAGCGTCTGCGGGATGAGCGCGAGCGCGAGGAAAAGACGGCCTTCGGGACGCTTCCACCGCAGCGCGCCGAGCAGCAACAGGGGACCGGCGAAGGTCGTCACCGGCGCAATCATTCGCGGCGAGTGCTCGCGAATGCGCGCCAGCCACTCGAATGGCCACGTCGGCATCACTGCCAAACTGATGAGCACGAGCACGCCCGCACCTATGACCGCCTTCATCGACGGCCGATACAGAAACAGTGCGAGCCCGATTGTCGGCTTCACGACGAACAGGAAGCCGAGCGTCGACGTCATCGCGGCGGCGGTGAGCACTGGCGACCACTGGCCGAGCATGGCGGCAACGAAGAGCGCCGCGCTGAGGAACACCGGCAGTCGTCGATAGCCATCGCGCGCGACCGCGTAGGCGAGGACCGCTGCGCCGACTCCGGAAAAAAGTGCGACCGCTACCGCGTGCGAGAACTTCGCAAACGGCAGCACGAGCAGAATGGCCGGGAGGGGATAGAGCTGGGGCCAGGAGAGCTGGTAGTAGGTGCCCTGGGGCCCCACCGCCTTGTAAGGATCGACGCCGTCGAGCAGCGCGCGCGCCGACCAGTAGATGGGCGCGAAATCCGTCTTGTTCTCGAGGACGGGAACCGCCAGCACACAGAACGCGGTAGCGCATCCCAACGCGATGGCCGCGACCACTGCCTCCCACCGGGGCGCTCCGCCCGCCGTGGCGCGCTGGCGCAAAAGCGCCGCGAGCCCGGTCGAGATTGAACGAAGCAACCGCTTCGCGTCGGTGCGATAAGGTACCGAGGACATGCTAAATCGAAGACGAGGAATTCGGCGCAATATATACAAGAGTCGCGCTTGGAGACGGCGACTTCGTGTCTGCTCACCGTCGTTCCGAGGGCCGAGTTAGGCGCTCGTTCCGCGAGCGGAAGCACGGGCTGAGCTTGGCTGCGCCTCGGCGATGGCGAAGGCTCGATCATGACCGTCGCGGCGGTACAACATCTCCGATGCGGCGAAGGGACGGATCGGACTGGTGGGCGCTCAGTCCGCTCGAGGACGCTCATCGCGCACTCGCGCGCTGATGATGTCGACCAGCTCACCGACGTTCTTCACTTTGGCGATCTCGCCCGTGTAGAAGCGAACATCGAACGCGTACTCGAGATTGACCAACAGCTCGACGTTGGATACGGAATCCCATTCCGGAATGTCGGAGGCTGTTGTCTCCCGCGTGACCTTGATCTGATCATCGCCGAACGTCTCGCGAATGACGTTGACGACGCTGTCCCACACCAGCTTTTCAGACATGCATCTCCTCGTGTGCTTCGGCTCCGACCTCCTTGCCGTAGTCTTCCACGATCGTGATGTGCGTCCCAAGTAGTCGGGCACGGCGTAAGTCCAATAGCCAATGATCCGCTCCGTCGATCGTGCCCGTGTAAGTAAACCCCAGCTTCTGATAATGATCTTTCACCAGGGCATTTCGTGAAGTCGGGACGTAAATGCCTCGCAGCGACGTGAGCCCCGTCCCGCGAGCGCGCTCGACGACGTAATTGCACAAGGCACGCTCGACGCCTCGCTCCAACACTCGGCAGCTCATCAGCCAGAGGTCGACACAAAGCTCGTCCTCTTCTCGGTGCGCGGCAAAGACGCTGATCAGGCCGTTGTCGCCGAAGCGATCGGCCAGCCGCACGTACGCGGTGATGTGGTCGGGCGACGTCATCATCGCGCTCAGATGCGCGTCGCTCATCCGCCGGGTCGTGAGATTGAACTGATTGGTCTTGTTCGTCAGCTGCTGGATACGGTCGAGATATCGAGGCTCGAACGGCGCGATCACGGCTCGCTGGTCGAGCGAGCGGAGATATGCATCGTAATCTTCGGCCGACGCCGCCAATTGAGAGCGCTCGGCGTTCGCCGCGAACATACGCGTGCGCGATTGGTCTTCGAACGAAAGCGCCACGGTTTCGAGCCAGCCGCTGCGATCGAGAAGCATCGGATACTCGGACGGGTCCGCTCCGACCTCGAGGACGCGGACGTCGGGAAGTGCCTGACGAATCTGTGCGCGCTCAGCCGGATTGTCGTCGACGACCACGACCGCATCCAGGCCAATGTTGAGCGTGGAGGCGATCTCCCGAATCGTATCTGACTTTGGCGCCCAGCTCGCGCGAAATACGGCGAAATCTTCCCGGCGGAGCACCATTTCCGGACGCGTCGTAAATGGTGCCAGTGCCATGCGCTCGTCGTTCTTGCTGGCGACGGCGAGCGCGACACCGCGCTCCTTCAACGCCAGGAGATATCGCTGGAACGCGACGAACGCTTCTCCTTGAGGATCGCCTTCGCCGATGAGGAGCGAATCGGGTCCGTCGTCCCCGACGATGCCGCCCCAAATCGTGTTGTCGAGATCGACGACAACGCACTTCGCCGACCGCCCGAAGATCGCGCCCACGATCGCTGCCAAGTTGCGCACGCACGGGACGAGTGCGTCGAAGGACACGGCCTGTCTTGCGTGATACCAAAATCGCGGGTCGAACCAACGACCTGTCCCGTGCAAGGCAGCCAGCCACTCGACGTCCTGAATGTGCACGAACGACGGCGCGCGACGGGCGAGCTGATCGTTGACGCGACGGACGAAGGTTCCGTGGTCGGCAGCCTGCCTAACGCCCGCCGAGCCTAACGGGCGAAGCGTGGGCGCGTGGAAATTCGATAGTATGACGTCGCACCCGGTGCGGTCGCGCAGCGACCGGCAGAGTCCCAACCAGTAGTCGCACGTCTCGTTCACCATGCGATCGACCTCGGCCGTCGGCGCGGTCCATGCGGGCCAGGCCGGGAAGCTCGACGTCGTTGCCATCACGATGGTGAGATCCGGCTTGAAGCGCGCGGTAGCGCTCTCAGCGTCGAGCACCTCGTGGGCGACGGTATTGAACGGCGCGACATGCAGCGTACAGCCAACGCCGATGGCTTCGAGGGAGAGCACGAGTGCATCTTCGATCATCGCGGTCGTGGAGTCGCTGAGCAGCGCCAGCTTGACGAACGCAGGCTGCTCAGGCGGCGACGACTGTGCGGCTAGCACGCGCCAGACGCGGGTCAGCGCGCTCATCGTCGGAAAATCCTGCGCGTCTCGCGTCTCAGCGTACAGCTTCCGCCAGGCCTCGGCGTAGCGCTCCTCTCGCACGAGCGACTTGAGTGCGTCGAGCTTCAACATGGTGCGCTCCATCGCGCCGCGATGTTGACCGTGCCTCGTGCTTTCGCGGTGCTCCCCTGCCAATTACGCAATTGGTCTGCCCGCACCTCTCCGACGAAGCCGATTACCCGCTGCGTGGTCTCGTGCGCACCCGGCAGCAACGCGTGCTCGGCGTCCATGAAGTCGTTTTCATCGAGCGCGCATCGCAGGTCCAGGAGCGGCGTCGACGCAAACTCTGTCTCCAGCAGCTCGCGGTACGCCCGGGTGTGCGAGTCGGGGTACCGCCGCCGACTGATGCCGCGCTCGGGCATGTTCACGACGTAGAGCTCGATCTGATGCAGTGCCGCGAAGTAGAGAAGCTTGCGAATTCGAAGACGAGCCGCCGAGTCCGCCGCTGGCGCCCACGCGTACACCTCACGCCACCACGAGTCGCTTTCGTCGAGCCAAGTCGTCACCAGGCTCTCCGGCCAGGCCAAGGTTCCACTGTAGCGGTAGGGTGAGACGATCTCCCGGGCGAAGTTCCGCACTCCGATCTCCACGGGGCGTTCGATCGAGAGCAGGCGCGCGGCACCGCTTCGCTGGAGCACGCGCGCCAAAGGTGACATCTCGTGCGGCACGGGTTGCAGCGCCGACCCGTTCAGGAACATCGCGGCGACCGCCGCCTGATAGCGGCTCTGCTGCTTTCCGAGGAGAAAGCGCAAACGGTCGAGCGCGCCGAGCAACGGCGGCTTGGTGGTGAGCGTCGGTATCGCCGGCGAGGCCGGATCGGGCCTGTGCCGGTTCGTGTAGCTCGCCAACGCCCATGGCATCGGGCGGATATCGGGAATGTCCGCGATGAACCGCGGCGAAACGCCGAGGATGATCGCTGACGGCAGCGACGCTTCGCCGTACTCGCGCTCGACGTACTGAAGACCGAGCAGCACGTCGCTCATGGCGCCTAGGCTGAGGCTCCCTTGGAAGGCACGAAATTCGGGAAAGGCCGCGGCAAGCGTCTCGATGCGAATGTTCTCGCGAGCGGTCGACGGTCCCGTGACCAACAGCAGGGGCTTCCTGCTCGGTGCCCACAGCGAAGCGAGCTGCCACCGAAGCCAGTCCTCGTTCTTGTATGGGTACACCTCGCGCGTCGCCTCGGCCCGCCTAACGAGCAGACGAAGCGCAAGCACGTCCGCGCCGTAGGCGGCAATGGCGACGCCGATGGCCGCCAGCGCGAGGCGCAGCCGCCTAGAAGCCGGTGTAGACAAAGTCCACCTCGCCACCGGCGAAGAGCACGAGAATGAGGATGAGGACCGCGACGAGAAGCACTTTGAGACCGATTCTCGCCGCGCCGAGCACGCCGAGTGCCTGACGAGTGTGGGTGACCTCGGCGCTCATCTCCATAGCTGTCCCAACGCGTCGGCGATTCGATCCGAGCGCACCTGGAAAAAGACAAATGCAAGCGCCGTCGCGTTGAAGGTCAGAACGACGCCGCCAGCGTGCACTAGAGGATGTCGTCGAAACCGGTGCACGCCGGCTTTCCCGAGGCGCGCGGTGAGGGCATTGTCCCAGGCTCGATAGATGACGAACCACAGGCCGTGCACGAGCCCGAAGAGAAAGAAGCTCATCGTCGTGCCGTGCCAGAGGCCGGAGACCATCATCGTGACCATCAGGCACAGGTACGCGGCTGCGATCTTGTAGCGCGCGGTGACTTTCGTCCTCAGCAGCTTCTTGTAGAGCGGTGTGAAGACGTAGTCGGTGAGCCACAGCGTCAGCGACCGGTGCTGACGCAGCCAGAAGTCGGAGATGTTCCGTGCCAAGTAGGGCCGGTTGAAATTTTCGGGCGGACGGACGCCGAAGAGACTTCCCACCCCGATCACTACATCGCAGTAGCCGGAAAAATTGAAGTACAGGTACAGCCAGAACGCGTAGATCTGGACGATGAATCCGAGCAGGGTGAGATCGAGGAGGTTCGTCTCCGGCTGGAGCGCCTTGCCGGCCAGAAACGCCGCAACGATGTAGATCTTGATGAAGCCGAACAGGATGCGGATGACCGCGTCGAGATGCGCCTCGAACGTGAGCGGGATCGCTTCCTTTTCGCCGTTCCACTGCTCACGGTAGTCCTGGTAACGCTGAATCGGCCCCATCAGGAACGTCGTGAAATTGAGGCAGTAATTGAGGTACGTCAGAAAATCGAGGCGCCCGAGCGTTCCGCTGTACGCGTCGACCATGACGTGCACGATCTTGAAGAAGAGAAAGCTCAATCCGATCGTGCTCAGCGCGCTGGTGAGCATGGACTGCGGGAGCACCCACTCCAGCGCGTCGTACCTGCGCATGTACACGAAGAGCACGACGTAGAACGTGAGCCCGAGCGCCAGCGCTGCACGCCCTCCGCGCATCGCGAGCTGCACCAGCACGTAGCCGAGGACCGCGAATAGAATCGTGCTGGCGGCACCGACGACACCGAGCACCATCCCGACGACGAAGATCAGGTTGAGCGTGAGGAAGGCGAGCTGGCGCCGCGCACCGCGAAGGATCGACAACGACACGACCGCGGCAACGATCAACCACAGAAAGCCGACCGAAAGCAACGACGTCGCCATGTACCGCTCGACAACTGAGAAAGCCGCAGGATGGAGGGCACGCGCGCCGATTCGTGCGCAAGTGCTGCCGACTCCAGGACACCTTCAACTGCCCTCGCTACCACTCAGCCTTGCAAGACCACGACCGCGCAAACACAAGGTGCATAACCGCCATTCGCATGCATAGGCGGTGTACATTCGCCGTCGCGAGGGGGTTACCACGGGGTCACGCGAGCAGCATCCTTTGCCTCTCGTTTCTCACCCATGCCGATTATGGAGGATCACCTGATGCCGAAATACCTGATCGAGCGCGAGATCCCGGGCGCCAGCAAGCTGTCGCCTGATGAGCTCCGCGCCATCTCGCAGAAGTCGTGCGGCGTGCTGGCCGACATGGGACCCGAGATACAGTGGGTGCAGAGCTACGTAGCTGGTGACAAGATCACCTGCGTGTACATCGCACCCAACGAAACGGTTGTACGGGAGCACGCGAAACGCGGTGGCTTTCCGGCAAACAATGTGACGCAGATCGCGACGATCATCGATCCGACGACAGCCGAGACGCCGCAGGCTCGCGCGTAGCTCGCGGCGGACTGACACGCGGCGCCGGACCAAGCGTTCGGCGCCGCTCTGCATCTCTCCACCGCACGATGCCGCCGCTTCGTCCCAGGGGGCGTGCGTCTTGCACTTCACATCGTCGACTCGAACGATGAGAACGACGACGGATGCTTCGGTGTTTGCGACGCATCGGCACCCGGCTCGCCTGCCTGGCAGCCCTGACCGCGTCGTTAGGCGGATGCCAGTATCTCGTCTTCCTACGCGCTCCGGAGAAACCCCGTCCACCGGGACCTAGCTCCACCGAGCGCGGCCGCGCGTTCAATGGCGTGGCGGCGCGTACGATGCCTGACGAGTCGAGCGACTGGCCCGCCTACAATCGGTCATTCACCGGCGTGCGCTTCTCTCCATTGTCGCAGATCACGACCGCCAACGTCGGCACGCTGCGCCCTGTCTGTCACTTCGATCTTGGCGAGCGGGCCAACTTCCAAAGCGCGCCGGTCGTTGTGGCCGGCATCATGTACTTCACAACGGCACTCAACACGTACGCGATCGATGCGGCCAGCTGTGCATTGATCTGGAGGCACACCTACGTCTTCCGACCAGCGCCGCCCTTCGACCCGAACAATACCAATCGCGGCGTCGGCTATCTCGGCTCGCCTGATGGCGCGCGAATCTTTCGCGGCGCGAATGATGGGCGAGTACTGGCGCTCGACGCGCACACGGGACGGCAGGTGTGGAACGTCGTCGCCGCGGATCCTCTCCGTGGAGAAACGATTTCCGCGGCGCCCGTGGCGTGGGGAAATCTCGTGTACATCGGGAACGCCGGCGGCGACAACTACGGCGTCACCGGACGCATCATGGCGTTCGACGCGAACACCGGCGGACGCGTGTGGAGTACCGAGCTGGTCGCCCGCACGGGCGAGGCAAGCCGGAGCTGGCCGCCAGAGAAGGAGACGATGCCACGCGGCGGCGGCGCGACGTGGACGACCTACACACTGGATACGACGACGGCGACACTCTACGTCTCCACCGGGAATCCGCTCCCCGACTTCGTGGGAGAGCCGCGCGCAGGCGCGAACCTCTATACGACATCCGTGGTCGCCCTGGATGCGCGAACCGGCGCCATTCGCACGCATTACGTAGTGCTCGAGGGCGACGTACACGACTGGGATGTGGCCGCCGCGCCGGTGCTCACGGTCACGCGTAGCGGCCGCGAGATCGTCGCTGCCGCGGGGAAAGATGGGCATTTATACGTCTTCGACCGCGCGTCCCGTGCGAGACTTTTTCGCACTCCGGTGACTACGATCGAGAACGTCGAGGCGCCGCTCACCGAGAAGGGAACGCGATTCTGCCCGGGCGTGAATGGGGGAACGGAGTGGAACGGGCCGGCGTTCTCCCCGCAAACGAACGCGTTCTACGTGAACGCCGTCGACTGGTGCACGACGGTCCGTGTCTCGGCAAAAAAGCTGCGCAACGTGAAGGGACTTCCATGGACTGGCTCCGCCGAACGGTTCGTGCCGTTCGGAGCGAACGATACGACGTCGCGTGGATGGATGACGGCCGTCGATGCGGAGGACGGGAGCGTACGATGGAAGTACGAGTCGCCGACGCCGCTCGTGGCCGGGGTCACGCCGACAAAGGGAGGGGTAGTGTTCTCCGGCGACTTGCGGGGCATCTTCTTCGCACTGGACGCCGAGACCGGACGCCAGCTCTTTCAGTACGATACCGGTCGCCCGATCGGCGGCGGCGTAGTCACGTATCAGGTCAACGGACGCCAGTTGGTTGCCGTGGCCTCGGGTCTCAACTCGCCGGTCGCCTGGAAGCTGGAGAGTTCTCCGGCACGCGTGGTGGTCTTCGGTCTCCCCTAAGATCATGAGAGGAAGAAGGAGATGCGTGTCGCCATTGCCGCCGATCATGCCGGTCTGCAGCGCAAGAACGAGGTAGGGAGCGCGCTCCGCGAGGCCGGTCACGAAGTTCTCGACCTCGGCACTCACGACATCACGCCCATCGACTACCCTGACGTCGCCGAACGACTCGCGGCCCCGCTGCTCGACGGCCGCGCCGAGCGGGGCGTGCTGATCTGCGGAAGTGGAGTTGGCGCGGCGATCGCGGCGAACAAGATCCGCGGGATCAGAGCCGGTCTCTGCCACGACAGCTACTCGGCGCACCAAGGCGTCGAGCACGACGACATGAACGTTCTGGTGCTTGGCGAGCGCGTGATTGGGACCGAGCTGGCGAAAGAGCTGACACGAATCTTCGTCGCCGCGCGTTTTACCTCAGAGGAGCGGCACATCCGCCGCGTCGGGAAGGTGAAGGCGATCGAGGAACGGCAGGCGCGGTAGGATCGGCGTGGCTCCTTTTGTCGAAACCGGTGTAGTACAAGTCGTGACCGAGTCCGGCACGTGCCCTGCTTAGGGGATGGAGCCGGTTCAGCCGACGACGACAGGTACGGAGGGCTGGATGCCCAATTTCATGTTCGCACACAGATCGGTCGATGGAGACGGCGAGGTCGGCTTCGTGCGGAGCGGGAGCTTCGCCGAGGCGCTCGACGCAATACAGGAGCAGCTTCCGGCGTCCGAGGGAGACCTGCTCGAGCTGGGCGTCCAGGGTTTTCCGCCGGCGCGTTATCTGTGCGTCGGTAAGGGGCTCGCGGACAAGCCGGCGTGGCGTCCGCTAGCGCAGCTCGCGGCGTAAACGATCCCGGCGTCCAAGGGGCGCCTCTTCATAGATCACGACCCCCGGTTCGCCGAGCGAACCGGGGGTCGTTTCACATCGTCCACGCCGTTTAGAGCGGCGATGGAACCTCGGGGGGTTAACCCTCGACGATGATCAGATACTTGGACGTCGTCCAGAACTGCTCGGGGTCTGTGATCCGAAGGTTGCCGGATACCTTGCCGTCAGGCGTGCGCGGTGCGTCGATCAGCGACGCGTCGTGCCGTGAGATCACGCGGAACTTCGGCGCGGTCAGCGCGATCTCGGTGTTGTTCCATTTGTCGATCGCAGTGAAGGCCGAGGTGTCGAGCTTGCGCGCCGGCACCAGGGCCTTGCGGCCGAACACGAGGAATTTCGATCCCTCCTCGACGATGATGCCGCGCTTCTTGAGATCGGATTTCGTGCCGACGACGTAATAGACGGTGTTTACGTCGCGACGAAGCGAGTTCACGGTGTCACGGGCCGAGTCGCGCTCGCCGGTGACGTGGGCGTTGGCCAGCGTCAGGCTGTCGACTCGCTGCGTGAGCACCAGGATCTCGGCCTTTTGATTCTCGACCATGGATTCGAGTGAGGCGATCGTCTCCTGGAACTGCTGAATTTGGGTCTTCTGCTTGGAGCTGGTCGCGCTGAGCGCACGGACGCGCGCGCGGCTCTGACTGAGGAGCTCGGTGGCAGACTCGACCTTCGCCAGCAGCGTCGCGCGATACTGCGCGCGAGGATCGCTCGGCTGCTCGCCCGAGCTGACGGCGAGGCTGACTTTCGGCTTGAGCCCCTTCACTTGCGAGAGCTGCTTATCGATCTCCTCGAGCAGCTTGGTGGTCTGCACGAAGTCCTGCATCAGCGAGTCCTGCTGGGTGCCAATGCGCTCGGCTTCGGCGAGTCTCGAGTTCAAAATGGTGATCGAGTCTGCCTTGCTGGCGCTGGTCCGTCCACCCGTGCCTGCGACATCGCAAGCGGCGAGGACACACAGGAGCATCACCGGGGACATCCGTCTCATCGTTCCTCCATCAATCGAGCGATGTGGATCTGCGTCAGCGCGGGCTCGCCAGAAGGAGGGGCGCGACGACGGATTCACGTCGCTCCCGTGACTGGCGTTGGATTCTCGCGGAGGGAATGCCCTAAACCTCGCTCCGCGCAGAGGTTGAGGCGGTGACACACGTCACAATAATGCAGATGTGCGAAAGCCATCGCGGATACAATCACATATCCGCGATGGCTTTCGCACATTTTCAGTTCAGTTGAACTTGGCGTACCTCGATAACATCCGGGACTGCTCGGAGCTTTTCGAGAACTTCGGAGCTCACCACCTCGTCGACGCTGATGGCCGCCAGCGCTTCGTGGCCTGCTTCGAGTCGCGACTGGTGATAACCCGCGATGTTGATGCGGGCCTCGCCGAGTAGCGTGCCGACGCGGCCGATGACACCGGGGACATCGCGGTTGCGGATCACGATGAGCGCACCGCGCGGCACGACGTCGACGTGATGCGCGTCGATACGCACGACGCGCGGATGGACGTCCGAGAGCAGCGCGCCCGCGACGCACGTCTCGAAGTTGCGACCCGAGAGGCGCAGCTCGACGTATTCTGCGTACGCCGAGTGAGAGTCGAGACGCATTCGGTCGAGATGGATGCCGCGCGTCTCGGCGAGGTGCAGCGCGTTGACGAAATTCACGGTGCGCGCGCCGACCGCCGTTGCCAGCACGCCGACCATCGCGCTGGCGGCGATGGGGTTGAGAGGATTGTTCTCCGCTTCGCCGGCATAACGCACCTCCACGCGGCGAACCGGTCCCGGCGCGAGCGTCGCAGCCAAGCGGCCCAGTCGCTCGGCGAGCGAGAGCAGCGGGGCAAGGCGCCGCATCTCTTCGCCGCCTAACGAGGGCGCGTTCACCGCGCGCGACAGGTCGCCGTCGACCAGCGCGGCGCGCACGGCCTCGGCGATCTCGAGCGCGACGTTTTGTTGTGCCTCGGCCGTGGAGGCGCCGAGGTGGGGCGTGAGCACGACCGTCGGAATACGGCGCAACGGGTGATCGGCCGGCAACGGCTCCTGCTCGAAGACGTCGAGTGCCGCGCCGCCGAGATGCTTCTGTTCCAGGAGCCTGACGAGTGCGGGCTCGTCGATCAGCCCGCCACGGGCGGCGTTCACGACCATGGCGCCCTTCCGCATTCGCCGAAGCCGTTCCTCACTCAACAGTCCGGTCGTGGCATCGGTGAGCGGGATGTGCAGCGTGACGACGTCGCTACGGGCCACCAGATCGTCCAGCGACACCAGCTCGACCTCGAGCGTCTGCGCCCGCTCTTCGGTGACGTAGGGATCGTAGCACAGCACGCGCATGCCGAAGGCGCGGGCACGTTTGGCGACTTCGCTGCCGATGCGGCCTGCACCGACCAGTCCCAGGGTCTTCCCGTACAGCTCGGTGCCACTGAAGCTTTTCTTGTCCCATTCGCCGCTTTTCATGGAACGGTCTGCGGCCGCGACGCGCCTAACGAGTGCCAGCAGGAGCGCGAAGGTCAGCTCGGCGGCCGAAATGGTATTGCCGCTCGGCGCGGTGAGCACGGCGATGCCGCGCGCCGTGGCGGCGTCGACGTCGATGGTGTCGACGCCCACTCCGGCGCGCCCGATCACCTTGAGCCGCTCGGCGCGCTCCAGCGATTCTTTCGTGATTTTCGTGGCACTGCGCACGAGCACGGCGTCGGCGCCGGCGATCGCATCGGCGAGCTCGCCTCCCGCGAGGCCAGGACGAACGATCAGCTCGAAGCGAGCATCATCGCGCAGCGGCGCGAGACCGTCCGCGGCGATGGCGTCGGCCACCAGGACGCGATAGCTCGCGCTCATGCTCCCAGTACCGATTGGAGCTCGTCGAGCAACGCCTCGAGCTCGTCGACCGTATGGTCGCCCATATGCCCGATGCGGATGGAGTCATCCTTCCAGGGTCCGTACCCGGTAGCGATCGTCCATCCGCGCTTCTTCATCGCGTCGTTCACCGCCGGTCCGGTATGCGGAGACGGCACACGGATGCAGGTGACGGTTGGTGAGCGATAGTCTTCGGGCGCGAGTATCTCCAGCGCGATCCCCCGGTCACGCATCTCCGCAACCCACTGCCAGGTGCGCCGCGCCATTGCATCGTGGCGGGCCCAGCGGCCTTCGATCGTTTCGCTTCGAATCGCGGCCAGCTGCGCATCGAGCGCGTAGAACAGAGAGAGCGCCGGAGTGTTAGGCGTCTGATTCTTCGCCAGACCTTTCTCGAACTCGACGAAGTCGAAGTAGATCCCGCGGTCTTTCCGCTCCTTCGCGCGCTCGAGGACGTTCGGCTGAGCGACGCCGAATGCGAGGCCCGGTGGAAGCGCCATCGCCTTCTGCGAGCCCGTGAGCACGAAATCGAGTTTCCAGGCGTCGCTTTCGACGGCGGTCGCAGCGATGCCGGTGACGCTGTCGACCAGAAGGGCCACGTCACCATGACGGTGGCAGACTTCGGCCAGTTCGCGCACCGGATTGAGGACCCCGGTTGCCGTTTCGGAGTGAACGACCGTCACCGCATCGAAGTCGGCGCCTCGAAGCGCGGGCTCGAGGATCTCCGGCGTGTGCGCCGCGCCTAACGAGACCTCGAGGGGAACGGCCTCCACCCCGCAGGCGAGTGCGATACGATAGAAGCGCTCGCTGAACGCGCCATTGACGAGGCAGAGGACCTTGCGCCTGACTCCGTTGCGGATGGCCGCCTCCATCATGCCCGTTGCCGATGATGTCGACACATAGACCGGGCGCTTCGTACGGAAGACGTATTGAAGTCCGGGCTCGATGGAGGCGATGAGCGCCTCCATCGATTTTCCTCGGTGCCCGATCATGGGCTTGAGCTGCGCGGAGAGAATCTCGGGTCGGACCTCGGTTGGGCCTGGCAAAAAGAAACGGCCGAAGGTGGAGGCTTGGGTTGCGGTCGAGTGTGGCATCAAGAGAGGGAAGCGGATGAACTACGGACATCGCGGTCGCGTGGCGGTAGCAGCGACCATCCTTTGGTAAAGATCGCGTGATGGGCGGGGTCGGCGGGAGGGTCGTCACCCAATGCCAAGGCCAGGATCGGCGCGAGCGAAGGAACACGTACGACGACGTCGGCTGCCTGCACCACCGCTGGCCGTTCGATGACACCGGCGAACGCGACGAAGCAATCGACCAGCGGGCGAGCCTCGAGATCGGTCGCTCCATCGCCGACGAACATCACTGGGCGCGGGAGCGTCGAGCCCCAATCTTCGAGAACCGAGCGCTTTCCGCCCGATCGCGCGAGCGGCGATCGCTCGTCGAATCCAGCATACTCGCCGGCGCGATCGAATCGAATGGGGACAGCCACGACGTCACGCTCGGGAACGCCGAGCTCGCGCGCGAGCGCGACCACCGCGGGCAACAGTCCGCCCGACACGATGCGGACCGAGACGCCGGCCGCTCTCAACGCGGCGATGACCTCGCGCGTGTCGGGGACGAGCGCGTCGATGTACTCTTGCCCGAGCGCTTCGAGTCGCGCGCGTGTCGGCTGCACCAGAGCCAAACGCCGTCCGTAGACTTGCTCCAGCGGCACTTCGCCGCGCATGGCCGCTTCCGTGAGGGCGGTGACCTCTTCGCGGTGCGATGCGGCGAGCGCTTCGATGCCTTCGAGCGCCGACAGAGTGGAGTCGCAATCGAAGATGACGGAGGCGAAGCGCGGCATTGTAGGGGACGGGTCGGTTGAAAGATGCGCGGCCGGTAGATGGAGAGCAACGAATGAAGCGCAAGCGCTTGATCCGCGCGTGCGCTCGTGCATGTTCCTGTGCGTCGAACATCGGGTCACGCATCAGGAGTGCGCCAGCATGTTGCTCAAGCGGTTCTACGACACGAAGCTCGCACAAGCCAGCTATCTCGTCGGCTGTCAACGCACCGGCGAGGCGCTGGTCATCGATGCCAATCGCGATGTCGATCAGTACGTCCGGGGCGCCGAGGCGGAAGGCTTGCGCATCGCGCATGTGACCGAGACGCACATCCACGCGGACTTCGTCTCCGGGAGTCGCGAGCTCGCCGAGCGCACGGGAGGGCAGCTGTATCTCTCCGACGAAGGCGATGCAGACTGGAAGTACGCCTACGCGAGACTTGCCGGAGCACAGCTGCTGCGTGACGGAGACGTGATCAGCGTCGGCAACGTGACCTTGCGCGTGCTGCACTCTCCGGGGCACACGCCCGAGCACGTCTCCTTTTTGCTCACCGATCGCGCGGCCTCGGATCGTCCGATGGGCGTGTTCACGGGCGACTTCGTTTTCGTGGGCGACGTCGGTCGTCCCGATCTGCTCGAGCGCGCGGCGAATGTCCGCGGCACGATGGAACGGAGCGCGCGCACCCTCTTCGGATCACTGCAGGAGTTCAAGGCGCTGCCAGACTACGTGCAGGTCTGGCCGGGTCATGGCGCCGGCTCGGCGTGCGGCAAAGCATTGGGCGCAGTACCGCAGAGCACGGTAGGCTACGAGAAGCTGGTGAACTGGGCGCTGCAGGCGCCTAACGAGGACGAGTTCATTGCCGGTGTGCTCTCGGGGCAACCGGAGCCGCCGAAGTACTTCGCCGAGATGAAGCGAATCAACAAGGAGGGGCCGCGGGTGCTGCACGGCATACCGCGGCCCGAGCGGCTCCCGGTGGCGCGTTTGAGGGAGAAGATGACGGAGGGCGCGCTGGTGGTCGACACGCGGCACGCCGCCGATTTCGCGGAGGGGCACGTTCCCGGCACGATCAACATTCCACTCAATCGATCGTTCACGACGTGGGCCGGATGGCTGGTGCCGTACGACACCGATTTCCATCTCATCGTCGATGAGGACCTCGTGCCGCAGGCGATCGACGAGGCGGCGCGCGATCTGTCGATGATCGGTCTCGACCGGGTGGCAGGCTACTTCGGCAGCGAGGTGATTTCCGGATGGGCGGCGGAGGGCGGAACGCTGGAAACGATCGAGCACATCACGCCGCGCGAGCTCGCGGCGCGCCAGCGACGAGGCGATGTCGCCGTGATCGATGTGCGAGGCGCCTCGGAGTGGGAGGAAGGGCACATTCCAGGCGTCCCCAACATCCCGGTTGGAATGCTCCCCGACCGCCTCGACGAAGTTCCGCGCGACAAACCGGTCGCGGTCCACTGCCAGAGCGGCGCGCGCTCAGCGATCGCGGCGAGCGTGCTGCAGGCGAGTGGAGTGAAGAATGTGATGAACGTGGCGGGCGGGTTTGCGGAGTGGTCGGCGGGGGGATTGGCGGTGGAGAAGGAGTAGTAGCGAGATTCGAGATTCGAGATTCGCCACTGCGAATTCGGAGCTCGTCAGGTGTGCCGTCCCGAATCTCGAATCTCGAATCTCGATGCCTACCCCTCTTTCGGAAACAAGAACTTCAACACCTCGCCCATCACCTCCCCCCACGCCGTCTCGTGATGCCGGCCGCCCTCGATTTCGCGATACGCGAGATCGCGGTCGAGCTGCCATCCCTTGGCGAGTAGTGCATCGCGGACGCGTCGGGCGGCGTCGACAACACCGTCACCTTCCGCCGTGCCGGTCGAGAGCCAGATGCGGCTCGGCGGTTTCGTCGACAGCGCACGCACCCGTCGCACGATGAAGCGATTGTCCCACCATACTGACGGCGACAGGATGGCGAGCTTCCAGAAGATTCCGGAATAGAGAAGGCCCAAGTACAGCGAGACCAGGCCGCCGAGCGAGGAGCCGCCGAGTCCGGTGTTGGCGGCGTCGGCGCGCGTGCGATACTCGGAATCGATGAAGGGCTTGAGCTCTTCGACGAGCATTCGTCCATAGAGCTTCGCCTTGCCGCCGGCCCGCTTGGCTCGATCGCGGGTAGGCGTGTATTCGTCGATCCGATACGCGCCCGCGTTGTAGATGCCCACGATGATGAGCGGCTGGAGCTCACCGGTGGAGATGAGACCTTCGGCCGTCTCGTCTACGCCCCACTCGGTGCTGAACGCCGTGCTTGCATCGAAGAGATTTTGCCCGTCGTGCAGATACAACACGGGATAGCGTCGCTCAGGCTCGGCGTCGTAGCCCGGCGGCAGATAGACGATGATGTCGTGAGGCGCGGAGAGGAACTGCGATCTGAAGGCGGCGTGCTTTCGAAAATTTCCGGTGAGCGAACTCGGCGCATGTGGCGCGGTTTTGACTTCAGCCATGAGCTCCGGTTAGTGCGGGGTCGAATCCGGCGGGCGCGTGCGGTGTGGACATCCCTCTGTCAGTGCGCTCCGTTCTGACGCAAAATTCACCCTTTCGCACCTCGCGTACCAGTGGGTCGGGCGCGTGTAGGAGTAGAGGCGGTCGTCATGAACACTTCTCGGACCTCGAATGCGACGCGAGCATCATCGGTGGTACAGCCCGTCTCTGGGGCGCGACATGCAGCTCCTCCTCTTCGGCCATGCGGGGGCGAGGGTGCTGGTCTTTCCGAGCTCGATGGGAAGCTTCTTCGAGTGGGAGGATCGGGGCATGATCGCGGCGCTAGGCGATCAGATCGAGCACGGACACGTGCAGCTCTTCTGCGTCGACAGCGTGGACTCGGAGAGCTGGTACGACAAGAGGAAGCATCCGGGCGCTCGCGCATTCCGGCATCTGCAATACGACAAGTACCTGACCGACGAAGTGCTGCCTTTCACGCGGCACAATCCCAATCCGTTCCTGATCACGACGGGCGCCAGCTTCGGTGCGTACCACGCGCTGAACTTCGGATTCCGGCACCCGGATCAGGTGAGCCGCATCATCGGCATGAGCGGCCTGTACGACATCAAGGAGATGACGGGCGGGTACTCGGATGAGAGCGTGTACTTTCAGAATCCCTGCGACTACCTGGTGCACGAGCACGATCAGGGCCGACTCGACGCGCTCCGGCGGCTCGATACGATCCTGGTGATTGGCCGTGACGACGCCGCCCTCGCCAACAACCAATACCTGTCGCGGCTACTCGGGTCCAAGCATATTGCCCACAAGCTGCACGTGTGGAACGGTTGGCATCACGACTGGCCCCATTGGCAGAAGATGATCCGGATGTACATCGGCGGATAGAATGCAAATGTGCGAAGGCCATCGCGGATATCTGATTGTATCTGCAATTGGCAATCGAAATGTGCGATGTGCGATTACGGCCGGTGGCGAATGGATTCGATCGCACATCGCACATTCACATTGCAGATGTGCGATGCAATCACATATCCGCGATGACTTTCGCACATTTGTCTTCTTCGAGACGCTCCCATGGCTCCTTTGAAAGTCGGTCTAATCGTAGGGCGTGAATGGTCTTTTCCTCCCCGCTTCATCGACGAAGTGAACGGGCGGGACGAAGGAGTGGTCGCCGAGTTCGTCAAGCTTGGCGCAACCAAGATGGCCGACCCCGGCGAGTATGCCGTCATCGTCGACCGCATCTCGCACGAGGTGCCGTATTATCGAACGTACCTCAAGTACGCGATGCTGCAGGGCGTGCAGGTGGTGAACAACCCGTTCATGTGGACGGCCGACGACAAGTTCTTCGAGGCGGCATTGGCCACCAAGCTCGGCGTCGCCAGCCCGAAGACGGTTGCCCTGCCTAACAAGGACTACATTCCCGGCATCGTCCATAACGAAAGCCTGCGGAACCTCATCTATCCGCTAGACTGGCAGGGCGTGATCGATTACGTCGGACTGCCATGCGTCCTCAAGGACGCCCACGGTGGCGGATGGAAGGAGGTCTACATCTGCCATACGCTCGATGAGCTCCTCGAGAACTACAACACCTCCGGGCGCCTGACGATGGTGGTACAGGAGTTCATCCGCTGGGAGCAGTTCGTTCGATGCATCGCGCTGGGGCAGGAGGAAGTGCTGCCGATCAAGTACGATCCCAAGGAGCGCAAGTATCACGTCGAGCATGATCACCTCTCGCCCACACTCGGCCGCCGGATCGTCGAAGACTCGCTCACGCTCGTCCGCGCACTCGGCTACGACATGGACTCCCTCGAGTGGGCGGTGCGCGATGGTGTTCCGTACGCGATCGATTTCATGAATCCGGCGCCGGACATGGACATCTACTCGCTCACGCCACACTACTTCGAGTGGGTGGTGAAGCACATGGCGGACATGGTTATCCGCCTGGCGAAAGATCCACGGCCGCAGATTCGCGAGCTCAAGTGGGCGGAGCTCTTCGCACCCAAGGTGGCGCCACGGGTCGGAGGCGGAGGAGTGCCCGCGGGCGTGCGCTAGCCGTGGCGCTCAGCGCATGAGCGTCGCTGACGCGATCGCCGCCTATCACGAGCTGCTCGACGATCAGATCGCCGCCGATTCACAGGGCGCGATGGACGAGCAGCTGCGCCGACGAGGCCTCTATTTCGGCGAGCGCCCGCTTTGCACCGTCTTGCGACCGCGTCTCCTCACCGAAGCGCAGCTCGCGTATCTAGAGCGACGCTCGCGCATCCTCCTGAGCGCTTTCTCCAAGGCGTACGAAGCAGCGATCAGCGACCGGGCCTTCCGCGCACAGTTCGGTCTCCTCGATTGGGAGGAGTCGCTGGTCCATCACGACCCCGGGTTTCGCGATCCGAGTCCGACGTCGCGCATCGACGCGTTCTTCGTCGACGAATCGTCAGGCATGCACCTCACCGAGTACAACGCCGAGACGCCGGCGGGGCTCGCCTACGGTGATGTGCTGGCGGAGCTGTTCCTCACGCTGCCGATCGTGGCGCAGTATCTGCGCCGCTTCGCGCTCCGGCCGCTCCCCGCTCGTCAGGCGGTGCTGCACCCGCTTCTCGACGCATTCGCTCAATGGCGAGGCACGCGCGAGCGGCCCAGCATCGGCATCCTCGATTGGCGGGAAGTGCCGACCTATAGCGAGTTCGTGCTTTTTCAGAAGTACTTCCACTCGTGCGGGGTCGACTGCGTGATCGCCGATCCGCGGGAGGTCGAATACAAGGCGGGCCGCCTCACCAGCGATGGCGAAGAGATCACGCTCATCTACAAGCGAGTGCTCATCAGCGAGCTCGTGGAGCAGGGCGGGCTCGACCATCCCGTCATGCGGGCCGTGCGCGACGACGCGGTGTGCATGGTGAACCCCTTCCGCTGCAAGATCCTCCACAAGAAGGCCAGTCTCTCGGTGTTGAGCGACGAAGCCAACGCGGGAATCTTCACGCGCGAGGAGCTGAGCGCGATCGCCGAGCACATCCCGTGGACACGCAACGTCTCCGAGCGCCGCACGAGCCATGGCGGACGCGACGTCGACCTCATTCCTTTCATACAGCGAAACCGGGAGCGACTCGTCCTCAAGCCGAACGACGAGTACGGGGGGAAGGGGATCGTGCTCGGGTGGGAGGTCGATGACGCGGCGTGGGAAGCCGCGCTGGCCACGGCGCTGGCCGAGCCCTACATCGTCCAGGAAAAGATCGTTCTGCCGAGTGAGCCGTATCCAAGCTTCGTGGATGGCTCGGTTCGTGTCATTGATCGGATGCTGGACACGGCACCGTTCGTGTCGTATGGACGTTACATGGAAAGCTGCATGACCCGGCTGTCGACGGTAGCACTATTGAACGTGACGGCGGGGGGCGGATCCACGGTCCCGGTGTTCGTGGCGACGCCGAGACAGTAGGCAGCGCGCGGGCTGCGAAGGAGACGGGAATGAAAGCGCCATCGCTCACGTTAGGCGTCGAGGAAGAGTACCAGATCATCGATCCCGAGACGCGCGAGCTTCGGTCGTACATCACTGAGATTCTGGCCGGCGATCACCTCACACTCGAAGAGGTGAAGCCCGAGCTCCATCAATCGATGGTGGAGATCGGAACCAAAGTCTGCCGGACGCCGGCCGACGTGCGCGCCGAGCTCGTACGTCTGCGCGGCGCGGTGATGGGTTTGGCGGGGCGCAACGGGCTCAAGATCGCAGCGGCGGGCACGCACCCGTTTTCATCCTGGTTGACACAGGAGATCACTCCGCTCGAGCGGTACATGGGCGTCAAACAGGACCTTCAAGATCTGGCGCAGCAGCTCCTGATCTTCGGTACGCACGTCCACATCGGCATCGAGGATCGTGACTTCTTGATCGATGCGATGAACGTCGCGCGCTACATGGTGCCACACGTCCTGTGTTTGTCGACCAGCTCGCCGTTCTGGATGGGGCGCGCGACCGGGCTCAAGTCGTATCGCAGCGTGATCTTCAGGAATTTCCCGCGCACCGGAATCCCCCCGATTCTGAACTCGTGGAACGATTACTCGGAGCTGCTCGACTCGCTCATGAAGACGAAGTGCGTTCCGAACGGCTCGAAGATCTGGTGGGACCTGCGGCCGAACTGGAGCTATCCGACGCTGGAGTTCCGTATCTGCGATGTGTGTACGCGCGTGGATGAAGCGGTGTGCGTCGCGGCGATCCTCCAGGCCATCATTGCCAAGCTTTGGAAGCTTCGCCGCGACAATCTCACGTTCCGGATCTACCCCGGCTCTTTGATCGAAGAGAACAAGTGGCGCGCGGTCCGATACGGGTTGGACGGCAACCTCATCGACTTCGGGCAGGCGCGCGAGTTGCCGGCAAGGGAGCTCATTCGTGAGCTTTTGGAATGGTTCATCGCCGACGTCGTCGACGAGCTCGGATCCCGCAAGGAAGTCGAGTACGCCTTCAAGATTCTCGAGGAGGGTACGAGCGCGGACCGCCAGCTCCAGACGTACAAGCAGACCGGAGATCTGAAAGATGTCGTCGATCAGCTCATCCGTGAGACGGCGGAGGGTGTAGTAGATTCAGAGGCCCCGAATGTGCAAACGAGCCGGGGCGCGGGCGGGGTCGCCGCACCAGCCCAGTCCGGTACCTAGGTTCTTCACGGGAGTCGAATGGAACGACGGCCGATCATCGGCGTGACCACGCAAACGTTGGAAGCCATCCCGGATGAGCTTCCGCGGTGCTGGGTCATGTCCCAACGCTACGTACAGACGCTCGCCACGGCCGGAGGCGTCCCGTTCGTCATCCCGCTCCTGCCTGACGACACGGCGACACTCCGTGCGATCTACGAGCAACTCGACGGGCTCCTCCTGCCAGGAGGTGTGGACATGGCGCCCGAATCATATGGGGCGTCGCCACATCCTGGGCTGGGTCGCACGGACATCGACCGCGACCGCACGGAGCTGCAATTGGTCCGTTGGGCGATCGCGGAGCGAAAGCCCGTGCTCGGCATCTGCCGTGGCGTGCAGGTGATCAACGTGGCGGCCGGGGGTACCTTGTATCAGGACCTGGCGACGGAGTGCGAGGGCGCGATCAAGCACGACTATTTCCCACATCAGGGAACGAACCCGCGCGATCAGCTGGTCCACGACGTGTCGATTCCGGCGAAATCGCGACTCGGACGCATTCTGCAGGAAGACAGCGCGCGCGTGAACAGCATGCATCACCAGGGAATTCGCGAGGTCGGCGCGCGGCTCGTTCCCTCAGCCTTCGCTCCCGACGGCGTGATCGAGGGAATAGAGTCGACCACGGACCACTTTCTCGTCGGCGTGCAATGGCATCCCGAGGATCTGACGCACAAGGACTGGCACATGCGCCAGCTGTTCGCGGCCCTGCTGGAAGCGGCGAACGAGTTTTATGAGCGGAGAGTAGTGGTGTCGGGATGACATCGAGCATCGAGATTCGAGATTCGAGATTCGGGAACAAGGAAGGGCCGGCGACATGCCGGCCCTTTGTATATCGAATCTCGAATCTCGAATCTCGAATCTCGATGCTCGATGTCATCCCTTCGATCTCGGTCTCCTCCTCACATGCTCGGGCACCTGAGTGTCCAGGACCACATCCCAAAATCCATTGCTCAGCCCGAACCCGACCTCCGAGCCTTTCGGACCGTGATGGTACATGTGGTGGCGGCGAATGAACTGGAAGTAGCGATTCTTGAACTGGCAGAAGTGCACGCTGTGATGAATCCACTCCTCGGCTACGTACGCCAGTAGGAAGCCGGCCACCATGAGCGGCGCCGTGTGCAGCGGGGCGAGCGCGGCCAGCGCGATGAAGACAATCGCGAAGGGAAGCGTGTCCTTCAGCGTGCCGTTCACGTGATTCCCATCCCAGGGTCGCTGATGATGCTCGACGTGCATATGGTCGAAGCGCGCGTGGAGAAAGTGCTGGATGAAGCCAGGCCCATCCGGGAAGCGGCCGTGCAGCACGTACCGGTGGATCAGATACTCCGCGAACGTCCAGATGACGATCCCGGCGATGAAGTAGAAGAGCGCCGAGACGGTGTGGCCGCGCCAGATCGCCCAGTCGAGCAGGATTAGCGCGTAGGCGGTGTAGACAATCGTGGAGGGATAGAGCCGGTGGCGTGCCTTCCTCGCTTCATCCTCCCGGCGAACACCACGAGGAACGGGGAGCACTGGTACGTTGCCGATGGTCTCCATGCGCGATTCCTTGGCGACGTTTGACGAAAGGGGACGCTCACAAGCGCCGCAGGGACGCTGGAGAGGACCCTCGAGCCAACTGCCGAACGCGGAATGGGGCGAGTTTGATCCCAGGGCTTCGGACGCGGATACTCGCCGCCAATCTTTCGACCCGCGGCGGCTGAAGCAAGTCCGGAACTCTGGGCCGGATCTGGATGTATTTCTCACGGCTCGCAGCCAGGGATCGCGCCATTGACGGCGTTCGGCACCCGCCCATCATAGGGCCACCTCCACCCACCGAGTTTCCTCCATGTTGGCCAATCGGCTGACGCTCGCTCTTGCGGGCGCCACCGCGCTCCTCTCCGTGGAGCCCGCACCCGTGCGTGTGCTCCGGGTGTCACCCACCGGCGAGGCATCTCCGCTCGCACCCGTCACGGTAACCTTCGATCGACCAGTTGCCGGGTCACTGGATTACTCGATCGACGCCAAGTCGGTCTTCCGAATCGAGCCGGCCGCGCAAGGCACAATCGAATGGCGCGATCCGATCACGATTCGCTTCACGCCAACGTCGCCGCTCACGCCTGGCGCACGCTACACCGTCACGGTCGCCAACGCGTTCCGCGCGATGGATGGGAGCCAGATGCCAGCTCCCCATCAATTCACGTTTCGCGTGCGTGGTCCGACGCTGCTTGGCTCGATGCCGGCAGGAAAGTACGAGGCGGCGCGCTGGCTCGAGCCGGACACGCGCTTCGAGCTGCTCTACAGCACCCCTGTCGACGCCGCGAAACTCTCCGCCGCCGCATATCTCGAGCTCTCATCGCTGTGCAAAACCGAGCGCGTCGTCAGGCTGAGCGTCGTCGGCCAGCGGCCGGTATCGGAGCGCGATCCCTGGCAATATCGATACGTGGAGCGCGAGCGGCCCGACCCACGCACCGATTCGCTTCACGCCAACGTCGCCGCTCACGCCTGGCG
>DATFBY010000031.1:0-22253 GCA_035253585.1 Gemmatimonadaceae bacterium | reverse complement strand
AGCGGCCAGAGTGGGTCGCCATCGGCGTCGGCATCAACGCGCGGCTGCCTAACGAGTTCGCCGGCGCTTCGTCGCTCGTGCCCGAGACAGATCGCGTGGAAGTACTGGCCGAGCTCGTTCCGGCCATTCGCTCCGCCGCCGCCGCGCGCGGCACGCTAACCGACGCCGAGCTGGCGCGCTACGCCGCCCGCGATCTCGCCTACGGCCGCCGCTGCACGGCGCCCGCCGTCGGCACGGTGAAAGGCATCGACGAGCGAGGATGTCTGATCGTGCAGACGGCGAGTGGAGAAGTGGCAGTAAGGAGTGGATCGCTGGTCCTACACTGACTCGAAAAGCTGTTTGAAGAGCGGCATGCGGCATCCGGCATGAGGCATCCGGGTCTCGGCGACCAACACTCTCCGCCAAATCCCGCATGCCGGATTCCGAATGCCGGATGCCGCTGTTCGAAAAGTCGTTTAGCTCTGGATGCCTAAATTCGTGACTATAAGCAGGTTACGGCACGGGGCTCCATGCGGCTCCTCCTCTTGACTCCCCCTCCAAGTGGGGATATTTTCTTCTTGCTAGCACTCTATATGATTGAGTGCTAATGCTACTTGCGTCGCTGTTTTGCCACTGAACCACCTGCAGGAGGAGTGCAAGGCATGGCCACCAAGAGTGCTGCCGCGGTGAAGGTCAACCCGCTGGCCGATCGCGTCGTCGTCAAGCCGCTCGAGGAATCCGAGCAGATGCGCGGAGGGCTCTACATCCCCGACACCGCCAAGGAAAAGCCCCAACAGGGTGAGATCGTCGCTGTCGGCCCCGGCCGCTTCGAGAAGGACAAGCGCGTCCCCATGGACGTCAAGGTCGGCGACAAGGTGCTGTACGGAAAGTACAGCGGCACCGAAGTCACCCTCGACGGCGAGCAGTACCTCATTCTGCGCGAGTCCGATGTGCTCGCGGTGATCAACTGACTCTCCACGAAGGATTCTGAGACATGGCTAGCAAAGAGCTCCATTTCAACGTCGACGCGCGGAACGCGCTCAAGCGCGGCGTCGATCAGCTTGCCGAGGCGGTGAAGGTCACCCTCGGCCCCAAGGGAAGAAACGTCGTCATCGACAAGAAGTTCGGCGCGCCCACGGTCACCAAGGACGGCGTGACCGTCGCCAAGGAGATCGAGCTCGCGGATCCGCTCGAGAACATGGGTGCGCAGATGGTCAAGGAGGTCGCTACCAAGACTTCCGACCTCGCCGGCGATGGCACCACCACCGCCACCGTGCTCGCGCAGGCGATCTTTCGCGAAGGCCTCAAGAACGTCACCGCCGGTGTGAACCCGATGGCGCTCAAGCGCGGCATCGACAAGGCGGTCAGCGCCGTGGTCGAGGAGCTGAAGAAGATCAGCGTCCCGACCGCGGGCAAGAAGGAGATCGCGCAGGTCGGCGCCATCTCGGCGAACAACGACAAGGAGATCGGTGATCTCATCGCCGAGGCGATGGAGAAGGTCGGCAAGGACGGCGTCATCACGGTCGAGGAAGCGCGCGGTCTGGAGACGACGCTGGAGACGGTCGACGGTATGCAGTTCGACCGCGGCTATCTCTCGCCCTACTTCGTCACCGATCCGGAGAAGATGGAAGCGGTGCTCGAGGACGGGTACATCCTGATCCACGACAAGAAGATCTCCACCATGAAGGACCTGCTGCCGATCCTCGAGAAGGTCGCGCAGATGGGCCGTCCGCTGCTCATCATCGCCGAGGATGTCGAGGGTGAGGCGCTGGCTACCCTGGTGGTGAACAAGCTCCGCGGCACGCTTCGCGTCGTCGCGGTGAAGGCGCCCGGCTTCGGCGATCGTCGTAAGGCGATGCTCCAGGACATCGCCGTCCTCACTGGCGGCAACGTCATCAGCGAGGAAGTGGGCTTCAAGCTCGAGAACGCGGTGATCAACGACCTCGGCCGCGCCAAGCGCATCGTCGTCGACAAGGACAACACCACGATCATCGACGGTGCTGGTGACGACAAGGCGATTCAGGGCCGCGTCGCCGAGATCCGTGTGGCGATCGACAAGTCGACGTCGGACTACGACAAGGAGAAGCTCCAGGAGCGTCTCGCCAAGCTCGCCGGTGGTGTGGCCGTCATCAACGTCGGCGCCGCGACCGAGAGCGAGATGAAGGAGAAGAAGGCCCGCGTCGAGGATGCGCTCCATGCGACTCGTGCCGCGGTCGAGGAAGGCATCGTGCCGGGCGGCGGCGTCGCGCTCGTGCGCTCGCAGCGCGCGCTCAAGGCGCTCAAGTTCGAGGACAGCGATGAGCAGACGGGTTCCGAGATCGTGCGTCGCGCGGTCGAGGAGCCGATGCGCATGATCATCCAGAACGCCGGTGGCGAAGGCTCGATCGTCGTCGAGAAGATTCGCTCCGCCAAGGACGACAAGTACGGCTACAACGCGCTGACGGACAACTACGAGGATCTGGTGGCCGCCGGCGTGATCGACCCGACCAAGGTGACGCGCACGGCGCTACAGAACGCCGCGTCGATCGCCGGCCTTCTGCTCACGACGGAGGCGATCGTCGTCGAGAAGAAGGAGGACAAGCCCGCGATGCCGGCCGGTGGACCCGGTGGTGGAATGGGAGGGATGTACTAAAAGCCGGGACTCGGCCCTCGGTACTCGGCCCTCGGCAACAACAAAGCGCCTCCGGTTTCCCGGAGGCGCTTTCCTTTTCCCGCCGAGTGCCGAGTGCCGAGGGCCGCGTTTTTTGTTAGAAAAGCGCGAGCTGCGAGCTCATCCCCGCTCCGAACGGCCCAACCACCTCCCGCTGGGCCGACGCCGTCACGCGTCCGCGAAATGTGGTTTTCTTGAGCGTCGACGTCATCGCTCTCGTCGCCAGCTTCGGATCGTTGTTGATCTCGCTCAGGTGCGCGAGCACGACATCCCCGAGCCCGCGATGCGTGCACTGCGTCGCCAGCTCGCCCGCCGCCCGGTTGCTCAGATGCCCCGTCCGACTCGCGATGCGCTGCTGGAGGTACCACGGATACGGACCCGTGCGCAGCATTCCTTCGTCGTGATTCGATTCCAGAAGAAGCACGTCGAGCCGCGACAGCGCTCGCTGCACCTGCGGCGTGCCGCACCCGAGGTCGTACACGATCCCGATCCGCGCGCCACTGGCGCGCGCCGTCGCAACGACCGCGATTGGATCGTTCGCATCGTGTGACGTCCGAACGGTTGCCAAATCGAGCCAGGTGAAGTGCAGGGTAGCGCCGGCGTCGAATGTGCGCGCCTTCGCCTCCACCAGATCGTCGCACGCCTCCACGGTCCCCTTCGTCGCGTGCAGCGTCCATCCAAAGCGCCGCGCGCCGACCGCCGCGCCCTTCATGTGATCGGTGTGCTCGTGCGTGATGACGACGCCTTCGATCGACTCTGGCGCCACGCCGATCGAGCGCATCCGCTTGGCAATCGTGCCGGCCGCGAAGCCCGCGTCGATCAGCACGCGCGACTCGCCGCACTCGAGGAGCACGGCGTTGCCGCGGCTTCCGCTCCCCAGCACCCACATTCTCATGTACTGCTCCTGCGTCCCAGCTCGTGAGCGACGGCGAGCTGCCGTTTCGCCCGGGCATCGAGTGGCACCTGCCGTCGCGCCATCGCGCGCTCGGCAATTTCCAGGAATTTGTCGACGCGGTACTCGCCGAGGGAATCCCCCTCACCCCAGGAAAATGGCGGAACGTACTTCGGCGGTATCGCGGTGCCGTAGACGTTCGCGCCGGCACCGATGACCGTGCCAGTCGTCAGGCGCATCCCGATGCCGGTCTTCACATGATCGCCGAAGAAGCTTCCGAGCTTGAGCACACCGGTCTCTCGCGCTCCACCGGGCGTCCATAGCGTGACGGTGCCATACGTGTTCTTCAGGTTGCTCGTGATCGTGCCGGCGCCCAGGTTGACCCAGCGGCCGAGGTAGGAATGGCCGACGAACCCGTCGTGCGACTTGTTCGACTGGCCCAACACGATCGTCTCGCTGAGCTCTCCGCGCACGAACGAGTCTTCGCCGATCGAGCATCCGTGCACACGGTCGCCCAGAATTACCGCACCTGACGAGACCGCGCACGGGCCGACCAGCCGGGTGAACGCGCGGACCGTGGCCCCGCGCCTGACGAGAGCCGGCCCGGCCGACGTGTCGATGACGACGTGCGGCTCCACAATCGCGCCGCGCTCGAGGAATACCGCGCCGCTGCCAACCACGCTGACGTGCGCCGGTATTTCACACTGCAGAGTCGACCCGATCGCCAGGATGTCCTCGCGGAGCAGCGGCAGGAGGTCGACGATGAAGCTCCAGATGTCGTCCATCCACCGACCGCGCATCTCCGTGGTGCGGCTCCCCTTTACCGACAACGTTTCGAGCGTCACCGCACCGTCCGCGAACTCACCCAGCGGCATCTCGCGGCCGAGGCGAACGGCCGCGATCCGGCCACCGGAGACGAAGACATCCGCGTCTTCCGCTCGCCAATCGAGTGGCACGAGGCACCGGGAGTTGGCGATGATCGAGCCCTCCGGCACCCGTTCGGAGACCGCCGGCGGGGCGCCCGCTTCGACGAAGTCGGCCAGGTGCGCCGCGCTCACGAACCCCGCTGCCGATCGCTGGAATGCTGCCTCCCAACGCTGCCTAACGAGTACGGCGCCCGCTCGAAGCTCCGATGCCGGCCGCGTGAGCGAAAACGGCGCGAAGCCGCGCGCCTGCGCATCGTCGTACAGGTAGAGCGCGCTCATTCGCGATCACGCACCGTCGCGGGAAGCGCGTCCAGCATGGTCTTGAGGTCGGCCGCCTTGTCGATCGTCGTGACCAGCGTGAGACCAGGGCGTGAGACGACCACCAGATCGTTCACGCCGTACAGCACTACGCTCCCGCCCTCGGCGTGCACTACGTTGTCCTGCGCCGCCACGACGTGCACCGCGCCGGCGAGCGCGTTGCCATTGGCGTCCTTGGCGCGAACGCGATGCAGCGACGCCCACGTTCCCACGTCATCCCAACCGAATTCACCGGGCAGCACGAAAACCGACGAGCTCCGCTCCAACACCGCGTGATCGACCGAGATGGCAGTCACGTTGTCGAAGAAGCGCTCGACGTCGCCCTGCTCGAGCGCGGGCAGACCACGCGTGAGCTCCCGGGCGTGCGCCCGCACTTCACGCAGGAAATCCTCCACACGCCACACGAAGATCCCCGAATTCCACAAATAGCCTTCGCTCACCATGTGCTCGGCCCGCGCGCGATCCGGTTTTTCGATGAAGCGCGCCACCCGGCGCGCGCCATTCGCCGCCTCGCCGGGCTGGATGTAGCCGAAGCCAGGATCTGGGCGCGAGGGCACGACACCGACGGTCACCAGTGCCTGACGATACTCGGCCACGTCGGCGGCGCGGGCGAGCGTCCGCCGAAACCCATTGGCGTCCGCGATCGCCCAATCAGCGTGAATGGAGAGCATCGTCGAGCTCTCGCCCTCGCGCACCGCAATCTCGCGCGCCGCCCACACCAGGGCTGGTGCCGTACCCGCCGAGCGTGGTTCCGCCAGAACCTGGTCTCGCGGAATTTCCGGGAGCAGCTCGCCGATCGGATCGACTAGCGCGCGATTGGTGACGATGAGAATTCGCTCACGCCCTACCAGCGGCTCGAGTCGACGCACCGAGTCGACGAGGAGTGGAGCGTCGGTAACTAGCGGAAGGAGCTGCTTGGGGCGTCGCGGTGTGCTCAGCGGCCAGAAGCGAGAGCCGACGCCGCCGGCCAGCACGACGCCCCAGCGACTCATCGGTCCCCCGCGCGCAGCCCCTCGGAGGTGACGCCCGCGAGCTCCGCGGCACGCGTGTAGAGTTTCTTCGGGCTGAACGGCTTGGTGAGAAACTCGCTGGCTCCGAGCTCCAGCGCCTGACGATGGTGTTGCTCCTGACCGGCGGCGGTGAGGATGATGCACGGAATGTCCTTCCACCGTGCATTGTTCCGCATTGTCGTGAGCACATCGATCCCGCTGAGTCGCGGCATCATGAGATCCAGCAGCACCAGGGCCAGATCCGTCTCACGCTCCAGCACATCCAACGCCTCACGCCCGTCGTACGCGAGCGTCACGCGAAATGGACCCTGCTCGAGCTTCATCTTGATGATGCGGCCGATGTGCGGCTCGTCGTCCGCTACCAGAACGTGCAGGCGATCAGAGGACTCGGCGGCGTGCATCGATCACACGAGCGCGGCGATGTTCTCGCGGTGGCGGCGCAGCTCGAACAGCAATCGTCCCACCTCCGCTCCGGAGCCCGCGAGCACCAGGAGAATCGCGTCGGACGTGAGCGTGGAAACGATCGCGAACCCAGCGGGGTATTCGAGGACAGCGGTGGTCACCACGCCACGATCGGTATGGCGACCGAGCTCATCGCCGGCCGCGACCACCGAGGGCACGAGGGCGGCGATCGAGTCCGCGTCGATGCTGGGCGCCGAAGAGCTGTCGATCAGAAGGCCGTCGCGGCCGAGCACGATCGCGGCGTCGACGCCCTCACGCTGGCGCAACGCGCTCACGAGGTCGCGAATGGTGGGCATGACTGCTCCGAAACAGGTGCTGCGAAGCTAGAGGTCACGATGGCCGAAGTCAAGCGACGACAATCGCTTGAAGTCTCTGTCACGCAAGCGTATCGTTCGCTGCCGATGTACGTTGCTGCCCTCCCGAAATCACTCATGAACGCCCGTCATCTTTCTCTTCTTGTCGTCTTTCCCGCGCTTTTTCTTGGTGCTTGTGACGACGCGACCGGCCCCCAGGCCAATGTCGACGTCATCACCGACACGCTGTTGGTTAAAGCATTCACCGGTGCTACGACCAGCGATCCAACCGCGCTGAACACCTTCCGCGTGGCCACGGTACGCACGGAGACGACTTCGGGCTACGACGTCGTCTTCGATCTCGATGCGCAGGGACGCATACTGCTGTATCCGCCGAGCAAGATCGCCAGCGTCGGGCGCGCGGGTCTGCAGCGGGCGGAGGCGGCGTTCGACGCGATCAACGAGGCGCCTGTCAGCGGATACAACGAGAGCGACATCGTGACCGCGGCACCTGGCGAGGTCTACCTCATCCGCGCGTTCCCCTCGGCCTGCTCGCTCAACATTCGTCCATTCGTGTATTCGAAGATCGTCCTCGACAGCGTGAACGTCGCGAACCGCACGATTCACTTCCGAATCACCGCCAATCCGAACTGCGGCTTCCGCTCCTTCGCGGAAGGGCGTCCCGAATTCTGACGTGCACGATCTCAAGCTGCTGCGCGAAAATCTTCCCGTCCTGACCGATGGGCTGCGCCGCCGCGGCCAGCTCGACGCGCTCGGGCCGGATCTCGAGCGCGCGCAGCAGCTGGAGCAGCGGCGACGCGCGCTGATCCAAGAGGTCGAGGTGAACAAAGCCGCGCGCAACAGCGCCAGCCAGAAAGTCGCGCAGCTCAAGAAAGCACGAGAGAATGCCGACGAGCTCATCGCGCAGACGCGGGCCCTCGGCGACGAGATCGCTACGCTCGACCGCGAGCTCGGCGAAACCGAAAGAGAGCTCGACCGAATTCTGCTGCTGATTCCGAACATCCCGCTTCCCGACGTTCCCGAAGGCGGCGAGGAGTGCGGCGTCGTCGTTAGGCAGTGGGGCACGCCGCGCGAGCCGACCGGCGTGCGACCGCACTGGGAGATCGGCGAGCAGCTGGGAATTCTCGATCTTCAGCGCGGTGCGAAGGTGAGCGGCTCGGGATTCCTCGTTTTCCGGAAGCACGGTGCGCGTCTGGTGCGAGCCATGATCTCCTACATGCTCGATCTCCACACGCGCGAGCACGGTTACGAGGAGACGTGGGTACCCTTTGCGGTGAACCGAGCATCCATGACCGGCACGGGGCAGCTCCCGAAATTCGAGGAGGACGCCTACGCGTTGCGGGAAGAGGATCTTTTCCTCGTACCGACGGCCGAAGTACCGGTCACCAATCTCTACCGCGACGAGACGCTGGACGCTTCGAAGCTTCCGCTGGCGATGACGGCGTACACCCCGTGCTTCCGTCGTGAGGCGGGCGCGGCAGGGAAGGACACGCGTGGTCTCCTGCGCGTTCACCAATTCGAGAAGGTCGAGCTGGTGCGCTTCTCGAGCCCCGAGGACTCACCCGCCGAGCTCGAGGTCATCACCAGTCACGCCGAGCGCGTGCTGCGCGATCTCGAGCTGCCGTACCGCGTCAAGCTCCTGGCAGCTGGCGACCTCAGCTTCGCCAGCGCGAAGACGTACGACCTCGAGGCGTTCGCGCCCGGTGTCGGCCAGTGGCTCGAGGTATCCTCGTGCAGCACGTTCACCGAGTTTCAGGCGCGGCGCGCGAACATTCGCTATCGCCCAGCGGCGGGCGAAAAACCGCGCTTCGTGCACACGCTCAACGGGTCGGGGCTCGCTTTTCCGCGAACGATCGCGGCGCTGCTCGAGCATCACCAGCGCGATGATGGCACGGTGTCTGTGCCCGCCACGCTGCGCCCCTATCTCGGCGCCGACATCCTCGCCTGATCAATGCGCCGCGCGCCGGTACTGGTGCTGGGCGCTCTGTTAGCGATCCTCCTCGGCGCGTACATCCTCTACTCGCAGCGCGTGGTCGTCGAGCTGCGCTCCGATGCCTCGCGCTCCGGTCGTATGTACGCTCGTGTGTTTCGTGCCCTCGCCGACACGAGCCAGGACGCGGGCAACGCCGCGCTTCTCGATCTAGCGGTGCACATCCGCGGACTTGGGGTGCCCGTCATCGTCACGGACGCGGAAGGTCGGCCGACTGCCGCGGCCAACCTCCCTTTCGAGGCCCCGATAGATGATCCGCGCGTCGCCGCCTACATCGCTACGCTCGACCGCGAGAATCCACCGGTCGTCGAGCCTGGCGTCGGCACGGTGCATTTCGGCGACAGTCGGCTGATCACCAGCCTTCGCATCATACCGGCGTTGCTCGCCGCGCTATTGGCGCTGGTGTTCGTTGCCGGAGTGTACGTCCTGCGCACGCGAAGTCACGCCGAGCGCGAAAAGGTGTGGGCCGGGATGGCGCGCGAGTCCGCGCACCAATTAGCGACACCGCTTTCGAGTCTCAGCGGCTGGATCGAGTTGTTGAGCGCACAGGCAGCCGGCGACGAAATCGCGGCCAAAGCGATCGGGCACATGTCGGGCGACATGGAGCGTCTCGAGCGAGTTGCCCATCGGTTCGAGCGGATCGGTCGTCCGCCTCGCCGCGATCCGGTCGACGTCGGTGCCCTTACCGATCGCGTCGGGCGGTATTTCCGAGAGCGCGTACCCACGCTGGCGCACACGGTGGCGATCCGTGTCGAGCGGCCTGACGAGCCGCTCGTGGTGCACGGGGATGCGGTACTGCTCGAGTGGGCGCTCGAGGCACTGGCAAAGAATGCGTTGGACGCGCTGGCCGGGCGCGGCGGCTCTCTGGACATCATCGCCGAGCGAACCGAGCCCGACCGTGTGCGGGTGCGCGTAAAGGACGACGGTCCAGGCGTACCGTGGGAGCTGCGTACCAGAATCTTCGATCCGGGGTTCTCGACTAAGCAGTCGGGATGGGGAATTGGTCTTTCGCTCGCCAAGCGAATCATCGAGGAGAATCACAAGGGCCGGTTGATGCTCGTGCCGAGCGACCAGGGCGCGACGTTCGACGTTATACTTCCTGGATGACTTCGCCGCACGTGACTTCGATGGTGGATGATGGCACGGCCGACACGCTCGCCGATCTGAACGAGGCACAGCGCGAGGCCGTGTTGCACTTCGAGGGACCGCTGCTGGTTCTCGCCGGAGCGGGCTCCGGAAAGACACGCGTTCTCACCCGGCGCATCGCACGCCTGATCGATCATCACGGCGTCGATCCTTCGCGCATTCTCGCCGTCACGTTCACCAACAAGGCGGCGCAGGAAATGCGCGGCCGCGTGGCCCGCCTGCTCGGCGAAGAGCCGACCGGCATGTGGATCGGCACCTTCCACGCGATCGGCGCGCGCATGCTCCGGCGCGAAGCACAGCTCATCGGCCGCACCAACGCCTTCACGATCTACGACGAGGAGCAGTCGCTCGCCGTCGTGAAGCGCGTGATGGATCGCCTGCGTATCTCGAGCAAGACGTGGAGCCCCAAAGCAATCCGCGCCGCGATCTCGGACGCCAAGAACGCGTTGGTGTCGGTGGAAGAATACGCATCGTTGGCGCTGGATCCGTTGAGCCGCGCCGCGGCGCAGGTCTACGAGCACCTCGAGGTCGCGCTCCGCGACGCGAACGCGGTGGATTTCGACGATCTGCTCGTGCATCCGGTTCGCATCTTCCAGAATCATGCGAACCGGTTGGCGAGCTACCGCGAGCGGTTCCAGTTCATCCTGGTCGACGAGTATCAGGATACGAACCGCGCGCAATACCAGCTCATCGCACTGCTCGGCGCGGAGCACGGGAACGTTTGCGTCGTCGGCGATGATGATCAATCGATCTACGGCTGGCGCGGCGCCGACATCCGGAACATTCTCGACTTCGAGAAGGATTTTCCGGCGGCGCGTGTGGTGAGGCTCGAGGAGAACTACCGCTCGACGCCCGAAGTGCTCGAGCTGGCGAACGTCGTGATCAGCGTTAATGCCAGTCGCCGTGGGAAGACGTTGCGAGCCACGCGCGGAGGTGGGGAGCAGGTGACCGTCGTCGGCTGCCTCGATGAGCGTGATGAGGCCGAGTGGGTTGCCGATGAGATCAAGGCGAGACAGGCGCTGGGTCGTCCGCGCTTCCTTCGCGACATCGCCGTGCTATACCGCACCAATGCGCAGAGTCGCGCGCTGGAAGAGTCACTTCGTCGTCGCGGCATGCCGTACAAGCTGATCGGCGCCGTTCGCTTTTACGATCGTCGCGAGATTCGCGACCTCATGAGCTATCTTCGCCTCATCGCCAACCCGGCGGACGACGATGCATTCTTGCGCGCCATCGCGGTGCCGAAGCGCGGACTGGGCGACACTACCCTAGACGCTCTAGGGGAGATCGCCCGTGGAGCGCGGATCTCGATGCTGGAAGCGGCGGGGCGGGGCGATCTCCTCGCCAAGCTGCGGCCCGCCGCTCGTCAGGCGCTGGCGGACTTTGCCGCGCTTCTCGCTCGCTTCCGTGAGCGGGCCGAGGACACCGCGGTCGACGAGCTGCTGCGCATGCTGATCGAGGAGATCCGCTACGTGGATGTTCTGCGCGCCGAAGGACCGGATAGCACGGAGCGCATCGACAACGTTCGCGAGCTCGTCGTCGGGGCCGCCGAGCAGGTGGCCGACGAAGGCGGCGAGGTCGGCACCCGGCCGCTCGATCATTTCCTGCAGCGGGCCTCGCTCATCACCGACGTCGACCGGCAGGATCCAGACGCCGAAGCGGTGACGATGATGACGCTGCACAACGCCAAGGGGCTCGAGTTTCCCGTCGTCTTCATCACCGGTCTGGAGGAAGGGCTCTTTCCCCTCAGTCGCGCACACGACGAGCCCGAGCAGCTCGAGGAAGAGCGACGCCTCTTCTATGTCGGCATTACGCGCGCCGAGGAGAAGCTGTACTTGACGCATGCGCGCAGCCGGCGGCGCAACGGGGAGAATCTCCCTTCGATTCCCTCGAGCTTTCTGCAGCCGATCCCGCACTCGATGCTCGATCAGCAGTCGACCATTCGCCTACGCGCGACCGGAAAGTCGGTATTGCCGATGTCACCATCGATGCGCCGGCCAGGTACGCCCGTGCGCTCGATGCGCGCGGTCGATCACGACGTCGAAGCCTCGCAAGACGCGCCGCGCTTCGTGAAGGGAGAACGCGTCAAACATGGTCGCTTCGGCGCGGGCAGCGTTGTCGAGCTCACCGGCGTCGGGCGCGAGATGAAAGTCACGGTCGATTTCGACGACGAGAGCGTGGGACGCAAGCGGCTGGTGGTTGCCTACGCGGGTCTCGAGCGGGAGTGGGTGTAGATGGCCGTCACCCAAGAAGACGTCGAGCACATTGCCAACCTCGCGCGTCTGGCGCTGGATGAACGCCGGATTCCGGAGCTCGTGCAGCAGCTCAACGCGATCCTCGAGCACATGGACGTCCTGCAGCAGGTCGACACGAGGAAGGTGATCGGCGCGTCAGGCGTCGGTGACCAGGCGCTGCCACTCCGGGAAGACAAGGGCGTTCCGCTTCCATTGCATCGGGCACGCGAGCTCTTCGCGCCGGAGGTGCGCGATGGATTCTTCCTCGTGCCGCGGCTGGCTACGCACGAGACGGTGGCCGAGGAGGGCGGGTGAGCGACAGGCCGCGCACCGCCGTGGCCGCTGTCGAGGACAGCTTCCGGCGCATGGACGACGTGCGCGCCGGCGCTGACGGACTCAACATCATCCTCTGGCAGGATCGCGAGCGCGCGGCCGCCGACGCGCGGCAGATCGATCGTCGCCTCGAGCAGGGTGAGGACATCGCGCCGTTGGCGGGTGTGCCGTTCGTCGCCAAGGACAACATTGCGACGCTTCACCTCCCGACGACGTGCGGGTCGCGAATTCTGGAAGGATATGTGAGCGCCTACGAGGCGACGGTCATCACGCGCCTCCAAAACGCCGGTGCCGTTCTCGTCGCCAAGTCGAACTGCGACGAGTTCGCCATGGGCTCCTCCAACGAGCACTCGGCATACGGTCCTGCTCGCAACCCGATCGACCCCGAGCGTGTGCCCGGCGGCTCGTCAGGCGGATCGGGCGCGGCGGTCGCGGCGGGCATCGTCCCGATCGCGCTCGGCTCGGAAACCGGCGGGTCCGTGCGGCAACCGGCGTCGTTCTGTGGTGTGGTCGGCGTGAAGCCGACCTACGGACGTGTCAGCCGCTACGGACTGGTCGCGTTCGCCTCGTCGCTCGATCAGGTCGGCGTATTCGGGGCGACGGTCAATGACGCGGCGCTCGGCATGGAAGTGATCGCCGGCCGCGACCCGCTCGACTCTACCAGCGCCGACCGGGATGTTCCGCGCTATCGGGCGGAGGTGGAGCGGCCGCTGACCGGAGTCGTGATTGGTCGCCCGGCGGAGTATTTCCCAGCCACGCTCGATGCCCGGCTCGTCAGGCTGGCCGACCGCGCGCTCGCCGCCCTACGCTCGTTAGGCGCCGAGATCCGCGAGGTGTCGCTGCCGCACACCGACCTGGCGATCCCAGTGTACTACATTCTCGCGCCCGCCGAGGCTTCCTCGAACCTCGCTCGATTCGACGGCGTTCGGTATGGACTGCGTGTCGCCGGCGATGGACTTCGCGGCATGTACGAGGCGACGCGCTCCAAGGGCTTTGGGCCGGAGGTCACCCGGCGCATCTTGTTAGGCACCTACGTGCTGTCGGCGGGCTATTACGACGCGTATTACAAGCGCGCCCAGGAGGTGCGAACGCTCATCGCCGAGGACTTTCGCTCCGTCTTCGAAGGTGGCGTGAACGCGCTCTTCACATTGACCGCACCGACACCGGCCTTCGAGCTCGGCACCAAGTCCGACCCGTACGAGATGTACTTGAACGACATATTCACGGCCACCGCGAATCTGGCGGGCGTGCCCGCAATGTCGATTCCGATCGGGCGCGTCGACGGGCTTCCGGTAGGCGGGCAGGTCATCGCCGGCCACTTCGACGAGTCGATGATGTTTCGCGTCGCCTACGCGCTCGAGCGTGCCCTCGGCGAGGAAGCACACCGGTGACTGCCACTACCTCCGATCCGAGGGCGGTCGTCGAGCGCTACGAGATGGTCGTTGGGCTCGAGGTTCACGTGCAGCTCAAGACGCGCACCAAAGCGTTCTGCTCCTGCTCGGCGGCCTACGGCGCTCCACCGAACACCAACACCTGCCCAGTGTGCCTCGCGCTTCCCGGAAGTCTGCCGGTGCTGAACGAGGCGGCGGTACGTCTCGCAATACAGACGGCGCACGCGCTGCACTGCACGATCAATCAGGTCTCCGTTTTCGCCCGGAAAAACTACTTCTATCCCGATCTCCCCAAGGGCTATCAGATCTCGCAATACGACCGGCCGTTGGCCACCGGCGGACTGCTCGAGATCGGAAAGAATGCGGATGGCACGCCCATCACCGTCGGCATCACGCGGGTGCACATGGAGGAAGATGCCGGCAAATCGATCCATGATCGCTACGCCGCCAACACCGCCATCGACCTCAACCGTGCCGGCGTGCCGCTCATCGAGATCGTGAGTGAGCCGGACATGCGCTCCTCGCGCGAGGCCGTTGCATACCTCCGTGTGCTCAAGCAGCTCCTCGAGTACCTCGAGGTCAGCGATGTCAACATGGAGGAGGGAAGCCTGCGCGTCGACGCCAACATCAGCGCACGACTTCGCGGCGAAACCAAGCTGGGGACGAAAACCGAAGTGAAGAACATGAACTCCTTCTCGGGCGTGGAGCGTGCCCTCGAGGCCGAGTTTGCTCGTCAGGCGATGCTGCTCGACGCGGGAGAGAAGGTTCATCAACAGACAATGCTCTGGGATGGCTCGCGCGGCGAAGTGCGCCCCGCGCGCAGCAAAGAGCAGAGCCACGACTATCGCTACTTTCCGGAACCCGACCTGCCACCACTGGTTCTCGATCCGGCGTGGATCGACGAGGTGTGCAAGAATCTTCCGGAGCTCCCGGCCGCCAAGCGTGCGCGCTTTGGCCAGAGCTACACGCTGAGCGACGGGGACATCGAGAAGTTGACCGCGTTCGCACCGGTTGCCGATTACTTCGAGCAGGTCGTCGGAGCGCACAACGATCCCAAGGCAGCAGCGAACTGGATCCTCGGTTCAGTCTTCGAGGCGCTCCGTCAGAGCGGCACCTCGATTCGCGACTTCCGCGTCCGGCCGCCGGACCTGGCGCGACTTCTGGACCTCGTGCGTGACGGCATGCTCAGCAGCACTGCCGCGAAGCATGTGTTCAACAAGATGCTGGAAACGGGCGAGCGGCCCGAGCAGATCGCCGAGCGCGAGCAGCTCCTACAGGTGAGCGACACCGACGAGCTCGCACGATGGGTCGATGAAGTGCTGGTGGAAAATCCGACCGAGGCCGATCGCTTCCGAAAGGGTGAGCGAAAGCTGCAGGGCGTGCTGGTCGGACTCGTGATGAAGAAATCGAAGGGACGCGCCGATCCGCGGCGCGTGAATCAGCTCTTGTCGGAGCGCGCGTCGTCCTCGGGCGCGTAAAGCGGCTCGCTCAGCTGTTGCGCAAACCCGAGCGTCGACTCGGGCATGCCGAAATGGCGACCTGCTTCTTCCGCGATGCGATACTCCATCCCGCTCATCCGCGCCTCCCGACGCACTTGCTTTGCCTGACGAAGCGCGTCGTCGCCGGCGGGGTCGAGCGCGTACGGCTCCGAGGAATCGGCGCGCCGTAGGAAGTCGATGATGTAGTCGTAGGAGCGCTCCATGTAGCGCACGATCTCGGGCGCCGTGAGATCCCATCGACTCTTCTCCGCGGCCACTTGGAAGATCCGCTGCCACGATTCGGTGTCGGTGACGAACACCATGCCGCGGAAGATCCGGCGATTCGTCTGCGTGCTGAAGATCGTCGGGCTGAGAATTCGATCGAGATGGGCGTCCGAGCGGGAGTGGTCGGCCTGGATCACGTCACGCGCTCTACGACTGAATCGTTCCCCGAGGTGCGTCTCGAAGCGACTCTCCCAATAGCTGTGGCCGAGCGCCGATGTGCGCGCCGCGATGACGAGGTAGCGCGGCACGAAGAAGTTGTGCGCGACGGTGTCGGCGGCCAGATGCGCCAGATAGCCTAAGGCGAAGGCGCGCAGATTGTCGTTACGCGCGCGGTCGAATACCTCGAGCCCCACGTGCCACGAGTGACAGTGTCTCCCCGCCGGCGCGTACTTCTTGGCGATACTCGTATCGGCGGCGATCGACCCGTATAGAAAATCGATCGGATGCGCCGCCAGCAGCTCGGCGACCGACGAGGGAAGCAGCGTCAACGAGCGGAGCACCGCTTCGCCGAGGAAGATGTGCGTCCCCGGCGTCCAGGCCCAAGCCTCCGACGGGAAGAGCGCGACGGCGATGACGCCAATGGCGACGATCAACGCCCATCGGCGCCGCGTGGGGGACGGCGCGCGCATCTCAGACGTGCGAGCGTGCCGGTGCGACGTGCGGCGGATGCTAGACGCCGAGACGCTTCCGCTGACGACGGATCGCCTTGCGGAGATCGCGCGTCTCGCGGCGTACTACGTCGTCGATCGCCTCGCGCGCCGCGTCCACGTACTCACCGACGTGCTCGGCGGCCGACTCGAGCTCGGGCGACACCCGGTCCCACAGCTCGCCGCCGCGATCGGCGGCCCACCGCGCTCCACGCGAGCCGTATTGCCCGGCATATCGCCCGGCGGCGGCCGCACCCGTCCCGGCGATGCGAACCACATCGCCGAGCGGACGTCTGCCGCGCGGCCCACGCCGCAGCAACAGCGTCACACCCGCGCCTACCAGCAGACCGAGCAGTGCGGCGGTCAGCAGATCGTATTCGTCACGAGGCTCCTCTTGGGCTACGCGGTCTGATCCGCGGCCCCCCACTCCCCGGCGTGGAGCGTTCGTGCGCGTCCTGGCTGTCGTTCCCATCGTCTAAGTCCTCGTCGAGTCGGTCGTCATCCAGCTCATCGTCCAATGCTTCGTCGATTCCTTCGCGGATCGCGTAGCGCACCTCGTCATCGACGGTCGGTGCGATCCCGAAGACGCGCGCTCCCTCGCGCACGCCGCGCAGTGTTGCCGCCGTCGACACGAACGTGTTCTCCGCCTCCTCCTGCACTACTTCGAGCAGAGCGTTCAGCTCCTTCACCCGTCGCTCCGACACTTCGAGCGCGCGATGCACACGCTCGTTCGCTGCCGCGACCGTCTGATTCACCGTCTGGATGTCGACGCGAATCGACGTCGTGATGTAATCCAGGTTGTCCGATACGGCGCTCAGATGCTTGGTGATGGGATTGATGTCCGCATACACCTTGTCCAGCAAGTCACTGACTTTCTTGTAGCTCTTCCGAAAGTTCCAGGCAGCCGGAACCAGAAACACCGTGAGCACGAGCAGCGCGATGGACATCAGCCCGCTCGCTATGCTCGCCACTCGCTGGAACGCGCTCGGGTCTTCGCCCACTTGGCGTACGAGCACCGTATCCGCGCCCGCGCTCTGCAGCTGTTGCACAGCTTGCAACACGGGCGCGAACCAAGCGCCGACTTCCACGCTCCACAGCGTCATGCGCTACGTTCTCCCGTTGGCGAGGGGCATGCCGCCGGCCGCATGGGCATCGGCCGCCTCACGTGCAAAGGTAGGGCCAGATCAGGACATCTCCCGCTCGCGCGCCGTCGTGCCCTCCGGCGTGGTGTCCGATTCCAGCTCGGCGGCTAGGCCGACAACTCGCGTGATCGGCACCGCGAACACGATGCCCGCGCCGGGCGTATCGAGGCTGCCGCAAATCTCCTGAATGAGCGCGATCGCCTGCTCGACCTTCTCGTCATCGACCACGCTGAATACCGTCTGATTCGCGGGCCGCGACCGCGCGTTGAGTGACCGCACGCCCGCGAAGATCGGCACATCGTGGCTCAGCACGCGTCCCATCCCTTCGCTACGAACCACGGTCGCGCCCGTGATGCCCAGCTCGATGAAGCCAGCCAAGACGTCGTCGACCATCTCATCGTGGTTGATCACGGCCACGAGTAGCTGCATGCCGGGAGGCTACCGGGCGCACGATGGGGTGTCAAGCGCGTGCACGACGACGCTGCACGCGTTGCGCGGCGCTTGATTCACTCGTCTCGTCGGGCCATCCTTCGCGTCGCTTCTCTCACCGACTCTCAATGCCAGCGCTGCAATTCATCGTCGAAGGCGGGAACCGACTCTCGGGCTCCATTCGACCGTCGGGAAACAAGAACGCCGCGCTGCCGATCATCGCCGCGGCGCTCCTCTCCGATAAGCCGATCACGCTGGAGAACGTTCCGCACATCCGCGATGTCGAGACGTTGGTGGAGCTCGTTCGCACGATCGGAGCGAGCGCCGAGTGGACGGCGCGAAACACACTCGCCATTCACGCCAAAGAGGTTCGGGCCACCACGCTCGATCCGCAGCTGTGTGCACGAATCCGCGCATCCATCCTGCTCGCGGGTCCTCTCCTCGCGCGCTGTGGGGAAGTGACGCTGCCGCCGCCAGGCGGCGACGTCATTGGGCGGCGTCGTGTCGACACGCACTTCCTCGCGCTCGAGCAGCTCGGAGCAACCTCCAGCATCGACCGCGCTTTTCGCCTGACGGCGAAACAGCTGCGCGGCGCGGATGTCTTTCTCGATGAGCCGAGCGTCACCGCTACCGAGAATGCGCTGATGGCCGCGGCGGCCGCGGAAGGCACCACCGTCCTTCGGAACGCGGCCAGCGAGCCACACGTGCAGGACCTGGCCCGCTTCCTTGCCGCGCTGGGTGTCGAGATCGATGGGATCGGAACGAATTGCCTAACGATTCACGGTACGCGCAACTTCGGGTCGGCGACGCACCGGATCGGCCCCGACCACATCGAAGTCGGATCCTTCATCGGCTTGGCGGCCGTCACCAACTCGGCCGTACGAATCGAGCACGCCGGCGTCGAGCATCTGCGCTCGACGCGGCTCGGCTTCGAGCGGCTCGGCATCATCTGCGAGGAGGAAGGGCCCGACTTGCTCGTCGCCGCCGATCAGCCGCGTGAGATCCGCAGTGACCTCGGCGGTCACGTACCGAAGCTCGAGGATCAACCGTGGCCGGCGTTCCCGGCGGACTTGATGTCGATCGCCATCGTCACCGCGACGCAATGCACCGGGCTCATCCTGATGCACGAGAAGATGTTCGAGTCGCGAATGTTCTTCGTCGACAAGCTCATCGGGATGGGCGCTCGCATCGTGCTGTGCGATCCGCATCGCGCGCTGGTCGCCGGTCCGTCACCGCTGCGTGGAGCGACGCTCGAGTCGCCGGACATCCGCGCCGGGATGGCGATGTTACTTGCCGCGCTCTGCGCGTCGGGCACCAGCACGATCAACAACGTGGGGCAGATCGAGCGCGGCTACGAGCGCATCGACGAGCGGTTGCGCGCGCTCGGCGCTCGCATCGAGCGCGTCGAGGAGCGTCGCGTCTAGCCGGTGCGCACGTGAGTCTATCCGGCACGCGGATCGTCCCCGCCGAACCGATCGGCGATTTCACCGACTTCGGAATCACCGCGTTTACCACGACGCGCGCGGCGGGGAGCTTCTCAGTCGCCAGTCGTGAGCCGGTGTCGGAAGTGATGGCCCGGTGGACCGCGCTGCGCGGATCGTTTCAAGAGGTGAGTCGTCTGGCAACTGCCTCACAGGTACACGGCGACCGCATCCTCGAGCACACAAGCGGCTGGGAGGGATGGCTGCGCGGAGACTCGGCCGACGGTCACATCGCACGTACGACGGGCATCGCGATGGCCGTGTCGGTGGCCGACTGTGTTCCGGTCTTCATTGCGCACCCGTCAGGAACAGCGGCGCTGCTACACGCTGGATGGCGTGGCACCGCCGCCGGCATCCTCGACCGCGCGCTCGACCGATTGACGCGGGTCGGACTCTCCCCGAGTGAGCTGCGCCTGCACCTCGGTCCGGCCATCTGCGGCGACTGCTACGAGGTGAGCCCTGACGTCTACCAGCGTCTCACCGGCCGGCGAGTGGGAGCGCCGAGCACCGTCGACATCCGGGCTCTCTTGGCCGATCGCGCCCGAAGCCGCGGCGTTGCGCACGTGAGCGTGAGTCAGTGGTGCACTCGCTGCAACAACGACCGATTTTTCTCGCACCGCGCAGGGGATGAGGGACGACAGCTCGGCGTGCTCGTCGTGCCGCGGCGACTCGTCCCCGGCGTCCTTGACTCTCCCTAACCCCTAGTCTACATTCAATATCGGTGGCCAGCGCCCTGGCGCGCTGGCATTGAATGTGGGGTCGATGCCCCACATTTTTGTTTTTGGGAGCCTGACGAACGACGTGAACGCGACGCTGGAAGCTGTTGTCAAATCGGAACTTGATGCGATCGGTCTCGACCTGGTCGAGATGCGAGTCGGCGGGTCCCGCACGCGACCGGTGCTCGATGTTCGAATCGATCGGAGAGATGGCAGCGCCGTCACCGTCGACGACTGCGCTGTCGCTTCGCGCGCGCTAGAAGCAAAGCTGGATGAAGGTGCGTTGGTCGGCGAGAGATATGTGCTGGAGGTCTCCTCACCCGGTGTCGAGCGGCCGCTGCGGACGCCGGCCGAGTGGAGGCGCTTCGTCGGTCAGCGCGCAAAGGTGCTGAGCGACGCGCTCGGTGGACGCGAGGAGGTCGAGATACTGGGCGTCGAGGGCGAAGGCGGTACGGAAATGGTCCTCGTCCGCACGCCGCGCGGAGAAGAAAAACGGATTTCGCTAGCCGCCGTCCGCGAAGCGCGGCTGGCTTTTCACTGGTAAGGAAGGGAGTTCTCGATGGTCAGTTCCGGCGACATTCTGAACGCCATTCGCGAGATCACGAACACCAAGCAGCTCGATCGCGCGGAGCTCCAGGGTCTGTTGACCGACGGCATCTTCGCCGCGCTCGCCAAAAAGTACGGTCCCAACGTCCAGGCCGACGTCGAGATCGACGAGGGTAAGGGCGCCATCCGCATCGTCCGCCTCCGCACCGTCGTCGAGGAAGTGACCGATGCGAGCCGCGAGATCTCCGTCGAGGATGCGCGCTTCTATGACGAGAGCTACGAGGCAGGCGACGTCATGGAAGAGGATGTCCCCTTCGAGGAGTTTGGTCGCACCGCCGCGCAGGCCGCCAAGCAGCGCATCATCCAGCGTGTCCGCGAGCGCGAGCGCTCACGCATCCGCGACGAATTCTCGGGTCGGGTCGGCGATCTGCTGTCCGGTGAGATTCAGCAGATCGAGCGCGGCAAGCTCGTGATCATGCTCAACAAGTTCCGCGAAGCGGAGGCGATCATCCCCTACCGCGAGCAGAACCACCGCGAGCATTTCCATCAGGGCGAGCCGATCCGCGCCGTGCTGAAGCGCGTCGAAGAGACGCCCAAAGGCCCGCGTCTCATCCTGAGCCGCGCCGACGGTCTGTTCGTCAAAGCGCTCTTCAAGCTCGAGGTTCCGGAGATTCAGCAGGGCATCGTCGAGATTCGCGCCGTAGCCCGTGAAGTAGGGAGCCGAACCAAGATCGCGGTGTTCTCCCGCGACGACTCGATCGATCCGGTCGGCGCCTGCGTCGGCCTGAAGGGCTCGCGCGTGCAAGCCGTGGTGAACGAGCTGGGCGGCGAGCGCATCGACATCGTGCCGTGGTCGTCGGATCCCGAGCGCTTCGCCAAGCTGGCGCTCGCGCCGGCGCGCGTGGCGCGCGTGTTCAGCGATCCGGTCAACAAGACGATTCAGGCCGTGGTGGACGAAGACCAGCTCTCGCTGGCCATCGGCCGTAATGGACAGAACGTACGCCTCGCATCGGAGCTCACCGGGTGGAAGATCGATCTCTACTCGAGCCGTGAGTGGCTCGAGCGCGGTGGCGAGGCGCCGCTCTTCGCGCCGCTACCGGAAGAGACGATGCCTGACGAGTCGATGGACGTCCGGCTCTCGGCGATCGAGGGGCTAGGTCCGGCGACGGTGGCCGTGTTAGAGGAAGCCGGATATCGCACGCTCAACGACATCGTCGATCTGGAGCGCGAAGATTTCCTGCGCCTGCCGGGGATCGCTCCCGAAGAGGCCGATCGCATCATGGCCATGATCAACGAGCTCACGACGGAAGAGGGAGAGCCGCCGGCGGAAGGGGGCGGAGCCAGCGCAACACCGGCTGCCTGACGAGGAGACGATCCAGGTGCCGGTGCGCGATGAGCGCAAGCTGCTCGGATTGCTCGGACTCGGCGCACGAGGACGGCTGGTGGTGATCGGGGTCGATCAGGTAAGAGAAGCGGTTCGACGTGGAAAGGTGGTTCTAGCTCTGCTGGCGCCCGACGCCTCGGAGCATGGACGAAAGAAGGTGGTTCCGCTGTTGATGGCGAAGCGGATTCCGATCGTAGAGGGACCATCGGCCACGGCGTTGGGCGCCGCGGTCGGACGTGAGACGACGACCGTCGTCGGCGTCGTCGACCGCGAGCTCGCGAAGGGCATCCTCGGACTCGCGGATCTATAGGAGGAGTGTTTGATCAAGCTTCGCGTGCACGACCTCGCAGGTGAATTCGGAATTTCGAGCGATGAGCTGATGACCATGCTGCGCTCGATGGACGTTCCCGTGCGCAGCCACCTGAGCCAGCTCACCGATGAGCAGGTGGCGCGGCTGCGCGCGCGCTGGGAGCGCGAGAAGCGCGCGCGTCAGGAGAAGCCTG
>DATFBY010000030.1:0-6774 GCA_035253585.1 Gemmatimonadaceae bacterium | reverse complement strand
AGGGCGCGGCGCGTCGACTGCTCATGCTTCACCCCCGGCGGGCGTCGCGGTCTTTTTCTTTCTCGACCGCCCTCGTCGTGCGCCGCCTGACTTCTCCGCGGCCTCGCCGCCTCCTTCCTCGCCTGACGCGGCGGCACTCTTGGCGCCCTTCCGACCTCGGCCACCTCGGCCTCGCTTCGCCGCACCCTTCCGCGCGCCGCGTTTGGGCGCCTCCTCAGCGGGTGACTCGACGACGGCGGCGGTCTCACCGGTGGTCTCGATCGATACGACCTGCGCTGGCTCCTCCTCCACTACGCCGCCGGACAAGAGCTCGGGCGGGATCTCGAACTGACCAGTCCGCGTCCGACCACGCATCCCACGCCGGATCGCACTGGCAGTGGCGGCCGACCGCGACGCCTGACTAGCCGACGGCTCGCTCACTACTGACGCAACCTGCTCAGCGATGGGCGCCGCATTCACGGCCGGACTCACTTCATAGTCGTTCCCGCGCTTCCGCAGATCAATGACGTCGGCATCATGCGCGTCGCGAAGAATTCGCAGAAAATTGCGCTCGGACAGCGTCTCGCTGTCTCTGCCTAACAGCTCGCGCGCCTTGCGACGAACTTCGCTCGCGCGCACCGACTCGTCACCGGTCACCAGGTCGGCGATGCTGCGACGCAGCAGATCGAACACCTCACTTCTCGTCAGGCGCTCGCCGACGCCATCCTCCGCAGCTGCGGCCTGCGACGGCGGCGCCTGCACGGGCTCGGCCAGCGGCGGCGAGAACTTCTCCTGCTCGGCCTCGGTGACGCCCGCGGTCTCGCGTGGCGGACGCGCAGCACGCTCGCCTCGTCCTCGACCACCGCGACGCCCGCGTCTTCCTTCCTCTCGCACGACGCGCGGTCCACGATCGGCGCGCTCGCCGTCGCCACGTCTCGTCGCGGCAGCAGCAGGCATCGCGGGCGCGGCCGCCACTGCGCCATCCCCGGCGACGTCCACCTCCATCTGCCCATTCTCGAGTCGCGTGATCTTGAGGAGCCCGCGCTGCGCCGCCTCCTGACAGAACCTCGAGAACTTGGCCATGCCGAGGTTCTTCTCGTCGAAGTCGGGGTCGATCTCCTGCATGACCTGCTTGAGGCGATCGGACCGCATTACGTCGCCATTCCGCTTCATGCGGGTGATGGCCTCGACCACGAGCTCCCATGGATCACGCGGCACGTGTTGCTCGTCGCCGCTCTTCACGAGACCGGCGAGCGCGTTGTAGCTGTAGTACTCGTCGCAGTTCTGCACGAGCAGGTCGCTCGACGACTCACGAATGCCGACGCCGATCACGTACTTCCCGTACTCCTTGAGCTTGATCACGAGGCTCGAGAAGTCGCTGTCGCCTGACAAGAGAATGAAGGTGCCGATCTCGGGACGCGTGAACACGAGCTCGAGCGCGTCGATCGCCAGGCGAATGTCGGTGGCGTTCTTCTTCGATGAGCCGTACGCTGGAGCGAAGATCAGATCGATCGACGATTCCGACAGGGGGACGATGTACTGCGGATAGCGCCGCCAATCGGCATACGCGCGCTGTACGGCGACCTTTCCCTTGATGATGTCGGACGACAGCAGATTTCTCAGCTCCGACTGGAGGTCGGAGCGAATGCCCATCGTCACATTGTCGAAGTCGATCATCAGCGCCGCGTTAGGCGCGTGGTGGAACGTACTAGGTACGCCACCCACTGGGGTCGCGGTCTGCGCCTGCGGACCGCGATGCATCGGGGCGACCGGTGGCCGGGCCGGCGTCGCCCGCGGATTTCGGTTGTTCATTTACATCCTTTCACGTGTGTGAACTGAGGGCCGTGTAGTCGAGCGCGACCACGCGCTCGAGCTCCCGCCGCTTCACCTTTCCGCTCCCGGTCATGGGGAAAGTGTCGAAGAAGCGAACGAGATCAGGGATTTTGTAGTCGGCCATCGTGTCGCGCGAGAATTCCTTGATCTCCTCGCCAGTGATGACCGCACCTTCCACTGGAACGATGCACGCGCACACCAGCTCTCCCATGATGTCATGGGGGACACCGATCACGCAGACATCGTCCACCGCAGGATGCGCACGGAGCTGATTCTCGACTTCACGCGGATGGATCTGATATCCCCCGCGCACGATCGTCTCCTTGCTGCGCCCCACGATTCTGAGGTACCCATCCTCGTCGATGATCCCGAGATCACCAGTCAGAAAGTACCCCTCCGGGGAGAACGACCGGGCCGTCTCCGCGGGCATCCGAGAATAACCGAGCATAACGTTCGGACCGCGTACGGCGATCTCGCCGACCGCCTCCGGTCCATGCAGCGCACCGGTGAGAAAATCCACCGCCTTGATCTCGACCCCGGTGATCGGCCGCCCGACAGTCGTCAGGCGCTTCTCCTCCGGATCGCTGAAGCGGGTGATCGTCACCGTCGGTCCCGTCTCGGTGAGACCGTACGCCACCTGTACATCGCACCACTTCCTGATGCGCCTAACGAGCTCGTCGTCCACCGGTCCACCGGCGACGATCCCCGTTCTGAGCGACGGGAAGCTCGCTCCCGCGAAACGCGGCGAGCGCATCAACAAATGGTACATCGTCGGCACACCGTGCATGACGGTGATGCTCTCCTGCTCGATCAGCTCGACCGCACGCTCTGGATCGAACTGCTCCTGGAGCACGAGCGTCGCACCGGCAGCCACGGTGCCGACGACGGTGCTGAAACCGAAGATCGTGAAGAGCGGAACGGACACGAGCACACGATCGCTCGGACCCATCTCCAACGCTTCGCCGGTCCGCACGGACGTCTCGACGACGGTCCGATGCGACAGACGCACGCCCTTCGGCTTCCCCATAGTGCCTGACGTGTACAGGATCGCCAGGTCACTGTCGTCGTCCACCCCATCCACTTTCGGAAGGGGTTGACCCGACCCGCTCGACAACAGGTCCTCAAACTGAAAGATCCTGTCGTCATACCACAGCTGCTGATCACCGATCGTCACCAACAACATCAAGTCAGGCAGCTCGGCGATCAACTCCTCGAATATCTCGAGGTAATCCCAATCACCATACCGCTCGGCCGCGAACACGACCGAGACTTCGGCGTGCCGCAGCTGGTACTTGAGCTCGTGGTAGTTGAGCCGGTGATTGAGAGGAACGACGGTCGCGCCAAGCTTGGCAGCCGCGAACAGCGCGACGATCCACTCGGGCCAGTTCGGCATGACCACGCCGATCCGATCCCCCACCCCGATCCCCAACTCCGCCAGCGCCGCCGCCATCGCGGTTGCCTGCTGGTCGACCTGGCCGTACGTCAGCTGCCGCCCACCGGAGACGACCAGAACACGCTGCGGATGCTCGGAAGCGCGCGCGGAAATGGTCCTGGCGAGCGTCCAGGAATCGGTCATCAGGCTGCGGCCGGTGCCGAAAACTGCATCCTTGTAAGCTAAATGGTTTGAGAGACTTCGGGAACGGGCATCGAGATTCGAGATTCGAGATTCGAGATTCGCAGTCGAATTCGAGGCCATCGGGTTTCTCCCGAATCTCCAATCTCGAATCTCGAATCTCGATGCTCACTCCCCCATCGCCTTTATCACCACCCTCTTCGCCCGCTGCCCATCCCACTCACCATAGAACACGCGCTGCCACGGCCCAAAGTCCAATTTGCCGTCGGTCACCGGCACGATCACCTCGTGGCCCACGGTCAGCGAGCGCAGATGCGCCGCGGCGTTGTCTTCGCCGGTGCCGCTGTTGTGTCGATAGTGCTCGGGATCCCACGGGGCGATTCGATCCTCGAGCCAATCGAGAATGTCCTTCCATAGACCAGGCTCGTGGTCGTTCACAAAGACCGACGCCGAGATGTGCATCGCGGAGACCAATACCATCCCTTCCTTAATGCCGGCTTTGGCGCGGCACTGCTCGACGGCATCGGTTATGTCGATGATTTCTTGGCGGCGTCTTGTATTGAAGGTGAGGTAGGTGGTGTGGGATTTCATAAGGGCGCCATGGGGCATGGGGCATGAGGCATGGGGGGCTTGGCTCGAAGGTTATTCGCGGCGACCCTCATGCCCAATGCCTGATGCCTCATGCCGCTGTTGGCTCTTCCATCCGGCCCGTATGTTTCATTTCGAAACGACCCTTTCTCCGTGCGTCGCCTAAGCTTCCGCTCCCGCGTCCTCCTCTACCTGGTCCTCTTCGCGGTCATCCCCTCGAGCCTCCTCATGCTCGGCGGCGCAATGATGGCGGGTCGGTCCCTTCCATTGCTGAGCAGCAGCCAGGCGTGGGATAGCGTCGCGGCGTCGGGGCGGGCGGCGATCGCGGCGGCACGGGCGGGTGCGCTCACCCCCCAACAGCGCGCGGCGCTCGCCAAGCACGAAGCGGAGCTCGACGCATCCCTGACGCAGGCGAAGCGGCTCCGATTCCTGGCGACCCAGGCGGTGCCGGCGATGCTCCTCGTAGCAGTCGTAGGTCTCGGGCTCCTCGCACTGGTGTCTACACGAGTCGCCGGACACCTGAGCCGTCAGCTCGGCCGACCACTGCTCGAGCTCGTCGGATGGACGGAGCTGATCGCGCGCGGACGCCCTCTTCCGGACCAGCCACCAAAACGCGGTGCGCCAGAATTCGAGCTGCTGCGGCGCCGCATGAGAAAAATGGCCAAAGAGCTCGAAGTCGCCCGCGCACGTGAGCTGGAAGCGGAACGTCTCGAGGCATTCCGTGAGACCGCGCGCCGAGTGGCGCACGAGCTGAAGAATCCGCTCACTCCGATTCGGTTTGCCGTCGAGCGGCTACGTCGCGAGGTGCCGCCGTCGCTCACCGAGGTGGTCGAAGTGATCGGCACCGAGTCGCAGCGGCTGGAAGGGATGGCGAAGAGCTTCTCGCAATTCGGGCGTCTCCCCGAGGGGCCGGCTGCGGAAGTAGACCTGGGAGAGCTGGCGCGCTACACGGCTCGGGCGGCGGTGCCTGACGAGTGCGGCGCCGACGTCACCGTCGAAGACAACCTGCCGATGATCGTCGGGCATCACGATGCGCTCGCCCGCGCGCTGACCAACGTGCTGCTCAACGCGGTCGACGCGTGCCGCCTCGGCGGCAAGATCAAGGTGAGCGTGGCGCGCGGATCGCTCGATGGCGTGAGCGGCGTGGTGCTCACCGTGCGCGACACGGGTCGCGGGATTCCACCGGCAATGATGCCGCGCCTCTGGGAGCCCTACGTCACCAGCACACCGGGCGGCACCGGCCTCGGGCTCGCCATCGCCAGACAAACCGTGCAGGCGCATGGGGGCCGAGTGTTCGCCGCCAGCCGAGAAGGCGAGTGGACCGAGATCAAGTTCGTGCTGCCGCTCGACGGTCCGTCGCCTAACGAAAGGCCTAACAATGAAATTTCCGAATGGGCGACGATCCCCGACCTGAACGAGGAGAACCACAGTGGGCGGACCTGAAATTCTGGTACCGATCGCCTTCTTCATAACTGTCGCCGCCACCATCATCGGATTTCCGTTGGCGCGCGGGTGGGCGCGAAAGCAGGACAAGGCGATCCCGAGGACGCCGCCGGACGTCATCGCGCGGCTCGAGCGGATGGAGCAGGCGATCGACTCCATCGCCATAGAAGTCGAGCGCATCTCGGAGGGGCAGCGCTTCACCACCAAGCTCCTCTCCGAGCGCGGACGCGAAGGCGCGCAGCTTCCTCCGTCTACGCCGGAGCGATAACGCGTGTCGTCGGTGCTCATCATCGATGACGAGCCCAATATCCGCCGCATGGTGGGTGCGTTGCTCTCGGCCGAGGGGTACAGCGTGCGCGAGGCGCCGGACGGCACTGCCGGAGTGAACAGCGCCACCGAGCATGAGCCCGACGCGGTCCTGCTCGACCTCATGATGCCCGGCGCGCTCGACGGCATGGGAACGCTGGCCGCGCTTCGCCAGAAGCTCCCCGACGTTCCCGTGGTCATGATGAGCGGGCGCGCCGGGCTCAGCGACGCCGTGAAAGCGACGAAGATCGGCGCCTTCCACTTCCTCGAGAAGCCGCTCACGCCCGAGAGTGTCCTGCTCACGCTTCGGTCGGCACTGGAGCTTCGTCAGGCACGACGTGAAGCGCAGGTGCTCCGCGAGGACCTCGGACTCGGCGGCGAGATGGTCGGGCGGAGTCCGGCGATGCAGCGGGTGCGGGAGATGATCGACCGCGTCGCACCGACTGATGCGCGGGTGCTCATCGTCGGTGAATCGGGAACCGGAAAGGAGCTGGTCGCCGCCGCGATCCACCGGCAGAGCAGCCGGCGCGAGAGGCCGTTCGTGCGTGTGAACTGCGCGGCGATCCCACGAGATCTCGTAGAGAGCGAGATGTTCGGCCATGAGCGCGGCTCGTTTACCGGCGCGACGACGCGACGCATCGGCCGCTTCGAGCTGGCCAATCACGGCACGCTCCTCCTCGACGAGGTGGGCGACCTCGGCGCCGAAGCCCAGGCCAAGCTGCTGCGCGCGATCGAAGCGAAAGAGATCGAGCGGGTCGGCGGCGGTCAGGCGATTCCGGTCGACGTGCGCATCATCGCCGCGACGAACATGGATCTCGAGCGCGCCGTCACGAATGGGAAGTTCCGCGAGGATCTCTTCTTTCGCTTGAACGTCATCCCGCTTCAGGTGCCGCCTCTGAGAGAGCGGCCGGATGACATCCCCGCACTCGTCAGGCATTTCTCGCCGCTCTTCCAATCGAAGAGCGGGCGTCCAATGGCGGTGTGGCAGGAGGATGCCATCGGCCTCATGCAGCGCTATCGCTGGCCGGGGAACGTGCGCGAGCTGGCGAACA
>DATFBY010000029.1:0-5235 GCA_035253585.1 Gemmatimonadaceae bacterium | reverse complement strand
TGCAGTCCACCCTTCTCGACCAGCACTCAGATTCAGGCGTCTCCGCTCGAAAGCGCGCACCCGGTTCTCGAATCGGTGTTGAGTGAGCAGCGGCGCCGCGTCGCCAAATGTCCGAATCGTTTGCGGATCGGATTGCACACTCGCGCTCGGCTGATCGTCGACCATGAGCGAAGCCGCGGTGCCGACGCTGAAGCCGAGGCTGTAGTTCTCGACGACGTCAGTCGTGGAGTTGGCGTTGGTTGGAACGAACAGATATGTGCCGGCCGCGCCTTCGACGGTGACTTCATCGAGGGTCGGCGTCGCGAGAACGCGTGCTTCGCCGGCGGTCAGCGTGAGATTGATGTCGCCGCCGGGAGGCGGCTCGGTGCCGCCGTCGCCCCCGCAAGCGAATAACGCCAGGCTCGTCAGGAAGGCGAAGGGGAGGCGTAGTAACCGTGGGACCAGGGCTGTGCCGCGCATCGTACCTCATCGAGTGCTGCGAGTCGCCGGGGGCGACACCGCGTCGTTTCACCGCGTGAGAGCCGCCGCGACCATGAGCGCCGGCCTATAAACATGTGAAGCTAACGACCTTCTGCCCCCTCCTCAATCCAAAAGACCGAGTAGTTACACCGGTCACGGCCCCAAGATTCGACCCAGGGCAGACGATGGCCAGTCGCCCGCACCACACGTGCCGCGAGCGCCTATTTCCGGCGCCAAAAAGTCGCCTTGAATCGGCGCCCATTCATCCCAAGTGGCGTCCGCATCGTCCTCATTGCGTTGTCCGCGATTTCCGCGATCCCGCATCGTCGGCTCCAAACGAGGCACCTTCCGCCCCCGCAAAACGGAGCTCTGGCCATGCATCGAACGGCGTACCGGTTCGTTGCTTCTCTCGCACTCAGTGCCGCGGCGCTGCCGGCGACTGTCGCTGCTCAAACTCCATCGAGGGTCAAATTCACCGTAGATCGCCCGCACTCGGCCGTGGAGTTCGCGGTGCGGTTCATGGGACTGTCGACCGTGAGAGGCGAGTTCGCTGATTGGGGCGGCACACTGATGCTCGACGAGAAGGATCCGACCAAGTCGACAATCTCGATCGTCATCCGTACCGCCAGCATCAACACCAACACCCAAGTCCGCGACACTCACCTCAAATCGCCCGATTTCTTCGACGCCGAAAAGTATCCATCCATCCACTTCCGCAGCGAGCGCATCGAGCGCGCCAAGGATGGCTATATCGTCCGCGGACCGCTGACAATGCGAGGCATCACGAAAGAAGTCGCCATTCCCATGAAGATGCTCCACCCGGCGCGGCCGGATGCTTGGGGAAACAGCCGGATCGGATTCGTCGGCGAGACGAAGGTCAACAGAAAGGACTACGGCATTCAGGGTACGGCGTTCTGGAACAGCGAGTTCGACCCGGGCCGGATGGCGATCGGCGACGACGTAACGATATCGCTCATGATCTCCGGCGTCATACCGAACACCGATCGCTGGACGACGCCGCGCGGCGACTCGATCCTGACGATGCTCACGACGCAGGGAGCGGAGAAGACGGTCGCTCACTATCGCACCGATCTCGCCGCTCGCGAGCCGGCGATGCGCGATGGGATGCTGGCCGCGGCGATGGGCAAGCTGCTCGACAAGGATCGCTACGCGGATGCGGTGGCGATCGGGACGCTCTGGACGGAGCTGTCGCCGGCGAACTCCAACGCGTTTTCGTCGTTAGGCGAAGCGCACGCGTTGGCAGGGGAGAAACCGAAGGCGAGAGAGAAGTTCCAGAAGGCGGTGGAGTTGGACAAAGAGAATACGGACGCTGTCGAGTGGTTGAGATCGATGGATTGACAGTGCCTTAAAGAACTCGAAGCTCGACTAGTACTCCGGCGTGGTCCGACGCCCAGAGTCCCGTTTCGGTTTTCGACGTGGCGCCCACGACGTCGGCGTCGAGCACTTCGAGATCGCCACGCACCAAGACGTGGTCGATGCGCTTCGTGAGCTTCGTATGTGGGTCGCGGAGATCCGACGAATGACAGCACGTGCAGCCGTCGTCTTCCCGCACCGACCGCCAAGCATCGGTGAAGCCTGACGAGACCAGTGTGCGATAGGTCGGCGTATCGCCGCCGAGCGCGTCGGAGTTGAGATCGCCCATCACCACCAGGGGCGTTCCGATTGGCTCCAGGATCCTGATCAGCTCGTCGCACTGCGCGCGCTGAATGCGCGGGTTCGGCTGTGTCTCGAAATGGGTGTTGACGATGCGCAAGCTCCGCTCGCCGATATCCACGTCGGCCGAAGCCCAGCCGCGAAGCACGGTGATCGGTACTCCGCCCTTCCCTCCCGCGATGGCGCTCAAGTTCTCTCCAAAGCACGACGCCGTCGCGTGCGACACATGCATCCCTTTTCGCGCCAACAGCACGTTTCGCACGGAGAGGCGAAGGGCCGAGCCGTCGCGCGTGGGAAGCTCGGCGTCGGCCGCCTGACAGATTGACGCCACCTGGTACTCCGCACCGAGCGCGGAAAGCTCGTTGAGCAGGATCTCGAGATAGTCCAGGAGCAGCTCGTCGCGCACCGCGTCCTTCGGCCGCATGGTGAGACGCGCGACCTCCTGAAGACCCACGACATCCGGATCAGCCTCGGCCGTGTCGCGCGCCAAGACACGCGCGCGATCAGGGAAGGAAGAATCGAGCAGCGTACGCCAAGCGGAATCGACACGCTCGGCGAGGAGATCGGCCGACGGCGCGGAGAGGATCGAGTCGAACAGCGCCCCGACGTAAACGTTCCTCGTCATGACGCGAACGACACCGGCCGGACGCGGGGGTGAGCCCACGTCCGGCCGGGAGGAGCGCCACGTCATCCTACCACGACTAGAAGAAGTTGTACGTGAACCGTGCGAGCGCGAAGCGACCGAGCACCGGCGCCCCAACGAACTGCCGGTGACGGCGGTTGAGCAGGTTGTTCACGTTCGCCGAGAAGATGAGTCCCTTGTACTGCGTGAAGCGGTACGCGAAGCCGAGGTCGAACAGCGCGTATGGACGGACGCGGCCGATGTAGACGCCCGAGTTCATCGGGAATCCAGCCACGTAGCGTCCGCGCACGTTCGCGCTGACGCCGCTGCTCGGGTGATTGAAGTGCACTCCCACCGAGCCCTTGTTCTCCGGTGCGTTGAGCGCGATGTCGGAGAGTCCGCCAACCTCGGCGGCCGGCCAGAGGTCCTTGTCGGTCCACGAGTAGGTGCCCGTCACCGAGAAGAAGTCGTTGAGGATGGCTTCGAGCGCGATGTCGCTGCCCCACCGCTCGATCTCACCGAAGTTGCGATACGTCAGGATGAGATCCGGGCTCCCCGTGAGATCGCTCTCGGGAGATACCGTGCCTAACGGGATACCGCGGAACTGCGTGCTTCCGCTGACGCCTCCCATGAGAGTGGCGATCTGCGTCGCCTGCGCCTGAGACAGGCCGCGCGAGATCAGATAGGCGGCTGTCGTGCCGACATCGAGGAAGACGTTAGGCGTCTCGACGATGAGCGGCCCGACGAAGTTCTCCTTCCGCTCGAAATACACGTCGACGGCCAGGCGCAGCCGGCCGCCGATGAGTCCTTTGTAGCCGATCTCGGCCGTCTCGGTGGTGCTCTCCTTGATCTCCGGGATGTCGAGGACCTGTTCGGCGGTGACGGTGTTGAACGTGCCCGTGGTCGTGTTCAGCGCGCGCAGAACGGTGGCGACCTGCGTCGGTCCGGGCGCGGGAATGCCGCGGATGTCGATCTGTCCCTGGCTTTGCTGGAAGAGAATGTTCGTCGCCACTGACCACAGGAGCGCTGCGTTCGCGGGGAGCGGAGAAGTCGCGCCGCCCGGATTGAACGGCGAGCGCATGCAGAGACCGCCGACGCCGCCGGTGCACGTGCGGTCGAAGATCAGGCCGCCTTCAGGGACGCCGATCGCACGGATGTCGAATGGAAGCGGGCTCAGCCGGCCGGCGACGAGGTCCAGCGAAAGGTTGTTGGTGCTGGGCGTGCTGAACGCCTTGCCATACGTCAAGCGGATGTTGTGCTCACCCGTCGGCTTGAACACGACCGCCGCGCGCGGTGAAAAGACGGGATCGGGAAGACGGCTGTGATCGTCGACACGCGCTGACGCATAGAAGTCGAACTTCGGTGTCAGACGGGTCTCGGAGTGCAGATACCCGCCGATCTCATCGATCTCGTCGCGATCTTCGTTGCGGCCGTTGATCGTTCCACCTGTGCGCGGATCGGTGTGCTGAAGGTCGACACCGTAGGTGAAGCTCTGCCGCGTCCCAAGATCGAACCCGTGCTGGATCTGCCCGGCGTACATCCTCGACTCGTCGACGATCTGCTCGCCGGTGCGGAGCAAATACGTGTCGCCGGCGTCGCTGGTGTTCATGAACGCCTGGGCGAACAGCCGCTTCCACCGGAACCTGCCCTGGTAGTAGTCGTACACCCAGTCATTCGCCTGCGCTGCACCGATGCCCGTCAGCTCGATCGCGCTCCCCGCGTGTGCACGGCCGAACGACGCGATGAAGTCGACATCCTGGTTGGGGCGATAGTCGGCACGAGCTTCAGCCGTCCACCGCTCCACGTCGAAGTCGCGCAGTCCGATCCTGGTATCTGGATCGGTGACGATCGCTGCGGCGCGGGCCTGCTCCTCGACCGGGTCGAAGTTGCGCCAGTCTTCACCGGTCATGTACTGACCGGAAACCTTGATGCCGAACTTGTCGCCTAACACGGCCGCCGCGCGGCCGGAGCCCTGCCACACGTCGCCCGACTGTGAGAAGTCGTTCCGCGTGCGCGCTCCACCGGCGACGCTCAACGTCACCCCCTGCGAGGAGAAGGGCGACTTGGTGATGACGTGCATCACGCCGGTCGACGAGTTCGGCCCGTACAGCGCGGAGGCCGGACCGAGCAGCACCTCGATGCGCTCGATGTCCTCGTTGGCCGTGGGCGAGAGCCACGGCGCGTTCAGCCGGAGTGACGGCACGAACGCATAGCGGTAGTCCGTCAGCGTCAGCAGCGCACCGGAGAAGATGTTGTTGAAGCCGCGCGCCACGATGTTGCTCTGCACCAGCCCGGTCTGCACGGCGTCGACACCGGGCACGTCCTTCATGAACTCAGCGGTCGTGAGCGCCGGCCGCTCTTCGATCACCTGTGGCTCGATCGTCGACACCGATGCCGGCGCCTCGGTCGCCTTCTGCGCTACCTGTCCACGAGTGGCGCTGACGACGGTCGGGTCAAGCAGCACCGCCTGCGGCGTGAGC
>DATFBY010000028.1:0-4336 GCA_035253585.1 Gemmatimonadaceae bacterium | reverse complement strand
CTGGTTCCCGGCCACCCGCGCCTGAAAACGGACGAGGCGATCCGCGCCATGGCCAAGTCCGGCGGGGTCATGGGAATCACGGGCGTTCGCATGTTCGTGCGCGCCGAAGAGCCGACGACGATCGAGCACGCGCTCGATCATTTCGATCACGTCGCCAAGCTGGTCGGCGTCGAGCACGTCGGCGTCGGCAGCGACATGGATCTCGACGGCTACGACGACATGAAGCCGGAGGCCAACCAACAGCTTCGGGCGAGCTACAAGGGAAGCTACGGCTTCCGGGACAAGATCGACATCGAGGGGCTGGATCACCCGAAGCGCATGTTCGATCTCACGGAGGGGCTCGTTCGCCGGAAGTATACCGACCGGCAGATCGAGGGGATTCTCGGCGGGAACTTCCGGCGCGTGCTGACCACCATTTGGACGGTTCAGCCCGCGTCCTCGCCATGAGCTGGCGATATCTCGCCGCCGCCTGCCTAACGGCTGCCGCCTGCACATCGGCGCCGGTTACTCCGGCGCCCGCACCCGCCGCCGCGACGCCGATCGCCGCTGCGCCCGTCGCGACGCCGAGCGAATACGAGATCGTGATCCGGAACGGCCGCGTGCTCGATGGCGCGGGCAACCCGTGGATCCTGGCCGACGTCGCGATCGCGAACGGGCGCTTTGCCAGGATCGGCAAGGTCGAGGAGCGGGGACGACTCGAGATCGATGCGCGCGGGAAGTACGTCTCGCCCGGCTGGATCGACGTGATGGATCAGTCGGGCAGCGTCCTGCCGCGGAACGGGCTCGCGGAAAACAAGCTGCGCATGGGCGTGACCACGGCGATCGGCGGCGAAGGAGGCACGCCGGTGGACGCGTCGAACATTCCCGAATACTTCGCGACGCTGGAGCGCCAGGGCATCAGCATCAACTTCGGCACCTACTTCAGCGAGGCGCAGGCGCGCCGGTCGGTGCTCGGCATGCAGGCGCGCGCGCCAAGCGCGGACGAGCTCGTCCGTATCCGCGCGATCCTGGACACTGCCATGCGGAACGGCGCGATGGGGATGACGACGGCGCTGATCTACCCGCCGTCGAGCTACGCGACGACCGAGGAGCTGGTGGAGGTCGGAAAGGTTGCGGCGCAATACGGCGGCATCTACGCCAGCCACATCCGCGGCGAGGGAAAGGAAGTCGTGCAATCGGTGCGGGAGGCGATCGAGATCGGCGAGCGCGCGGGGATGCCGGTGGAGGTCTTTCACCTCAAGGTCGCGTATCGTCCCGGGTGGGGAATCCTGATGGACTCGGTGCGCCAGGTGATCGATGCGGCGCGCGCGCGTGGCGTCGATGTCGCGGCCGACATGTACGTGTACACGGCGGGCGGAACCGGACTCGAGGCGACCATTCCCAGCTGGGCGCACGAGGGAGGACGCGACTCGCTCCGAGCGCGCCTTTCTCGGCCCGATGTACGTGCACGGCTCAAGCGCGAAGTCGCGAGCGAATCGCCGGGGTGGTGGAACATCGTCGAAGCCTCCGGCGGGTGGAACGGGATCGTCCTCGTCAACGCGCGCAACGCGACCAACGCGAAGCATCACAACAAGACGATCGCCCAGATTGCGCGTGAGGCGGGCCGTGATCCCGCCGATGTGGCGTGGGATCTGGTCGCGGAGGGGGAAGGCCGCGTGATGGCGATCTACCACATGATGAGCGAGGGCGACATCGAGACGGCGCTTCGCTTCCCCTGGACGAGCATTGGCAGCGATGCCGGGGCGGTGGCGCAGATCGGCGTCACCGATGCAACCGGACTTCCTCACCCACGTAGCTTCGGAAATCACGCACGCGTCATCGCGCGCTACGTGAAGGAGAAAGGGACGCTTCGGCTCGAAGAGGCGGTCCGGAAAATGACGTCGTGGCCGGCGACGCGGATGCGGCTCGCCGATCGCGGGGTGATCCGTGTGGGCGCCTGGGCCGACGTGACGATCTTCGATCTCGAGGCACTCGATGATCGCGCCACGTACGAGCGGCCGATGGAATTTCCCAGCGGCATCGAGTGGGTGCTCGTCAACGGCGTGGTGGTCATCGACCGAGGACGGCACACCGGAGCGAGACCGGGACGCGTGCTGCGGGGCCCAGGCTGGCGGCAGCCGTTAGGCGTCCAATGACGGGCGTCGCGACAGCACCGACGGAGGCGCCGCGAGCGTCTCTGGCGCGCACCCTCGGGCTGCGCGACCTGGTGCTGATCGTCGTCGGCACGGTCATAGGCTCCGGGATCTTCCTCGTCCCGAGCACGGTGCTTCGCCAGACGGGCGGTAGCGTCTCGGTCGCCTTCACGGTGTGGGTGGTCGCCGGAATTCTTTCGCTCCTTGGCGCCTTGACGTTCGCCGAGATGGGAGCGGCGAAGCCGGACGCCGGCGGTCTTTACGTATACATCCGCGATGCGTTTGGCCCCCTCCCGGCATTCCTGTACGGCTGGACGGCATTCTTCGTTCTCGGAAGCGGCTCGGTCGCGACGCTGGCCGTGGCGTTCACCGCGTATCTGCGTCAACTCGTGCCGGTCTCGCCGGTCGCGGCGAAGGTGGTCGCGGTAGTCATCATCGCGATCCTGATGGCGGTGAACGTGCGGGGTGCTCGGCAGGGCTCGGATGTGCAGAACGTCAGCACCGCCATCAAAGCCGGTGCGATCATCATGATGAGCGCCGTTCTGCTCGCGCTGGGCGGAGACGGTGCGAGCCAAGCAGCGCCGGCCCCGGCCGCCGAAACGTCGATGCTCGCCGGCATCGGGCTGGCGATGATCGGCGTCCTTTGGGCCTACGAAGGGTGGCAGTACGCAACGTTCTCGGCCGGTGAGACGATCGACCCGCAGCGCACCTTCCCGCGCGCGATGGTGCTCGGAACGATCTTTCTCATCGCGATCTACCTGCTCGCGAACGCGGCCTACGTCGCCGTGCTTGGGACGGGGGGTGTCATGGCGAGCGAGCGCGTGGCGGCAGACGCGGTGAGCGCGGCGCTGGGTCCAGGCGCGGCCAGGGTGATCACGGTGGTCATTCTGATCTCGATGTTCAGTGCGGCGAATGGCCTTACGCTCACCACACCACGACTGTATTACGCGATGGCGCGCGACCGTGTCTTCTTCGCCAAGTTCGCCGAGGTTCATCCGCGCTTCGGAACTCCCGCGCTGGCGATCATCGTGAGCTCGCTGTGGGCGATGGTGCTGGCGGTGACGGGAACGTTCGAGCAGCTCCTGACGTACGTCGTCTTCGCCGGCTGGGTCTTCTACGCGCTGGGCGGGCTCGCGATTTTCGTGTATCGACGTCGCCATCCGGACATGGTGCGACCCTTCCGCACGCCCGGGTATCCGTTGACGCCGATCCTGTTCGTTGCCTCGGCGGTAGCGATCGTGCTCAACACGATCGTCAGCCAGCCGGCCCGCGCGGCGGTCGGTCTCGGTTTCATGCTTCTGGGCGTGCCCGCGTACTTCGTGTGGCGGTCGCGGGCCGGAGGGCACAGTCTCGATGCGCGGTGAGCTCTCCGGCGTAGTCCAGTTCCGTCGCGCGTGAGCACAAGCATCGAGCGACTCTTCTCAACGGAAGCGCGCAGGGCGCTTCTCGAGCTTCGGCACGAGATACATCGCGACCCCGAGCTCTCATTCAAGGAGGAGCGCACCGCGACACGGCTCGAGGCGGCTCTGCGAGCGGTGCGGCCGCGGGAGATCAATCGGGTTGCGGGCACGGGGGTCATCGCGCGCATCCCCGGGCGCGACAGCGGTGCGCCCGTCGTCGCGCTGCGCGGCGACATCGATGCCCTGCCGATTCAAGAGGAGACCGGTCTCCCCTTCTCGTCAGGCAACGCGGGCGTGATGCATGCCTGCGGGCATGATGTGCACGCGACCTGGGCCGTCGGCGCAGCCCATCTGCTCAGCGAGCGCCCCGCTGCCGGAGACGTCCTCATCGTGCTGCAACCGGCGGAAGAGATCGGGCAGGGCGCCGCGGCGGTGATGGCGAGCGGAGCGCTCGATGGCGTGGCGGCGATCTTCGGCGCGCACGTGGACCGGCGCTTTCCCGTCGGCACGGTGGTGGCGGAGGCCGGCCCACTCGCGGCGTCGGCTGACAATTTCGAGATCGAGCTGCTCGGCAGCGGAGCGCACGCCGCGCGCCCACACGAGGCGGCCGATCCCATCGTCGGTGCCGCGGCATTGATCGGCGCACTACACACGATCGTCTCTCGCCGTCTCGATCCATCGCGCGCAGCAGTCGTCACCGTCGGGACGATCAACGCTGGCAGCGCCCCCAACGTCATCCCCGATCGCGCCGTCCTCACCGGTACGCTTCGCGCGACCGATCCCGAGACGCGCCGGCTCCTCCAT
>DATFBY010000027.1:0-2681 GCA_035253585.1 Gemmatimonadaceae bacterium | reverse complement strand
GATGAACTAGACGTGTCGTTGGTGACCCCCGAGTCGGGACCGGCGGCAAATGCGACCCGTTCATTTCGTCCGCCCCTCAAGAGGCGCACGCTTACGCTCACTCCCTGAAAGAGGCGCACGCCGCTTTTGGCGATGGCATCGAACACCGGCTGCGTGTCGGTGGGCGAGCCGCTCATCACCTGCAGGATCTCGGCCGTAGCTGTCTGCCGCTCGAGCGCCTCCCTCGTCTCGTTGAACAGGCGCGCGTTCTCAATCGCGATCACCGCCTGGTCGGCGAAGGTCTTCAGCAGGCTGACCAACCTATCGGAAAACGCGCCGGGATCCTTGCGTGCAACGCCGACGGCGCCGATTGGCTCTCCGCTCCGCAGCATTGGGACCGCCAGCATGCTGCAAAATTCGGCTGCCGTTGCCTGTACCTGAAGCCGGTACTCCGGATCGAGGTGAACGTCGACGATCTGCACCGGCTCGCCCGCGAGGATGGCGCGTCCATTGATTGACCCGAGATCCAGATTTCTCGGGAACATTTCGCGCATCACGGCTTCTGCCCGCGCCGAAACGCCGCGATAGCCAACCAGGTGCAGGAGTTTGCCGTCGAACCTCGTCGTGTAACCGAGGCTGGCCCCGCAGAGCACGCGCGCACGCTCGGCGATGGCATCGAATACGGGCGCGACGTTGGTGGGTGAGCTGCTGATGACCTTGAGAATCTCCGCGGTGGCCGTCTGCCGCTCCAACGCTTCATTCGTCTCCTTGAATAGCCGCGCGTTCTCGATCGCGATCACCGCCTGATCGGCAAAAGTCTTAAGGAGGGCAATCTCCTTCTCGCCGAATGGGCCGGGCAGCTCGCGGGACACCCAGATGACGCCGATCGCTTCGTCGCGCGACATCATCGGCGCGTAGAGGGACGCCCGGTTGCCTCTGGCGCGGTTTCCGCGGCGGGCGGCCTCGGGCACTCCGTCGGCTTCCGAGTCAGGAATGTGGACCACGCGGCGCTCCGCGATGGCGAGTCCCGAGCCGGAATGGCGGTCGACGGGAAGCGGGAATACCTTCTCGAACGCCTCGCGGCCGGGGCCTTGATAGGCCCCGAGATGGATCATGCCGTCTTCGCCGAGTACGTTAATCCCCACCACTCTGCCAGCGAACAACCGCTCGGTGCTCTCGAGAATCTTTTCGAACACGGGCCTGGTATCCGCGATCGAGCTGGAGATCGTGCCGAGCACCTCCGCCGATGCCTTCTGCTGCTCAAGCGCTTCCTTGGTCTCGTTAAATAGACGGGCGTTCTGAATCGCGACTGCCGACTGCGTAGCGAACGTCTTGAGGAGATTGATTGCTTCGGACGCGAACGGCCCGGGCGACTTGCGGTACACCACCAAAGCGCCGAGCAGAACGCTCTCGCGCAGCAGCGGCACCACGAGTAGCGCGCGAGATCCGGCCTTGATCAGCAGTTCGCGGGCGCGGCTTTGATAGCTCGTGTCCAGCACGTCTTCGACGACCACCGCCTCGCGCATAGCACCGGCCCGCCCTAGCGCCCCCTCGCCCAGCCGGATCGGCGAGCTGCGCGACATCTCCAGGATCGCCTCCTCGACTTGCTCAGCAGCGCGCAGGTGGAATCGTTCGTCGCGCTCGTCGAACTCGTAGATCGAACCGCCGTCCAGCCCGGCGAGCTGCACCGCGCGCTGCACGATAGTCCTCAGCACTGTCTCGAGGTTGAGCGTCGAGCTGATCGCCTGTCCGACTTCGCCCAGCGCCGTGAGCTGACCCACGGACTTCGTGAGCGCCTCGGTGCGCATCTGCAGCTCCGTAAAGAGGCGCGCGTTCTCAATTGCGATCACCGCCTGATCGGCGAAGGTCTTGAGCAGCTCGACCTGCGACTCGGCGAACAGCCCCGGCGTAGAGCGTCCGACGAAGATCACCCCGATAACCTCGGCTCCGCGCAGCATCGGCACCGCGAGCGCGCTGCGCCAGCCCGCCGCGACGGCGGTCCCCTTCTGCTCATAGCGCGGATCTGTCTGGACGTCCGCCAAGTGAACGATCGACCGAGTGCGGAACGCGCGTGTTGTCGCGGTTTCCGCGTCCAACCGAACCGGGTATATCTTGCGCAGGGCCTCCACGCCTTCCCGGGTGATACCGTGGATCGCGGCGAGCTGCGTGGACGCGCCGTCGAAGCGGGATACGACGCTGACCTCGGCTCCGCACAGAGCGACCGCCCGTTCCGCGATGATGTCGAACACGGGCTGGGTGTCCGTGAGCGAGCTGCTGATCGCGCCCAGGATCTTGGCTGTCGCCGTCTGGCGCTCGAGCGCCTCTTTGCGCTGCTGTCGCGCTGCCTTGAGTAGCCGACGCAGGCTTTGAACAGTCGCGTTGGGGGACCGCAGGCGCGGCCTTGGCGAGGCTCTTTGACGGCGTTGTGCCACGTTACCCTTCCCCCGATGATCCTACGAAGCGCAGGCTAGTACACTGTGCCGGCATTCTCTTCAGGTACTTATATAGGACTCACGCTACATTTGCATCATGCCAACCCTCTCGACCGACGACGGCGTCAAGCTCTATTACGAGGAAACCGGCAGCGGCACGCCGATCGTGTTCGTGCACGAGTTCGGCGGGGACCACCGCAGCTGGGAGCCGCAGGTGCGCTATTTCTCGCGCCGCTATCGCTGCATCACCTTCAACGCGCGCGGCTATCC
>DATFBY010000026.1:0-7821 GCA_035253585.1 Gemmatimonadaceae bacterium | reverse complement strand
GCTGAAGATTAAGCAAAATCTAACGTTGCACGACTTCCCTCCGACTCGTCCTAAGATAGTGTCACGCTGACATTTCCCCGCTTCCTCGGTTCATGACTTTCAACGCTGGCGTCACCATCCACGAGAGTCGCGTGATCCAGCGTGATGCGCAGCAGCTCCCCGCAGCACCCATCGTGCACACGGGTCAGCCCGCTCAGCCCGCTCACCCCCCGCTCGATCTTCCCGAAGCGCTCCGTCTCCTCGCCGAGCGTGCGCTGCACCTCCTCGGCGCGGCAGGCACCCGCGTCCTTCTCGGCTCCGACTGCCGGCCCGTCGCCAGCACCGGTACGCTCGCCGGCAAAGCGCTCTCCGATGATGAGCGCTCAATCTGCGAGATCGCGATCGGTGAGCGACATCTTCACGTTGCAGGTCGAAGCGCGGCGGCGCCGATGCTCGCCGACGGTGCTCCTATCGGCGTTCTCTACACCGTCGCTCTTGGCGATACCTCCTTCCCCAACGCCGCACTCGAGCAGCTCGAGAGACTCGCCGACCTTGGCGCACTCACGATCCGCCACGTAGAGCTCCTTGCGCGTGCCGAGCGTAGTGCGGGAGAGGCGCGCGCGCTCGCCGAGATCGTTCAGCACATCAACCAATCGCTGGAGCTCGATCGCGTATTCGAGCTCGTTGCGCGGCACGCGATGGAGCTGCTGGGCGGGCGGAGCGCCCGCCTCGGAATGCTCGACGGACCGACTCGCGACACGCTGGTGCTGGTCGCCGACGCGGGCGATTCGCGTGACCAGGTGGGTACGCGCTTCCCAATCGAGGGGACGATCGGTGGGGCGTGCATCCGACACGGGCGGGCTCTGCACACCGTGCTCGATGCTCGATCCGAGCATGCCTTCACCGTGGCTCACGCGCCTAACGACTCACGCAGCGCCGTCGCCGCGCCGCTTCTCGTCGGCCAGCGGCCGCTGGGTGCGATCGTCGTCTACGCAGGAGCGGCGCGAATCTTCGACGCGGAAGACGAACGCCTTCTCACCGCGCTCGCCTCCCACGCGGCGATCGCAATCGAGAACGCACGCCTCTATCGCGCCTCTGTACGAACCATGCGGCATGCCAGCGTGCTCGCCACAGCGGCCCGAAGCCTGGCGCTCAACACGACACCGGCCGCCACGTACGAGGACATCGGCCGCATCGCCCGTGCCTCGTTAGGCGCCGACGGCGTCGCGATCTATATCGCCGATCCCGAGACGAGACGTGCTTCCGTCGCCTATGGGACGGGAAATGGCTCGAGCGTCGTACCGACGCTCGTTCTGCCGACCTTTTGGGACACGGCCGTCGGCTACGCGGTGACCTCCGGCTCAGCGCACTTCCGAAGCGATGTTCGCGACTTTCCCGACGATGAGATCGTGCGGGCGCTGATCGCGCAGGGCGTGACCTCGGTCGCCGTTCTCCCATTGGTCGTGGAAGGGCGCCCCCGCGGCCTGCTCGTCCTCCGGTATTGCAGTCGTCAGGAGTTCGCCGAAGACCAGAGGGCGCTTCTGCTCGACTTCGCCACACAGGTCGCGGTTGCGGTTCGTAACGCGCTCCTATTCGATGACCTCGGCGGTCGCGTCACCCAGCTCCGCGCGATCACCGAACTGCAACAGGCGATCTCGGCGGCGATCTCGATGGATGAGGTGTACCACGAGCTCTATCGCGCTGTGTCGACTGTCGTCGATTCGCCTTGCTTCACGCTGCTTCGCTTCGACGAGGAGCGGAAGGTCTTCATCCCGGAACTCGTGATCAGCGACGGCACTCCGATGGATGCCGACTCGCTGCCACGGCTGCCCCTCGGCGATGGACCAACTAGTCAGGCATTCCGCACGCGAGAGCCCAACGTCACCATGCGCGGCGGCAGTGGATGGACTGGCGTGGCCTACGAGGCGAAGGGAGAGCGCTCCATTGCCGTCGTCCTGAGCGCGCCGATCGTCCATGGAGAGCGAGTGCTGGGGGTTCTCCAGGCGCAGTCGTACGACGTCGACGCATACGACGCGACCAGCGTCGACCTCACAATGCTCATCGCGCAGCAGGCGGCGACCGCCATGGTGAATGCCATGGCCTACGAGGCCGAGCGTCGCGAGCGGGAGCAATCGGAGGCGGCCGCCGCGATCGCGCGCGTCGCGCTTCGCGTGAGTGACGCCAAGGATGCCGCCGAGGAAATGCTGGCCATCGTCGGACCGACGGTGCGCGCCGACGGCATCGCGTTAGGCCTGCTGGGCGAGGACGGCGTCGTCCGCTGCATCGCGCGGCGCGGCAGCGTGGGCGTGTCGCCAACCGAGCCCATGTCGCTCACGTTCGACGCGCCCGACGTCACCGTCCCGCTGTCCGCCGCCGGTCGTCTGGTCGGCGTAGTGCGGGCCGCTCCGGTTCGCGGCAAGACTTTCGGCTCCCGCGACATCGCGCCGCTCACCCGCCTCGCCGCACCGATTGCCTTGGCGCTGGACAGTCTTCTCATGCGCGCCGAAGAGCGACGCCAGCAGATGCGCCAGCGGATGTTGGCCGAGGCGCTCCAGACGATGGACCAGCCCGTGTTCATCTTTGCGCCCGATCGCACCGTGCGCTTCGCCAATGCCGCCGCCACCCGGCAGTACGGCTACTCGCACGACGAGCTTCACGACATGTCGCTCCAGCAGCTGGCGGTGCGGCCGCGGGGCCAGCGCGAAGAAGACGACATCGCCGAGACGCTGGAGACGAGTGGTGTGTGGGTGGCCGAGCGCGTTCATCGCAGGAAGGACGGTACCGAGTTCCCCTGTTGGGTCGTGATGAGCGCCATTCGCGACGCCGAAGGTCGTCCCATCGGCCTCGTCGGCGTGATGCGCGATCTCACCGACGAGCGCAAGGTGGCCGACCAGCTCCGTCAATCCGAGAAGCTTGCCGCGTTAGGCGAGCTGGTAGCCGGCGTCGCGCACGAAGTCAACAATCCGCTCACCGGCATCTCGGCCATGACGCAGCTCTTGATGGAAGAGCCGCTTTCGGAAGAGCAGCTCGAATCGCTGCGTCTCGTGAAGCGCGAGGCCGACCGTGCGGTGGCGGTGATACGCGATCTGCTCACGTTTGCGCGCAAGACCGGCCCGCGCGCGGTACGTGTCGACTTCAACGCGCTCATCGAGCAGACGTTGCGTCTGCGCACCTACGGACTGCGCACGGCCGGCGTTCAGGTCGATCTGCATCTCGCCGAACAGCTCGAGCCGGTGGATGGCGATGACCGTCTCATGCAGCAGGTGCTGTTGAACCTGATCGTGAACGCCGAGCACGCGATGGCGAGCGTGACGCGCCGCGTGTTGACGATTCGAACGATGAATCAGGCTGGTCGCGTGATCATTGAGATCGCCGACACCGGCGTCGGCATGACGCCCGACGTACAGAAGCGCGTCTTCGAGCCGTTCTTCACGACCAAGCCCGAAGGACGCGGAACAGGGCTCGGTCTCAGTGTCAGCTATGGCATCGTTCAGACACACGGCGGCACCCTCACCGTCCACACCGCGCCCGGTGCCGGCGCGACGTTCCGCATCTCGCTCCCCGCGGCCGGCAACCGGCCAGCCTCCTCCAGCCAGAGACGCTCATGATTCGCCCGTCGGTTCTCTCCTCCACACCCAGCTCCACCGTAGCGCTCGCGCCCGACGGCGCGCCCCGCGTGCTCGTGGTGGATGACGAAGAGACGATCAGGCTTGCGCTCGCCAAGTTCCTGCGCTCGCGCGGCTACCATGTGACGACGGCCGAGTCCGGCTCCGAGGCGTTGAACACGCTGGCGGATGGCGAGTTCCTGCTGATGCTGTGCGACGTGCGCATGCCGGGAATGTCCGGCGTCGAAGTCGTTAGGCAGGCGACCAAGAACGATCCGAACCTGGCGGCGATGATGCTCACGGCGGTGAACGACGCGCCGACGGCGACCGAGGCGCTCGCCAACGGCGCGATGGACTATCTCATGAAGCCCATCGAGCTGCCTGACTTGCTCGCTGCCTGTGAGCGCGCCCTGCGCAAGCGCGAGATCCTGATCGAGCAGCGGCGCGTGGAGCAGCTCATCCGCGAGGAAGTCGCGGTGCGTACCGCCGAGCTCGAGCAGGAGAAGGAGCGGCTGCGCGCGCTGACGGTGAGCATCGCCGAAACGTTGATCAACGCGATGGAGGCGAAGGACATCTATCTTCGCGGTCATTCACAGCGCGTTGCGGAGCTGGCGGCGTCGGTCGCCGATCAGCTCGGGCTCGATGAAGACACGATCGAGGCGGTGCGGCTCGCCGGACGTCTGCACGACGTCGGTAAGATCGGGATCCGCGAGGAAGTGTTGAACAAGCCGGGCCGCCTGACGACGGATGAGTTCGAGCACGTGAAGGACCACGTACGCATCGGCATGGAGATTCTGGCGCCGCTCAAGCATTTGGGCCGCGTGCTCGACTTCATACGGGATCATCACGAGCACGTCGACGGCCGCGGCTACCCTCGCGGCGCCAGCGCGTCGGAGATCACGATCGGCGGGAAGATTCTCGCCGCCTGCGACGCATTCGACGCGCTGACGTCGAAGCGCGCGTACCGCGAGCCGATGACGTCGCAGGAGACGATCGACTACCTGCGCGAGAACGCCATCGGCAAGCTGCTCGATCCCGCCATCTTCGACGCGCTGTGCATGGTCCTCCGGCGGCGGAAGAGTCTCGTCTTTATCGAGTAGCTATACGGCCTCGCATGGACGACGGAGGTTGCTGAGATGTAGAGAAGAGCGCTCGCGGTTTGTCTCGCGAGCGTTCCTGTTTCCGCCCTCCCTAGCGGTTCACCAGCCGGCCGGTATCTTGATCGCTACCATTCTCCCGGCCGGGTGCGAAAGTGGCCGCGGCTGACGTTAGCCCCAATCGTCACCTCCATTCCCCGCGTCGCTTCCGCGAACGCCGTGACGATGGCGCGTTCACCTCTCCAACAAACTTGCGTTTTCATCGCGCGCGGGTCTGCGAACCGCGGGTGAGGTAGGCATCATGGCGGAGCTACAGGAGCGCCTCGGCTCGGCACTGGCCTCTCGCTATAGGATCCAGCGTGAGCTAGGACAGGGCGGGATGGCGAAGGTCTTCCTGGCACACGACCTCAAGTACGAGCGCGCGGTTGCCATAAAAGTCCTGAAGCCAGAGCTGGCGGCTGAAGTCGGTGCGTCGCGATTTCTCTTCGAGATCCAGATCGCTGCCCGTCTGCATCACCCCCATATCCTTCCCCTGTACGACTCCGACCAGGTCGACGGGCTCGTCTATTACGTGATGCCGTACATCGAGGGGGAGACGCTCCGACAGCGTTTGCTCCGCGAAAAGCAGCTGCCCGTCTCCGAAGCGTTGCAGATCGCGCGCGAGGTCGCCGACGCGCTCAACTACGCGCATAACGCGAAGGTCGTCCACCGCGACATCAAGCCGGCCAACATTCTTCTCGACTCTGGTCACGCGCTGGTCGCCGATTTCGGGATCGCGCGTGCGATGGGAAGCGGCGAATCATCGACGGGCCACATCATCGGCACGCCGGCCTACATGAGCCCCGAGCAAGTCGAGGGACTCGCGCAGATCGACGGTCGTAGCGACATCTACAGCCTCGGTGCGGTACTCTTCGAAATGCTGGTAGGTGAGCCGCCATTCAAGGGGACGACACCGCTCTCTGTCATCGCCAGCCGCTACAGCAATCCGCTTCCGTCGCCGCGCGCGTTCCGCGATCTCGTTCCCGAAGCGCTCGACGCAACGGTGCGCAAAGCCATGGCGACGCTTCCCGCCGATCGCTACTCCACTGCCGCGCAGTTTGCGGAAGCGCTGAGCACGCCCGTGACCGTCGCCGTCGCCGTCGGCGCGGCACAGTCCGTCGTCGGCGAGAAGTCGGTCGACAACTCGATCGCGGTGCTTCCATTCGAGAACATGTCGACCGATCCCGAGAACGAATATTTCAGCGACGGTGTCACCGACGACATCATCGCGCAGCTCTCCAAGATCAGCTCGCTGAAGGTCATCTCCCGCACGTCGACGATGCAGTACAAGAAGACGACGAAGAAAATTGGCGCCATTGCCGACGAGCTCGGCGTGGCGTCGATCCTCGAAGGAAGCGTGCGACGTGCGGGCGCTCGTGTGCGCATCGTCGCTCATCTAGTGGACCCGAAGACCGAGAAGCATCTGTGGGGCGAGACGTTCGACCGGCAACTGACCGACGTGTTCGAGGTGCAGAGCGAAGTCGCACAATCGATCTCCGGCGCGCTCTCGGCGGCGATCTCCACCGAGGAGAAGCAGCGCGTCGAGAAGAAGCCGACCAGCGATGTCGAAGCGTACAACCTTTACCTCCTCGGCCGCTTTCACGCGGGCAAGTGGTCGGAGGAGAGCGTCAACAAGGCGATCGACTTCTACACACAGGCGATCGCCAAGGACCCAGGCTACGCGCTGGCGTATGCCGGACTCGCTGATGCTTACGAGATCTTGAGTATCGGACTCGGCTCCAAACCGGCGATCGAGAATTTGGCGAACGCGAAGACGATGGCGCTCAAGGCACTGGAGATGGACGACACGTTGGCCGAAGCGCATACGTCGCTCGCCTACACGCGCTGGCTGGGCGATCTCGACTGGTCGGCTGCCGAGCGCGAGTTCAAGCGCGCGCTAGACCTCAAGGCGAGCTATGTCACCGCGCATCAGTGGTACGCGGAGTATCTGGCCGCGCTCGGTCGACACGATGAGGCATTCGCCGCGATAAAGCGTGCGCAGCAGCTCGACCCCTTGTCGGTTCCGGTGAATCGCGCTGTCGGCTGGATACTCTACTTCGCTCGCCGGTATGATCAGGCCGCTGAGGAGCTGAAGAAGGCGCTGGCAATGGACTCCGAGTTTCTGGCCGCGCGGATGGTGCTATGGTGGGTGCAGATCGCCAAAGGCTCATACGACGAAGCCATAGCCGACATAAAGAAGGAGTCCGCACGGGCAGGCTCGGGGACGGTGAAGAAGCTCATGCTCGCCTACGCCAACGCCGCGGCAGGGAACAGCGAGGAGGCGAGTGGACTTCTCTGGGAGATCGAGGCCAAGCTGACCGGAGTCGACCGGTTGTCACTGCTCTCGACGTTCCTCTTCGCGGCCATGAACGAGAAGGAACGCGCCTTCGCCTGCCTGGAGCGGGCGTACCAGATTCGCGATCCGGGGTTGATGTTCCTGCGCGTCGCCCCCTGGTTGGATCCGCTCCGAGGCGATCCGAGGTTCGCGGCTCTACAGGAAAGGATCGGACTCGTTAACTAACGAGACTCGGCCAACGGGACTCGGCCAACGGCCGAGTCCCGTTATTGCTTCCTGACACACCCACCACGCTCGGGCCCTTCAACGTTCCTGCCAGGCTGCGCGTATATTCTGACTATGCGGCGCTTTATCCCCATCGTAACCCTCATGGTCACGCTGGTCGGTTCCTCGGCCGGCGCCCAGAGCAGCGACACCCTCTCGCTTTCCCTTGCCGACGCGGTCTCGACCGCGCTCCGGCGCTCCGACGAGGTAAGGATCGCCGCGGCCCAGGTCGATCTGGCCGAGTCCCAGCTTACGATCGCGCGCGCCGGTGTCATGCCGCAGCTTCGGTTCAGCGGGAGCTACCAGCACGTCTACGAGAACGCACGCGGTCGCGCCGTCGGGCAGATCTTCTTTCAGCCCAACACGTACACCGCCAACGCCAACCTCTCGCAGACGCTCTTTCAAGGCGGACGTGAGTTCGCGGCATCCCGAGCGGCCAGTCGCCTCAGAAACGCGGCCCGCCTGACTGCCGATGAAACGCGGGCGCAGCTCTCCCTCGACGTCCAGCGCGCATACCTCGAGGCACTGTTTGCTGGCCGCG
>DATFBY010000025.1:0-5791 GCA_035253585.1 Gemmatimonadaceae bacterium | reverse complement strand
CCGACCGACCCTGTCGACGCCCTTGCCCTGCGGCACTCGCATCCGCGATGGCTCGTCGCGCGCTGGGTCGGGCGATGGGGGGCCGAAGAAACCGAGCGGCTGCTCGTCGCCAACAACATCGAGGCGCCGCTCGTGGTGCGTCCGTACAACATCGTGCGGGAGCAGCTCGAAGCAACGCTCGAGAGCGTCGGCGTCGAAGTCACCGATGCGCCGCTCGCCCGCGATTCGCTCGCGATCAAGAGTCCCGTCTCACTCGCCGACCTCGGTGCCTATCGACAGGGGCTGTTCTTCGTCCAGGACCCCGCCGCGACGCTCGTGACGCAGTACGCGTGCGTGCCGACGGGCGCTGACGTCGCGGATCTCTGCGCCGCGCCCGGGGGCAAGGCGCTCGAGCTCGCCCGCTCGGCATCCGTCGTGGTCGCTGGCGATCGATCGCTCCAGCGCATTCAGCGGATGATCGGTAACGCCCGTCGGGTGGACGCTCGCAACCTCCTCGCCGTCGTCGCCGACGCGCGCACCCCGGCGACCCGTCCAGTCGACGCCGTCCTCCTCGATGTGCCGTGCACGGGAACGGGGACGTTTCGCCGGCATCCCGATGCCCGCTGGCGCCTCAAGGTTTCCGACATCGCGGTGCTTGCCGCGACGCAGCGCAGCATGCTCCGGGCGTCGGCGAGCGTCGTGAAGCCCGGCGGACTGCTGGTCTACAGCACCTGCACGCTCGAGCCGGAGGAGAACGACGCTCAGGTCGAGGCGTTCCTGCGCGAGAGTCCCGAGTGGAAGCTCGAGCCGCCGCCGGAGGGCACGGTACCGGCCCAGGTGCTCGATGCCGGCCGCCTTCGCCTTCTGCCGCAGCGACACGGCGTCGACGGCGCGTTCGCAGCGCGGTTGCGGAGGGCACGAGGGTGAGGTGGCGTGGTGGTGCGCGCCGCGCGATCCCGTACGTGATTGCCGCGACGGCCGGATTCGTCCTCTCCTATCTCATCGTCGCGTTCTTCGTCTTTCCGGCGACCATCATTCCGAGCGACCGCAAGGTGCCCAACGTCGTCGGCATGACGTACGATGAAGCGGCAAAGCGCCTGACGACGGACGGCTTCCGCGCGTCGACCGGTGAGCAGCGCTTCCACGCCAGTGCGCCGAGCGGCACGGTCCTCGAGCAAGATCCGCCCGCCGGGGCCGTCGAGGCGAAGGGCGCCGACGTCGTGCTGCACGTGAGCTCCGGCCAGCGACGCGGGGAGGTGCCTAACGTCGTCGGCATGACGCGGCAGCAGGCGGAGCTGGCGATCGAGAACGCGGGGCTCGATGTCGGCGACGTCGAAGAGATTCGCGCCCAGACGCCGCGGGGTACCGTCACCGCGTCGATGCCCGTCGCCGGCTCGCGCGTGACCGTGCCCTCGTCGGTAACATTGACGGTCAGCATCGGCCCGGCGTCGGTGGACATGCCGGACGTCGTCGGCGAGAGCTACTCGCGCGCGCGGACCGTCCTCGAGCAGCTCGGGCTCCGCATCGGGGATGTCAACGTCGATTCGACCAGCCTCGCGCCCGGCAACATCGTCATCGCGCAGACGCCCGCCGCGGGGCGTGCCGTGGGAGCCGGCGCGAGAGTGGCGCTGACGATCTCGGGGCGCCCGTGAGCGTTCGCATCGCCCCGTCCATCCTCAGCGCCGACTTCGCCCGGCTCGGCGACGAGATCGCGATGGTCACCGAAGCCGGGGCGGACTGGATTCACGTCGATGTAATGGATGGGCGCTTCGTGCCGAACCTTACCTTCGGCGCGAAGGTAATAGAGACCGTGCGCAAGCTCACCCATCTGCCCATCGACGTGCATCTGATGGTGGTCGAGCCGGAGAAATATCTCGACGATTTCGCCGCCGCCGGCGCATCGGTGCTGACGATTCACCCCGAGGTGTCGCCGCATCTCCATCGCCAGTTGATGCGTATCAAGGAGCTTGGCTGTCTCGCCGGCGCGTCGCTCAATCCCTCGACCTCGCTCGATGCCGTGTACGAGGTCGCGGGTGAGCTCGACCTGCTGCTGATCATGTCGGTCAACCCCGGATTCGGCGGCCAGTCGTTCATTCCATCTTCGGTCGACAAGATTCGTCGCGCTCGCGCGATGCTGGACGAGGTGGATAGCAGCGCGGCGCTGGAGGTCGATGGCGGCATCAACCGGGAGACGATCGCGCAGGTGTGGCACGCGGGCGCCGACACCTTCGTTGCCGGCAACGCGATCTTCAAGGCAAAGGATCCGCGCGCCGAGCTGCGCGCGTTGCGCGCGAAGTGCGCGGTGGCGGCGTGACGACGCGGGAGCAGTGGGCCTGGGTGGGCGCGATCGCGCTCGTGCTCGTCGGCGGGGGGATTACTGCCGCGCACGCACTGCGCGGCCAGATTTTTCCCGTGAGCCTCGGCAGCCAGGCGCCCGTCTTCGAGGCGAGCACGATCGACGGGAAGTCGGTGACGCGCACGTTCGCAGACTATCGCGGGAAGGTCGTGCTGCTCAACATCTGGGCGACCTGGTGTGGGCCGTGTATCGTCGAAATGCCCACGCTCGAGGCGCTGCATCGCGAGTTCAAGGACACCGACCTCCGTATCGTCGCCGTCAGCATCGACCAGGTGGAGACGGAGGCATCGATTCAGGAGTTCGTGAAGAAGCTTGGTCTCACCTTCGAGGTACTCCACGATCCCGAGGGCGACATCACCCGCGACTACCAGGTGATGGGGTATCCCGAAACCTTCGTGATCGGCCGCGATGGCGTCATCCGCAAGAAGGTGATCGGCGCCGCCGACTGGCACTCCGAGGGCAATCGCGCGCTCGTCAGGCAGCTTCTCGCCGAGCGGGTGTAGATGGCGCCGCCGACTCCCTGGCAGCGGCGCATCACGGCGGCGCTGACCGAGCACCTCCCGCTCAAGCTCGTCGCGATCTTTTTCGCGTTCGTGGTGTGGCTGGTGGTGAGCGGCGAGCGCCCCACCGAGATGGTGGTACCGGTGCGCGTGGAGATTGGGGTCGACACGTCAGTCACGCTTCGCGGCTCGACGCCCGAGGTTCGCGCGCTCGTCGTCGGTCGCGGTCGCGATCTGATGAAGCTCTGGGACACACCCCCCACGATATCCCAACGGCTCGGCAGTGACGTGCCCGACTCGCTGGCGATCATGCTCGAGGTGAACAACGTCGAGCTCCCGCCGGGTGTGGCCGGCATCGTGCGGGATGTGCAGCCCCGGAGCTTGCGGCTGCACTTCGACGTGCAAACCAAGCGCTTCGTCCCGGTTCGGTCTGCCATTCGCGTGCGCGCCGATTCGGGATTCCGACTGACGGGCGCGCCGCAGGTGGATCCGATCCGTGTCCAGCTCATCGGGGAGCGCCGTACAGTGCGCGCGATCGACACGGTGTCCACGACGGCGATCGACCTCGTCGTGCGCGATACGACGCCGATGATGGTAGCGCTGGACACGACCGGCCTCGGCGTGCGCGTGAATCCCGCGTTCGTGCGCGTACGCGTACCCGTCGTGCCCATGGAGCCGCCCGTCGCGGCTGCCCCGGCGAGCGCGCGACGCCGCCAGTGACGAGGATTCTCGGGATCGAGACTTCCTGCGACGAGACGTCGGCCGCCGTCGTCGAAGGCACCGGCAACGACGTCGAGCAGAAGTCGCTGGTGATCCTCTCGCAGGATGTGCACAAGGTTTTCGGCGGCGTCGTTCCCGAGATCGCGTCGCGGGCGCATCTGACGAGCATCGTTCCGGTGGTGGACCGCGCGCTGTCGGAGGCGAACGTGACGTTGAGCAGCGTCGACGCGGTCGCCGTGACGTACGCGCCAGGTCTCGTGGGCGCGCTCCTCGTCGGCGTGAGCTACGGGAAGTCGCTCGCGTTCGCCAGCGGGCGTGCGCTGGTGGCGGTCCATCACATGGAAGGGCATCTCTTCGCGACACAGCTGCAGCACCCCGGGGCCGTGCCGCCGTTCACCGCCCTGCTCGTTTCCGGCGGCCACACACTGCTCGTGGACGTAGAGGCGTGGGGACGCTACCGCCTGCTCGGCCAAACGCGCGATGACGCGGCCGGCGAGGCGTTCGACAAGGTGGCGAAGCTGTTGGGTCTTCCCTACCCCGGTGGGCCGCACATCGAGCGCATCGCGAAGGACGGCGATCCGTCCCGCTATCGCTTCTCGCGGCCAATGCTGCGTCGCGATCAGCAGCCCGGAGACGCAGACTATTACGATGTGTCGTTCTCCGGGCTCAAGACCGCGGTGCTCAACGCCACGAAGCGCGCGGATGTCGAGCGCGAGCGCACGCACATCGCGCGCGGCTTTCAGGATTCACTCATCGATACGCTCGTCGAGAAGACGTACCGTGCCGCACGCGAGCACGGACGCACGCGAGTGGTGTTAGGCGGTGGCGTCGCCTGCAACCGGACGCTCGCCGACGCGATGCGGGCGCGCGTCGCAGAGCTGGGTGCGGAGGTGTTTGCGCCGAGTCCGCGGTTGGCGACCGACAACGCGGCCATGATCGCGCGGGCGGGGCTGTTCCGATATGAGCAAGGCGAGCGCGCGTCGCTCGACCTGAATGCGTATGCATCGCTTCCCTTACCAGGACTGATCGCCGCATGACGATCGACCATTATCCGCTGGCGTACGAGGTCGGGCCCCTCACGATCACCGGATTCGGCCTGGCGGTGCTGGCCGCATTCATCGTGGCGCAGATCGTCGCGCAGAACGAGCTCAAGCGGCGCGGGCACAGTCCCGAGCCGGTGGGTGACATGATCTTCGCGGCGGTAATCGGGAGCCTGATCGGCGCGAAGCTGTATTTCGTGGCGTTGACGGGCGACCTCGACACGCTGTTCAGTCGCGGCGGGTTCGTGTTCTGGGGCGGGCTGATCGGCGGAATACTCGCGGTGACCGCGCTGGTTGTGAAGCGCAAGCTCGGCTTCTGGCGGATTGCCGACGTCGCCGGTCTGTCGATCATGCCGGCATACGCGGTGGGCCGCACTGGATGCTGGGCGGTGGGTGACGACTACGGCCGTCCCTGGGATGGGCCGTTGGCGGTGCGTTTTCCCGACGGCGCGCCTCCATCGACCGCGCAGAACATGCAGCAGATGTTCGGCATTCCCGTTCCCGCCGACGTGCCGCCGAACACGGTGCTGGCGGTGCATCCGACGCAGCTCTACGAGGTGTCGATGGCGTTCATCCTGTTTCTGATGCTGTGGCGGTTGCGCGATCACAAGCACGCCGAGGGGTGGCTGATGGGCGTGTACTGTGTGATGGCGGGGGTGGAGCGTTTCATCGTCGAGTTTTTCCGGGCGAAGGACGATCGGTTCTTCGGGGCGTTGACGATGGCGCAGCTCATCGCGCTGGGGTTCATCGCGATCGGGATAGCGGTCATGGCGATGAGGAACCGGGTGACTCCCCAGGCGCACGGGATCTACGCGACGGTGTGATGCGGCGTGCGTCGGAGGGGGCGTGGCCATCGCGCCTCATACCGACATCTCTTGGCGTATGGTGGAGGTCGAGGTCGCGGAGCGCGACCGGCTGATTCCGGCGGCGCGGCGGTTGATGCGGACGAAGCATTTCAGTCCGCTGACGGAGGAGGCGTACGTTCGCTGGATCGTGCGATACGTGCGCTTTCACGGGATGCGGCATCCGCGGACGTTGGGCGAGCGGGAGATGCGGGAGTTTCTGTCGCATCTGGCGGCCGACCAGCACGTTGCGGCGAGCACGCAGAGTCAGGCGCTGGCGGCGCTGCTTTTCCTGTACGTCGAGGTATTGCGCGATCCCGTTCCGTGGATCGCCGATGTCACTCGCGCGCGCCG
>DATFBY010000024.1:0-73870 GCA_035253585.1 Gemmatimonadaceae bacterium | reverse complement strand
TTCGCCCGCGCTGGGAAGTCATCGCCGGCATCGCCGCGGGCGTTCCGCTGGAATTTCGCGCCGGACTCGTTCACGTCTCGAACACACTTTGTGTCGTCTGGCTTCCCGACGCCGCCAGCTTGCCGGCGGTGGAATGGAGCTACACTCCTCGCGTCGCCTTCTCAGTCTCCGTTCGCCTCTTGACGGACGCGATCAAAGCGACCACGCCGTGACGTCGGATGCACGCCGGCAGACGCTGGCCAGTTTCGATTTTCAGTGGGGAAACCTCCCCGCCGGCGACTTCATGCCCGGGGACCCGTGGTTCGACAAGCAAGCGCCCCGGGTTCTGGCTGAGGAGCTGTGCGCGGTGCGTCCCGCGTGGTTTGCCGGTAAACGTGTGCTCGACGCCGGCTGTGGCCGCGGCCGCTGGACGCGGGTCTTCCTCGAGTTAGGCGCGCGAGTCACCGCCGTGGATTTCAGCGAGGCCGGACTCGCGCGGACCAGAGAATTGGCCGGGCCGACCGATCGCCTAACAACGCGGCAAGTCGATCTGCTGGACCTGCCTGACGAGTTGGCCGCCGAGCGCTTCGATTTCGTCTTCTCGTTCGGCGTGCTGCATCATACTGGCGACACTTGGGCGGCGCTCGAGAACGTGAGTCGTCTCGTGGCGCCGGATGGCGGCATGTTTCTCTACCTGTACGGCGCCACGTCGTGGGATCCAGCGCAGGAGGCGGAGATAGAGCGGCTCCGGACAACGCTGGCGCAGCTTCCATTCGACCGAAAGATCGACGAGCTGAAGCGGCGTTTTCCGGGTGAGGATCCACACCAGCTGTTCGATCTGCTGAGTCCCACGATCAACGAGCGCGTTCTCTTCGATGACGTGAAGGCACGTCTCCAGGCGCTCGGCTTCCCGCGCGTTGACCGCACGATTGCCGATACCGAGGTGTATCTCCGAGCGACGAGAAGTGGCTTTCCGGAGAGTGCCTTGCTACCTCCGGTCGAGTCGCGCGGAGCGTACTTGCGCGAACTGCGCGAGCGCTTCGACGTCCGTAAAGGCGCCGGCGCCGAAATACGGCTCAGGTCCGCGCTCCGCGGCGTTGCTCCTCGCGTGCAGTCGCCTCAGATGCGGGAGGCGCTGCGTCACATCCCGGACGGTGCCGATGTACTGGACGCGAGCTTCGCACCGGAACGGCTCGGCGCTGCTGACATCACCACCGCCAACTTGCGGTCGTCGGCCGAGCTTTCGCCACTTCAGGATGAGTTCCGGAGTCTCGCGCAGGCCGACGCCGTCGTCTTCGCGGGTGCGTCGCTCGGCGCGGGCCGCTTTCCGTCGAGGAGCTTGGAGCGGCTCGCCGAAGTCACTCGGCCCGGCGGCCATGTGATCGTCGAGCTCGCGGAGGGTGGGCTCGGTACGCGACGAGCGTTGTGGGAGCGAGTGGCAGACAGAGGTCGCAGCGTGCCAGAGAAGCTGGCGTCGTTGCTGGCGCGTCACCGGCGCTGGTCAACTGGTGATGCGCTCTACGCGTTGGGCGGCGAAGCGTTGCTCAACCCCATCGGCCGGGCTGAAGTCGAGCGAGCGGCGGGCAACGCCTCGTTGGAGATCCTGTCGTGGTCGCCGGCGCGAGAGGGCACGGCCGTCATCGTGACTCGTCGGGTGTAATCGTGCGGCGCGTCTGGGTCATCACCGAGTGCTACCCGCGGCCGTGCGCGCCCAATCACTGCGCGTTCGCCCATCGCCAAATGGTCGGCCTTCGAGATGCAGGCTGGTCCGTCGAAGCACTGGTGCCTAACGGGTGGTTTCCGCCGGGGCTGTGGGCACTCGCGCCGGCCTGGCGTAACGCGCGCCGTGCTCACGTGCCAGCTGGCTGGACGATCGACGGGATCCGGGTGAGCGATCTCACGCATCAGAATCGCGTGCCGAGTCGGCTGTCGAATCCGCGCAGCCACGTTGCGCGCGTTCGCGATGGCCTCGAACGCCGGCTGCGTCGTGAAAGCGTGGCAGCGGGTCGTGACCTGCTCCTCGCGCAGTTCGCGCTGCCCTATGGTGGAGCAGTTCGCGATGTGGCACGAAAGCTCGGACTGCGGTACGCGGTTCAACTCCGAGGCGATGACGTCTGGGTCTGGCCGCACAAAAACGCCGCGGCCATGCGGACTTTCGTCGAGACGGTTGCTGGTGCGTCGCTTTTGCTGGCGGTCTCTCGCGCTCTCGTCGAGGAGGCGCGCCGACTCTGTGGCGGAACCACGCCCCCCGACGTCGTGGTCCCGAACGGGATCGATCTTCAGCGGTTCCGGCCACCGAGCTCGCACGATGAACGACGACGCGCGCGCGAGGCCGCCGGACTGGCGCCTGATGAGTTCGCGGTGCTCTGCGTCGGGGACGCCCTGGTCCGAAAGGGATGGCGAGAGCTGCTCGCAGCCGTCGCACGACTCTCTTCGCGGGATCCTGCGTCGCGCATCACTGTGCTCGGTGCGATCGGCTCGTCGCAAAAGGAGATCGATCTGCTCACCGAAGCCAGCCGCGTTGCGCCGTCAGTGCGCTTCGTGCTCCGGGAAAATCTCACGGCACAGGAAGTCGCGGAATTGTATCGCGCGGCGGACGTCTTCTGCCTCGCATCTCACTGGGAAGGGATGGCGAATGCGCTTCTGGAAGCGATGGCCAGCGGACTCCCTGTCATTGCGACGGCAGTGGCTGGCCACCCTGAGACGATAGCCGACGGCTTCGACGGTCTTCTGGTAAAGGCCAAGGATGTCGACGCGCTCTCTGACGCGTTGAGCCGGCTCCAGACATCGCCTGATTTTTGTGCCGAGCTCGGTCGTCGTGCGCGCGAGCGTGCGGTAGCTGTTGGAGATTCGCGGAAAGCGGGCGCGCGGTTGGCACGCGCCCTCGATGCTGCAATCGTAGGTGACGTTCCGAGCGAGCTCGCGAAATCGAATCCCTACGCCCCGCCTTCGCTGGAGCCGACGCTCTCCGGTCGGCGCGAGGTGCCTGCCTGATGTGTGGAATCGCCGGTCGCGCGGCGTTTGTCCCCATGCTGGACGCTCATGCCGCCAAGCTGTCCGAGGCGATGCAGCGTGCGTTGCACAATCGTGGACCGGACTCAGGCGCCGCTCACCACGACGGTGATGTACTGATCGTCCACCGCCGATTGTCGATCATCGATCTCTCGGACGCCGGACGGCAGCCGCTGTGGAACGAACAACGCACAATCGCGGTGATCGTCAACGGCGAGATCTACAACTTCCAGTCATTGCGCGCGGATCTCGAAAAGCGTGGCCACCGGTTTCGCAGTCATTCCGACTCCGAGGTCCTCGTCCATTTGTACGAGGACGGTGGCATCGATGCGTGCTGTACGCGGGCGTCGGGTATGTTCGCCTTCGCGCTCTGGGACGCGCGGACACGCGATCTTTATCTCGTTCGCGACAGACTTGGCATCAAGCCGCTCGTCATTTGCGAGCACGACGAAGGTGTCACGTTCGCATCCACCCTAGCCGGGCTGATGGCGGACGCGGCAGTGCCGCGCGAGGTTCGCACCGAGTCGCTCGCGTCGGTGTTGCACTGGGGCTTCGTTCCTTCGCCATGGTCGGCGTTGGCCGGTGCGCGGCGTATCCCGCGAGGCACGTGGGCGCGAGTGCGCGGCGGACGCGTGGTCGAGGAAAGGGAATGGTGGCGTGACGATCCCGCACCCGTGAGCACGGACGACGACAGCGTGCGCGACGCGCTGACACGCGCCGTCGAATCACATCTCGTTGCCGATGTTCCGATCGGAGCGCTGCTCTCCGCCGGGATCGATTCTGGTTTGGTAACGGCAGTCGCCAACCGCGTCGCAGGCGCCGGCGGTATTGAAGCCTGGACTGTGAGCCATCGCGGGCATGCGGAAGACGAATATGCCGAAGCTTCGCGCGTAGCGGCACACTTGGGTGTTCGCCTGCACGAGATGCCGATTGGCGGGACGGGGCTCACCTTGGAGCGCTTCGATGAGGTCGTCGCGGCAATGGATGAGCCGCTTGCCGACGCGAGCCTCGTGGGACTTCACGCGTTATTTCGCGCGATCTCCGCCGATCGGCGGGTAGTGCTCTCCGGCGACGGTGGTGACGAGCTCTTTGCCGGCTACGACTGGCACGCGGGGATGCCGGCCGTCCCGAGCTGGGCTCGCCAGCGCTGGTTCAGGGCCGCCGCTCCAGGCTTGGAGCGTCTCGCAGGGATGGGCGGAGCTGCCGGTGTCGCCGGAAAAGTCGCCACGCATATCCGCCGGCACCCTGCGCTCGTCTATCTGGACAAGCTGCGGATGACATCCGATGGCGAGCTCGAGGCCATAGGCGTTTCGAGCATATCCCGAGATCCAATGGCCGACTCCGCGGTGCGGGCGTGGGAACACTTCGAGGGGCAAGACACGCTGGAGCAAATGCTGGCCGTCGAGCGCGCGACGTCGCTCGTCGATCAGATGCTCGCAAAGGTCGACACCGCGGCCATGGCGTACGGGGTGGAGGCGCGCGTGCCTTTCCTCGCGGACGACGTCGTCCGTGTCGCCAAAGGACTACCGAGCAATCGCAAGCGGGTCGGCTCGTTAGGTAAGATCTGCCTCCGCGACTGGTACCGGTCGCTGCTGCCTAACGATCTGGCGGTGCGCGCCAAAACGGGATTCAACTCACCGATCTCGGCCTGGCTCACCGGAGAAATCGGCTCGGCGTTGCGCGAGCGAGCAGCCGATGGCATCGCGCTGCTCGGAGGTTCAGGAGTGCCCACGTCACCGCGGACCATCCTGGCCGCCGCGATTCTCGCGTCGTGGACCGCGCGGTTCAAACAACCCTCCCTCGCAACGACGCGAGGATTCTAGCTGGCTCTCCTTTCTACTTCGACATGCCAACTCGCAATCTGATTACCGGAGGCGCCGGCTTCATCGGCAGTCACCTCGCCGAGCATCTGCTCGCGGCGGGCGAAGAGGTCATCGTTTGGGACAATCTGTCGACCGGACGGATGTCGAATCTTCGAAACTGCCTGGGTCGACCGCGCTTCAGTTACGTGATCGGCGATTTCACGAAGGACGCCACGTTCGTGCAGACCGTCGAGCGCGTCGATGTCATCTACCATCTGGCGGCGGCCGTCGGCGTGCAGCTCATCGTCAACGATCCGGTACGGACGATCGAGACGAACATCGTCGGCGCGGAAGTCGCATTGGGGGCCGCCGCGCGCTACGGCAAGCGAATCTTCGTCGCGTCGACCAGCGAGGTTTACGGAAAGGGAACGAAAATCCCATTCAGCGAAGACGACGATGTTCTCTATGGTCCCACCACCAAACGGCGGTGGAACTACGCCATCTCCAAGGCCGTGGACGAGTTTCTGCTGTTGGCGTACCACGAGTCCCATTCCTTGCCCGGCGTCGTTGCACGACTGTTCAACACAGTCGGCCCGCGGCAGGTGCCGTACTACGGCATGGTAATTCCTCGTTTCATCGAGCAAGCCAGAAATGGCGCTCCCATTACCGTGTATGGTGATGGAACTCAGGCACGCTGCTTCGGCCATGTGAAGGACATCGTGCCCGCGATTCATCGGCTCGCACACTGCGAAAAGGCGATGGGGCAGGTCGTGAATCTCGGATCCGATGAAGAGATCACGATCCTGGATCTTGCCAAGCGAATCTGCGAGCGCATGTCATCGAGCTCCACGATTCAGTTTGTGCCGTACGACATTGCGTACCGCCCCGGGTTCGAAGACATGCAGCGACGAGTGCCGAACCTGGTGAAGGCGCGCGACCTCGTTGGCTTCGAGCCGCGGCGTACGCTGGACGACGTCATCGACGACATCCTCGCTGAGGACGGCTCCTGAACATCGTGACCGTCGTCGGCGCGCGCCCGCAGTTCATCAAGGCGGCGCTGGTCTCGCGCGCGCTGGAAAAGCGCGGCGTCCGAGAGTTCATGGTGCACACGGGACAGCACTACGACTACGGGATGAGCGAGCGCTTCTTCGAGGAGCTCGGGATGCGGCCGGCGGACGTGAATCTAGGCGTCGCCTCCGGTGGGCACGGAGCACAGACCGGTCGCATGCTCGAAGCGGTGGAAGGCGAGCTCGAAAAAGTGAAACCGGATCGGGTTCTCGTTTACGGCGACACCAATTCGACGCTGGCGGGCGCGCTCGCGGCTGCGAAGCTACACATCCCAGTCGATCACGTCGAAGCAGGGCTGAGATCGTTCGATCGCGACATGCCGGAGGAGCTCAATCGCATCCTCACCGATCAGCTCTCCGATCTACTCTTTTGTCCGACACCAACCGCCGTGCGCCAGCTCGAGTGCGAGGGCATCCGGAACGGCGTCGTGTTCGTTGGCGACGTGATGCTCGACCTTGCCATGCTCAGCCGAAGTCGCGCCGAATCGACGCCGCTCCCTCCGGGCGTGCCAAACGAGGATTACTTTCTCGTGACGCTGCATCGGCCCTCCAATACCGATGGCGAGCAGCGGTTGCGTGAGATCATAGGTGCGCTGACCGACATCGCGGAGACTGTGGGACCCGTGGTTTTGCCCGCGCATCCACGCCTGCGTCGACGGCTCGGCGAGATGCAAATCGATCATGGACCGATTCAACTGCTCGAGCCGGCCGGCTATCTCCTCACGCAGCGCCTGATCATGCGGGCCCGAGCAGTCATCACCGACTCCGGCGGCGTGCAGAAGGAGGCCTTTTTTCACGGCACACCCTGTGTTACGGTGCGCGACTCGACGGAGTGGACAGAGACGCTTCACGATGGTGCAAACGTCCTGATGGGTGAAAGCGTGGCGCGGCTCGTCGAGACGGCGCGCGAACGTCGGGCGAAGCGCTCGTTGGACGACGCCGGACTACGACTGTTCGGCGGCGGCGCCGCGGCCGATCGTATCGCCGAATCGATCCTGCAAGCGGGCAATTCGCGACGCCGCTGGCGTCGGAGCTGACGTGGCAGCGACGCGTCCAACGCCAATGGAGCCGTACGCGGTCGTGCACCTCGTCGTCGGCGAATCCATGAAGGATCTCGTCGAGACGCAGGTCATCGACCACATGCGGTGGCAAACGGATACCAATGGCACCTTCCGACCGGTGAGGGTGATCGTCGCCCTTCTCGAGCCGGCGCGCGTCGCTGCCAAGCGAGCGGTGCGAAAGCGCATTCGCGATCTCCAGTCGCGGGCGCCCGAGGTGAAAGTCGTGCTTCTGCCATTCATGAGCCGTCTCGGGGTTGCCCGCAACGCAAGACTCCTCGCGCCGCGTCTGCGGCGACTGGCAGGCGTCGATTCCGTGGTTCTTCACTGCCGCGGGGAGTCGGCCGTGCCTTGGGCCGACGAGTTTCGGAAGACGTGGCCGCGGTCGGGTGTCGTGTTCGACGTGCGCGGTGCCGTGCCTGAAGAGGTGCTCTACGAACGCGGCTTCGATGGCCCAACGTCGGCCAGTGCCGAGGCGCTTCGCACGTATCACGCGAACTTTGCGATCCTTCACAATGCGCTCGCGCGCTCCGAAAGCCTGCTCTGTGTCTCCGAGAGCTTGAAGCAGTGGTTGACGCAACTGGGCGTATCTCCCTCCACGGTCCACCGCGTCCCCTGTTGCGTGAGCTCGGTGCCCTATACGGCGGAGCATCGAGCGCGTGCACGTCGCGAGCTTGGCCTCGAGAAAAGCATCGTCATCACCTACCTCGGCTCTGTCACGAAGTATCAGCATGTCGAGGACGCGGTCATTCCGTTCTTCTCACTGGCACTGGCCGCCGAGCCCGCGGCCCATTTGCTCTGCCTGACGTCGCACGAACAGCAGATGTCGCAGATGATCGAGCGGGCGGGGATACCGAAGAAGGCGTACACCGTCAGCCGTGTTCCTCAGCGGCAGGTGCCTGACTATTTGATGGCGGCGGACGCCGGAATCCTGCTTCGCGAGACGACGCGAATGAACCGTGTCAGCATGCCGGTAAAGTTCGCCGAGTATCTGTCATGTGGAGTGCCGGTCATTGCCACCCGTGTCGTCGGGTGGATCGACGACATCGTCGAGCGAAGCGGTGCCGGTCTGGTGATCGACTGGTTCGGTGCGTCGCCGGATCAGCAGCGCGCCGAGGCGGAGCGCGTGTGTCGCGCCTTGCGAACGGATGGAGAACGAATGCGATCGGCGGCGCTCGACCTGTGCCGAAACGAGTTTCTGTGGAAGGAGTACGTGGCCGAGGTACGCTCGGCCTATGCCGAAGCGCTGCGATGAGCCGCAGCGCGGAGCTTTCCGAGCGTCCGATTCGAGTTCTGCTCGTCGGGTGCGGACGCATCAGCGACCGGCACTTCGAAGCGATTGCCGAGAATCCACACCTCCAACTGGTCGCGGTGTGCGATGACCTGGCCGAGCGAGCGCGCGCGGCCGGAGAGCGCCACGGAGTGCCGCACTTTACGTCGTATACCGAAATGCTCAGCGCGGCCGGCGCCGATGCGGTCGTCATCTGCACGCCGAGCGGACTTCATCCCACGCACGGACGCATGGCGGCAGAGCATGGATTGCACGTGATCTGCGAGAAGCCGATGGCGACGCGGCTCGAGGAAGCCGACGCCTTGGTGCGGGCTTGTGACAGCGCGGGCGTCACTCTGTTCGTCGTCAAGCAAAACCGCCTCAATCCCGCAGTGCAGCTGCTGAAGCGGGCGGTCGATCGAAACCGCTTCGGAAGGATTTACCTAGCGAACACGACGGTTCGCTGGAATCGCCCGCAGTCGTACTACGACATGGCACCATGGCGCGGCACGTGGGAGTTCGACGGCGGCGCTTTCATGAATCAGGCAAGCCATTACGTCGACATGATTCAGTGGTTGGTCGGTCCGGTCGAGTCGGTGAGCGCCAAAACGGGGACGCTTGGACGGCGCATCGAGTCGGAGGACACTGGCGTCGCGATTTTGCGTTTTCGAAACGGAGCGCTCGGCACGATCGAGGTCACGATGCTCACCTATCCGAGAAACATGGAAGGGTCGGTGACGCTGATCGGAGAGAATGGCACAGCCAAGATCGGCGGTACCGCTCTCAATCGCATCGAGCACTGGGAGTTTGCGGAGTACGACGACGACGATCGCGAAGCAGAGTTGCTGAAGGGTGCCGCCAACCCGCTGTCGGTATACGGGTCCGGCCACGGCGCGTACTACGACAACGTGGTCAAAGTGCTGCGCGGCGAAGCGGCACCGGGAACCGACGGGCGCGAGGGGCGTAAATCGCTCGAGCTGATCCTGGGCATCTACGAGTCGGCGCGAACCGGCAGGGAAGTCTCTCTACCCTTGCGCACGTTCAGCCGTGAGGCGAAGCAGGCGTGAACGAAATGCAGGAATTTCCGGGCGGTTATTTCGTGCACGAGTCGAGCTATGTCGATGACGGCGCGAACGTCGGTGCCGGAACGAAGATCTGGCATTTCTCTCACGTGATGTCCGGCGCGACGATCGGTGAGCGCTGCAGCCTAGGCCAGAACGTCGTGGTGATGTCGCGGGTGACGCTCGGCGACAACGTGAAGGTGCAAAACAACGTCAGCATCTATGAAGGCGTCGAGTGTGATGCCGATGTTTTCCTCGGGCCCTCGATGGTGTTCACGAACGTGGTGAACCCACGAAGTCACGTGTCGCGCAAGTCGGAGTACCGGCGTACCAGCGTCGGGCGAGGCGCCAGCATCGGCGCGAACGCCACCATCGTGTGCGGCCACTCGTTAGGCAAGTATGCCTTCGTGGGCGCCGGCGCGGTGGTCACGTCGAACGTCCCGCCGTACGCATTGGTCGTCGGCGTTCCGGCGCGGGTCATGGGTTGGATGTGCGAGTGCGGCGAGCGATTGCCGCTCGGTGCCGTGCCGGGCGAGGGCGATGGTGCTTCGTGCGCGGCATGCGGAACGGCGTACGTGTGGCGCGCCGGCGCGCTGTCACGCCGCGACGAGGTGGAGTGAAGCCGCTCGCCTTCCTTTCCAATCCGTACCATCGAGGCGGGATCACGCGGTGGATGGTGGACCTCGCCGAGGAATGGAGGCGGCGCGACGAGCAATGCTGGTTCGTTACCCCGCGTCCGCGTCGCCCATTCGTGAACGGGCGTGGACGGCCGAGCATGGTGGAGCTGCTCGAAGGTGTGCCAGCGTCGGCGCGCCCGACGATGGTGAATCCGGCAGCCGGTGATGAGTTCGAGTTCGGTACCGAACGCTACAGAGCCAGCGTCTACGCACGTGCCATTCTGCAGCGAGTACCGAGCGGAGTACCGATCGTCGTCTCGGACGACCCAGCAGCCTGGAAGGCCTGCGGCTGGCTCGCAACTCGGAATCCTTTCATAGGGGTACATCACTCGGACGATGACCAGTACGACCTTCTCGTGCGACGACACGGCCCGCAATTGGCCGCTCTGGTCTGTGTGTCGAGACGCATCCAGGAACGAGCTTTGGCGCTCGGTGCGGAGTTGACCGCGCCCGTTGTGACGATCCCTTGTGGCGTTCCGCTTGCGCCGGTCTCGCTCGATGAGGGCCTGGAGGAAGCGGGGCGATTGAGGATCATTTGGGTCGGCCGAATGGACGAGCACCAGAAGCGCGCGAGCGATCTGCCGAAGATCGCAGACCGTCTTCGAGCGCTTGGCATCGCCTTTCGAATGGAGCTCATCGGCAATGGACCGGAGCTCACGCGCGTAGAGCAGGCGATTCGCCAGCTCGAGCTCGGCGAACAGGTACGGTGCACCGGATGGTTGCCGTCATCGGAGGTCTTGAGGCGCATGCGCCAGGCAGACGTCCTTCTTCTGCCGTCGAACTTCGAAGGCATGCCGGTGGTCGTCATGGAAGCGCTCTCGTCAGGCTGCGCGATCGTGGCGTCGCGCGTGAGCGGCATCGAGGACTACGAAGACCATGCGCTCGCCGAGAAGTGCTTTTGGACCCATGCCGTAGGCGACGTTGACGGCGCCGCAGAGTGCGTGGCGCGTGCTACTCGTGTGGAGCGCTCAGATCGTCGACGCCGCGCACGTGCACTCGCCGAGAGGGAATTTTCGATTTCCGTTTGCGCCGACCGCTACGCGACCGCGCTCGGTCAGTTGGCTCCAAGAGTTTCGCCGTCGCGGGCGGGCCAGTCGCCGCGCCCGGCTCTCGTCGGGCTTGTCTCACATCCGATCGCCGCTTCACGGCTCATTCGCCTGTGGGCGCGCGGCAGGCTTCGGCGCGAACCCCAACTCTCCATCGCGTAAGCATAGCTCACCGACTTACTGAATCATGTGTGGCATTCTCGCGTTGATACGTGACGCATCCGAAGGCCCGGCGTCGACAACGCCGCTGATCGCGGCGACGCGCCAAGTACGACATCGGGGACCGGACGACGAGGGTTTCCTGCTATGGCAGCCCGGCGATGATCTGCGCGCGCTTGCCGGAGAGGAGACGTCTGACGACACGATTCGCGCGCTCCGCCTAACTACGGTGCCGGCCAGCGCCCACTGGCGCGTCGCACTCGGACATCGCCGGCTGTCCATCGTCGATCTCTCTCCAGGTGGCCATCAGCCGATGATCGAGCGAGGGTGCGGCCTGGCCATCGCGTACAATGGCGAGATCTACAATCACATCGAGCTACGCGCCGAGCTCGAGCGTCAGGGACGCGAGTTTCACTCGCACTCGGATACGGAAGTACTCCTGGCGGCGTGGGCGGAGTGGGGCGTCGAATGCCTCAACCGTCTCAACGGGATGTTCTCCTTCGTGCTGCTGGACACGCGCGGCGCAGGGAAGCTGCACGCGGTGCGCGACCGTTTCGGGGTGAAGCCGTTGTACCTGGCGCGGGTGGGTGAGCTGTTCGCGTTGGCATCGGAGATCAAGCAGATCCGTGCTCTTCCGGGCTACTCTTTCGAGCTGAACGAAGGCGCCGCCGCCGACTACCTCGGCGCGGGCCTCATGGACCACACACGAGACACCTTCGACGCCGGCATCGAGCAGCTGCTCGGCGGCGAGATGGTCTCATTCGACCTCGGTCAGCGCGTGCCGCAGCCCAGGGTCGAGCGTTGGTACACGTTGCGCCGTCGCAGCTTCCATGGCAGCGATGCCGACGCCGCGATGGAATTCAGGCGTCTCCTCACCGACAGCGTGCGGCTCCGATTGCGCGCGGACGTGCCGGTTGGCTCGTGCTTGTCAGGCGGCCTCGACTCGTCGGCGATCGTCGCGCTGGCGCGCGAGAATCTGGAGGCGCACGGCGATCATCAAGGACAGATCACCGTCACCGCACGTTATTCCGATCCGCGGTTCGACGAATGGGTGTATGCCGAGCAGGTCATCCGGCAGACGCAGGCGCGCTCGGTCGAAGTCTGGCCAACCGTCGAGCGGCTGCGCGCCGAGGTGGACAGGCAGATCTGGTATCTCGACGCACCGTTTGGCTCGACCAGTCAGTTCAGCCAGTGGTGCGTGTTCGCCGCCGCGGCCGACGCGGGGCTGAAGGTCATGCTCGACGGGCAAGGAAGCGACGAGCAATTGGCCGGTTACAATGGGAACGACGCCGCCTTGTACACCGGACAGCTACGGCGCGGCGCGTTGGTCGCCCTTACCCGGGAGCTTCGCGCCGCCATACTCGAAAAAGGCGCGCTCCCGAAGGCGCCCTTGCTGTTCGCGATCCGAAATACCGTGCCGGCTCTCGACCTGCTCCTTCCTGGACGGCTTCGTGTGAAGCGATCACGGCCGGCATGGCTGCGCCTGGACGCGCCGTTCTTTCAGCGGCAAGCGCCAGCGCGTGGTCTGGGGCAGAGTCTGATCGAGCAGACGCTCTCGACATCGCTACCAGTTCTCCTCCGCTACGAAGATCGCAACTCGATGGCGCGATCGATCGAGTCGCGAGTACCGTTTCTCGACTATCGACTGGTCGAATTTCTGGCTGGGTTGCCCGACCATCTCAAGCTTCGAGAAGGCGTCACTAAAGTCGTGCTCCGTGAGGGCCTGCGCGGCGTGATACCGGAGAGCGTTCGGACGCGGCGCGACAAGATGGGCTTCGTCACTCCCGAGCAGGTGTGGCTCCGCGAAAAAGCGACGGCCTGGTTTCGTCGCGAGATCGCCCAGTCTGTCGCTCAAGCACCTTCACTCTTCGTCGCCGACGAAGCGCTCGATTACGTCGACGACATCATTGCGGGACGAGCGGCGTTCAGCTTCGATCCCTGGCGGATGCTGTGCATGGGTCGGTGGCTCGCTCAGGTGCGGAGTGGGCAGAACGCGCCACCGGAGACGGAGCCCGTTCCGCTGCAAGCCGTCGGCGCGTGAAGACGGCTCTCATCTTCGCGCACCAATGCGCGCCGTACCATGCGCGTCAATCGACGATCGGTGCGCAACGGCCGGCGCAGTTCGCCAAGTACCTGCCGCGCTTCGGTTGGAGAGCCATAGTCCTCTGCTGTGATGGAGGCGTAGCGGCCGAAGGCTGGGAGGCCGATGTCGAGCAGCGCGTGGCTACCGCGCTGGATGGCGCCGATGAGAGCTCGTCGGTGATCATTCCGACGCCGCGGCTCGAAGACGCGGGCGTCCTCGATCGGCTGTGGCAAAAGAGCAGCTCGGCGCATGCAGGCCGTGGAAGAACTGTGGTGCGAAAGGCACTCACCGCCGCTCGTCAGCTCAGCACGGGCGACACGTCGCTGGCCTGGCTGGAATGCGCAAAGACCGCTGCCCGGCTCGTCAGGCGCCGCGAGCGTGTAGACGTCTGCATAGGCGAGCATTCGCCGGATGCGGGCGTCATAGCGGCCAGGTGGTTCGCGGACGAGTATGGCACACCCTGGATCGCCGACTTTCGCGACCCTTGGCTGCAGCCATTCCCACCGACGCTCCGCCGTCTCTTTCAACCGCGTGCGCGGTCGGTGCTTTCGAGCGCCGCAGTCGTGGTCAACGTCAACCGGCGTTGGAGCGAGATGGACGCGCGATCGTTCGGACGTCCGACGGCGACGATACCAAATGGCTACGACCCGGAGGATTTCTCCGGAGAACCTGCGATCGCACCGGACGAATTTCGAGTTGCATATGCGGGCAATCTGTGGCGAGAGATGTCGCCGAAGACGTTCTTCGAGGGCGTTCGGCAGCTTCGCGACCGGGTCAGTACGGCTCTCTTTCGGCGCTTCCGCGTGGTCTATCGTGGAAGCGCGGCGCCCATAATGGTGGAGGCGGCGCGGAGCACAGCTGTCGAGGATTGCCTGGATGCGGCCGGTCAGGTGCCGCGCGAGGAATCGTTGGCGCTCCTGCGCAGTGCAAACGTGCTGCTCTTGCTCTCGATCGATACGAGTCGCACCACCGACCCATACCTGGCCGGTGGTCTGCAACCCGGCAAGGTTTTCGAATACCTGGGCGCGCGTCGCCCGATTCTGTGTGTGCCTGGAGATAAGGGACTGCTGGATGAGCTGATTCACGAGACGCGAACCGGCACCGTCGCGCCGACGCCAGAAATGGTGGCGGCGTTTCTGGCGACTGGGCTAGAGCAGTGGAGTCGTGGTATACCCGTGGAGTTCGCTCCAAATACCGAGCTCGTGGCTTCGTACGCTCGACCGATGCTCACGGAGCGACTCGCGGGCTTGCTCGATAATGCACTTCGGTCGGCGCTACCTGCTTCCCGGCAGCGACAAGCGACGCCTGCCTAACGTGAGAATCGAGTAGCGCGATCGATGATGTCGAGTGTCTGCCGCGCCGTACGATCCCAAGAGAAGCTGCCTGCTCTCACGCGGCCTCGCTGACCGAGCTCAGCGCGCAAGCGCTCATCTCGCGCAATACGAACCAGCGACTGCGCTATGTCGGTCGGGCTCAGCGGATCGACGTACACGGCCGCGTCGCCGCACAGCTCGTTCGACACCGCGCTCCGGCTGGCGATGACCGGAATTCCGGCGCTCATGGCTTCGAGCAGCGGCTGGCCGAACGTCTCGAGGCGCGACGGAAAGACGAACGCCGTCGATCCCCGGTAGAGAGCCGGGAGATCTTCGTATGAAACGCGGCCGAGGAAGCGGACGCTGGAGGCCACGCCTAACGAGTCGGCCAGCGCGCGCAGTGACGATCCGTATCGAGGGTCTGGACTCGCGCCGGCGATCCAGAGGGCAGGTAAGTCCGTGGATTGCCGCGCCGTCGCATAGGAGTGAAGCAGCGCTTCGTAGTTCTTGTGAGGCGCCAGCGACGAGACGCAAAGAAAGTACGGTGTAGCTTGGTCGCGCGATGCTGCCGTCGCTCCGCCATCCTCACGCGAAAAGGCAGGGTCGATGCCGTGATATACGACGCTGGTGCGGCCTGGATCGAGCTTCAAGCGCTCGATCACTGCCTGACGATAGGTGTCCGACACGAACGCCACGTGCGTCGCGCGCCGCAGCGTGGCTCGCGCGACCGGCTCGCGCGTCACGCGATAAAGCGCGGCACGCCAACGGTCGGCCGGAGAGTGGTAGAGAGAGAGTGGCGCGAAGATGCTGTAATTTCGCGCGAGCACGACGTGTGGACGAGTCGGACGCGTGCACCCGATCTCGTTTACGGTGAAAAGAGCGTCGTACGATTCCTCGACGAGTCTCCGAGGAAGCTCCCGCCGCAAGAAGAGGTACCGGGAGACGATGTTCGAATCGAGCGGCACCGGCATGGGCGTCGCAATTCGTCGAAGCTCGTCGATCAATGGCGACTGGTACAGCGGCGAGAGTAAGACGTGGTATTGGTGCGTAGGATCGGCCCGGACCAATGCCGGCACGATCTGTCGCAAATAGGTTAGGCCGCCTCCTTCACGTGCAGTCAACGCATCGATCAAGATCTTCATGACCGGCGTTCACCGAGGAGCGCACCACGCAAGCGACGGACGAAGTGCTCGTAGCTGAACTCCTCGTGAACCCGGGCGCGTCCCGCTTCGCCCATACGGCGTGCGAGGGCAGTGTCGCGAAGAAGCGTCGAGATCGACGTGGCCAGTTCGCCGGTGTCGTCCTGGCTCACGAGAAAACCGGTCTTGCCGTCGATGACAACCTCCGGCGCTCCGCCGTAGCGTCCGGCGATCACGGGAAGACCGAATGCCATCGCTTCGAGGTACACCACGCCAAGTCCCTCGCCGCGACTCGGCATGACGAATAGATCGGCGGATCGATAGGCATCGACGAGATCGGCATCGGCAACACGACCTCGAAAGCGCACCGCCTCGTCGACGCGACACTCCCGTGCCAACGCCTCTAGACGCGGCCGATCGTCGCCGTCGCCGATTACATCGAAGACGACATCGGCGTTCTCTCGGAGGACGATCGGAAGGGCGCGGATTACCGCGTCGACCCCTTTGTAGCGCTCGCTCGCCGCGAGCCGTCCGACGGTCAGCAATCGGCGCGGCGTATGGGCTCGGTCGTGGCGGCCCGCTTCGGCGCGTCGAAGAAAAGATGGATCGAGCGCGTTCGGCAGAAGGCGGATGCGTTCGCGCTGAATGCCCTGACTTTCGACGGCTCGTTCCGCCGTGTAGTTGCTGATGGATAGGAATCCCGTAGCCACGCGAAGGAGCGTGCGGCGGGAGAGCGGCAAGGGAGACCACGCCTCGACACCGTGGAGGTGTATCCACAGCCGCGACGATGGATGGGCAAAGCGAACCGCGGCTCCCACTGGCACCAGACCGACGTGATTGACATAGACGTCGGTCACGCCGCCTGACGAGGCCAGGGCGCCTCGTGCAAAGGCGGCTTTCGAGGTGCCGTAGCCGCGAATTCGAATCGATCTGCCGTCGACCGCTTGTTCGTGGTCGCCGACGGCATCATTGAGGCTGAGGAATTGCGCGCCGCGATTCGTCTCCCTGGCGATGGTGTCGAGCGCAGTGGCGGTGTGAAGAGCGACCCGCTGAATGCCGCCGGCCGTCAGCGCCTCGGAAAAGAGCCCGAGTATCACGACAGCTGGGTGTAGCGGCTCAGCACGTTGAGGGCCCACGGTCGAGACCAGTGCTCACGCCCATCGAGGAATGCGCTCCACGTCTTGCTCGTGGCGCCATTGTTTCGGGCGAGCGAAGTGGCAAGACCCGCGCGTCCCGCGGCAAGCCACGGCGCGAACGGAAAGGTGAAGCCTTGCTTGCGCCGGAAAACGATCTCTGGTGGCACCAGATCGCGTGTGGATTTCGTGAGGAGGGCTTTCGGCCACTTCGGATCGTGCTGTGACGTGGCAGGCATCGAGAGCACGCGCTCGGCCAGGACGTGATCCAGAAACGGTACGCGGATCTCGAGCGAGTGGGCCATGCCGAACACGTCCGCGTCGCGGAGCAGCTGCTCCGGAAGATAGTGATCGAACTCCAACGATTGCTGCAGTGTCCTCGCGTCGCGAATGGCGCGAGGACTCGATAGCTCGTGCAAGAGCGTCCAGATGTCGCGCTCGTCACCACCAGTGAGATCGGCAACCTCGCGCGGCGAGAAAATCCCGCGCTGCGCCAGATAGAATGAGAGGTCGCGTCCATCGGCGAGGTAGTCGAGCTTGCGCGCGTAGCGGCGGGGTGCGACGCGTGACGCCGTACGTACGACGGCCGTCGGGAGGCGTTGCAGGCGACGCATCGTCGGGGCGCGTCGCAGCGTTTCGTAACCGCCGAAGACCTCGTCGCCACCGAGTCCCGAGAGCACGACCTTGAGGCCGGCCTGACGAGCGGCGCGCGCGACGAAGTACGTATTCAGTCCATCGACCGTCGGCTGATCCATCGCGTCGAAGAAGCTCGACAGCGAATCTTCCATCTCTTTGGGCGTGACGTGGACTTCGTGGTGCCGCGTCTCGAACTGGCGACGCATGAGGTCCTGATACGGCTTTTCCGAGTACCCCTGCTCGTCGAACACGATCGAGACCGTGCGGAGCTCTGGCGTCGCGCGTGATGCGAGCGCGACCAATACGGAAGAATCGATGCCTCCGCTGAGAAATACGCCGAGGGGTGCGTCACTCAGCAGGTGGACGCGTACGGTGTCGTCGAGCAGCGCTCGAATGTCGCCATCTTGCGATACGGGAGCCGGTCGAGGCTGAAAGAGCTGCTCTGTTGCGTACCATTCGACGAGGCGTCGCTCAGGCGCGAACGCCAGGTAGTGACCCGGGGGAAGCGCCTTCACATTGCGAAGCGTGGTGAGCGGTGTCGGAACGCTGCCGAACAGGAGAAATCCCGTGGCGGCCCGCGGCTCGGTGTGCTTATCGACGAGGCCGCTGGCGGCGATGGCGCGAACCTCCGATGCGAAGAGGACGCCACCCTCGGGCAGTGTGGAGTAGTAGAGCGGCTTGATGCCGAAACGGTCTCGCACCAGGTAGAAGTGCCCCGGTCTGGAACCATCAGGCGATTCGGGGCGCGCGTCGTAGAGCGCAAACGCGAACATGCCCCGGAGTCGGCGCAGCAACCCATCAATGCCCCATTCTTCGTAGCCGTGAATCAGGACTTCAGTGTCGCTGGTGGAGCGGAGATAGTGTCCGCTGGTGCTCAGCTCATCCCGAAGCTCGGGATAGTTGTAGATCTCACCGTTGTAGATCACCCAGACATCGCCGGTCTCGTTGCACATCGGCTGATGTCCGCATTCGCTGAGGTCGATGATGCTCAGGCGCTCATGAGCCAGGATGACGTCGTCACGGCGCAGACTGCCGCGATCGTCAGGCCCTCGATGCCTGATCGACTGGGCGGCGAGATCGACTCCGGCCGCAATGCGGTCGCTGCGACCAACACCAGCGCCATACGCTCCGGCTATTCCGCACATGAATGGTGTTCTACTCCTCAGCGCGAGAGTGGCTGTGTGCTATTTACCGGCGCTCCGTGGGCCACGCAATCGAACGACGCGGCGGTGCCATGCGACAATGTAAATTAGTGGACGCGGTGCTCAGAGAGGGTTCGAGATGGATTGCGGCTCTGGAGTGAAGGCGGAAGTAGCGTAGCATGTGCGGGATTGCTGGAATTCTGCGGGCACCGCGTGACGTGGCTCCGATCGACGAGCGGCTCCGGCGGATGATCGACGTGCTGGGCCATCGCGGCCCGGACGATCGCGCCATGTGGTCGGACGAGCGCATCGGCCTCGGGCATACGCGCCTCAGCATCATCGACCTCTCCGCGGCCGGCCGTCAGCCGATGCACGACCCTGAGGGGCGGTTCGTCATCGTCTACAACGGCGAGATCTACAACTACCGAGAGCTTCGGCAGGAGCTCGAGGCGCGCGGTCACCATTTCCAGACGGCGACCGATACCGAGGTCGTGCTGCGCGCCTACCGCGAGTGGGGCGAGCAGTCGCTCGATCGCTTCAACGGCATGTGGGCCTTCGTCATCTGGGACCGCGAACGCAAGGCGCTCTTTGCCGCACGCGATCGTACAGGGAAGAAGCCGCTCTATTTCGTGCAGGACGCCGACGGCACTTTCATCTTCGCCAGCGAGGTGAAGGCGCTCATGGCGATCGGGCGCAGGTTCGGACTCGACGCACAGGCGGCGTTCGATTTTCTCAGCCAGGGCACGTACGGACATCTCGGCCGCCGGAGCTTCTTCGCCGGCCTCGACCAGCTGCCGGCCGCTCACTCGTTGCGCATAGAGAATGGGCGGGCAGAGATGAGGCGGTATTGGGATCTCCCACGCGTCGAGCATCGTGACCGAATCCCGTACGACGACGCCGCTCGAGCGAAATTTCGAGAGCTGCTGCGAAGCGCTGTTGCGCTGAGGCTCCGGGCGGACGTGCCCGTCGGGACCACGCTTTCGGGCGGACTCGATTCGTCGACGATCACCCTCCTGATCGACGAGATCACGAACGGCGCGCCGATGCACGTCTTCACGAGTCAGTTTCCGGGCTCGATCATCGATGAAACTCCGTACGTCGAATCGGTCATGGCGCGGCTCAAAGCGCCCATCCTGCATCGCGCACCGCCGTCGCCTGACGAGCTCCCATCGGAGCTGTTGAAAGTTCTGGATCATCAAGAAGAGCCCTTCGGCGATACATCCATCGTGGCGCATTTCCGCCTGATGGCGGCGGCGCGAAGCGCCGGCGTGCCCGTGGTGCTCTCGGGTCAGGGTGGCGACGAGTCGCTGCTTGGATATCCTTCGATGGTCAACGCGTACTTGGGGTCGCTGCTCATCCACGAGCCGGCGCGCTTTCTGTCGGAGGCGAGGGCATGGGCGCGCAGCAGCGGGCGCCCTTTCTGGGCCGTCCTACGCGATTCGGCGCCGCACGTTCTGCCGCTCGCCATCCGAGATCGAGCTCGGCAGCGCGTGATCCAAAAAATGGCGTCGGTGGTCACGCCCGACCTGCGCGAGCGAGTTTCGTGGCGTCGCTTCGACGACGAGCCGGGCCGCACATCGCTGGACAGCTACTTGGCGCAAGTCTTCAAGCGCTTCGCATTGCCGCACCTGACGCACTACGACGACCGTAACGCGATGGCGCATTCGGTGGAAGGTCGAATGCCCTTCCTCGATTATCGCCTCGTAGAATTCCTCGCGTCGCTCCGGTACGAGGCACTTTTCGCCAGCGGGATGACGAAGCGCATCCTGCGCGAGAGCTTCGCCGACATCCTTCCGGACGACATCCGTCGCCGTGGGGACAAGGTCGGATTTTTCACGCCGATGGCTGCCTGGATGCGCTCGCACGCGACCTGGATCCAGGAGTTCATGACCGACGATCGCGTGCGCTCGTTGGGTGTGCTCGAGCCATCACGCTTCCGCACTCAACTCCGTGCTTTCTTGGCCGGAGACACGGGAGCGCAACTGGCCATCTGGCGCGCTTTCATTCTGCATCTGTGGGCAGACCGCTTCGCTGTGTCGGCGGTCGAGACGTCGGCGGCCGATAGGGCCTCCTCGACCTGGACCGCACCTTCACTCTCGGCAGATGCAGTGAGGGTTCCCGCGTGAGCGTTACCTGGCGCGTCGGTGCCGAACGCCGCCCGCGGCGCCGCAGCGCCGCCTGGACGCGACGTGCCGGCGCCGCCTCCGACATTCTCATTTGGATCGGCGTCACGACCGCCGTCGGCGCGCTTTCGCTCGTCTCACCGATTCTGCTCGCCGTCGCCGCCGCCTTGATCGGTCCTGGGCTGGCGCTCCGCGACGTGGCGCGCGCCGACACCGGCGGGATCACGCCGATCACCTTGTACGCGCTGTCCGCGGGCATCATCGGGATGGCCAACGCCGTCGGGCTCTCCGCTGCTGAAACGGACAAGCGCGCCCTGTATTTTGTGTACGCAGCCGACGAGCATCTTTTTTTGGCCATGCAGATCATGCTCGTCGGAGGCGTGCTGCCGGTTCTCGCGTTTTGGGCGGTAGAGCGGTCGCACAGTGCGCGTAGCCTGGCGCAGTTGCTCCCTCGCGTTCATGGGGACGTCGGCGGGAGACATCTGATCCGGAATGCCGTGGCGCTCGAGCTGATCGTCGTCGTCGTCCGACAGACACTACCGCTCGATGCGCTGGGAACGATCGGATCCGTGTTTCTACTGCTCCCGCACTTCCTGATCTTCATCCTGGCGCGAATCGGCGCGGAGCGCGGACAGCAGAAGGTCGTCGTTGCCGCCCTGGTGATCGCGCTCGTCGAAGCGTTTCGCGCGTTGATGTTTGCCTTCCTTCGCTCCGACATCTTGCTGCCCCTGATCGCGTTCATCTTCGGGGCGTTGTTAGGCAGGCGGTCGCTCGAGCCGTTGCGATGGAAAGTGTTTTTCCCGATCTATGGAGCACTGGCGATCTTCGTCATCTACTTTGGCGCGTTCGCCTCCGTTCGAGGCGGAACCGGGGGTGGGCTCCAGCGCATCGAGGCGGTCGAAGCTTACGCTGAGCAAGAGCCGGCTACGCCCGAGCCACGGCGTACACAGACCGTGATGAGCCGGCTCAGCACCTTCAACCAGTTGACGCAAGTTCGCCGGATCGTCGACGAGGATGGGTTCCTCGCCGGCGAGACGCTCGAGTATCTCGCCTACGCGTTCGTACCCCGCGTGATCTGGCCCGAGAAGCCCATCATTGCCAAAGGGCAGTGGTTTGCTGGGCGGATCGGGCAGGGGTTTCCGACCGCCACGGGCGGTTTCAGCAACTCGATCAACATGACGGTGCAGGGAGAGCTCTATCTCAATTTTGGCTGGCTCGGTGTGATCGTGGGCTGCCTAATATTTGGAGCTCTCCAGGCAATACTCTGGATGCGCGCCTCGTTCTGGACGAGCTCGAAGAACGCGCTGGGAGCCGCGTTCGGCTTCTACCTGCTCTGGGTCGGCTTCGGCATGGGCGCCGACCTTCAGATCCTGGTAACGATCATCGCCGTGTACGGCGTCTTCGTCATCATGACGTTCCTGATGAGCGTCGCGGGGAGCGGCAGAGTTCGTCCAATCATTCCGCTCACGTCATCGGGCGCCGGCAGCCGCGGATGAGTCGCTCGAGTCTGGACACGGCAATCTCGCCGATCGCCGGGCAGGCAGCGGCGCAGGGGTCGAGCCGCAGCCGCACAGCGCTGGTCGCCAGCGAACAATGGCTCGGCTCGAACGGCTACGCCGCCTTTCGCGCGCTCCGGCGCGGCGGTTGGACAGCGCATCTCGTACCCGAACGGGAGTTCATCCCCCTACGCTGGAAATCACGGGCGATGCGCGCGGCCGGTCGCTTGCTACGCAGCGCCGGTGTCACCGAGTTCAACGCCGAGCTCTTACGACAGGCAGAACAGCAGCGTCCGGATTTCTTTCTGGCGTTCAAGGGCGCATTCGTTACCGCCGAGAGTCTGCGCCGAATGAAAGCGCTCGGCATTCGGACGTACTGCTTCTTTCCGGACGTCTCGTTCCACGTGCACGGCAAGTATCTCCCTGAAGCGCTTCCGGTGTACGACTGGATCTTCATAGCCAAGTCGTTCGGTGTCAGAGACCTCGCCAGCTCGTTAGGTGTTCGAAACGCGAGTCTGCTCCTCCACGGATTCGACCCAGAAGTGCATCGGCCGCTGTCTCTCACAGATCAAGAACGACAGGCATATGGCTGCGATGTCTCGTTCATTGGCACATGGTCACCGAAAAAGGAGGCCATTCTCGCATCGCTGGTCAATCGCCGGCCCTCCATTGCCCTGCGGGTATGGGGCGAACAGTGGCGGCGCGAAAATCTTCATCCGGCACTGTCCAGGTCGACCGGCGGACGCGAAGTGACAGGCGACGAATACGCAAAAGCAATCATCGCCTCGCGGATCAACTTGGGACTACTGAGCGAGCAGCGACCCGGCGCATCGAGCGGCGATCAGATAACAAGCCGAACGTTTCACATTCCAGCGTGCGGCAGCTTCATGCTGCACGAGCGCACGTCGGAGCTGCTCGAGCAATTCGATGAGGGCGTGACCGTCGCGTGCTTCGAAGGCGCTGACGAGCTAGCGGAGCGCGTAGACGAATACCTGTCCGACGAGAGCCGCCGAACGGACATCGCTCGGCGCGGGCACGACCTCGTGTGGAGCCGCGACAGCTGGGATCATCGAGTGGCGGCGATTGTCGAGCACCACATGCGCGTCGCACCTCCGACTCGGCAGATCGGCGTTTCGTGAAGCGATGCCGGCTGGGTGTGCTGGCGTCGCACCCGATTCAGTATTTCACGCCGCTCTACGCGAGGCTATCTGCTCATCCCGGTCTCGACGTCGAAGTGCTGTATTACAGTGATTACGGCGTCGTGCCTCGCCACGATCGGGAATTCGGTCAAGCCATCCAGTGGGACACCGATCAGCTCTCGGGCTACCGGTACCGGTTCCTGCGCAACGTGAGTCCGGTGCGCGACACGTTCAATCCGCTCCACGCGATCAATCCCGGCGTGTTCGGTGCAGTTCTCGATTCCTTCGACGCGATCTGGATGAACGGCTACACGTATCCGAGCAACTGGATGGCGCTCGCGGCGGCGCGGCTTCGCGGCGTTCCAATTTTGCTCCGTAGCGAGCTCCGTCTCTCCGACTCGCGCCGCTCAGGCTTGGCCGGTGCTGCGCGGGAGAGTGTGATTCGCGCCTGGGTCCGTGGAAGCGCAGCGCTGCTCTACATCGGGGAGGAGAATCGACGCGCCTATCTAGCCTACGGGGCGCGCGAATCCTCGCTGTTCTTCGCGCCGTACAGCGTGGATGTGAATCGAATCGCTGCTGTCGCCAAAGGTGATCGCGCCGCGCTTCGTGAACGCTGGCAGGTGCCGCGCGATGCATTCGTGATGCTCTTCGTCGGGAAGCTCACCCCACGAAAGCATCCCGAAATCTTGGTGGAGTTGATCGAGCGGATGCGCGACGTCCCCGGAATCTTCGGCGTGGTCGTCGGGAGCGGTCCGCTCGAGACCGAGCTCCGTCGCCGGGTGAGCGAGCGAGCGCTGACGAACGTGCGCTTCACCGGCTTCGTCAATCAGCGAGATTTACCGAGCGTGTACGCCCTGAGCGACGTATTCGTCATGCCTTCGGAAGATGAGCCGTGGGGCTTGGTGTTGAACGAAGCGATGGTTGCCGGCGCCGTTCCGTTGGTTTCGACACACGTCGGCGCGGCCGCTGATCTGATCAGCGATGGGATCACCGGCTTTCTGCTGCGGGCGGGCGATGTGGACGGGTTCGAGGCACGCGCACGACGCTTGGCAGCAGACGATGGGCTGCGCAGCGCCATGAGTGCTGCGGCCCGCGAGCGCGCATCGAAGTACAACTATGACGCCACCGTCGATGGCATCCTGGCCGCCCTTCGCTCCCTGGACCTGCTGCCATCGGCTCGCGATGCACGATCGCTTGCGGTGAGCAGCGCCTAGACCAATGTGTGGCATCAGCGGACTCCTCCGCCACGGCGTTCCGCCGACGAAGCTTCTGCCTGACGAGCGGCAGCGGCACCGCGGCCCCGACGATGAAGGATTCTTCGTCGATCCTGCGTGCCGTGCGCAGCTCGCGTTCCGGCGGTTGTCGATCATCGACCTTTCGTCGGCTGGCCATCAGCCGATGGCGAACGAAGACGACACCGTCTGGCTGATCTTCAACGGTGAGATCTACAATCACCGCGAGCTGCGCGCCGATCTCGAGCGCCGCGGTCACCGGTTTCGCTCGCGCACGGACTCCGAAGTGCTGGTGCACCTATGGGAGGACGAAGGGCGCAACATGGTGAGGCGGCTCAACGGCATGTTCGCGTTCTGCATCTGGGACGAGCGCACAGGCGAAGCATTTCTCGCCCGCGATCATGCCGGCATCAAGCCGCTCTATCTCGCCAATTCCGCGGAAGGGTTGGCATTCGCCAGCGAAGCGAAGGTGTTGCTGTCGCTGCGCGGCGTGGACCGCTCGATCGATCCAGTCTCGCTTCAGCACTTCCTGACCTTCCTCTGGGTGCCGGGTGAGCGAACGATGTGGCGCGGCGTTCGCCGTCTTCGCGCCGGTGGATGGCTTTCCTGGCGCGACGGGCGCATCGATGAAGGAACCTGGTGGGATTGGGATCAGTCGACGAAGGAGAAGCGCGGCGACGCCGAGTGGATCGCCAGCACACGAACGACACTTGTAGAGACCGTGGAGCGGCAGCTCATGAGCGATGTACCGCTGGGCGCGCTCCTGAGTGGCGGATTGGATTCCTCGGCGATCGTGGGCGCGATGCACGTCGCGCGTCCGCACGAGCGCATCACCGCGTACACGGCAAACAGCCCGGGGAGCACGGGCGACGGCTTCGCCAGCGATCTGCCGTATGCTCGCGAGATGGCCGCGTTCGTCGGTGCGCGCCTGGTCGAAGAAGAGCTGTCGCCGACGATCACGGAGCTACTGCCGCGGCTGGTGTGGCATTCGGACGAGCCGCTCGCCGATCCGGCCATCGTCGCGTCCTATCTTCTCTGTCGTCGCGCGCGACAGGATGGCACCATCGTGCTCCTCTCCGGACAGGGTGCCGACGAGCTCTATCACGGCTATCGTAGCCACCGCGCCGTCGAGATGGCGGGTCGCTTGTCAGGCATTCCGTCTCCGCTGGTGCGTGCTGCTACCGCAATCGTGTCCGCGCTCGCCGAGCGTAGCGGGGTGTCCGCTGAAGCGACGCCGCGACGAGCGCTCAAGATGCTCCGCTTCATCGGCGCTGACGGCACCAATCGCATCCTTCAGCTCGCCGACTGGGGATCGCCTGCAATGCGGCGAGAGATCCTGTCGGACGCGGTCAGGCGCGACACGCCGTCCGACATCTACGCTGATTATCTGGCGCTGTTCGAGCAGTCTCGCGCGCCGACGGATGAGGAGCGCTGGACCTACGTGCTGTTCAAGACGTTCATGCCGTCGCTCAACCTGACGTATGGCGATCGCACGTCCATGGCGACGTCGGTCGAGCTGCGAGTGCCATACCTCGACCGCGCCTTGATCGAACAGGCGGGACGCATGCCGCTGGACGTCAAGCAACGTGGCCGCTCGCAGAAATGGATTCTGCAGGAGGCCGCGAGACCATGGCTTCCGCCCAGCATTCTTTCGCGATCGAAGACCGGTTTCGGCGCGCCGATTCGTGAATGGCTTTCCGGCCAATTGATGCGCGAGATGCGTAGCGCGCTGGAAGGCGATCAGTTTCTCGACCGCGGCCTTTTCGACGCCGCCGGTATACGCGGCCTGCTGCGCGATCTCGAGACCGGCCGTCGCGACGTTGCGTACATCGTGTGGGCGTTGTTCACATTCGAGATCTGGGCGCGCACCTTCGTGGACGCGGATGGCGCCGCGCCAATTAGCGCCGCGGCGTGACGCGCCGACCACGGCTCCTCTGGGTGAATCACTTCGCCGTCACCCGCGACATGGGCGGCGGGACGCGACATGTCGAGCTCGGCCGCGAGCTGACGACGCTCGGATGGGATGTCACGCTGGCCGCCAGCGATTTTCATCTGCATCACCGCGCCTACATGCGCCGCACCGGGCCGAGCGACCGCGCTCCCGTTCGCGAGACGGTCGACAGTGTAAACATCGAGTGGCTGTGGGCCGCGCCGTACACGCGGAACAACCTCCGCCGCGTATGGAACTGGCTCTCCTTCGGGCGATCGCTGCTGGCCGACGACCTCCGCGGCGAAGCACCTGACGTCGTAATCGGGTCGACGCCGCATCTCTTCGCAGCCGAAGCGGCTCGACGTCTGGCACACCGGCATCGCGTCCCGTTCGTCCTCGAGGTGCGCGATCTCTGGCCTGAAAGTCTGGCCGTTGGCGGCCGAATCCACGGCCCGGGTTACTGGCTGCTCTGGATGCTTGCGCGCGCTCTGTACCGTTCGGCGCGGCACATCATCGTGCTGGCCCACGGCGTGGAGGAGCATCTTCGCCGCATCGGCGTTCCGAGCTCTCGCATTACGGTGGTGCCCAACGGCGTCGACGTGTCGGCCTACAACGGAACGCGGCCGCCGCCGCGCGATACTCTCCGTCTGGCGTATGCGGGAGCGCACGGCCCGGCAAACGGCCTCGAGACCGTGTTGGATGCCGCGAGCCTGCTGCGAGACGACGCACGCGTCTCGTTCCTCTTCATCGGCGATGGACCGTCAAAAGAGTCGCTCCGCGCTCGCGCCCGCCAGCTTCAACTCGATCGCGTCGAGTTCGCAACGCCGGTTCCGAAGACCGACATGCCACGAGTGCTGGCGGAATGTGATGCGGGTCTCATGGTGCTGAAGGACGTTCCACTATTCTCGTATGGCGTGAGCCCGAACAAGCTCTTCGACTACTGGGGTGCGACGCTCCCCGTGGTGTGCAACGTGCCCGGCGAAGTTGGTGGGTGGGTACGTTCATCGTCAGGCGGCGTACAAACTCGAGATGCGTCCGCAGCGGCGTTGGCCGAAGGCATCAGACGCCTGTTGGCGCTTTCGCCTGACGAGCGGCGGTCCATGGGTGAGCGCGGCCGCGCGTGGGTGGCACGCGAGCACGATCGCCCGGTACTCGCGGCGCGTCTGGACGCCGCGCTGCGCCCGCTCCTCTCCTCGTGGGCGCGGTGAGTCTCAACGGCTTCACTCGCGGTGCGACCTCGATATGGCGGACCTTTGGTGCCGCCGGTCTTCGGCATCGCGCTGCCTACGAAGTGCGCCGCCGGGTAGGCGCGTATCGCCTGACGCCAAGCGACGTCTCCCCGTCGGTACTGCAGAGCCGCCTTCCCGAGGGATGGTTTTTCGCGCCCGACACCGCCGCTGTCGCCAACGCCACGGATCGCTCCGAGGCGATCGAGCGCGCCGAGCGAGTCGCGCGCGGGGAATATCAGGCATATCGCTGCTCTTGGCACGACCGACCAGCGCGTGGCGAATGGAACACCCATCCACTCACCCAATTTGTTTTCGATACCCAGACGCCTTGGTATCGCGTACCGCACCTGCGTCGCGAGGCGGGGGACATCAAGGACATCTGGGAGCCCGCCCGGTTTGCCTGGAGCTACGACTTGGGCCGGGGGTGGATGCTCACGAAAGACGACCGCTTCGCCGATGCGTTCTGGCGCGCGCTCGAGAGCTTCATCGGCGACTGCCCACCATTCCGTGGCGTTCACTGGTCGTGCGGTCAGGAGACCGCCATTCGCGCCAGCGCGCTCCTGTGGATGGAAGGCGTGCTCGCACACGCACCCTCGTCTACGCCACCGCGGTTACGTGAGCTGCGCCGCTTCCTCATGATCTCCGGCGAGCGCATTGCCGACGCACTCGGCTACGCGCTCTCTCAGCGCAACAATCATGGCATCTCGGAAGCGGCTGGCTTGATCATGATCGGTGCCCGCTTCCGTCGCGTCAGCAAGGACGCCGAATGGTGGCTCACGGCCGGGCATCGTTGGCTGGAGCTGCTGGTACAGGATCAGTTCGCTCAGGACGGCTGGTACATTCAGCACTCGTTCAACTACGCCCGTCTCGCACTCGATCAACTCGTGGTGGCCGAGCGCGCGCTGCGCAACGCCGGCCGCCAGCTTTCGCCGGATTCCGCCGATCGCGTTCGCGCTGCGGTGACGCTCTTGGCCGATTGCGTGGACGATCGAGGCGAGCTGCCTAACCACGGTGCGAACGACGGTGCATACGTTTTGCCGCTCTCGACGCGCCGATACCGCGACTATCGGCCATCGCTCACCGCGGCGGCGGCGACCTTCGACGTCCCGTTGCCGGCTGACGTCGATCTGGATCGCGAGACGATGGCCTGGCTCTCGGTGCCGCCGCCTGCACGCACGGAAAAGCGTGAGCGCCTTCGCGTGATCACCGGCTCGTCAGGCTGGGCGGACCTCCGCGTCGGTCAAACGCGCGTGTTCACGCGCGGCGCGAGCTACGAGTCGCGTCCCGGACACATCGACCCGCTGCACGTCGACGTTTGGATCGACGGTCGTCGTCTGGCACTCGACGCCGGCACATATCGCTACAATGCCGAAGGACGCTGGTCGAACGCGCTGGCCGACGTCGCGGTACACAACACGCTCACGTTCGACGATCATCCACCGGCACTCCGTGGTCCGCGTTTCTTGTGGCTCACCTGGCCCGAGGCTCGTCTGGTGGACGCGCGCATAGCTCCCGACGGCTCGGCGCGGTGCGAGCTCGTGAACGACTCGTGGCGTCGGCACGGGATTCTACATCGCCGTGTCTGCGAAGTGTATGAGTCAGGCGTGCTGGTGCTGGACGTAGTCACCTGTCCGCTCACACTGACCGATCCGATTCATGTGCACTGGCTTGTCGAGGGAACCATCGATGATATCGCGGTCGTCTCGAGCGCCGCGACGCATATTGAAAGTGTGAGTGGCGATCCAACGGGGCCGTTCGGCTGGGTATCCGATTGCTATGGCGTGAAGCGGCCCGCGACCTCGGTCCGCATCACCGCGCTGCCGCAGCGCGGATACTTCGCACTGGCGACGGGGTTTGGCGACCGTCGATCACCCGATCTGCTCGCTACCGCCCTTCGTCGCCGCGCGACGCCGACGCCGCCGGTACCAGCTCGATGATTCATTTGCTCGGTGCGGGCGGGCACGCATCGGTCGTGGTCGATGTCGCCATGCGACTAGGCGTCCTAGACATCACGGTCTGGTCGGAGAGCGAGCCCCGCACGGGACGCTTTCCGGCGATGATCTGTTGGCGCAGCCTCGATCAGCTTTCTCCGTCGACGCCGGTCATCCTTGCCATCGGCGACATTGCCAAGCGCGCGGAGCTTCGTCGCCGGTTTCCCAATGCCCCCGATCCTCTCATCGATCCGAGCGTCATCGTCGGATCCGGTGTTCGTATTGCAGCGGGGACGGTGATCATGCCGAGGTGCGTCATCAATGCCAACGCCAGCATCGAGGAAGACGTCATCCTCAACACAGGATGCATAATCGAGCACGATTGCGTCGTCGGCCATAATACACACATCGCGCCATCGGTCTCGTTAGGCGGCACCGTTCGCATCGGGTCCGACGCATTGGTCGGCACCGGCGCCATTGTTCTGCCCAACGTGTCCGTTGGGAGTCGCGCCACCGTTGGAGCCGGCGCGGTAGTCCGCGAGCACGTCAACGAAGGGAAGACCGTCGTCGGGGTGCCGGCGCGCGAGGTGAAGTCGTGAGCCGCATCTACCTGTCGGTGCCGCACATGTCCGGTGAGGAGCAGCGTTTCGTCGAAGAAGCGTTCAGGACCAACTGGCTCACGACGCTCGGACCGAACGTCGATGGATTCGAGCGCGAGATGGCCGAGCACCTGGGCGGAGGCGTTCACACGCTGGCGGTCTCCAGCGGCACGGCGGCGCTCCACCTGATCCTGCGCTATGTCGGCGTCGGCCCCGGCGATCGCGTGGCCGTGTCGACGCTCACATTCGCCGGATCGGTGTACCCGATCGTTTATCAGGGTGCTCTGCCGGTCCTCATCGACAGCGAGACTACGTCGGGCAACATCGATCCTGAGCTGGTCGCGGAGTACTTGAAGCAGGCTGCACGCCGCGGCGAGCTGCCGAAGGCGCTCATAGCGGTACATCTCTACGGGCAGCACGCCGACATCGACGCGATCCGGGCAAGCTGCTCCGAGTTCGCGGTCACACTGGTGGAAGACTCCGCCGAATCGTTAGGCGCGACCTACAAGGGACGGCAAACCGGTACGACCGCCGACTACGGCATCCTCAGCTTCAACGGCAACAAGATCATCACCACCACCGGCGGCGGGATGGTCCTCGCTAAGAGCGATGATGCGATCGCGCGGATGCGAAAATGGTCCACGCAGTCGCGTGAGCCGGCGGTGGAATACCTGCACGCCGAGCTGGGCTACAACTACCGAATGAGCAACGTGCTGGCTGGGATCGGGCGGGGCCAACTGCAGGTGCTGGACGACCGCGTCCGAGCGCGCCAGCGTGTGGCGGCGCGGTATCGTCAGGCGCTCAACGACGTCTCGGGTGTCTCGCTGCAGGGCGAGGCCCCGTGGGGAACGCACACGCGATGGCTTACCGTCCTATACGTCGATGCGGACGAATGTGGCGTCTCTCCACGCGAGATCATGGACGCGCTCGAAGAGGAAAACATCGAGAGTCGCCCCGTGTGGCGGCCGATGCACACGCAACCACTGTTCAGGGATGCGCCCCGTATCGGTGGTGAGGTGGCGGAGCGTCTGTACAGCACCGGAATCTGCCTGCCGTCATCGTCCAGTCTGAGCGAGCGCGATCAGGATCGGGTGATCACACGTCTCCGTGCCGCACTCGGAGTCGGCACGGCGAGCCGGTCGCCGACCTTCAGTCGTAGCCCATGAACTCCGGCATGGTCGCCTCGCCCTCGGCACTAATGCCTTCGCGCCTGACGACGGCACGCAGCGTACGCCAGAGAATCGCGATGTCGAGCGTCAGCGAGCATCGATCGACGTATTCCACATCGCGATCGAACTTCTGCGACCAGGAGATCGCGTTACGGCCGGATACCTGTGCCAGTCCCGTCATACCGGGGCGCACCTCGTGACGGCGGCGATGACTGCTCGAGTAGCGCTCGAGGTACTGAGTCAACAGCGGGCGCGGACCGACAAGGCTCATTTCACCTTTCAGGACGTTGAGCAGCTCCGGTAGTTCGTCGAGTGAGGTCGAGCGAAGGAAGCGTCCGAACGGCGCAAGCCGTTTCTCGTCGGGAAGCAAGCCTCCATTTACGCCTCGAGCGTCCGTCATCGTACGGAGCTTGATGAGGGTGAACGGGACGCCGTTGCGTCCGGGTCTGGTCTGCGTGAAAAAGATGGGACTGCCGAGCTTGGTTCTGACCAGCGCCGCGAGAACGGCTAGCGATGGTAGCCACACTGGCGCAGCTCCGATCACCAAAACGAGATCGAGCAGTCGCTTTCCACGATATTCCGGCACAAATTCTGGCTCGAGTGAGAGAGACAGCGCGTTCTGCTTCGCGCCGCTGGATGGTCGATCCGCCGCGCCGTCCAGTCAATCCCCACCGATGATCGGTTCGTGATTCACCTACTGCAATCGCTGTCCGACGGTACGACGCACCTCGTGGACGTGCCGGTACCCACGGCGACGGGACCGCAGCTCGTCGTGCAAAGTCGCGCCACGGTGGTGTCGGCCGGCACCGAGCGCATGCTCGTCGAGTTCGGTCGCGCCAACCTGCTCGAGAAAGCGCGGCAGCAGCCGGAGAAAGTGCGCCAGGTGCTCGACAAGATTCGCACCGACGGGCTCGCACCCACGCTCGCTGCCGTACGCGCGAAGCTCGATGCGCCGATACCGCTCGGCTATTGTCAGGCAGGTGTGGTGGTCGAAGTCGGCTCTCGCGTCGAGCGCTTCGCGATCGGTGATCGGGTCGTCACCAACGGTCCGCACGCCGAGTACGTGCGAGTTCCGCATACGTTGGCGGCGCGCATTCCGGACGGCGTCTCGTTCGACGCCGCTGCGTTTACTCCGCTCGCTGCCATCGGGCTTCAAGGACTTCGGTTGGCGAATCCGACGTTAGGCGAGACGGTAGTCGTTTACGGGCTCGGGCTCATTGGTCTTCTGACTGTGCAGTTGGCTCGCGCGGCGGGCTGTCGTGTGATCGGCATCGACCGCGATCAGGGCCGCGCGAAACTGGCGCAGGACTTTGGCGCGCAGATCGTAGTTGCTTCCGGTGCCGGTGATGCCACCGTTGCCGTGCTCGACCTCACGGGGGGCGATGGTGCGGACGCTGTGCTGCTCACTCTCGCGACGGACAGCGACGAGCCCGTGCATGAAGCAGCCAACATGTCACGTCAGCGCGGACGGCTCGTTCTCGTCGGCGTGGCTGGGCTGAATCTCAAGCGCGACGACTTCTATCGCAAAGAGCTCTCCTTCCAGGTGTCGTGCAGCTACGGACCTGGGCGCTACGATACTCAGCATGAAGAGAAGGGAAACGACTACCCACGTGGCCTGGTTCGGTGGACGGAGGGGCGCAATTTCGCGGCGGTGCTCGAGCTGATGGCCGATGGGCGACTGAATCCTGAGCCATTGATCACGCATCGCTTTCCGATCGAGGAAGCGGCGCGCGCGTACGAGCTGGTGTCCGGAGCGACGCCAAGCCTCGGGATCGTTCTCTCGTATCCGGCACGACCACTGGGGTCCAATGGCGCGACTCGTACAGTCGCACTGCGTTCCAATCCGATGCCGAGCGGGAAGGCCGTCGTCGGCTGGATCGGCGCGGGGAACTTCGCTTCACGAGTGCTGATTCCGGCGTTCGCGTCGGCGGGCGCAACACTCGAAACATTGGCGTCGAGCGGTGGCGTGTCTGCGGCGACAGTGGGCGCGCGGGCGGGTTTCCGGCGTGCGACGACGGATCCAGCTTCGCTTCTCGGTGATTCGGCAATCGACACGATCGTGGTGACGACTCGGCACGACTCGCACGCCGATTGGACAGTGCGCGCGCTGGAGTCGGGGAAGCACGTCTTCGTCGAGAAGCCACTCGCCCTCTCCATCGAGGAGCTCGACCGCGTCGCAACCGCGATGGCGAGCTCGTCTTCGTTGCTGTGTGTGGGCTTCAATCGCCGCTTTGCCCCACTCGTCAGGCGGGCGCGCGAAGCGTTGGCCGATCGCACCGGTCCCATGGTCGTGAGCATGATGGTGAACGCGGGACGCCTCCCGCGTGATCACTGGACGCAGGATTCGGAGAGCGGTGGCGGACGGATCGTGGGCGAGGCGTGCCACTTCATCGATCTCGCGCGCCACGTCGTGGGTTCGCCCATCACTCGGCTCCAAGTGACGACAGCCAGCGCTGCGGGCGTGCCGGTGGAGGATGTTGCACTCCTCCAGCTCTCGTTCGCGGACGGATCCGTGGCGACGATTCAGTATCTCTCCACCGGCGCACGCGACTTCCCGAAGGAGCGTATCGAGCTCGTCGTCGGAGGCCGCATTGTGCGGATCGACAACTTTCGCAAGCTCGAAGCGTGGGGCGTGGAGGGCGTCGCATCCCGGTGGCCTTCGGCCCAGGACAAGGGGCATTCGGCGCTCGCCGACGCCTTCGTCAAGTCAGTGCGGGGTCAGGCCGCGCCACCCATTCCGCCTGACGAGTTGCTGGAAGTGAGTCGCTGGTCGATCCGTGCCGCCGAGCTCGCGCGGCAGGGCGGGGGAGAAGTGGCCACATGAAGGTGCTGCACGTCGTCGGCGCGCGGCCGAACTTCATGAAGCTCGCGCCGTGCGAGCGCGCATTGGCGACGCACGACGGGGTCGCGCAGATCATCGTGCACACTGGGCAGCACTACGACGATGCGATGTCCGACGCGTTCTTCCGGGACCTGGGCATTCCGGAGCCCGATGTCAATCTGGAAGTCGGCTCCGCGTCTCATGCCGCGCAGACTGGCCGCATCATGGAGCGCCTGGAGCCGGTGGTGCTCGATACGAAGCCGGACTGGGTAGTCGTGTACGGCGATGTCAATTCGACGGCCGCCGCGGCGCTGGTGTGCGCCAAAGCGGGGGTTCGACTGGCCCACGTGGAAGCGGGCTTGCGCAGCTTCGACCGGACGATGCCGGAGGAGATCAATCGTCTGGTCACCGATCGCCTCGCCGATTTACTGCTGACCCCCTCGCCCGACGCCGACGAAAATTTGATCCGCGAAGGGATCGAGCGAGACAAGATCGTCTTCGTGGGGAACGTGATGGTCGATTCGCTCCTGCATGCGCTCGATCGGGCGCGCGCCAGTGGCTACCGCGAGCGGCTCGGCCTGACGAGTGGAGCGTACGCCCTGGTGACGCTCCATCGGCCGTCCAACGTCGACATTCCCGAGCGCCTAACGAGCGTGTGCCGCGCGCTCGGCGCGATCGCCGGCGAGATGACCGTCGTCTTTCCGGTGCACCCGCGGACTCGTGCCGCGCTGACGCCGAGCGACAGGGAGGCGCTTGGTGATGTCAAGCGCCTCGATCCCATTTCCTACCATGAAATGCTGGCGCTGACCGCGGACGCGCGGGTCGTCATTACCGATTCGGGCGGTGTTCAAGAAGAGACCACGGCGCTCGGCGTGCCTTGCCTAACGCTGCGCGACAATACCGAGCGGCCGATTACCGTGACCGAAGGCACCAATCAGCTCGTACGTGACCCAGGCACGCTCCCGGCCCTGGCTCGGAGCAGCAGCCGCAATGGGGCGCAAAAAAGGCCCGACGGGTGGGATGGGCGGGCCGGTGCGCGGGTGGCGGCAGCCCTCGTGGGGCGCGCCTAACAAACTATGAAGAGTGGTCGCGCAGGGACTCGAACCCCGGACCTCTGGTATGTGAGACCAGCGCTCTAACCAGCTGAGCTACGCGACCGACTGAACATTGAAATCTATCACTGCTGAGCTTCCACTGGAAGCTGGCTCCAGGTCCGACGAGCAGATCGAGCTGTCCGTCGTGATGCCATGCCTGAACGAGGCGGACACGATCGTCGTCTGCGTCCGCAAGGCGTTTGAAGGGCTTCACGCCGCCAACGTCGTCGGCGAAGTGATCGTCGCCGACAACGGGTCAACCGATGGCTCTCAGCGGCTTGCCACCGAAGCTGGTGCACACGTCGTGTCGATCGCCGAGCGCGGGTACGGCAACGCGCTGATGGGCGGAATCGCGGCGGCCCGCGGGCGGTTCGTGGTCATGGGTGACGCCGACGACAGCTACGATTTCCGCGAGCTGCCACGTTTCATTGATCAGCTTCGCAGCGGAACGGAGTTGGTGCAGGGTTGTCGTCTGCCGTCGGGCGGAGGACAGATTCTTCCCGGTGCCATGCCCAGTCTGCACCGGTGGTGGGGCAATCCAATGTTTTCCGCCTTGACGCGACATTGGTTCAAAGTCCCCGTACACGACATCTACTGCGGTCTCCGAGGATTCACCAAGGACCTGTACAAAAGACTCGACCAGCGCTGCACGGGGATGGAGTTCGCCGCGGAGATGATCATCAAGGCCGGGCTGCACGGCGCGCGTATTGGTGAAGTTCCAGTTACGCTGCATCCCGACGGACGACGGGCGCACCCGCCGCATCTGCGAACCTTTCGCGATGGCTGGCGGACGCTGCGGTTCTTCTTGATGTACAGTCCGCGCTGGCTCTTTCTCGTTCCCGGACTCGTGCTCATTCTCGCCGGTATCCTCGGCTACGGTATTGCGATGCCCGGCGTGACGATCGGCCGCGCCACCTTCGATGCGCATACCCTCCTTTTTGCGACGCTGTCGATCATCTGCGGCTACCAGGCGGTCCTTTTCGCGATTTTCGCCAAGACATTCGCCATCAGCGAAGGCTTACTGCCGGCCGATCCACGGATGACCACACTATCCCGACTGGTGCCGCTCGAGCGCGGTCTCCTGTTAGGCGTCGCGGCTGTTGCCCTCGGGAGCACGCTGCTCGTCGCGGCGGCGTTGCACTGGCGTGCGCTGTCCTTCGGACCGCTCGATTACAGCCAGACGATGCGGTGGGTGATTCCGGGAGTGATGCTCACCGTGCTTGGCGTGCAAACGATTCTGTCCAGCTTCTTCGTCAGCATTCTCGGGCTCAAGAGGCGTTAGAGTGGTTGGTGCATCGCGCCGAGGTGTCGAGCCTGAGTTCGATACTGTCGGCGAAGACTACGAAGACGAGCTGCGCGCGGGGCTCGCCACGACGGGGGAGACGAGCGCATACTTCGCGCGCGAGCGCATGCGCTGGCTCGCCGGCCGGCTCGCTCAGCTCGGGCACAGCCCGCGTACCGTTCTGGACTACGGTTGTGGCCGCGGGACATTGACGCCACTCTGGTTCGAGCTTCTCGCATCCGTCGAGCGCACCCTTGGCGTCGATGTATCGAGGCGGATGCTCGAGTCGGCGGACGCGCACTTCGGATCGACGCGCTCGGCGTTCGCGGCGATCGATGCCGCGTCGCCGGATCACTCCTTCGACCTGGCATACGTGAACGGCGTATTCCATCACATTCCGCCTAACGAGCGACGGGATGCGGCGGCGTACGTCCGAGACAGCTTGCGACCGGGCGGACTCTTTGCATTCTGGGAGAACAACCCCTGGAATCCGGGAACCCGGTATGTCATGAGCCGTATCTCCTTCGACCGAGGAGCGGTGACGATATCCGCACCCGAGGCGCGAAGGTTACTGCAGCTCGCCGGATTCGAGGTGCTGGGCACGGATTTCTTGTTCATTTTCCCGCATTTTCTCAGGGCGCTCCGCCCAATCGAGCCTCTCTTGGCGCGCGCACCGCTTGGCGGTCAATATCTCGTCCTTGCGCGCCGTCCTGTAGCTGGCGGTCTCTCCGCGCTCAATGCCTGAGTCGAAAGGCAGGATTGGATGGGACCCGTAGCCAGCGACGTCGAGCGCTCAGCCGATCCAGTGCCCGAAGAGTTTCTTCGCGAACGAGCCCCGCGAATCGAAACGGAGGAGGTCGCCCAGTGTCCGGTCTGTGGCGACGGCCGATTCAAGGAGCACGCGATCGGCTACGACTACGAGTTACGGACGTGCGCGAATGCATGGCGCTTCGTCGCCTGCCTCGGATGTGGGCACGTGTGGTTGAATCCGCGACCGAGCCTAACCACGCTGCGCGTGATCTACCCGCCCACGTACTACGCGTACAACTACGATACGCAGATCAATTCCATCGCCGTTCGTGGCAAGGCGATGCTCGACAAGGCGAAGTTGAGAGGGATCGTGCGATACCTGAAGAGGGAACCGCGGTCGTACCTCGATGTCGGGTGCGGCGACGGCCGGTTCCTGCGGGTCATGGAACGCATGGGGATCCCAAGGGCGCAACTCTACGGTCTCGAGCTGGATGAGAGAGTAGTTGCCCCGCTGGCGGCGAGTGGATTCCGGGTTCGCTGCGAGCGCGTGGAGGAGTCTGAAAGCATTCCGCCCGAAGGAATCGACCTCATAACGATGTTTCACGTCATCGAACACGTCGACAACCCGAAGGAGGTCGTTCGGAAGCTCGTCAGCTGGCTTCGGCCGGGCGGCGTCCTTGCACTCGAGACGCCGAACATTGACAGCGTCGACTCCCGACTGTTCAGCGACTCGTATTGGGGCGGTTATCATTTTCCGCGTCATTGGAACTTGTTCACCCCACGCAGTCTGGCGCGTCTGCTCCGTGACGGCGGACTCGAAGTTCGAGCGACCCGGTACATGACGGGGCACTCGTTCTGGATGTATTCGCTTCATCACCGCCTACGTTATGGCTCACCGGCGTGGCCTCGTCTGGCGGCGCTTTTCAACCCCTTCAGGGGATTACCTTTCCTGGTGGGTTTTACCGCACTCGACATCGCCCGCTCCCGGCTCGGCTTTCGCACCTCGTCCATGTTGATGCTCGCAACCAAACCAGAATCGTGATGGGCGACGTCATAGCGCGCGCCTTCGACGTGACGAATGAGCCGTTCAGCGCACGCACTGCGCGCGCGGCGCGTGATCCGTACGCCAAGTATCGCGCGTCGCTGCTGACGCCGGAGCGAGTCCGCGAGCTCAGCAGCCTTCGGCCAGCCCGGGTTATTGTCGACACGCTTGGCTGCTGGCTAGTGATCGTGGCGGCGTGGGCGTTGGTCGCTGTACACCCGACGTGGTGGACCGTTGCGATCGCCATCCCGCTCATCGGGACCAGGTATTACGCGCTGTTCATCATCGGCCACGATGGATTGCATCGGCGTTTGTTCCGCTCTCGATCGAAGAACGACTGGTTCAACGATCTCCTGATCATGGGGCCGATCGGAGCCATTACCAGACTGAACAACAAGAACCACCTACTGCATCACCAGCACCTTGCCACCGATGAAGATCCGGATCGGCACAAGCACGCATGCTTCAACAAGGCGAATCTTCCGGGTCTGCTGGTATTCTTGAGCGGCTTGTACAGCGTCATCACTTCCATCCGTCATGTATTCTTCGCTGGCCCTGCCGACAAGACGGTGGCGGAGTCGGGCGGCGATGGACGCTACACGCTTCGTGACGCCGCGGTGTTGTTAGGCTGGCAAGGGCTGCTGATTGCGGGCCTGACGATGCTGATCGGTTGGTGGGCCTACCCGGTGCTCTGGCTCCTACCCGTGTACGCCTTCATGGCGCTAGGCGACAACTTCCGGTCGTTCGCCGAGCATTCCCACCCCGAGTCCGACGAGGAAGCCGACGAGCATCGTCTCGTCACCTACCTGAGCACTCCTCTGGAACGGATGCTCGTCGCGCCGATGAACATGAACTACCACGCGGCGCATCACCTCTGGGTCTCCATCCCGTATTACAATCTCCCTGCGGCGGACAGCGAAATCCGCTGGAAGCCGGGCACGGAAGGGATGGAATGGAGAGGGAGCTACGTCGGCTACCTGTGGCGCTACGCCCGGGCCTTGCCCCTAGAGGAGTGCGCGGCGCGCCCTTCATCCGCGCAGTGAGTAGAGGCGTCACCCGTCGCCGGAGCGAGGATGGGAGAGGAAGCAGAAGAGGAGTGGGCCCAGCAGGGATCGAACCTGCGACCGTCGGATTATGAGTCCGCTGCTCTAACCGGCTGAGCTATGGGCCCTCTCACTGAAAGTTACACGCCTGGCCGGGTCACTTCAAAGCCTCACCGCCGCCGAACGCGTCGTACGCATCGAGCACTTCTTCGGCGCTCACCGTCGCTGCGCCGAGCTTCCCGACCTCGACGCCGGCCGCAAAGTTTGCGATCACCGCCGCCTCCCGCGCTGACGCGCCCGCTGCCAGCATTGCTGCCAAATACGCCGTAACGGTGTCACCGGCGCCCACGACATCGTAAACCTCACGCGCCGTCGTCGGGACACGAGCGACATCTCCGTTGGCCGACACCAGCACCATTCCGCGGTCGCCCAACGTCAGCAGCAAGTGCTCCACGGCCAGCCGCTCTACGGTCGCTGGCAGCGTCTCCGGATGCTCGACATCCATCGCCGCGCCTAGCGCTGCCTCGAGCTCGCGCCGATTCGGCTTGAAGATCGTGGCGCCGCGATACGCGAAGAAATTGCGATACTTGGGATCCACGACGATCGGAATGCGGCGCGCACGCGCCAAGGCGATCACTTTCTCGATCACGTTCGGCACCAACACGCCCTTGTTGTAATCCTCGAGCACTAGTGCATCGGCGCTCGACACGGCGCGCTCAGCGGCCGCCAGCAGTCTCGCCACGTCCTCGCCCGAAATGTCGGCGTCGTCTTCCTCATCGATGCGGACGACTTGCTGCACTCGGGCGAGAATTCGTGTCTTCGTCGTCGTTGGACGTCGCCCTTGCACGAGCGACGCGGCCGGCGCGCCGATCCGATCCAGCATCGAACAGAGCGTGCGGCCGGCTTCGTCGCTCCCGATGATGCCCACGAGGTCGACGGAGGCTCCAAGCGCGGCCGCATTCTGCGCGACGTTGGCCGCGCCACCGAGCGCGACCGTGCGGTCGCGCACGCGGACGACGGGAACCGGTGCCTCGGGAGAGATGCGATCGACGTCACCGCGAAGGTAGACGTCCAGCATGGCATCGCCAACGATTGCGATTCGATGCTTCGCGGCGGCGGCGAGGAGCGCGGCGACGCGCTCGCGAGGCAGCGAGGTGGCCATGGCGCGCGAAAGGTATGATCGCACGGTGTGACGGTCAACGCGCTCGGCGAGTCGTGCACGCATCACTCCCGTCGCCGCGTGTCAACACCTAGCTTCCGCATCGACAGGGGCTTAGCGTGACGCGAGTCGCCCTCCCAGGGCGGGCACAGCCCTTGCCTTCTCGGCCAGCGCTCACAGTCGCACTCCGAAGCACCGTCCACGCATCGCAGTTGTAGGCGGACTCCGAACTCCGACGATTGCCAGCGCTCCTCGAGCGGCTCGACCGCGCGGCGAAAGCCAATGTTCTCGCCGTCCAGGGATACTTCACCCTGGCTTGGCATGCCATCCGCTTCATCTTCGCGCGTCCGTTCTACGGTGGTGATCTCGTCCAGCAGATGGACGCGATCGGCGTCCAATCGCTAGGCATCGTCCTCATCACAGGCTTCTTCACCGGCATGGTGCTCGCACTTCAGTCGTCCGTACAAATGCAGCAATTCGGCGCGACGATGTACGTCGGCCGGCTCATCACGGCGTCGATGATCCGCGAGCTTGGTCCGGTGCTCGCCGGCCTCATGGTGGCCGGGCGTGTCGGCTCGGGAATCGCCGCGCAGCTCGGCTCAATGCGTGTGACCGAGCAGATCGATGCGCTCAACACGCTGGGCACCGATCCGATCAAGAAGCTCGTGACACCACGCGTCTTGGCGGCGCTCATCATGCTCCCGGTGTTGACGATCATCAACGACTTCGTCGGCATCCTTGGCGGCAACGTGATCGCCAGGTTCTATCTGAATCTTTCCAGCGAAGTCTACTGGCAGACGGTCTGGGAGCAGATCGCGTTAGGCGGGTTCACGCTCCGCTACATTCCGAACGACTTCATCCAGGGCCTCAGCAAGCCGTTCGTGTTCGGTGGGATCATCGCCGTCACTGGCTGCTACTTCGGACTCAACACGACCGGCGGCACGGAAGGGGTCGGTATCGCCACCACCAGAACCGTGGTGACGGCGAGCATCATGATCCTGATCATCGATTACTTCCTGACCCAGGTCATTCTCTACTTCTTCGCGGCTACGTGACCAACGACCGACGCACGGGAGAGCGCAGGACCGAGGATCGCGTCGCCAGCGTCCGGAGCGCGATCCGGACCGAGCTGGCACACGATGCGCCCGACGCACTCCTCGATCTCGCCGAGCGTCACGAAGCGGGGTACCGGTCCGTCATCGAGCTACAACATGTATCGCTCGCCTTCGACGATCCGGTGCTCGATGACGTATCCTTCGTCGCTCACGAGGGGGAGACGGTCGTCATTGCCGGGGAATCCGGAACTGGGAAGTCGACGATCCTGAAGCTCATCCTCCGCTTGCTTCAGCCCGACAGCGGCCGCGTACTCATCGACGATGAAGACATCAATCCGCTTTCGTTCGAAGAGGCGCTGCGCGTCCGGCAGAAGATGGGAATGGTCTTTCAAGGTGCCGCGCTCTTTGACTCGATGACTGTCTTCGAGAACGTCGCGTACCCGTTGCGCGAGCACACGGACCTCGGTGAGGAGGAGATCGAGGCACGCGTTCGCGAGAAGCTGGAGTTCGTCGATCTCGAGGCGGACAAGGTGATGGAGATGCTGCCCGCCGAGTTGTCAGGCGGCATGCGGAAGCGTGTGGGGATTGCGCGAGGAATGGCCAACAATCCGGAGATCATGTTGTACGATGAGCCGACCTCCGGGCTCGACCCGCTCACCACGGGTACCATCACCAGGCTCATCATGAAGCTCCAGCGGGAGCTTGGCGTGACCAGCATTGTGGTTTCGCACGACATTCGATCAGCATTCAAGATGGCGACTCGCATCGCGCTCTTGGCCGAGCACAAGATTCGGTTCTTCGGAAGTCCCGAAGAGATGGCTGCGAACGATGACCCGTACATCCGCGACTTCCTTGGCGGCTTCTGACGTGCGCGGCCGCCGCATCGAGAGATCCGTATGAAACGCTCCACCGCCATCACGTGGGACCAGCTCAAGGTCGGACTCATGATCGTCGTGGCCCTGGCGATCATGATCTTCGCCGTGGTCAAGCTCGGGCAGGCGGCCAATCTCTTCGAGGAACGATACGAGCTGGTGACGTTCGTGCCTAACGCGAGCGGTCTGGTCGAAGGTGGCCAGGTGACGGTCGCCGGGCAGCTGGCCGGCGGCATCAAGAAGATCGAGTTCCTTCCGCCTGACGCGGATACCTCGCGCAACCTCAAGATCACGATGGAGCTGAGCGAGCGTCTCCAGCCCCAAGTGCGCGAGAACTCCTTCGCCAAGATCCGAACGCTCGGACTGCTGGGCAACAAGGTGCTCGACATCTCCGTCGGAACGCCGCAGGTGGCGGCGCTCGAGCCGGGCGACACGGTTCGGATCTCTCCATCGCTCGATTACGAAGCGGTGATCGCGCAGGCGAGCGGCGCGGTCGGCGACTTGGTCGAGCTCACGCATGACCTTCGAGAGATCACTGGTGGAATCGTGCGCGGCGAAGGCACCGTCGGCCAACTCCTCACCAGCCGCACGCTGTACGACCAGCTGACCTCGACGCTCACTGAAACGAGCGGCCTCCTGCGGAGGATGCAGCAGCCTAACGGCACGTTTGGTCGCATGCTCGAGGACCCGGAGCTCTATTACCGAATGGTGAGCGTCACCGCGTCGCTCGATACCGTGCTCAAGCAGATGAACAACCAGCAGGGAACGGTCGGGCGTCTCCTGGCTGACGATTCGCTGTACGTGCGGATGGTGAGCGTCACCGCGTCGGCCGACAGCATGATGAAGATGCTCACGCAGGGGAACGGCTTCGCGGCCCGTATGATCTCTGATCAGGAGCTGTACGACCGGCTCAACAAGACCATCACCGATCTGAGCACGATCCTCGAGGACATTCGAAAGAATCCTCGGAAGTACACGAAGGGGATGATCAAGGTCTTCTGACCGTACCGCACGACACGTCGGCACCCGCCCCGAGAGTCCCTGGCGCCGGGTTCGTCCTGGCGCTTGCACTCCTTGGCATCTCCACCGCCGGCCCGCTCGTCAGGCTCTCTTCCGCGCACCCGGTGACCATTGCGGCGTGGCGCGTCGGTTTCTCACTCATCGTCATCGCGGCGGCCATCGTCGTCACCAAGGGCTGGAAGCAGTGGCGACGACTCGACCGCGGCGGGCTGCTGCTCGCCGTCGCCGCCGGAATCATGCTGGCATTACACTTCTGGTCGTGGAATGCGTCCGTGGCACTCACGACGATCGCGGCCTCGGCGGTGCTGGTGAACCTGCATCCCATCATCGTGGCTGCGATCTCGTCGGTCTGGTTGCACGAGCGCCCGACGCGGCGTCAATGGATTGGAATCGGCGTGGCGATGCTGGGCGCGCTGGTAGTGGGCGCGGCGGACCTCGGGACACTGCGCGAATCGGCGAGTGGCCGCGCACTCCTGGGCGACGGTCTGGCGCTCATTGGCGCGTTCACGGTGGCCATCTATTACCTCATCGGCCGACGTCTCAGACAAACGCTGGATCTCTGGCCTTACGTGGGACTGGTGTATAGTGCGTGCCTCCTCACGCTGTTGCTGATCGCTTCGATCGCCGGCGCTCCACTCGCGCCGCAGCCGCCACGCGAGCTCCTGATCTTCGCCGCCCTCGCTCTCGGACCGATGCTGCTCGGGCATACGGGGATGAACTGGGCGCTGCGCTACCTTCCAGCGTACGTCGTCACTCTCACCGTGCTCGGCGAGCCGGTGGGAGCGACGCTTCTCGCCTTGCTCTTGCCCGGAATCCGTGAAGTGCCTCCCGTCTTGACGATCGCCGGTGGCATCCTGGTGCTGCTCGGTATCATGCTGGCGATGGCCCGCGTGTCGCGCGCGTCGCGCGCGTCGCGCGCGCCTTCTGCTGCCTAACGAGTCATGCGGCTTCTGCAGTTGGACGTGGCCGTCCGCCGCGGTCCGATCGTCGAGTCGGTGCACCGTGTGCATGCCGCGGTCGTCGACGCGTCGGGAACGCTCCGCGCCGCCGCGCGCCAGAGCGACCGTGTGACCTCGTGGCGCTCGTGCGCCAAACCTTTCCAGGTGATGCCGCTCCTGCAGTCCGGCCACTTCGATTCCCTTGGCTGGGGCACCGACGAGCTGGCACTTGCCTGCGCATCGCATGGAGGCGAGCCCGAGCATGTCTCACTCGCGCGCGCCATGCTGGAACGCCTCGATCTGGAGGAAGGCGACCTCGCGTGCGGCCCTCATGATCCTCTCTCGCGTCGAGGCGCGAGAGCTCTTCAGCAAAACGGAGATCGCCCAACTCGCCTACACAACAACTGCTCCGGAAAACACGCCGCAATGTTGGCGTTGGCGAAAGGGCGCGGGTCCCCCGTGCGCGGCTACGAAGCTGCGATGCACCCCGTTCAGCAGTGCATCCTCGAAAACATCGCCCGTTGGTCCGGCACGCCCTCTTCGTCGATCTCCTTGATGGTCGATGGGTGCGGCGTAGTCGCCTTCGGTCTTTCGCTCGAGCCTATGGCGCGCGCTTTCGCGCGGTGGGGTGAGGCCGCCGAGCGGGGTGAGGAGCCGTCGGCACGCATCGTCGCCGCGATGCGGGAGCGCCCATTCCTGGTCGGCGGAACCGACCGGTTCGACACGGTGCTGATCGAGGAAACGCAGGGGGCGGTAGTTACGAAAGTAGGCGCCGAAGGGATGCATTGCGGAGTCGTGCCGCACGAAGGCATCGGTTTTTCGCTGAAGGTCGAAGATGGCGCGCAGCGAGCACAACACGCCGCCGTCATCCGCTTACTCCAACACCTCGGTGTTCTCGGCGATCCAGTTCCTCCGCGCCTCGAAGCATTCCTCAATGCACCGGTGCTCAATACTCGGGGGGAGCACGTCGGCGACGTGAGTCCTGTCGCGTGATCCGCAAGGATCGCCACGGTCGGAAAGACTTCGATGGCGAGCACCACGCGTACTGCGCTTAACGTCATGACACTCGATGCGCCGACGCGTGAGCTGATCGGTCTGGCGATCGCGGTTTCGGCGGGCCGCGAATCGGAGATTCGCGAGGCGATGGCCCGTGCGGTGTCGGTATCGCTCCCGCCGGAGTGGGTGGAGGAGGTCGTGCTGCAGACGTATCTCTTTGCCGGATTTCCACGAACACTCAACGCCGCGCGGGAATGGCGGCGAGCGTCCGGTAGGCCGGCTCCGGAATCCGACGAAGGAGCGAACTACGAGCTGGTCGAGAAGTGGCGGGAGGATGGTGAACAGACGTGCGCCGTCGTGTATGGCGACATGTATGAACGGCTGCGCCGCAACATTCGCGTTTTGCATCCCGCGCTCGACGCGTGGATGATCGTCGATGGCTACGGGAAAGTGCTCTCGCGCCCTGGTCTCGACCTCAAGCGGCGCGAGCTGTGCATCGTCGCGGTCTGCGCCGTGCTCGAGCAGGATCGTCAGCTGCACTCACACCTTCACGGCGCGGTGCACAGCGGCGCGACACCGGACGAAGTCGAGGAAACACTTCACATCGCAATCACTCGACTCCCGGCCGACGTGGCTGAGCGATACCTGCACCTCTGGTTGCGCGTGAGACAAACCTCGTGAGCTCCTTCATCGACAAAGCCGACATCCGCGTCGAGGCAGGGAATGGCGGGTCCGGAATCGTCTCCTTCCGACGAGAGAAGTTCGTGCCCAAGGGCGGTCCGGACGGCGGGGATGGAGGGCAGGGTGGCAGCGTCATCGTTCGCGGTGACGCCAATCTCTCGACGCTCCTCGATTACACCTATCGGTCGCGCTGGAAAGCCGAGGACGGTGAGCACGGCTCCGGCAGCAACAAAACAGGCCGATCCGGCGACGACGTCGTCTTGCCGGTGCCGCCAGGAACGATCGTGCGCGACGTGGATTCTGGCGACGTGCTCGGTGAAATCCTGGAGGACGGACACGAGATCGTGATCGCGCGCGGCGGACGAGGCGGACACGGCAACACCTGGTTCGCAACCTCGACTCGTCAGGCACCGCGCGAATGGCAACCGGGAGAGGATGGCGAAGCGCGGAACATTCAGCTCGAGCTCAAGCTCATCGCCGACGTCGGTCTGGTCGGACAGCCGAACGCCGGCAAATCGACATTGCTCTCGGTGATCTCCGCCGCGCATCCGAAAATCGCCGACTATCCCTTCACGACGCTCACACCGAACCTCGGTGTCGTTCAGCTCAGCGACCACCGTACCTTCGTCGTGGCCGACATCCCCGGCATCATCGAAGGCGCACACGAAGGCCGCGGACTCGGCCTTCAGTTCCTCAGACACATCGAGCGCACGCGCATCCTCGCGTTCCTGATCCCCATCGACGCGATCGACTGGCAGGTCGAGTATGATGGATTACGCGCCGAAGTGCGCAGCTATTCGCCCGAGCTCGCCGAAAAGCCGCACGCGATAGTATTCACCAAGATGGATCTGCTCGGCGAAGAAGAACCACCGCCAATCGACGCGCCCGATGCGTTCGCCGTCCTCGCCGTCAGCTCAGCCGCTCGGAAAGGGCTGGACAGGCTCCTCGCTACGCTCTGGAGCAAACTGCTCGAGCTGCGCACGGCGCAGACACGGAGTGCCCAGGACGCTGCCCTCCCCTGAGGCGGACCAGCGCTTGTCGGCGCTGGCACTCGCGCTCCTCCACGGCGTAGGCCCGATCACCTTTCGCGACCGCCTCGCGCGATTCGGCCACTCGGGCGCTGCTTTCGATGACGTTCCCGACAGCGCTGCGAAATGCTCCGCAATCCAACGCGCCAACTCGGCGCTGAACGATGCGGTACGTGTCGGTGCGGCTTTGGTGACTCTCGAGGACGACCAATATCCGGAACGGCTCCTCGATCTGCCCGATCCGCCGCCATTTCTGTTCGCTCGCGGCTCGATGGAGACCGTCGCTTCGCCAGTCGTCGCCATTGTCGGGACGCGAAGCGCATCGCCATACGGTGAGCGAGTGACACGCGAATTGTCAGGCGCGCTGGCGCGTGCGGGCGCCTGCGTCGTTAGCGGGATGGCGCGAGGCATCGACGCCGTAGCGCACCGAGCCGCGCTGGCGGCCGGCGGGCGAAGCGCCGCGGTACTGGGAACCGGTGTGGACATAGCATATCCAGCCGGCAATCGCCCCCTCTACGACGAGCTCGCCGACCACGGGCTGTTGCTCTCCGAGGTCCTCCCGGGTGAGCGAGCCGACGCTGGCTCGTTCCCTCGACGCAATCGGATCATCGCTGCGCTGGCAAGCGTGACGATCGTCGTCGAGGCTGGCGCTCGAAGTGGTGCGCTGATCACCGCATCGCACGCGCTCGAGCTCGGCCGCACAGTTGCCGCCGTCCCCGGCCCGATCGACGCGCCACAGAGCGCCGGGACAAATGAGCTCCTCCGCGATGGCGCGGTGGTGGTGGCTACCGTCGCCGATGCGCTTGCGCTCGTCGGTGCTCGACAACCGAGCGCGCACGCTCCAGCTCTTCGTTCGAACGGTGAGCGTCTCGTCTGGGAGGCTCTGTCGGGCGGATCGCTCGATATGGACACGCTGGCAACGCGTGCTGGCCTTCCCGCGTCCGAGTGTCTTGCGGCGGTGACGACGCTCGAGCTCACCGGCGCGATCGAATGCACCCTAACCGGCGAGATTCGTCGGCGATGACCGGGCATCGTGATCGCTCGAGGCGGTGGATATTACATTTGAGCGAGTCGCTCACCTTTTCTTCGCGCCAGCATGTCGCAAAACCAGCTCCGCGACCGCATCTACGAACGGTATAACTCGATCAATCACGGCGATCGAGCGGCGAGCGTCAGAGACAATCTGGCGTCGCGAGCGCCGTACTTGCGCCGAGTGGTGGCCCGCCATTTTCCGAAACGACGGGATGCGGAGATACTTGATCTCGGTTGTGGCTACGGCGCTTTGATCCACTACGCGCGCGAAGCGGGATTTGCCAGGGCGCGCGGCGTAGACGTGTCACCCGAGCAGGTCGCCGCAGCGCGTGAGATCGGAATTCCGAACGTCACGCAAGGCACGCTTTTCGAGACCATCGCGGCGACGCGGACTGCATCGTGCGACCTCGTCATCGCATTCGATCTGATCGAGCATCTCACGCGCGAGGAGCTGGTGACCCTGGTCGACGAGATCGCGCGCGTGTTGAAGGATGACGGCTCGCTGCTCATTCACACGCCGAACGCCGAATCACCATTTTTCGGGCGCATTCGCTACGGCGATCTCACGCACGAGCAGGCATTCACGCGCAACTCGCTCAGCCAGCTGCTGCTCTCGTCAGGCTTTGACCGAGTCGAGTTCTATGAGGACACGCCGGTCGTCCACGGTGTGGTCAGCGGCGTACGTTATCTCATTTGGCGCGTTCTCCGAGCCGGATTGAAGCTCTACGTCGGCGCGGAGACTGGAAGCTTCGAGCGTGACGCGGTGTTCACCCAGAACCTGCTCGCCCGTGCCTGGAAGCGCTGATCAGCGGATTCGTTGCGCTTTGGGCCGTGTCGCAATGGTGACGTCGCTCTTCTGGGTCAGCTGGAAGTAAGGATAGCGCCGCATGGCGTCGTTGAACGCCGCGCGCGCATCGTCCGACTCGATTTCGATCATCAGACAGCCTGTGCGGGCGAGCCACGAGATGTCGCCGGAAAGTATGCGGGCCTCCGCACCCTCGACGTCGAGCTTGATGAGATCGACCCATTCGGCGCCCAGACGCTCCAGTGCGTTCGTGATCGTCAGTGCCTCGATGTCACCTGACCCGGGCTCGACGTGGCTGGCCCATGTTCCTTCGGTGCCGCTGGCGAGCTTCAGCCAACCAGCCGTGTCCCACACGGCGGCGCGCAGGATTTGGGCGCGGCCGGCAAAGGGTTCGAGATTTCGCTGACAGAGCTCGATGTTTCGCGGATCGGGCTCGATCGCAAGCACACGAGCACCCGCATGCTTGGTGAGGACTGCCACGCTCACCAGGCCGATGTTCGCACCGCAATCCAGCACGGCCGCATCCGCTGGCAGGTCGGCTTCACCGTAGTTGTCGCGGACGATCACGTCGCGATAGACCAACACATCGCTGGTACCCGGTCGGACGTACACGCTGACGTTGCCTACCGGCAGTGCCTCCAGCGGTCCGGTCGCGTCGTACCGGCCGGCGCGCCAACGCGCCTCCGCGTCCCTTACGAGCCGGAAGTAGCGCTCGCGATCCTCATCGCGCGTCAGAACGCGCCTTGCGGCAGCCAGATCGCTTTCACTGGCAGCGCGTGCTCGCATTGGTGCGAGCAGCCGCACGATCGCGCGTCGTATCGGTGAAGGCAGAGCGTCACGCAGTGCTTGCCGGACGCGCTCGACTCCTCGGTTTCGGCCGGCGATGCCAATAAAGGGAGACGACATCAACGGATGACGCTCATTCTATATTCCTCCCCATGCGTGTAGCCGTAGCGATCCCGAGCTACCTCGGTGCTGGCATCATCGAGCGAACGCTGCGCTCCGTCCTGCGCCAAACATATCAGGATTGGACGTGCGTCGTGGTCAACGACGGCGAGGACGATGGCACACGAGCCGTTGTCGACTCGCTAGGCGACCCTCGCTTTCGGTATGTCAATGACGGCATCCGCCGCGGACAATTCGGCAACTTCAACCGCGCCATTCTGGAATCGCTTTGCGCCGACCCGCAAGTCGTCAGGCTGCTTTGCTCCGACGATGTCCTGTATCCTCACGATCTCGACGACATCGTACGCCTATTTCGAGCGCATCCCTCCGTCGGACTGGTGGCAACGCACTACGACGGCATTGACGAGAACGATTCGCTCATCTTCCGAGTCGAGATGGACGGCCGCCCCGACCTCGTGATGACCGGGCGCGACTACTTGCTGAAAGGCGTCGCGGTCGGCAACACGATCGGCGGCCCCAGCTCCGTGGCGATTCGACGCGCGGCCCTCGATACGGCCGGCGTCTTCGATACCAGAGTCAATCACTCGGGTGAGGCCGATCTGTGGCACCGCGTCGCGGCGGCGTGGGACATCGCCTGGGTTGGTCATCGGGCGGGCTATCAGTACCGGTTTCACAATCAGTCCATCACCGGACGCGGGAAGTATTCGACGTCGAAGTTCACCGATCAGATTCAAGTCGTTCGTCGTGTGGCATCGACGGAAGCGATCTTCGGTCCGCGCTGGTGGGTGCACCAGTACACGATCGGGCGACTGCACAGCATCAATGTGCAGCTCATCCTGGCGATGGCAGCCAAGGGTCGATGGGACGGCGTGAAGGCCGGTCTCACTGGATCCTGGCGGGAAGGACTCCTCTTTTATTCGCCGTTCTGGCTGCCGCGTTTGCCGATCCAGCTCGTTCGACTCGCACTCGGACAGAACGCGAGCCGTCGAATTCTCTTTCGAAGAATTCACGAATGGCTCCAACCGCGTCGCGTGAGAATAAAGCCGGACGACGGTCAGGCACCGCGCTAGAATTCGACATGGGCTCTCGTCACGTCTACGTCCACGTACCCTTCTGCGCACGGCGCTGCTCGTATTGCGATTTCGCAATCGCGGTTCGCCGAGTCGTGCCGGTGGAGGAATTTCTCGGGGCACTCGATCTGGAGCTCTCGATGCGCTTCGAGCGCGCGACGGCTCCGCTCGAAACGATCTATCTCGGCGGCGGCACTCCCTCTCGGCTCGGACCAGAGGGCATCTCGCGCACCTTGGAGCTGCTGCTCCGTCGCGTGACCTTCGCGCCCGACGCCGAAGTCACGATCGAGGCCAATCCGGAGGATGTGACGCTCGCCGCCGCGTCGGCGTGGAAGCACGCCGGCGTGAACCGCGTCTCGTTAGGCGCTCAGAGCTTCGACGCGGCATCACTCGGCTGGATGCATCGCACACACTCGAGCGGAGCGATCGCGGCCGCGGTCGGCGCACTCCGTGAAGCGGGCCTCGAAAACGTCTCGCTCGATCTGATCTTTGCGCTTCCCGACGCACTCTCCCGCGACTGGTCGCGCGACCTCGAAGCCACGATCGCGCTCGAGCCCGACCACATCTCCCTGTACGGTTTGACCGTCGAGCCTCGCACGCCGCTCGGTCGCTGGAGCGCGCGGGGAGCCGTGGCTGAGGCGCCCGAAGAGCGCTACGAGAGCGAATTTCTTCTTGCGCACGAGCGGCTCACCGCCGCGGGGTACGAGCACTACGAGGTATCGAATTTCGCTCGTCCTGGCCGTCGGTCCCGGCACAATTCCGCGTACTGGGCGCGCGCGCCCTATGAGGGATTTGGGCCGTCTGCGCACGCGTTCGATGGCGAGCGCCGCCGTTGGAACCTCTCGGCGTACACGGCCTGGGTGGCAGCACTCGGCCGCGGGCGTGACCCGGTCGAGGGCGAGGAGGTCCTGAATTCAGAGAACCGGGCGGCCGAGCGTGTGTATCTCGGACTGAGAACGAGCGAAGGGTTGGTTCTGACCGACCCCGAGAAAGAACGTACCGCACCTTGGCGCGACGCCGGGTGGGCGACTCAGGAAGGCGGTCGGCTTCGCCTAACTCCGGTTGGTTGGCTCCGCCTCGATGCCCTCGCGGTCGACTTGACAGTGGTCGGAAGTCGTTACTAGATTTGGACTTATGGCGTATCCACAGCTCTCGGAACGCGAGCGGCGCATCCTAGAAGCCGTGATCCAATCGTACGTGGAGACGGCCGAGCCGGCCGGCTCACGTACCATTTCGCGGCGTTTCGGGCTTGGCGTCTCGCCGGCAACCATTCGCAACACGATGAGCGACCTCGAGGAAAAGGGGTTTCTGTATCACCCCCATACCTCCGCCGGTCGCGTGCCCACCGACAAGGCCTACCGGGTCTACGTCGACGAGCTGATGCGTCTATCGCCGGTCGATTCGACAGCGCGCCAGCAGCTGCGCATGGAGCTCGACTCCGGCAACACCACGATCGAAGCGATTTTACGCCGGGCGGCGCAAATGTTGGGTGTGCTGACCCAGGAGCTTGGCGTGGCGCTCGGCCCCCGACTCGAAGATTCGGTTCTCGAGCGCCTCGAGCTCCTCCGATTGTCCGCCGAGCGGCTGCTTCTCGTCCTCAAGATCGAGGGCGGTGTTGCACGAACGATCTTCGTCGAAGTCCCGGGCGAGATCGCCGAAAAGGCGTTGGCGGCGGTCACCCTGGTGTTGAACGAACGGTTGGGCGGGCTTTCGCTGCGGCAGATTCGGCAATCGCTTCCGGCGCGGCTTCGCGACGCCGATGCCGACTCGGAAACGCGTGAGCTTCTGAACATCTTCATCCAGGAGGGGGAGACGATTTTCGACGTCTCCCAGCCGCTGCGCGAAGGGCACGTCGTACTCGGCCAAACATCATTGCTGGCCGAGCAGCCCGAGTTCGCGTCCGGCGAGAAGATGCGTCAGCTTCTCGCGATCGCCGACAAGCCCGACGCGATCGGTCAGCTGCTGCGGCAGCGGAGCGCGAACGCCGGCATCACCATCACCATCGGCAACGAGCACGACGATCGCACCTTCTCCGACTTTACCGTGGTCACTGCCGAGTACCGCGCCGGGACGCTCGGCGGCGTGATCGGCGTCATTGGGCCTACGCGCATGCCGTACGACAAAGTAATTTCGCTCGTCACGCACACCTCGCGGCTCATCACCGAGCTTCTCGACTGACTTTTCTTCGTTAGGCATGGCGGATCTGTACACTGTCCTTGGCGTCGAGCGCACCGCGTCCGACGACGAGATCAAGAAGGCGTATCGCAAGCTGGCGATGCGCTTCCATCCCGATCGCAACAACGGATCGAAGGAAGCCGAGGAACGCTTCAAGGAGATCACGGAGGCATACGACGTTCTCCGCGATCCGCAGAAGCGCTCTATGTACGACCGGTTTGGCGAGGCGGGTTTGCGCGGCGCCGGCGCCGGCGGATTCCATCACGTCGATCTCGCGGAAGCGCTCAGCATCTTCATGCGCGACTTTGGCGGCTTCGGCGGGCTCGAGGAAATGCTTTCGGGACGCGGCCGCGGCGGGCCGCGCACCGGTGCCGATGTAAAGGTCACCATTCCCTTGACGCTGGCCGAGGTAGCGACCGGCGTGGAGAAGCGGTTCACGATCCGTCTGCTCGATCCGTGCGACCGCTGTGAGGCATCGGGGGCCGAGCCTGGAACATCTCCTCGCCGGTGTCCGACATGTCAGGGGAGTGGAGAGGTGCGTCGTGCGCAGCGCTCGTTCTTCGGCCAGTTCGTGAGCGTGGCGCCGTGTCCCACGTGCGCGGGGCAGGGGAAGGTGGTCGAGCAGCCGTGCAAGAAGTGCAAGGGCGAGGGACGCGTGCGTGTGGAGCGCACGGTTCCGGTGAACGTGCCCGCTGGAGTGGCCACCGGTCAGTACATGACGCTTCGTGGCGCCGGGAGTGTGGGCCCGTTGGGTGGTCCGCGCGGCGACATCCTCGTCGTGTTCGAGGTCGAGGAAGATCCCCGCTTCGAGCGCGAGGGCGCCGATCTCTTCACCGCGGTGCTTGTTGCGTACCCTCAGCTCGTGCTTGGCGCGGATGTCGAGGCGCCTGCGGTTTCAGGCTCCGTATCGCTGCGCATTCCACCAGGCACGCAGAGCGGCCAGGTCTTCCATCTGCGCGGCCGTGGGCTTCCGGTGGTGAACGGGAAGGGAAGCGGCGACCTTCACATCAAGGTGCAGCTCTGGACGCCGCAGAAGCTGACACCGGAAGAGGAGACGCTGGTCAAGCGCCTGTCGGAGGTGCAGACCGAGGTCCCGGCCGGCCAGCCCAAGGGCTTCTGGTCTCGCATGAAGGAAGCGTTCGGCGCCTGACGACGCCTGACGAGCGCGGCGCGTGGAGTGGATCGCGGTCCGGCTGCGCGTGACGAACCCCGAGTGGCGTGATCTTCTCGCGGCCGCGTTGATCGAGTCGGGCGCGGCCGGCGTTCAGGAGGAGATCGATGGCATTTCCACCATCGTCGGGTCCGACGTCGATCTCACCAAAGTCCGCGCCCTAGCGCAGACGCTTGCCGACGATGCGACCCTCGACACCACCTCGTTAGGCGAGGTCGATTGGGCCGGCCGCTGGGTGCCGCAGGTGTCCGTGCAGCGCGTCGGGCACATCACCATCGCGCCGCCCTGGCGCCGCGACGAGGTCGCCGATCCTGCGCATGCGGTGCTGATCGAGCCGGCGATGGCATTTGGCACCGGTGAGCATCCCACCACTCGGGGATGTCTGCGCCTCATGCACGGCGTGATACGAGAGGGAGACTTTGTCGCCGACCTCGGTGCCGGCAGCGCGGTGCTCTCGATCGCCGCCGTTCGGCTAGGAGCGGCCCGCGTTGCCGCCATCGAGTCCGATCCTGATGCCATCGGAAATGCGGAAGCGAACATTGCGCTCAACGACGTCGCTGGCCGCGTTCACGTCCTGCTGGGCGACGCCGCTGACCTTCTTCCGCTCGTGGCTCCGGTACGCGTAATTGTCGCCAATATCATCGCTCCTGTGCTGCTCCAGCTCGAGCCGACCATGCGTGCGTCGCTCGCGCCGGACGGCCGCGCGATACTCAGCGGAATGTTGTCGTCGGAGCGCGGGACGATGCTCGATTCTTTCCAGGCTAGTGGCTGGCGCCTTCTGGACGAGGACGCGGAAGGAGAATGGTGGAGCACGGTGATGACGCCGGCTTAGCAACCTTCTTCAGCGACGATGCGCTCGAGCCCGGTCGCGTCGCCACGCTGGGTGAAGGAGAAGCGCATCACGCGCGCGTCCGGCGTGTCTCGTTAGGCGAGCGCGTCCGCCTCACCGATGGCGCCGGCGCGATTGGCGCCGGCAAACTGGTGAGGTTGTCGAAGCATCAGGCGCTGGTGGAGCTCGATGACGTGCGGCACGTCGATCCGCTCCCCGAGATCCACCTGCTGGTCCCAATCGCGGACCGCGAGCGGATGCTCTGGCTTGCCGAGAAAGCCACCGAGCTCGGCATCACCAGCTGGCGCCCGGTGATGTGGCGTCGCTCGCGTAGCGTGTCGCCTCGAGGCGAAGGCGTAGCGTTTCTGCAGAAAGTTCGCGCGCGCATGATCGCGGCGCTCACGCAATCCGGTGGCGCATGGCTTCCCACGTTGTATCCCGAGGCGAGTGTCGAGCGAGCCGCAGCAGCTGCGCCGGCAGCCACGCGCTACTTGCTCGACGCGTCGGGCGACTTGCTCCAGGCGTCGACCGTGGAATCGCCCGTCACCATCGCTGTCGGTCCGGAGGGCGGGGTGGAAGACTTCGAACGTGCCACACTGCTCTCGGCCGGCTTCACGCCGCTCCGACTAGCACCGCTCACGCTCCGCTTCGAGACGGCCGCAATCGTCGCATGCGGCGCGATTCGTGCCGCGCTCGACGCAACCGTGGAGAACCGAAATGGCTGAAACCTGTCTCTTCTGTCGCATTGTGCGCGGTGAAGTCCCCGCGAAGCTCGTGAAGGAAACGGCGGAGTGCGTGGCGTTCCGCGACATCAATCCACAGGCGCCGGTGCACGTATTGGTGATTCCACGGGAGCACGTGGAGTCGCTCAACACCGCGAAAGATGCGGCAATGGTCGGTCGACTGGCGCTGCTCGCCGCCGAGATCGCACGCGACGAAGGCGTTGACGATTCCGGCTACCGAACAGTCATCAACACGCAAGCGAATGCCGGACAAACGGTATTCCACATTCATTTACACCTGCTCGGCGGGCGCAAGATGAGTTGGCCGCCGGGTTAAGCATCGCGTTCGCTTGACACTCAACTCGTGCTCGCCCTAACTTTCCAAATTCTACACACTTAACCGGCGTACAAGCGCCACGAAGGGGGGACACTCACTCTTGTCGGAAGTCATCATCCACGACGACGAAAACTTCGAGCGTGCGCTCAAGCGCTTCAAGAAAAAGTGCGAGAAGGCGGGGATTCTCTCTGATCTTCGCAAGCATCGCCACTACGAGAAGCCGAGCGAGCGCCGGAAGCGCAAGGAGAACGCGGCGCGTCGCAAGAACCGCCGTCCCCGTCCGGTTTAAGTGTCAGAGCTGGCCACTCGTCTGCAGAACGATCTCAACGCCGCTCGGAAGGCGCAGGACAAAGCGGCGATTCTTCTTCTCGGAACCATTCTCTCCGATACGAAGAACCGGCGCATCGAGCTGATGCGCGAGCTTACCGATGATGACGTGCGCGACGTGCTGCGCCGTGGCATCAAGCGGCGGCGCGAGTCCGTCGAGATGTACGAGAAGGGCGGACGCAGCGATCTCGTCGCCAAGGAGAACGCCGAGATTGCGGCGCTCGAGCAGTACTTGCCGGCGAACGTGAGCGATGACGAGATCCGTGACGCCGTGCGCCAGGCGATCGGATCTGGCGCGGGCAACATTGGCGCGGTCATGGGCGCCGTGATGCCGCGCTTCAAGGGACGCGCCGAGGGTGCGACGATCAACCGCATCGCGCGCGAGGAGCTGAGCAGGCAGGTTTGACCGTGTCTTCCCGGATTCACGCACAGGCCCGAACGAGAGCGCTACTGCTCCCGTTCGGGCCTTCGCGTCAGGCGCGATGAACGCGCACGCGCTCAGCGTTCTCGAGCTTCCCCGCGTGCTGGCGCTCGTTGCCGAGCGCGCCGCCTCAAATGCCGGCGCAGAGCGCGTACGGTCCTTGAGTCCGACCGGCGACCGCCCGTGGATCGAGAGGGAGCACGCGCGCGTCGCGGCCCTGCGCGCTCTGATCACCGGCGAGGACGCATGGTCTCCGGAGCCGATCCCCGACATCGGCTCGGCGCTCGAGCGACTCCGTCTGGTCGGGAGCGTTCTTCGCGGAGAAGAGCTTTTAGGTGTCGCGCTTCTACTGCGATCGTCGCGTCTCACTCGCGAGGCGCTGACGGCCGAGAAGCGACGGAGTGTCGCTACCGGGGTGCTCGAGCCGCTGATAGATCGGCTCGTCGTCGTGCGCGGGCAAGAGTCGGCGATCGAGCGATCGATCGACACCGACGGGACCGTACGCGACGAAGCCTCGCCGACGCTTCGGCGAATCCGACGCGAGCTACGAGGCGCCGAGTCGGAGCTGGTGCAACTGCTCGAGCGTCTGATGCGAAAGCTCGATCCAAATCAGCAGGTCGCCGACATGTCCGTCACCGTGCGAAACGGGCGATACGTCATCCCGATTCGTCGCGAAGCAAGAAGCAGCGTCGGCGGCATAGTGCATGACGAATCGTCGACACGCGCTACGCTCTTCGTCGAGCCGCCGGCCGCCATCGAAATGGGAAATCGCATCCGTGAGCTGGAGGCCGAAGAGGCCGACGAGGTGCTGCGCATTCTGGCGACGCTCACTGACGAGTTGCGTCCCCATCACAGCGAGCTGACCAGCACCCTCGACTCACTGGTCGAGCTAGATTCCCTCCATGCGCGCGCTCGTTTTGCCGAGGCGCACGCATGCGCGCCCGCCACCCTGGTCATGCCTGACGAGGGATTTGCCATCGTTCGCGGCCGACATCCGCTGCTGCTGGCGCAAGGCGGCACGGTCATCCCGTTCGACCTCGAGATGTCGGCAGACGAGCGAACGCTGCTCCTTTCCGGACCGAACACCGGAGGGAAAACCGTGCTGCTCAAGGCGCTGGGCCTCATCTCGGCGCTCGTGCAGTCTGGCGTTCCAGCGACGATCGGCCCCGAAAGTCGTGTAGCCATCTTCGACGACTTCTTCGCGGACATCGGCGACGAACAGTCGATCGCCGCCAGCCTTTCCACCTTCAGCGCCCACCTCAGGAATCTCGGCGAGATTCTCGATCGGGCGACCGATCGCTCGCTCGTGCTCATCGACGAGCTCGGCTCGGGAACCGACCCATCCGAGGGAGCCGCGCTCGGCGGCGCCATACTCGATGAGCTCACGCGTCGAGGTGCTCTCACGGTTGCCACGACGCATCTCGGCGCGCTCAAGCTGCTGGCCACCGAGAATCCCGCCGTCGTCAACGCTTCGCTGCAATTCGACGAACAGCAGCTCGCGCCGACCTATCGGCTGATCAAAGGGATTCCAGGGCGCTCATACGGCCTCAGCATTGCACGCCGGCTCGGACTCGACCAAGCAGTTCTCGCGCGGGCCGAAGAGCGGCTGCCGCGCGGCGAGCGAGATGTCGCCGCGCTGCTGGCTGACCTCGAGCGGAAAGACGCGGAGCTCAGCGAGCGTGAGAAGCAGCTCGATGAAAGCCGCGAGCACCTGCACTCACGCCTGGAGAAGCTCGATAGCCGTGAGCGCCGCACTCGGGAAGCAGAGCGATCGCTCGAGCGGCGCTCGCGCCAGGAAGCGCGTGAATATCTTCTCCAGGCGCGGGCTGAGGTAGAGAAGACGATTCGATCGCTGCGCGAGTCGGCGCAGCTTTCGGAGGAGGAGATTCGCGAGGCGCGGCGACGCGTCGAAGCGCTGGTCGGCGAGCACGGCGAAGAGCTGGAGCGCCTCGCCGAACGTGAAACGCCCCCCGAGACCGAGGAGCGAACGGACGGAGCCGTCACCGTCGGCGACAGCGTCGAGGTCGCATCGCTCGGTGGGCGCGTCGGAAACGTGATCGAGCTGCGCGACGATCAAGCCGTCGTCGCAGTTGGTGCCCTGAAGGTGACCGTGCCGACAGCCACGCTGACACGGACGCGACGGCGGACGGTGGAGGAGGTGACGCCCGTCGGGCTCCGTGGCGATCTTCCGGAGGTGGAAGCGCCGAGCGAGATCGACCTGCGCGGGCTGCGCGTCGAGGAAATGGAGCGGAGTCTCATGCACGCGCTCGATTCCGCCGTACGTGCCGACATGCGGATGCTGCGAATCATTCACGGAAAGGGGACGGGTGCTTTGCGCGAGCGCGTCGCCGAGCTCCTGCGCGGCGATAGCCGCGTTCGTGCGTACCGCCTGGGTGCCTGGAACGAGGGAGGCGCCGGCGTGACTGTGGCCGAGCTCGCCTGACGATGATCCCCGATGAGATCGTCGAGCGCGTGCGCGAGAGCGCCGACATCGTCGCGATCATCGGCGAGCACGTCAACCTCAAGCGCACGGGAACCGATTTCCGCGGACCCTGTCCGTTCCATCAGGGCACTCATCGGAATTTCTCGGTATCGCCGAGGAAAGGGATCTACTACTGCTTCGTCTGCCACGAAGGTGGCGACGTCTTCACCTTCCTGCAGCGCCGACTCGGCATGGATTGGCCGACCGCGGTGCGACAGGTGGCCGCGCGCGTCGGCATCGATGTCCCGGAGGTCAACACTCGTCGAGAAGGGCCGGATCCGCGTGAGCCCCTGTGGGAGGTGAATGCGTCGGCAGCGGAATATTTTCGCGCCATGCTGTGGGGCGAGGATCTGGGCGAGGAGGCGCGAAACTATCTGTCGCTTCGACGCGTTACGCGCGAGGTGGCGGATCAGTTTGGACTTGGCTTTGCGCCACGCGATCCCGAAGCGCTTCGGACGCACCTCAACGCGATTGGATTCAGTGACGAGCGATTGCTGGAAAGCGGGCTTCTGCTTCGTCGCGAGGATTCCGAGGAGCTTCGCTCACGTTTCCGAAATCGGTTGATTTTTCCGATTCAGGATCCCGCCGGCCATCATGTCGGTTTCGGAGGCCGCCTGCTGGGCCCTGGCGAGCCAAAATATCTCAACTCCGCCGAGTCACCGACGTTCTCCAAGGCCCGAATGTTGTATGGGCTGAATTGGGCCAAGCATGCGATTCGGCGCGAGGACCGCGTACTGGTGGTCGAAGGATACTTCGATGTCGTGCGGCTGGTGTCGCACGGCGTAGAGGCTGTCGTTGCCCCGTTAGGCACGGCGCTCACCGAGGCGCAGGCGGCGATCCTTCGACGATACACGAAGAACGCCTACCTGTTGTACGACAGCGATCGTGCCGGCCTCAAAGCGACGTTCCGCGCTGGGGATGAGCTCTTGCGTCACGGGATGGCGGTGCAGGTCGTGACGCTACCGGAAGGCGAGGACCCTGACAGTTTTGTCGACAAGCACGGGAGCGACCAGCTCCTCTCGCAGTTGGGCAAGGCGATCGACGTCTTCGAGCGAAAGCTTCAGCTGCTCGAGCGCGCCGGATGGTTTGGCGACCTTCAGCGGAAGCGCCGGGCGCTCGATCGGCTGCTGCCGACGATCCGCGCCACGACCGACGCATTGACACGCGACATGTATCTCACGCGCACCAGTGAAGTGGCCGGCGTCAGCAAGGCGCTTCTCGAGCGCGAAGTCGATTCGAAGACGGCGGTGCGGCGGGGTGGGGAGCCTGAGCTCGATCCGGTGCCGCACCGCACTCGCGATCGGCGCCGGGGTGATCGACGCACCGAGATTCCCGCCGGTACGCGCTACGAGCGCGAGATCATCTGGGTGCTCGTGCACGAGCGCAGCCGCGTGGAAGGGATCGCCGAGCAGATCGGTGCCGACGACCTCACCGATCCGCTGAGTCGCGAGATCTACTCGCTGTTGTTGGAGTCGGAATCCGACGACGTCCTCGACCCCACCGGACTGTCAGATGCCGCGGCCGCGCTCCTGGTGGAAATGCAGGAGCGTCAGATGGGCGAAGGATTCGACATCGACAGTGCGCTGCGCGATGGCGTGGCGCGCATCCGCGGGACATCGATCGAGGAGCGACTTGCGGAGATCGACGATGTCCTGATGTTGGCCGATGACGCGCAAAAGAACGCGCTCATCAGCGAGAAGATGAAGTTGAACCGTTCGCTGAAGGAGCTCGGCGTGATCCGCGTCAAAGGAACGAGGCAGAGACGAAAATCATGAGGTTGAACAGTGCATCCTGATCTCGAGGCGCTCTTGGCGCTGCAAGCTGAAGACCGAACCGTGGCCGACCTGGAAAAACGCGGGCGCGAGCTCGCCGCACGCGTCGACCAATTGGATCGTGAGCGACAGAAGCTCATCGACGCAATCAGTAAGAGCAGAGACGCGCTCGCCGCCGAAGAGAAGCGACAGCGCGAGCTCGCATCGAAGGTGCAAGATCACAAGCAGCTTCAGGAGAAGAATCTCGCGGCGCTCGACGCGGTGAGGAAACCGCGAGAGGCGGCGGCCGCGATGTCGCAGATCGAACTGACGCGCAAGGTGCTCGCGCAAGAAGAGAGCGACCTCCACAGCCTTACGAATCGCCTCCAAGACCTGCGCACCGGTCTGCAGCTTCAGGAGCTCGAGCTCACGGAGAGCGACGAACGACAGAAAGACGCGCGGGGTCAGCTGGCCGAAGAGCAGAGTGCGCTCGAAGCCGAGATCAGTGGAGCGCGTGCCAAGCGCGAAACCACGGCGGCCAGGGTGCCACGCCCGACCCTTTCGAAATACGATCGCATTCGCGGACGTGGCGTGCGTGACGCGATCGTCGCGCTGCGCAACAATGCCTGCGGAAATTGCAACACGGCGATCCCGCTCCAGCGACGCAACGTGATTGCGGGCGGACGCTCGATCGACGTCTGCGAGGGGTGCGGCGTTCTGCTCTACGCGTCGGCGTGATCCGACAGCGCGTCGCCGCGCTTGTCGCGTCACCACGCCTCCGGTAGTTTTCTCGCGTGACCGCCTCCGTTGCACGAGCTCGTCCCGTAGCACGATGGGTTGCGCCGCCGACTCCCGATCCCTCGGCCGTCGCCGCACTCGCCGCCGAGCTCCACCTACCACAGTCGATCTGTCGACTCCTGGTACAGCGCGGGTTCACGGCGGTCGAGCCGGCCAAACGATACCTGCGGCCGCGTCTCGAGCAGCTCCACGACCCCGCGCACATGCACGACCTCGCGCGGGCGGTCGAGCGCCTGACGAGAGCCATCGGGGATCAGGAGCTGGTGATCGTCCACGGCGACTATGACGTCGACGGCATCTGCTCCACGACGCTGCTGTTGCGCGCCATCCGCGCGCTGGGCGGCCGCGCTGAGCCGTTCATCCCTCGACGTCTGGAGGACGGCTACGATCTGTCGATGGCGGGTGTCAACGCCGCCGTCAACGCGGGGGCGAAGGTGCTGCTCACGTGCGACTGCGGGACGAGCGCGCGAGATGCAGTGGCGGCCGCATGCGCGGCGGGGATCGACGTCATCATTACCGATCACCACATCCCCGGTGGCCCCCTTCCGGACTGTTTGGCGGTGCTCAACCCCAAGCGCCGCGACTGCGAATATCCCGACAAGGATCTGGCGGCGGTGGGCATCGCCTTCAAGCTTGCCCTGGCGCTCACACGCTCGTTAGGCGGACGCGACGATGTGGTTTACCGGATGCTCGACCTCGTGGCGCTGGCGACGATCGCCGACGTCGCGCCGCTGCGCGGGGAGAATCGGGTCTTCGCGCGGTACGGGCTTCGCTTGATGGCGGAGACGACGAACATCGGCCTCCGGGCTCTCATTCGCGCCACGGGACTGGAGGGGCGGCCCCTGTCCGCGGGCCGAGTCGGATTCGTGCTCGCGCCTCGACTCAACGCGGCCGGCCGGTTGGGTCATGCACTGCGCGGGGTCCAGCTCCTCATGAGCGAGGACGAGCATGAAGCGAACGTCATCGCCCGCGAGCTCGAGGAGCTCAATCAGCGCCGGCAGCGTGTCGATCGCGAGACATTGGTCGATGCCTCGCGGATGCTGGAATCGATCGACCTCGACAAGACGTACGGCGTCGTACTGGCCGCACTTGGTTGGCACCCGGGGGTGATCGGTATCGTCGCGTCGCGGCTGGTCGAGGAGATCAACCGTCCCGTCGTCCTCATCGCCCTCGATGGCAATCAAGGGAAAGGCTCGGGCCGCTCGATCGCCGCATTCGATCTACACGGTGGCCTGAGCGAATGCCGCGACGTACTCCTTCGCTACGGCGGCCATCGCTCGGCGGCCGGCGTCACCATTGCGCCCGATCGCATCGAGGATTTCGCTCGCCGCTTCAATGAGGTCGCACGGTCGCGCCTTTCAGCGGACGATCTCATTCCGGAGATTCGAGTCGACCTCGAGCTCCCGCTTCGCGAAGTCTCGTTCGATCTCGAAAGTCTGCTGCGTCACTTCGAGCCGTACGGCGCCGGCAATGCGACGCCGGTGATTGCCGCACGTGGTGTGCGTCTGGCGTATCCCGCACGCGTCGTGGGTCAGGGCCATCTGAAGCTTCGCCTCATCCAGGATGGCGCCGAGCTCGAGGCGATGGGATGGGGAATGGGCGCGCTGGCCACCGAGCTCGATCCAGCGCTGCCGTACGACGTCGCGTTCCGTCTCGAGCGAGACGACTGGAACGGCGAGCGTCGTCTGGTCGCCAAGCTGGCGGACATTCGCCACTGAGCACGTGCGCATCGTCGCCGGACGGTGGCGGGGCCGCACGATCGCCGCACCGCGCGACGAGCGCGTCCGTCCCACCGCCGACCGCGTTCGCGAGGCGTGGATGAGCATCGTCCAACTCGACATCCCTGGCGCGAACGTACTCGACCTCTTCGCAGGCTCGGGCGCGCTGGGGTTGGAGGCGCTGTCGCGCGGCGCGGCGCACGCCGATTTCGTGGAGCTGAATCAGCGTAGCCTGGTGGCCCTTCGGAAGAACATCGAGGTGCTCGGAGCAGGGGACGATGCCACCGTGCATCGCGGCGATGCGATTCGGTTCGTCGAAGCGCTCGACGTCGGCGCTTACGACGTCGCATTCGCCGATCCGCCCTATGGTCTAGGCCTGGCCGAACGCATCGTGGAGCGCTGGCAGGCGACGCCGTTCGCGGCCATCCTGGGGATCGAGCACGCCAGCCGCGAAGCCGTGCCGGCCGGCGGCGACACGCGGCGCTACGGCGACACGGCCATCACCTTTTACCGAGCCCAGTGATGCGCACGGCAATCTACGCGGGCAGCTTCGATCCGATCACGCGCGGCCACGAAGATCTCATCCAGCGCAGTCTCTCCTTCGTCGACCGACTCGTGGTCGCCGTCGCCACGAATATCGCGAAGCAGCCGCTCTTCACCGTCGACGAGCGGCTGACGTTCATTCGGGCGACGATCGGCGACGATAAACGCGTCGATGTCCGCCAGTTCGATGGGCTGCTGGTCGACTTCGCTCGTGAAGTCGGCGCGACGATTCTGATCCGAGGTCTCCGCGCGGTCAGCGACTTCGAGTACGAGTATCAAATGGCGCTCATGAACCGCCACTTGGATGGAGACGTCGAAACGCTGTTCATGGTACCGTCGATCGATCTCACCTACGTGAGCGCGAGTCTCGTGCGTGAAGTGGCGCGCTTCCGAGGCGAGACGGCCGATCTGGTACACCCCGTCGTGAAGAAGGCGCTCGACGAGAAATTTGGGCAGCGAAAGCGGTGAGCTTTCTCGCGTCGATACGCGAACGAGCCAGGTCCAGTCACCGGCGGCTCGTTTTCCCCGAAAGCGACGACGAGCGGACGATTGCGGCGGTGAAAGCCATCGAAGCGGAGGGCATCCTCGAGCCCCTTCTCGTACGCGATCCCGCGAGCGATCCGCGCTACGAGCGCGTCGTGGCCCATCTCCTCGCGCGACGCGCAGCGAAAGGGTTGAGCGAAGACGGCGCTCGAAAGCTGGCGGCGACACCACTCTACTTCGCCGACGGACTCGTCGCTCTGGAGGAGGCGGACGGTTGCGTCGCTGGTGCCGTGCACACAACGGGCGAGGTCATCCGAGCTGCGTTATGGACTGTCGGCACGGCGCCTGGCGTGACCACCGTCTCGAGCGCGTTCTACATGGTCGTCCCAGCATTTCGAGACGATGGGCCCGAAGTCATTACCTTCGCCGACTGCGCCGTGATTCCGTATCCCACCGCACGACAGCTGGCGGACATCGCGCTCGCCGCCGCCGCCGACCGCGCGAGGATTGTTGGCGATGCTCCTCGCGTCGCAATGCTCTCGTTCAGCACGAAGGGGAGCGCCGAGGGTAGCTCGGTGAGCGTAGTGCGAGAGGCGATCGATCTCCTGCGAAGCGATGCCCCGGACCTGCTCGTGGATGGAGAATTGCAGGGGGACGCGGCGCTGATCGCCCATGTGGCCGATCGAAAGGCACGGGGCAGCAGGGTAGCTGGACGCGCAAACGTGCTCATATTTCCGTCGCTCGATGCGGGCAACATTGCCTACAAGCTCGTCGAGCGGCTGGCGCACGCCCATGCCGTCGGTCCGATCGTGCAGGGATTGGCGCGACCGTGCAGCGATCTCTCGCGCGGCGCGTCGAGCGATGACATCATTAACGTGGCGGCAATCACCGCACTTCAGTCCACGCGGTGACGTGCTCACCTCAGCAGCCCGGAAAGAGGCGGAGACATGAGCTTTACAATCAAGAAGCAGGGAGATGTAGTCGTGGTAGACGTCGAAGGTCAGCTGATCGTCGGAAACCGGCAGGAGCTCAAGCAGAAAGTGCTGGACGAGCTCGAGCGCGGCGAACGGAAATTCCTCATCGACTTCAGTCAGACGGGCTACATCGACAGCTCGGGGTTGGGTGTTCTCGTCTCGCTTTCCAAGAAGATCCGGGAACAGGGCGGGGAGCTTCGTCTCGCCAACCTGAACGACGATCTCAAGACGCTGTTCGAGCTCACCAAGCTCGACACTCTGTTTCAGATCGCCGATACACGAGAACGCGCACTCGAGACCTTCTGATGCGCTTGGCCGCCACCACACGGCCGAACGCAGCGGAGTCGTGCGCACTGGGCGGGGAGCCGTGACTGCGGCGCGCTCGCCGCGTGTTCCTCACCATCGCGTAGGCCATGATGCCGAGCCGAGGCTCGACGGCCTACGCATGGCGTTGCAGCTCGCCATTCCGAGCGATGTCGCATACATCGAGCGGGTCGTGGAATTGGTCGCGCGGCAGTGCGAGGAGCTGCGCTACGACTCGCGCTATTGCTCGCTGAACGTACCGGTCGCGCTCACCGAAGCGCTGTCCAACGCGATCCTGCGCGGCAATAAAGAAGACTCCGCCAAGCGCGTGCACGTCCGCGTCGAGCTCGACGCCGATCGCATCATGCTCGAGGTTCGCGATGAAGGAGAGGGGTTCGATCTCGAGACCTGCCTGATCGATCCCACCGACGCCGAGCACATCGAGCGCGAAGATGGCCGCGGTCTCTTCCTGATGTCGCGGCTCATGGACCATGTCGAAGCGTTTACCAACGGCGGCAACGTCGTTCGCATGACGCTCCATCGTCATGACTGAGCTGCTGGACGTCCTCGGTGCGTTTCGCGACGCGACGCGGTGCCCGGCCATCGTGTGGATGCTGACGGATGCGGGCCCGGTGCGGCTCGATCCGACTCCCTCTCCTCGAATGGACTCGGCGTGGGTCCCTCCACTTTCCAGCGGACCGCCAACCACTGTCGAATCGCCGGCCGGGCCAGTACGCGTCGCACCGATCCCCGGCCCTCAGCGAGCGTGGCTCGCGCTCGGACCCTGCGACGAGACCGAGCAATCCCTCGAAGGTTTTCTCCGCTTCCTCCTCCCTGTCGTCACTCAATATCTCCAGTCCGAGCTCGAGGTCGAGCACGCGGCCAACGAGCTGGCCGAGCGCTACGAGGAGATCAATCTCCTTTACACGATCACCGAGATCCTGGGCCGCACCGTCTTACTCGAGGAGGCAGCGGCGACAATTCTGCGAGAGATCTCGGAAACCGTGGGCGCTCGCCGCGGATCGATCCTGGCGCACGATCGCGTGACCGACACATTGCAGACGCTGGCGACGATCGGCGCGAGTCCGCTCGAAGTGCCGCCGATCGCCCTCGATGATCGCTGCAGCGTGTCGGCGCGCGTCTTCAGGGAGCGGCGTGCGGTGATCGCCGACGACAGCATCGAGAACTGTCCGCAGGAAGCCGCGATCCGGCGCGGCGCCATGCTCTCGGTGCCGATCATGTGGACCAAGCCTAACGAGGAGCCCGAGCCGCTGGGCGTCGTCAATCTCTCCGATCGGCGAAGCGAGCAGCCATTCACCGCGGGCGATCAGAAGTTGATCACCGCCATTGCGACACAGATCGGGACGGCCATCCAGAACGCGCGGCTCGTGCGTAGCTCGCTCAACCAACAGCGTCTCCTGCGCGAGCTCGAGCTGGCGCACGATCTCCAGATGAAGCTCCTCCCGCGCACTCAGATCGTTGCGCCGGAAGCGCAAGTCGCGGCGCGAGTCGTGCCGGCCGAGAGCGTTGGTGGAGATTTCTACAACCTATTCCGGCTCGGTGCCGGGCGCAGCGGCGTCATGATCGGTGACGTCTCGAGCCACGGGTATCGAGCGGCGCTCATCATGGCATTGGCGCTGAGCGCGTCGGCCATCCACGCGCAGACGGCCAGCGACCCCGCCGAGATGCTGGCGGCGCTGTTGGCGACGCTCCGCGAGGAGCTGGCGACCACCGAGATGTTCATCTCGACCTTTTACGCCATCATCGATCGCAAAGCGGGGACGCTGCGCTACGCCAACACCGGACATCCGCACGCGTACGTCATAACGGGATCGGGGGAGATCGACCGGCTTGCCGCGCTCGATCCGCCGTTAGGCATGGTCGAGCACCCTCCGTCGGCGATGACGCGCTTGTGGAAGAGCGGGGAAGACGTCGTGCTTCTGTTCACCGACGGCGTGAGCGATGCGCGCAATCGTTTCGGCATCCGACTGGGAGAGCAGCGAGTTCTCGACGTCGCGCGCGAGCACCGCCGTGAGCATCCAGGCGCGATTCTCGAAGCCGTACTGCTCGCACTCAACGACCACACGGCGGCGGCGCCGCAGCGCGACGATCTCACGCTGGTCGTGCTCAAGAGCTGACCGCTCGCGGTGAGTGAGCGCCCTCGGCACCCTCCCGTTCGGAAGCGGTTCGGCCAACACTTTTTGAGCGATCCGCGCATCTTGGCGCGGATCGCCGACGCGGCTGGGCTATCGGCATCCGACACGGTTGTCGAGATCGGCCCGGGCCGGGGCGCCCTTACGGAGCAGCTTCTCACGCGCGCGGCCCGCGTGATCGCCATCGAGATCGATCGCGCGTTGGCGTCGACACTGCGAGCGCGCTACGCCGCGGACCGGCGCCTGACGATCGTCGAGGGCGATGTCCTGGAGACCGATCTGGGCGCATTGGCCGGCGACGACTACGTGCTGGTCGGGAACGTGCCGTACTACATCACGACGCCCATTCTCTTCCGCGCGCTCGAGCGCCCGCGCCCTCGTCAGGCAGTCTTTCTCGTTCAGCGGGAAGTCGCCGAGCGGATCGCCGCCGCGCCTGGCTCGGCCGAGTACGGCGCTCTATCGGTAAACGTCCAGTCGTTGGCGCGATCGGAGCTCCTCTTTCGTGTCGCGCCGGGCGCCTTTCAGCCGCCGCCAAAGGTCGAATCGGCAGTGATCCGCCTGACGCCGCTCGATGCTCCGCTGGTCGCGCCTAACGAGGAAGCGGCGTTCCGCTCGCTCGTGCAGGCAGCGTTCGGGATGCGCCGCAAGCAGATGAAGCGCGTACTGCGAGAACTATGGGAGGTGGACGCAGCCCAGGCTGACGAAATTCTGAAGCGGGCCGGAATCGATCCAACGGCGAGGCCGGAGGTGCTGACGCCGGAGGAGTTCGTTCGACTTCTACGGGCGAAGTAACAGAACTCGGCCATCGGGACCCGGCCCTCGGCACTCGGCAGCGACACGACCAACGACTTCCGAACCCGCGGTTCCGGATGGCCGATGGCGGATGGCCGATGGCAGTCGCTTCGATTGATGGCCGAGTCCCGAGTCCCGATGGCCGAGTCCCGCCTAATCCCGATTCGTCAGCGCGAACGAGAGTCCTTCGAGCTCCATCGCCATGTTCACCGTCTTCACCGCGACACTCTCCGGAACCTGAAGCTGCACGGGCGCGAAGTTCATGATCGCGCGAATTCCCGCGCTCACTACGCGCTCCGCCACCTGCTGCGCCGCCGGCGCGGGCACCGCCAGCACGGCGATGTCGGGGTGGTCCGAGGCGGAATCTTTCTCGATATCATCGAGATGACGCACGACGAACCCGTCTATCTTCTTGCCGACGATCTGGGTGTTCACGTCGTAGACGGCGACGATCTTGAAGCCGCGCTGGCGGAAGCCACGATACTGCGCCAGCGCCCCACCGATCTTGCCGGCGCCAATGATCACGATGCGCCATTCGCGCTCGAGACCGAGGATCTCGCGTAGCCGGCCAGCAAGCTCGGGGACCGAGTAGCCCAGTCCTCGCTTCCCGAAGGAGCCGAAGAAGGAGAGGTCCTTTCGTACCTGCGCCGACGTCGTCCCGCCGCGTGCCGCGAGCTCGTCGCTCGAGATCGTGGCTAGCCCTCGGGCCTCGAATTCTTCGAGGAACCGGAGATAGAGGGACAGGCGGCGGACAGTCGAATCGGCGATGCGCTTCAAGGGAGGCGCTGTTCTTGTGAATTTCTTCACAAGGTAAACGCCCACGCCCGTATTTGCCAGCCGCGCTTCACTCTACGGGGGGTTGTGGCTTATCTTCGGGTATGTCAGTCCGCGTCACCTCGGAGATCGGTCGACTCCGCGACGTCCTCGTCCATACCCCCGGTCCCGAGCTCCTCGCCGTCACCCCGTCCACGCGCGAGGACTTCCTCTACGACGACATCATCGACGCCGAGAACGCCCAGCGTGAGCACCGGCGCTTCCTGGCCATCGTAGAGCGCTTCTCCAAGGTCCATCAGGTGACCGATCTCCTGGGCGAGATCGCGGCCTGCGACGAGGTCCGCCAGCTCCTCATCCAGGAGACCATGGACATCGTTCGCTCGGGCCCAGTGGCTCGGGAGATCGAGCAACGAACGCCCGCCGAGCTCGTACGCATGTTGGTGGAAGGACACGAGGAGGCGCCCGGGCCCCTGGCCAAGACGCTGAACGAGCACGGCTACGCGCTGCCCCCGCTTCCGAACCTGTTCTTCACCCGCGACACGGCGATGGTCATCGGCGAGCACGTCATGATCGGCTCGATGCGGTTCGCCGTCCGGTGGTCGGAGGAGCTGATCATGAAGACGCTCTTCCTCCATCACCCACTGCTCAGCAACAGCGGGATCCTTTACGACGGCTCAGCCGAGCGCCGGCACAACTACACGCTGGAAGGCGGGGATGTCCATCCGCTGCGCTCCGACACCTTGTTGTTAGGCTTCAGCGAGCGATCGAGCCCGGCGGCGATCGACAACCTCACCGACAACCTGTTCGCGGAAACTTCGATCACCGATGTCATCGTCGTCGTCATGCCGAAGGAGAACACCGCCATTCACCTCGACATGATCTTCACGCAGGTAGATCGGGACCTTTGCGTCGTCTATCCGCCGCACTTCGTCGGGCCGGAGCGGCTGGCAATCCTCTACCGCCGCCAAGGTCAAAGCCAGATGCGCGAGATGCCGAACATCTTCGCCGCGCTCCAGGCGGTGAGCGCACCGATGGAGCCGATCTTCTGCGGCGGCGAACGGCGCATCGTACAGGAGCGCGAGCAGTGGGCGTCGGGGTGCAACTTCACCGCGGTCCGTCCGGGTGTCGTCCTTTCCTACGCGCGCAATGAAGCGACCCTGGGCGAGATGGAAAAGATGGGGTTCAAGACGATCACCGCCGTCAATTTTCTCACCGGCCAAGAGCGGATTCAGGAGGGCGATCGAGCGGTGATCACCTTCGAGGGCGCCGAGCTCGTGCGCGGAGGCGGCGGGCCCCGCTGCATGACGCTCCCGTTGGTTCGAGACGACCCGTGGGAGTGAGTGAGGCAGGGAAGTGAGCGTGACAGTGGGCGGCGGAACGATTGGTGGGATAAGGGCGCGTCCGGTTGAGACGCTGCTCACGCAGCGTGCGTTGACGTTTCTCGAATCAGGCCCGGCAGATGCCGTCCCGCTCATCGAATACGTCTGTCAGATGCCCGGTGCCCCGGCGCGCGTCGCGGAGCAGATGGCGGCGGCGCTGTTCGCCGGCCATCCGCGCATCGGGCGCGACGACAGCGGCCGCTGGTTGCTGACGGCCGAGCTTGCCCTCGACGTTCACACTCTGCTCGAGCCGCTCGTCATTGCGCCGCAGGAAGACCCTGACTCGCTGTCTCGACTCTCGTACGTGGTGGTCGACGTGGAGACGACGGGCGGCCGGCCGTGGACGGGTGACCGCATCACCGAGGTCGCCGCGATCGTGGTGCGCGACGGACAAACCGTCGATCGATTCGAGACGCTCGTAAACCCCGAGCGTCCCATTCCGCCCATGATCACTCGGCTCACTAACATCAGTTGGGAGATGGTCCGGCACGCACCAACCTTTCGGGACATCTGCGATCAAGTGATCGCCGTGCTTGAAGGTCACGTGTTCGTGGCGCACAACGCGATGTTCGACTGGCGGTTTCTGTCGGCCGAGGTGACGCGCGCGAGTGGGCGGCGGCTGCAGGGGAGACGGCTGTGTACCGTCCGGCTCGCGCGCCGCGTCCTCCCGCAGCTGCGCAGCCGTCGACTGGATTCGCTCGCCTTTCACTACGGTGTCGAGATTCGCAACCGGCACCGCGCTGGCGGCGACGCGACAGCCACCGCCCAGGTATTCCTGCGGCTTCTGGCCGAGGCCCGATCGCACGCGTGCGAGCGTTGGGCCGACCTCGAGCGGCTCATGGCCTCGTCGATCGGCCGGCGTCGTCGTCGCCGCAAGAGAAGCGGACTCCCTACGCCCATCGACAAGGACACGACGGCGTGAGCGATGGCTCGCCGTTGGTCGAAACACGGCAGGTCGGCCCGTGGCGCGTCCATGCCATTCAAACCGGCGCGATCAAGTTGGACGGCGGAGCGATGTTCGGCGTCGTTCCCAAGACGCTTTGGCAACGACGCATGCCCGCCGACGACCGAAATCGTATCTCGATGTGCATGCGATGTCTGCTGGTGGAGCACGACATCGGTCTGGTGTTGATCGACAGCGGGGCGGGGAACAAGGAGGACGCCAAGTTCCACGACATCTACGCCATTGAGAACGCCGGCGCCGATGGGCGAACCAAGCTCGAGGACGGAGTTCGCGCGGCCGGCCACTCGCTCGAGGATGTCGCGCTGGTCATCAACACGCACCTTCACTTCGATCACGCGGGTGGCAACACCTTCGTGGACGCCGGTGGCGCCGTACGTCCGAGCTTTCCGCGCGCCAGGTACGTCGTGCAGCGCGGTGAATATCGGTTCGCTACGCACACCAACGAGCGCACGTCGGGGAGCTACTTCCCTCGAAATTTCGTGCCCCTGCATGAGGCCGGGCTATTCGATCTGGTGGACGGTGATCGCGAGATCGTGCGGGGAATTCGAGTGATCACGTCGCCAGGTCACGTCCCGCACCATCAGAGTGTGCTCATCGGGGCCGGCGGCAACGAGCTGCTGTTCCTTGCCGACGTGGTGCCGACGTCCGCGCATCTCCCTCTCCCGTGGATCATGGGCTACGACGTGGAGCCGCTGGTCACTCTGGAGAGCAAGCGCCGGATTCTTCGACAAGCGGTGGAGGAGGGGTGGGCGGTCTGCTTCGAGCACGATGCGAGCGTGTCTTGGGGCACGCTGGTTTGGGACGGGAAAACCCACGCACTAGCGCCGTAACCGGCGGGAGTAACCGGCTAAAAACAGCGAAGTAACCGGCCGCCGCACTTGGGAGTAACCCCGCGTATTTCAGCGGGTTGAGCACGTAAGGCATTGACCACAGTCCCGGCGCCGCCTAACTTTGGTTCTTACAATGAGCTAAGCAGGGCGACAGCCGTCGTCCTCACCCTCCGGCCGCGATGCGAGTGCCTCGTGTGCTGTAGGAGTTCAGATCGAAACGCACGCCCGCCCGACGCGGGTGGTGTTGTCGTTCATCGCGGACTCCGGAGATGGGTCCGCGATTTTTCGTTTCTTACATCGGGGGAGCACTGGCAATTCAGACAGACGCCACGAAGCGCATTCGCGTGAATCGACAGATCCGTATCAGCCCGCTGCGCGTGATCGCGCCGGACGGATCACAGATGGGAATTCTCGATCTGGACGCGGCACTGGCCGCCGCTGAGGCGCAGGGTTTGGACCTGGTCGAGGTCGCTCCAATGGCTCGCCCGCCGGTCGTCCGCATCATGGACTACGGCAAGTTCAAGTTCGAACAGGCCAAGATGGCCCGGCAGGCCAAGAAAAAGCAGCACGTGATTCACCTCAAAGAAGTGAAATACCGGCCGGGGATCGATGAGCACGACTTCCAGACGAAGACGCGTCACGCACGCCGCTTCCTCGGGGAAGGAAACAAGGTGAAGGTGACCCTCATGTTCCGCGGGCGGCAGATCGCGCATCCCGAGCTGGGGAAGGCCGTGGTCGACCGGGTCGCCGCCGATCTCGCCGACGTCGCGAAGATCGAGAGCGAGCCGAAGATGGAAGGCAAGTCGATGACGATGATTCTCACGCCGAAATAGCGAGGCGATGCAATGCCGAAGATGAAGACGCACAAGGGCGCGAAGAAGCGCTTCTCCGTCACGGGGAAGGGCAAGGTTCGCCGCATGAAGGC